>CAMAVZ010000006.1:0-73757 GCA_945861645.1 Opitutus sp. GAS368 | reverse complement strand
TCCCAGACAATCGCTCGCGGGGCGGGAAAAATTGCGGTGAGTTTAGCGCTTAGATCGGCGCGCCGCTGCGCCATTAGCTCTACAAATGCTGGCTTAATAGGCACGGGTCTTGTTTTGGTAAAATTAACCTAGGGAGATAGTTACGAGCGTCGGGCTCACGATTGTTCAGCCGCTCGACGTTGGGCCGCGATTTGAATCATGAGAATGCTGATATCAGCAGGGTTTACCCCGCTAATCCGACTCGCTTGGCCTAGGTTTTGAGGACGAAACTGGGCCAATTTTAGGGCGCTTTCTCGCCTCATGCTCGGAATAGCGGCATAATCCAGCGCAAGCGGGATGCGGATTTTTTCGACGTGCTTGAGTTTCTCAACTTGGCGTAACTCACGTTCTAGATAGCCAGCGTAAATCACGCGGTAGAGCACCTCCTCCCGAATTTCTGCGGTCTCCGCCGTCAGGTCTGCAGGCAGAATTGCTACCTCTTTATCACGACGGATTCCCTCCGCCCACCTCCCCGCGCCTGATCGGGTGTTTTCAAGATAATTTTGCCAATAGTGCACCCGGTTTAATTTATGTAAAATATTTCTTATCCTATTGTTAGAAATTAGTTTATATGATTTCGCATGTTCGACCAGACGCAATTCAGCGCTGCCGTGGTTAAAGAGTAAACGATGCTCGGCGCGACTCGTAAACATGCGGTATGGTTCGATGGTTCCTTTGGTGACCAAGTCATCGATGAGTACCCCAATATAGCCTTCGTGGCGTTGTATAATCAGAGGATCTTCCCCCCTCACCTTTAGGACCGCATTGACCCCAGCGATCAGCCCCTGGGCGGCGGCTTCTTCGTAGCCAGAGGTGCCGTTGATCTGACCGGCTAAAAAAAGATTTTCGGCCTTGCGCGATTCCAGGGATGGAAAGAGTTGGGTGGGCGGCGCGAAATCATATTCCACCGCATAGGCCGGCCGCAGCAGGACGGCCTGTTCTAGCCCGGGGATGCTGTGCACGAGATCAAGTTGCACCTCAAATGGCAGGCTCGTGGATAGGCCATTAATGTAATATTCATTCGTGCTTCTCCCCTCCGGCTCCAAAAAGAGTAAGTGACGGGGTTTATCCGCGAATCGCACAAATTTATCCTCGATGCTCGGGCAATAGCGCGGGCCCACCCCCTCAATTTCGCCCGAATACATGGCTGATCTATGCAGATTATCACGCACGATCTTCTCCGAGGCTGGAGTCGTGTAAGTCATCCAGCACGATGCCTGCTCGCTGCCAGGGCTCCAGCCCAGTCGGCGCTCACCGGTCTGTTCCACGTGGAACAAGTCCTCGGGGTCGCGAGTGTCGTGGAATGCAAACAGGGTCGGTTGCGCATCCCCTTTTTGTTCTTGGAGCCCAGTAAAGTTGATACTGCGCCCTAATAGCCGCGGAGGTGTGCCTGTTTTAAGCCGCTGCAGCTCAATACCGGCTTCCAGCAGGCTTGCCGAGAGGGTTTTGGCGCTAAAGTCCCCTAGCCGCCCACCTTCATTCTTGTTTTGGCCGACATGCATCAGTCCGCGTAAAAAAGTGCCTGTAGTTACGACCACCGTGCGGCCCATAAACTCAATATCCAGGTTGGTTTGGCAGCCAATTACTCGCCCGTTTTTGTAAATTAGGCCAGTAACCGTCGCCTGAAAGATCTGCAGGTTTTTTTGTAACTCGAGGGTGTGTTTGAGACGAAATTGATAAGTCTTTTTATCGCATTGCGCTCGCGGTGAACGGACTGCCGGACCTTTGGATTCATTGAGCAACCGAAACTGGATCGCCGTCACGTCGGTATTAATGGCCATTTCTCCGCCGAGGGCATCAATTTCCCTCACCATCTGGCCCTTAGCTTGCCCGCCAATGGCTGGATTACAGCTCATTTGGGCAATCGTATCGATATTTCCCGTGAGCAAGAGGGTAGAGGCCCCCATTCGCGCCGCCGCCAGACTCGCCTCCACTCCCGCGTGCCCAGCGCCGCAGACGATTACGTCAAAGAGATTTTTATCGTATATCACAATTTAAAATTTTGCATCAAAGTATATATTTTGATGTCATATTACTTTCCTATGCAGAATGAAGCAAATAATTCATCAAGTATTCTTTCGTGGTCTATTTTCCCTGATATTTGCGCAAATGATTCTAGGGCAGATCTTAAGTCGCTTGATAATAGTTCGCTTGCTATGTTCTGAGCTAATTTCAACTTGGCTGACTGGAGGCAGTCTTGCGCCTGTTCCAACGCTTGGGTGTGTCTCGCGTTGATCGCAATTACTTCAGAGCCGACCTTTACCTGAAATGATGCACTCATATTGACGAGGGCAGCCTGAAGCTCGGCTAGACCTTCTGCCCTAATGGTTGAAAAATTTACGCTCTGGAAGGGCTGGGGCAGGGGGCTCTGAGCGACTACCGGCAGATCACATTTATTATACACCACGAGGGTGTTTTGAGTCGTGAGGAGTCGGCTAAAATCACTGGGCAGGTCTGGTCGCGGGTGGGTGGCGTCGATAACCCATAAAAACAGGTCGGCGTGAGTTGCTTGCTCGAGGGATTTATCAATGCCGCGTTGCTCGAGTGGCGCCGGGGTGGGGTTAAGCCCAGCGGTATCAATCAGCCTCAGCCAGTAGGGTCCAATGACGATGAGCTCTTCGAGGTAATCGCGGGTCGTCCCAGGCTCTGCACTAACCAAGGCTCGCTCACGTCCGACTAAGCAATTCAACAGGCTGCTCTTGCCCGCATTGGGTTCACCCAAAATAACCGTCTTAATGCCTGCCCTAAGCAGGGCTCCGTAATGGCTCGTAGTCAATAACCTGGCGGTAGCCTTTATCAATATATCTATATCTCTATCAATATTTTGCCTATTTTCTTCGGGTAGGTCCTCGTCCGGAAAATCGATATAAGCTTCAATGTGAGCAAGGGTTTTTATCAGGCGCGTGGTGAGCTCGGCCATGTAACGACCAAGAGAGCCGCGTAATTGTTGATTAGCGGCGGCGAGAGCTTGATCACTGCGGGCATGGATGAGATCCATCACCGCTTCGGCTTGGCTTAAATCCAGGCGCCCGCTGAGAAAGGCGCGTTTACTAAATTCGCCCGGATCGGCGGAACGACAACCCCGCGCGAGAAGATCAGCCAAGATCTTTTGGGCGATGAAGGGATTTCCGTGACACGAAATCTCCAAACAATCTTCGCCGGTAAATGAATTGGGGCCCGCAAAAAAAGTGAACAGCACATCATCAATTAAAGTTCCTTGCCGGTCGCGGTAGTCAGCGTGCTGCGCGGTGCGGGGCAGGGGAGCTCGCGCAAATAGTGCGGGCACGAGCAAGCGCGCCGCGGGGCCGCTCGCGCGGATGAGCGCCAGCGCCGAGGTGCCGACGGGCGTCGCGAGCGCCGCTATGGTATCCGAAGGAACTAACATTCGCCTGACGCAAGCGAACGTCGCGGCGAAGGCAAAGTGAAAGCACGGGTCGGTGCGCTACTTTTTTTCGGGGAAAATCTTCGCCACTTGTTCTGCGCGATAATCAAAAATCTGTTTGAGCTGACGCTTAACCCATAATTTTTCAGCTAACCAACCGGCGGGACCCCAGCCAACCGCGTAAGTTACTGCATCAAACATGCGCACGCCACCCGCCTCAGGAACGAAGCGATGTTCATGGTGCCATAATTTGTAGGGTCCCTTCCGCTGGATATCGACAAAGCTTAGCCCGGCTTGGACGTCACTAATCTCCGTGATCCAATTTAACCACAGGCCGGGCAGCGGCGAAATGCGATAGGTGATAATTTGGCCAGCATACATCGTGGTCGGAACTTGACCGATAATTTGAAAGCGCACGCTGGACGGCGTCAGTTCGTTAAGATTTTTGGGCGTCGCAAAATAAGCCCAGACCGTCGCCGGTGGCGCGGCAATAAATTGTTCGCGCCGTAAATAATGAATCATCCGCACAGCCTAGTCAAAAAATGCCCGCGCGCCACTGCCAGTTATAATCACGGCATTCCGCTGAGCTGATCCTTAATGCTGCTGAACTATTGGTCGCCAAAACAAAAAAGCCGGTCGCGCGGCGAAATTAAAGGAGAGAGCTCCGGCGGCGCCGCGAACCTTCGGCCCAAGATTTCGGTGGGCTTGCCGCTGCCGCGGATCGATCAATTATCTTCGGATTATTTTTTGGGCGCGCCGGGCTCGATGGGCATGGGCGGCAAAGAAATCTTAAATAAATCGGGCGACTCAATTTTAGGCGGAGCGATATTAGTCAGGGGACTGGGGGCTAAAATTACCGCGGGAGTTTTAGCCGGAGAGGGCGACCCGACGTCAGGATTTTTGACCAAGAGCATAGCCTGAACGGTCGCCTGCTTGAGATCCTTGAGCAGTTCAGCGGCGCGCGCCTCGGCGGCGGTAATGTCCTTCGGGCGTTGGGCTAAGCGGGTGCGCACTTGCGCGGCGGCGCCCGAGGTGTCGCCAAATTTATTGGCGATCAATAACCAGGTCAGGCTCTCAACGAGATCGCGTTTCACCCCGCGCGCGCTGGCTAACATGGCTCCGATATTATGCTGGGCTTCCATCACGCCGGCTTGGGCCGCGATCGTGTAATAGTCGAGTGCGCGGGGGTAATCGACGGGCACCCCGAGTCCGTCGTGATAAATTTTTCCGAGCCGAAAGGTAGCATCAGTGACTCCGCCCTGAGCGGCTTGGGTAAATAGCGCGATCGCCTGAGCCGTATCTTGCGCAACGCCGTCAGCTTCCAGCAGCCGCACGCCTAGCTCAAAACAGGCGGCGGGGTTGCCCTGCGCGGCAATATGCTGCAGTTCGGAGAGCGTCTTCCAAGCTGGTGGACGGCTCTTAGTTGAGAGCAAGACCGGGGCCGCATCTTCTGCGGCTGGCTGGCTGATGGTTGGCTTGGCGGCTAAAACAACCGCCGTCACCATGAGAATGACGGCGGTTCGGTAGGCCGATAATGGGCGCAAGGATAGGTTCAGCTCAACTAAGCGCACCACGACGATTACTCGGGCGTTCCAACCGTAGCGACGGCTCCACCTTTAACTTTTTCGAGAATGCCGGCCTTCACTTTGGCGGCGAGATCGGGATTGGTTCGGAGCGCTTCTTTGGCGGCTTCGCGACCTTGACCGACTAAGTCACCATTGTACGCGATCCACGCGCCTTTCTTTTCTAGGACCTTGTGCTCGATGCCGAGATCAACGAGTGAACCGCTCGCAGAAATGCCTTCGTCGTACATAATATCGAATTCTACCTCAGTAAATGGCGGGGCAACTTTGTTTTTAACGGCCTTCAACTTTGTGCGATTGCCAATGACTTTACCCTCCGGCGTCTTGAGCTGATCTTTGCGGCGAATATCGAGACGAACGGAAGCGAAGAATTTAAGCGCGCGACCGCCGGAAGTGGTCTCTGGGCTCCCAAACATTACGCCAATTTTTTCGCGGATTTGATTGGTGAAAATACAGACGCAATTCGTCTTGCTCACGACCGCGGTGAGGCGGCGCATGGCTTGCGACATCAGGCGGGCTTGGCTGCCCATGGTCATGTCGCCCATTTGGCCATCAAGTTCGGCCTTCGTGATCAGGGCCGCGACTGAGTCGAGAATGATCACATCAATGGAGTTTGAACGAATGAGCGTCTCCATGATGTTGAGCGCGTCTTCGCCCGAATCGGGTTGGGAGACGAGGAGGTCGTCGAGACTGACGCCAACGACGCGGGCATATTTGGGGTCAAGGGCATGTTCGACGTCGATAAAAGCGGCGAGGCCACCTTGCCGCTGGGCTTCGGCAATAACGCTTAAGCAAAAGGTGGTTTTACCGGAGGATTCTGGTCCATAGATTTCGATGATGCGTCCGCGGGGCAGGCCGCCGACGCCGAGCATGAGGTCGATGGCGAGGGAACCGGTTGAAAGCGTGTCGACCTTCATCTTGGCGTTGCTGCCGAGACGCATGATGGAGCCTTCGCCGAATTGTTTGGTGATTGAGGAGAGCGCGAGATCGATATTTTTTTCGCGGGCGGCGTTGGCAGATTTTTCGGCGGGGGCGAGGCGGGATTCGGTGGACTTGGATTTATCGGCTTTGGACATGGGAGAGGTTATGGTTTAAAAGTTATTTTCACGGTGTGCGCCTAGCGTAATTCGGCAAGCGTGGAGTGAGTGAGAAAAGGCCTAAAATTAGGCCTGAGGTGCTTCAAATGGCGGTAGCGGCTGGTTTATTGAACGCGCAAGCAAGGTCAGCGGCTAGGGCCATGAAAAATAGGCTGACCGCGTAATTCCAAGGGAGTTTTTCGCCCTGCGCCGGATGGTGGCAGGGCCGCCTAGCGCGCTAGCCGAAAATTATTCCGTCAGGGCATAAACCGCAAAGGAAGCCAACCAGTGGGCGCGGTTGAAATCCTCCGGGCTGAGTAAGGGAATGGCTGCTTCCAAATGGCGACTAGCGGCTTCGCGCGCGCGATTTTGGCGGGGATCAGATTCAGGTAAGGCCAGGGCGATGCGGCGCCAGCACCAGGCGCGATTTAAATTAAGACCGATGAGGTGAGCAATTTTCGGATCGTTTGGATTGCTCACGCGGACGGGGGTAAATAGACGGACCGGTTCTCCCGTGTGGAGATTGGGCAAAAAGCGCCCAAGCCAGCGGCTAAAATTTTCTGGGGGCAGCACCGAAGCCATCACTTCTGCTTCGGTGAGCGCGGGAGAGAGAAAGTCTTCGCCGGAGGGTTCCCATTGGGCGGAGTAGTTGGCATCATGACCAAACCAATAGGCCATGCGGCTCGTGCAAAAAAGTTTGAGCTCTTGATCGTCCGCCGCGCGCGTGTAGTCGATGGTGAGTTTAACCGCGAAGGCCGTGTTGTTGTGCACACCGTGTCGGACGGGGTGGGTGAGGGAATTCAGGTAGGTGAGTAGCCCCTCACGCATAACCGCGACGAGCGGCGCGAGGTTTTGCGCAAGCTTGGGATCATAATGGAATAATTCCTCGGCTAATTTTAATAACCAAGCCCAGCCATAGGGTCGCTCGAAAAATCCTCGGCCCGGGGAACGAAAATAGGCGGTCTCCACCGCTAGATTCTCGGCGGTCAGGTGTGCGTGCAGGACTCGGTCAATTTCTGCCCGTTCCGGGAGCTGGGGGAAAAGGCGCGCGAGGCGGGCCAGCATGCAGTGTTGGTGCACACAAGAGTGCCAGTCATAGCTGCCGTAAAATGCAGGATGGAGCGCGCGGGGCGCCCGCACATCTTCAGGTCCATTTAGGACGTGCTGGAGAAGGTGGGGGTATTCACGGCAAATATTCCGGAGACCAAGCTGCGCAAATTCGGAAGCTTGCGCGGGAGCGAGAAGAGGGAAGGCGGGTGACACGAGCGAAAGGAAGAAAGTTTAAGTTGAAGTAGCACGGCTGACGCATAAGTTGTGCTGTCTCAACATCTCGACGACCTTATGAAAATCAAAGCCTATCTCAAACCTCAATGCGGCTGGTCCAACGGCATTCGCGCTATTATGGCCAAACACCAGCTGGCCTTTGAGGATATCGACATTATTAACCAGCGGGCCAATTACGAGGAAATGGTGCGTAAGTCTGGCCAACCGCTATCGCCCTGTGTCGAGATTGATGGGGTGATGCTCGCGGATATTTCTGGGGAGGAAGTTGAAAATTATATGCTAGCCAACAATTTGGTGAACGCCGGGGGGGCGCCCTTAACCGTTCCCACCAATGCCGGTTGCTCACCCGAAGAGCATGAGCGCATGGCCGCTAAGCCCGTGCGCTTCTTCTAAGACCCTGATTTTGCCTTAAGCCGGCGCCGGACTCATGGGAGTCCGGCGTTTTGCTTTGGGGGGTCGGCTTGCTTAATAAAGAATCCGCGCGCGCAGGGTGCCGGGAACACTTTGCAGCTCATCAATCGCGATTTTGCCGGCGGCGGTGTCCACATCCATCACACAGTAACCAATATGCTCGGTTGTTTGCAGATATTGGCCGGAGATATTTACTTTATGCCGACTGAAGCGCTCGTTGATGTGCGCCAGCACCCCAGGAATATTCCGGTGGATATGTAGTAGGCGGGTTTTACCGGTGCCCGCATGTTCGGGCAGATTAACCTCTGGAAAATTAACCGCCGTCATCGTGGACCCGTTGTCTGAATAGCGGATTATTTTTTCTGCTACTTCCGTGCCGATGTTAGCCTGCGCTTCGATGGTGGAACCACCAATATGCGGGGTGAGAATTACGTTATCAAATTTTCGTAGTGGGGACAGGAACTCCTCGTCATTACCCGTTGGCTCGACCGGAAAAACATCGAGGGCGGCGCCGGCGAGCTGATCATTCTCCAAGGCTGCAGCGAGTGCCGGAATATCTACGATGGTTCCGCGGGCCGCGTTGATCAGGTGGGACCCTTTTTTCATCAGGGCAAGCTGAGCGCGGCCGATGAGATTTTTAGTGGCGGCCGTTTCCGGCACGTGCAGCGAGACGATATCGCTTTCCGCCAGCAGGCGGGCGAGTTTTGGGACCGGGCGGGCGTTTCCCAGAGGGAGTTTACCCACAATATCATAATACAGCACCCGCATCCCGAGATGTTCGGCGAGCACTCCCAGTTGGGTGCCGATGTGGCCGTAGCCGACAATCCCGAGTGTCTTGCCCCGCACTTCCACGCTGCCTGCGGCGCTCTTGGTCCAACCGCCGCGATGGACCAGGGCATTTTTTTCCGGAATGCCGCGCAGGAGCATGATGATCTCCCCGAGCACTAATTCGGCGACGCTGCGGGTATTAGAGTAAGGGGCGTTGAAGACGGGGATGCCGCGTTTGGCGGCAGCGGCGAGATCGACTTGATTTGTACCGATGCAAAAACAGCCAATCGCGGTAAGTTTAGGTGCGGCGGCGAGAATTTCATCTGTTAATTCGGTCCGCGAACGGATGCCGAGAAAGTGCACGTCCTTGAGGGCGGCTTTGAGCGCATCGTCGGTCAGCGATTTGGGCAGGTTACGGACGGCGGTGTAACCCGCTTGGGCCAGCGCGGTCGTGGCCTGAGCGTGGACGCCTTCTAAAAAAAGAAATTTAATGCGCCGTTTATCGAAAGAGAGCTTTTGCATGCTGCGGCCACTTTTACTTTATTTAGTTAACGAGCAAGTCTGGGCTCCGCGCGTGAGGCGCGGCTTGCCATGGAGGCTTCCCTGCATTCGATTGTGGTCGCGATGTTAGCCCAACCCATGCCTGGCTCTTCCGGCGAAGTGTTGCGTAGTTTGCCGTCGGCTTATCAGCCGCATGCGGCGACTGGGCTCCTGCATTTGCCCCGCTTTCTCGCCAAGTGTAAGTATATCAAGGAGCATGGCGCTCTGCCGGCGAGTTATGCGAAAAATTTTAAACGGGGGATGGACCGTTTCCTCTGCCTGCATTTGGGGATCGATCCGGCCGCCGTGGAAAAAATTGTTCTAACCTCAACGACGGAGGCTGAAATAGAGGCGCAGTTAAAAGAACTGCTACCAGGCGATCTCCGCGTCGCTAAATGGAACCGTAATTACGTGCAAAAAGGCATGACGCCCAGTGGCCGGGAATTTCTCAAGGAAGCGCTCACCAATATGGGTTGTGCTGATCGCGTGGACCAGATTACCAGCGTCGTCGATCTGATGGAGTTCGACGAGGGCCGGATTGAATAGCGCCCCAAAGGCTTATGCGGGCGTCGGCTATTCAATTAATCGGGGCTAATTAATGCTAGTGCGTGGGGGCGCCTTGGTCCTATGACGTAAAATAGCTTCCCGTTAATAAATTTTAAAATGCTATCAATAAGCATTTTGCATATTACCTATTGGCATTATCAAGGACAAAATATTATTGATTTGATTTAATGTTATCATGAGTAAAGATATATAGTAAGAATCGCTAGAGAGTTTTGCCCGCCGGGCTCTGAGACTACTTTATCGATCTTTTTCGGCAAAAAATCCAACTCCGCGCTCCTCATGAAATTCGAAACCCTTTGTCTGCATGGTGGTCAAGTCGCTGATCCGACTACGGGGGCTTGTGCGGTGCCGATTTATCGGACCACGGCGTTTGTTTTCAAAAACACCGAACACGCCGCCAACCTTTTCGCGTTAAAGGAGCTGGGGAATATTTACACGCGTTTGATGAACCCAACGACCGATGTGCTCGAGAAGCGCGTCTGCTTGTTAGAGGGGGCTCATCCGATGGCGGGTCTTGGGCTGGCTTCTGGAACGAGCGCGGTATTCTACGCGATCATCAATTTGGCGCAGGCCGGAGATAATATTGTATCGGCGCGCAATCTTTACGGCGGCACATACACGCAATTCGCTAATATTTTACCCGCCTTAGGTATTACGGTGCGGTTTGTGGATTCAAACGATCCGGCCAATTATGCTAAAGCCATCGATGGCAAAACTCGCGCCCTCTTTTGCGAGACGGTCAGCAATCCGGCGTTGGAAGTGACGGATTTAAAAGCGGTGGCCGATATCGCCCACGCGCACGGCCTCCCGCTCATCGTCGATAGCACATTCAGCACGCCCTATCTGACACGACCGCTGGAGCATGGCGCTGATATCGTGGTGCATTCGTTGACTAAGTGGTTTGGCGGTCACGGCACGGGCCTCGGCGGCGTGGTGGTGGACAGCGGAAAATTTAACTGGGCGGGAGGTAAACATCCGCTCTTTGATCAACCGGACGCCTCCTATCATGGTTTGCGCTGGGGTCACGATCTTCCCGCGGGTTTAGCCCCGCTCGCTTATATTCTGCGGATGCGGACGGTGCCGCTGCGTAATCTGGGGGCATGTATAGCGCCCGATAACGCGTGGCTCTTCCTGCAGGGGATTGAGACTTTGCCGCTGCGCATGGAGCGTCATTGCAGTAATTCACTCGCGGTTGCGCGGCATTTGCAGTCACACGCTGGGGTTACCTGGGTGCGCTATCCCGGATTAAAAAATGATCCCGAGTACGCCAAAAATCAGCGTTACCTCGCGGGGAAAGGGGGCGGCATGGTGGTATTCGGCATCAAGGGCGGGAAGTCAGCCGGCCAGAAATTTATCGATTACCTCAAACTTTTTTCGCACGTGGCTAATGTCGGTGATGCGCGCAGTCTCGCGATTCATAGCGCGACCACGACGCACAGTCAGCTCAGCGAGTCGGCCCAAATTGCCGGCGGGATAACCGCCGACCTCGTGCGCCTGAGTATCGGGCTGGAAAATATCGCCGATATCATCGCCGACCTCGACCAAGCCCTCGCTGCGGCCACGCAGTGAAAGGTGGGCGGTCGGCTATGCTGCCTTTGGGGCGCTTGGCCGGCTGCCGCCGGCGTTGGGCATCAAGTCGCGGTTAGCCAAGACAGGCTGACGCTTAGAATGAGCATCACCAAGGCGGGTAAATTCTTTTTAAGCGGATCGCGGATTTTGAAATGCATAAAAATTGCTCCCACCATGAGGCCGGCGATCAAGAGCGCGGCGGGCAGCACCCAGTGGGGATGCCATAGTCCGATGATCAGGGCTAGGCCGGCGCCAAGTTTTAAGAATCCGACCAAATAGGTGGACCACCTCGGGAGGCCGTACGCCAAAAACTCTTCGGGCATCGTCCCGGCGGCGCCACCGCGGTACGGAGTCGACCGGGAGAAGCGCAAGAGCCAGACGTTAAATAAGCCGAGCGCGATGACAACTTGGAGAATAGAGGTGATAGTTTGCATTTGGCGAAGATTAGAATTTACCCATGGGACATAGTGAGCAACCGCCTGACCTAAAAAGCAAAGTGCATTTTTTAATTAACCTCGCCCAAGGAATTTCTATTATCTCCTTCGGCTGGTACGGGCTCAGCTGCTGGCGATCGAGTCGGATGGTCTTAGAATTTGAGCGTTACGGCATGGCGCGTTGGCGCCGTGTGACCGGCGCGCTGCAACTGCTCGCCAGCCTTGGTCTTAGCGCGGGCTATTTCTATCCAGTGCTTTTATTTGCGGCCGCGGCCGGACTTAGCGGGATGATGTTTTTTGCGGTGCTCGTGCGTTGGCGAATTCGCGACTCGTTGATGGCAACGCTGCCCGCGTTAATTTTCTTGGGGCTCAATCTTTGGCTAGCCGCTGCCGCTTGGCCTTCAGGGGGCGTACTGCCCACGATAAGACCTTAATTCCGCAGGGTACAACCGCCACGTTTTAAGCGAGGGCTTTATTTAAAGCGGGGCGAGCGATCGTCGCCTGAGCCGATGGTGCGGCGGAGCGAAGCGAGATTTTCTTGGACGAGGGCGCCCATGGATTCGCAGCGGAGATAGCTGTCTGACTGGAAATGCTCCGCGAGTCCGGCCCGCAGGGTTTGGATGTGTTCAAGCGGGGCGATGGGATCATGCGCCATCACCGCGAGCAGCGGGTTGAGCCGACCCGTGGCGAGTTCGGCCCGATGTAACATGAGCGACTGTTCTTCGCGCTGATACTGTAAGGCGGTTTGGCGGTGAATATGTTTATCGCAGAAACGAACTAGGGTTGCGTTTTCTTTAAAAAACTGCGGCAGGTAAAAATTCTTTTTCCCACTGTAACTTTGTTGGTCAAAATCCATCGCGCGGATACGAATCTGCGAATCCTCGAAATCGGGCGTGATCACCACGACGTAATTATAGCTGCGCATATCACCTAAGAGGCGGATGAAGCAGCGCTCGTTGAATTTCACGAGTTCTTTAGCAATGCGGATAGGTTTTAATTCCGGGCGGTCGAGCCAGCGCTCGCTAAAGGTATCGGCTGGGATGCCCGCCACGTGCTCTTCCACTAGCGTGCATTGGTGAGTCAGAAAATTGAGCCGATTGGGGGAGAGGAGATGTTCGAGCTCCAACCCGTAGACGCGGGAAGCATCGGCCTTTTTAATATAAAAATAATCCTGATTGTCGTTGTAAGCATTAACGATCCGGATGCGAAACGGCGTGGAGTTGCCAAAGCTGCAAAAATCTACGCGGTCGATGTAAAGATGCTCCATGACCGAAAAGTCGCCATTCACGCGGAGCAGGGCATAAATTAGTTTCAAGCCCTCGTTCAGCGCCGGCATATCTTCCGCGCGGTAGGCCACCGTTTCCCACAGGGTGTTACGACCGGCTGTATCGAGCAGCGGCACCGAGGCGTGAAAGTCGCGGAGTCGTTCGTACGTAACTGGCAATTCCCGCTCGCGGCGGAATTTTTTTAAATAATGACGCAGTTCCTCCCCAATCGGATAGCTGGGTTTTTTCAGCGTCCGCACCCGGAGAGGATCAAGCGTTTCGTCCATGTAGCTTAGATTGCGACGGAAGTTTAACGGGGCAAGAGTCCGGCGCGGGTCACTCGCTTAGGCCGCGGCGCGACCTTGCCGCAAACGATCGAGGAACACCGCGACGATGATAACCAAGCCGATAATAATTTCCTGAAAATACGTGGGCCAACCCATCTGTTGCGAGCCGTTGCGAAGCACGGCCATGATCAGAGCGCCGATCATAGAACCTAAGATAGTGCCAACCCCACCGCTGAGACTCGCGCCGCCGATGATCACGGCAGCAATAATATCCAGCTCGAGGCCGACGGCGACCGTCGGGTCACCTTGGCGCAAGCGGGAGAGTTGAAATAGTCCCGCTAGGCCAAAAAAGCAGCCTGCGAGTACATAAATCGAAATTTTAAGCCGCTTGGTCGCAATGCCGCACAAACGAGCGGTAGCTTCATTTGAGCCCAGGGCAAAAATATGCCGCCCAAAGACGGTGTGCCGAAGCAGGAGAGAAGTGAGGAGTGCTAGGATGAGGGCGACCCAGACACCTGTGGGCAAAGTATGGCTGAACGGGTTGGCGGTGGTCATCCAACTATTAAGCGGCGAGCTATCGTAATTGACCGTTTGGTTATCAGCTAACCACTTGGCCGAACCGCGCGCTACGCCGAGCGTGCCGAGCGTAATGATAAAGGGGGTCATGCGCAGACCCGCAATAGCTGACCCGTTAAGTAGACCGATTAGCCCACCCGAAGCGATGACGGCCAAGAGGACCGAGACGGGGCCCCAGCCATGTTGAATCAGCAAGGCACCGACGACACTGGTGAGAGCAATCGTTGAGCCGACGGATAGGTCGATGCCGCCGCTGACGATAATCATCGTCATGCCGAGCGCCCCAATGGCGACAATCACCGTTTGGGTAAAAATAATCTTAAAATTATTATAGGTCAGAAAATATTCTCGGGTTTCCGTTGGGAGAGAAAAAAAAGCAATAACCAGAATGAGCCCGATGAAGGGGCCGCTCTTGGCGAGGATAGTTTTTAAGGTGGCGTGCATGGCAGTTAAAAAAGGTCTGGAATGGGATCGGTATCTTCAGTCAGCAGTGATTACGTGCTGCCAGTGGCCGCGCGCATGATGTCGGTTTCACTCCAGTCGGCGCGGGGGCGGATGGCCGTGAGTTCGCCGCGGCACATGACCCCGATGGTATCGCAGAGACCGAGCAGCTCGGGTAAGTAGGAGCTAACGATCACCACCGCTTTGCCGGCAGCCGCGAGTTCGCTCACGAGTTGGTAAATTTGCGCCTTGCTGCCCACATCGATTCCCCGGGTCGGCTCATCGAGCAGAAAGATTTGGGCGGGGTGTTCGAGTAAGCGAGCGAGGGCGACCTTTTGCTGATTGCCGCCGGAAAGTTCGCTGATGGTTTGTCCCGAGTCGCGGCATTTCACGTGTAAAGCATCCACCCAGTGCTGAGCGGCGCGTTGTTGTCGATTTTGCTGAACCCAGCCGCCGCGGCCGAAGGTATTCATTTTGGTTAACGTTAAGTTATCCGCGATGGATTGATTGAGCATCAGGCCTTCCTCTTTACGATTTTCACTCAAAAACCCAACGCCCTGTTGCCAGCGGTCGCGGGGCGTGGCGGCATGGGCCGGCGTCCCGATCAGACAGACCTCCCCGCGGGTGAGCGCCTCGAGGCCAAAAATAGCTCGGAGTAAATCAGTGCGGCCGGCGCCGATGAGACCGGCTAGACCAAAAATTTCTCCGGCGCGCACTTGCAAGCTACAGGTAGGTTGGGCGGATGCACCGTGTCCTGGGGAGATATTTCTTCCGGCAAAGCGTGCCAGTACGGCCGTCTTCACGGCGAGTACGACGGCGCCCGGCTGATGCGGGGTGCGCGGATAAAGATCTTTGACCTCGCGGCCGGTCATTAAGGTGACGAGGTGATCGAGGCTAGCGTCTTTCATCGCGCCGGAGCCGACGGTCTCGCCATCTTTTAAAACCGTGTAACGATCCGCGATGCGGCTGCACTCTTCGAGGAAATGACTAATATAGATAATGCTGACGCCTTGAGCGCGGAGTCGGCTGATGGTCGCGAACAATTTTTCGGTGTCCGCTCGGGTCAGGCTGCTCGTCGGTTCGTCCATGATAAGGACTTGCGGTTGCAGCAGCAGCGCCCGGGCGATTTCGATAATCTGTTGTTCCGCGATCGAAAAATCTCCCGCTTTCTGATCAAGCGCGAGGCCGCCATGACCTAATTGCTCCAGGGCGGTTTGAGCGCGGGCGCGGGAAGTTGCCTGATCGACGCAGCCCCAGCGGGTGGATTCGGCGCCGAGGAGAATATTTTCCTGCGCGGTGAGGTGGAGCGCGAGATTGAGCTCTTGATAGATCATCGCGACGCCCTTGAGGCGGGCATCGTGGGGGTTTTCAGGCTGATAAGACTGACCGCTCAGCTCCATCGTGCCGGCATCAGCGGCATGAGCGCCGCTGAGAATTTTCATTAAGGTGCTTTTGCCCGCCCCATTTTCCCCGATCAGGGCGTGGACTTCGCCGGGGGCAATCGCGAGTGAAACGCTGCGGAGAGCGCGCGTGGCGCCGAAGCTTTTCTGGAGGCCGGTAAGGCGCAGCCGGACAGCAGGAGTCATTTCAGATACTTATCGAGCGGCGGATGGACGATGTCCGCCATGGAGGGATCATCGAAGTTAGCGAGGGTCACAAAGCCCACCCCGGTGTCGATCTGGGCCGGCACTTTTTCCCCGCGTAGGGCAGCAACAACAGTTTTGACCCCGAGATAACCCATATTGAGAGGATTCTGGACGACGAGACCGTCGATGTGGCCAGCCTTGAGTCCGGCGTTGAGCGTTTCGCCGGAGTCGAAGCCTACAAATTTTACTTTACCGGCGAGGCCAGCGTCGCGGAGGGCGAGGAGGAGTCCCGCGGTGGTCGATTCATTGCAGCCATAAACGCCGGTAACTTCGCGCCCAAAACGGCTCAGGAGATTTTCGGCGGCGCTCTTGGCCGTATCGCGGGTGGCGCCGGCGTGCTGATCAGTCGAGAGCAGGTTAATAGCCGGGAAATCCTTTTTCATAACCTCAAGAAATCCTTCCTCGCGCTCCTCGGTGCTGGCGGAGCCGACCTGGAGGCGGAGCATGATCACCTTGCCCTTGCCCTCGAGGAGGCGGCCGAGGTTGCGCGCTGCGATCCGGCCGCCCTCGCGGTTGTCGGTGGATACATAGCTGGTGATGGCTTTGGTCAAGAGCGCGGAGTCGATGATGACTACGGGGATTTTGCCTCGCGCGGCGGTCTCGACCGGAGCGACGAGGGCTTTATTATCGAGTGGGGCAAGGACGATCCCATCGACATGGCGGCCAATGAAGTTTTCCACCACCTGGATTTGTTGTTCGCGGTCATCTTCCTTAAGCGGACCTTTCCAGATAATATTTACCGTGATGCCTTGGGCGGCTAGCTCGAGCTTGGCCTTTTCCGCGCCGGCGTGGATGGATTTCCAAAATTCATGCGTCGTGCCCTTAGGGATAACGGCGATGGTGTAGGTATTAGCCGCCCAAATGGCGGCGGTAGAACAGGCAAGCAGCAGGAGGATTTTATACCAGCAATTCTTCATGGGGAGGGAGGGGCAGGGGTTATAAATAAACCAAAGAGAAATAGCTGAGCGAGTTCCACCTTTTTTATGGAAGCAGGCCGATCAAATGGGCCTGGGGCGAAATTGAGTGACTTTATACTGACCGAGGCGCCGGGCTACTCGCTTCTGCCAAATATGCACCTATTGCGATCAGTCGCGCCCGCAGCGGTTGGCTGCGGGTGGCGAAATCACGTTGGTGGGTCTCGTATTCGGTCCGGCCATCCGGAGTTTCAATGCGGATAGGGGGGAAACCGAGTGGCGCGAAGTCGTAGGGACTGGCGCGCATATCGATTTCGCGGATGTCGCGCGCGAGCGCAAAGCAGTCAGCGATCAGTTCGCTCGGGATAAACGGGGCGAATTTAAAGGCCCATTTATAGAGATCCATATTCGCATGCAGACAGCCCCGCTGTTCAAACCCCGAGGTTTCCGCGCGCGTCGGCTGTAATTTATTCAGCGACCGCGCAGGGGTGGTGAAAAAACGGAAGGCATCGTAATGGGAGCAGCAGATCGGTTGAGCCTCGACGAAGCGGGCGAGTTCGTTGGGTGGAAAGCGCAAGGGCCAGGCATTGTGCCGCACTTCGTCAGGGGTCTGCCGGTACACCATCGCCCACTCGTGGAGGCCGAAGCAGGCGAATTGGGGCGGCCGCTCCGCCGTGAGCCGCAGCAGGTTAACCATCCAGGTTAAGCTCTCGCGTCGGTGGGGTTCGAGGGCGGCGGCGTTGAGGGCTACGCCGCCCTCGACTGCGTGATATTCTGGCCAGCGAAGAAATTCCTGCGCGGTTGCACCAGCGAGTACAAAGTGAGGTCCGGGATGCCAGCGCCGCAGCCAGCTGGCGCGAAACCGATAGTATTCGAAAAGAAAATCGTAGACCGGATGTTTTTCACCGCGCGCGGTTCGGGCTTGGTGCGGGTCGGTCCACGCACGCACCCGCTGCTCGTGGAGGGCGCGGCGCTTGCCCCAGTCGGCTACCTCGAGGACCGAGTAACTGGCAGCGAGCGAGTTCACGGCCACACCACCAGGGCGGTGCCGAGCAAAATTAAGCCGCATCCTACCGCCGCGCGCAGGCTGAGGGGCTCTTTAAAAAGTAATACAGCAAAAAGTAGGACGAAAACTAAGCTCAGTTTATCTACCGCACTGACGAGCGAAACGGGGCCGAGTTGCAGGGCGCGGAAATAAAATAACCAAGAAATTCCGGTGGCGGCGCCGGAAAAAAATAAAAACCAAAGGGAGGTGCGCGAGAGGCCAGCGACTAGGCTGAGATTACCTTGCAGCGCAACCAGGCCCCAGGCGAGGACGAGCACCACGGTTGTTCGGACAGCGGTAGCCACGTGGGAATCGACGCCGCGCACGCCAACTTTAGCCAAGAGAGCGGTGAGGGCCGCGAACCCCGCCGAAAGAAGTGCATAGAGCCACCACATGCGATTAGGGTGATAAGAAATTAGCGCCCAGCCAGCAGCATCTGCCGCACGCCCTCGATCGGAGCGGTCGTGATAAATTGTAATTCCACCGGCCAATTAAGTTTACTCGCGAGTGAACGCAGGGCGAAGCTGGCGGGGACGCTGTTGAGGATGCGGCCACTGACACCGCAAGGAAGTTTAGTAATCGGTTGCGGGAAAAGTTGGTGAATCACGGCATCAGCTTGGCGCGCGAGATCAGTGAGGGAGTCAGCGAGCACTTGTTGAGCAGGTCCACAATCTTGAGTGGCTAGCGCGATAACCAGCGGAGCGAAGGCGGCAATTTGGGCGTTGGCCGCCGGATCGTTATAAAAGAAAAGCGAGTGATCAGAGGCCGTCGTTAATCCGGTGTGCGCCTGCAAGGCGGTAACGAGCGGTGAATATTTAAGCCCAGTGGCCGGCGGTGGATTTTGTAGTTCCAGCATGGCTAAAGCGATCGCCCGGCGACCGAGATCATAGCCGCTACTGGGGTCGCCCAATTTCCAGCCGAGGCCACCGGCATAGTGAATCGATCCATCGGGGGCGCGGGCGGCAATAAAAGAACCGGTGCCAGCGTGGAGAGCGAGCCCCGGCGCGCCGTGCGTGGCAAGTTCAAGGACAGGCCGCGAATCATCGCAGGTCGTGATTACACCGAGGTTAGTTAAAGTATCGGCAGTTTCTCGCCAGAAAGTTCGATTCCCCGCCATGCAAAGTAATGTACTCGTGACGGTAAGGGAGGCTTGGCCGGCTTTTGCTTTGAGCAATAGGGCGGCGAGGGCTTCGGTTAAGATTGCCCGCGCGGACGCCGGCCCAATTTGGCTAGGGTTGCAACCGGGCGCAAGGTGTTGGGCTATGATGGCCCCTTCCGCATTAAGCAGAATGCACTCGGTCTTAGTGCCACCACCATCGACCCCAATTTTGCAAGGTGGGCTCACTGGGCTGACCAGCGGCCGAAGATGCCGCACGGCAAAATTTTCTTATCTTGCTGAACGGGTAGCCCGACTTCGCCCCCCGAAAGATGGCCGCCGGCACCGGCCAGCAAGGCGGCGAGTAGATTAACGACGACGGTGGGGGAAAGCCGAGCGGTATAGGCGTTGATCAGAAAGAACACCGGTTGGTCACTGAGAACTTGTTTACACTCATTGAGCAACTCCCAGAGATGATCCTCGAGCTTCCACATTTCTCCCGTGCTACCCCGTCCGTAAGTGGGCGGATCCATAATGATCGCATCATATTTGCGGCCCCGTTTGATTTCGCGGCGGACAAATTTGAGGCAATCATCCGTAATGTAGCGGATGGGCGCATCCGCGAGGCCGGAGAGCACCGCATTTTCTTTGCACCATTTAACCATGCCTTCGGCCGCATCGACGTGGCAGACACTGGCGCCCGCGGCCGCGGCGGCGATCGTGGCGGCCCCGGTGTAACCAAAAAGATTGAGAACGTTGACTTCGCGACCGGCGGCGCGCGCCGCTTTAATTTTTGCAGTAAACCAGTCCCAATTAACGGCCTGTTCTGGGAAAAGACCGGTATGTTTAAAGCTGGTGGGATGAATCTTAAAAGTCAGGGTGCCATAGTTGATGCTCCAGTGCTCGGGTAATTTCTGGCGAAATTCCCATTTGCCGCCGCCGGTTTCACTGCGGTGGTAAAAGCCGTCCCAATTTTCCCAGCGAGCCTGTTTACTCGGGCGCGGCCAAATAATCTGCGGATCGGGCCGCACCAAAGTATAAGGACCCCACTGCTCGTGTTTCATCCCTTGGCCACAATCAAGCAATTGGTAGTCTTTCCAGCCGTCGGCTACGATCAGACCTGGGCGCTCAATAATCATACGAGAGGAATTTGCCTGTGAATTGCCTTGTTGAACACGAAAAAATGGACGGCCCTCATGAATTGCGGTCTAGGCAGTTGTAACGCTTGCGGTGCTTTGCCGTTGCGGCGCAGGCCACGGCACATTTGCGTGAGGTGATGAAACACTGGTTACCCCTGCTTGTGTTATTGGCTGGCTTGAGTTTATCGCCCGCCTGCTTGTTGGGCGCCGAGCCGGCGCAAGTGGTAACGCTGACTGCTTTGCCCGATCGCGTACGGGTAGAAATAGCGGGCCAGCTCTTCACCGAATACGTCCACGGTGATGGGGCCTCGCGGCCCTATTGTTATCCAATTCTTGCGGTTGATGGTCAGGGGCTGACGCGCGATTTTCCCATGAAGCAAACGCCGGGGGAGGACCGTGATCATCCATGGCACCGCTCCTTGTGGTTTGCGCATAGCATGGTCAACGGGGTTGATTTTTGGAATGAAGCTGGGGGCGATATGGGTAAATCACCCAAAGAAAAAGGGCGGACCGTGTCGGTCGGTTTGGTCGAGACGACCAGTGGAGCGATCGGTGTGCTGCGCGCGCGAAACCATTTGGTGGCACCCGATGGCCGGTTAATTTGTCGCGATGAGCGGACGCTGCGTTTTCACGGCACGGCGTCGGGAAGATTTATCGACTACGAGGTTACGTTGCAGGCCCTGCCGGATGCGCCGCTGTTATTGGGTGACAACAAAGACGGTACGATGGCCATTCGGCTCGCGCAATGGATGACGCTGCCGCACCAGTACGAGAAGCGCCAGCTCCCCGGTAATGGCCACATTGTCGCTGCGACGGGGGCGCGCGATGCCGCCGCGTGGGGTCAACGCGCGCCGTGGTGCGATTTTTACGCTCCTCATGCCGGCAAAGTTTATGGCGTCGCCATCTTTGATCATCCGCAAAATTTGCGTCACCCTACCTGGTGGATGGCGCGGGGCTACGGTCTGTTTGCGGCTAATCCTTTTGGCCAACACGATTTTGAGGGACGTAAAGATCAACCTCATCTTGGTGATTATACCATCCCCGCTGGCGGCCACTTAACATTACGTTATCGTTTTTATTTCCATCTCGGTAATGAAACCGAGGCACAAGTCGCTGCCCATTACGCCGAATATGCGGCCGGCCAATAATTTTAAAATCCCACCCTATGCACTTTCTTACTCGACGTAATTTTCTAAAAACCACCACGCTCGCGGCCGCCGGCGCGGCCTTATCTGCCCGCTCATGGGGTCAGGTGGTAGGCGCTAATCATACGATCCGCGCAGCCGTGGTGGGGCTCAATGGCCGCGGCCGGTCGCACGTAAAAAACCTTAATGCCGTTCCCGGCGTACGCGTCGTCGCCCTGTGCGATGTTGATGCTATGGTCCTGAGAAAAAATGCGCAGGAGTTAGGCGCGGGCATTAAAACTTACACCGATTTTCGCGAGTTACTCGCGGCGCCCGATATTGACGTCATCTCGGTGGCGACGCCTAACCACTGGCATGCCCTCATGGGAATTTGGGCCTGCCAAGCGGGCAAGGACGTGTACATGGAGAAGCCGATTTCGCACAATATCTGGGAGGGGCGACAATTTGTGGCTGCCGCCAATCAGTCTCGGCGCGTGGTGCAAGCGGGCACGCAGATTCGTTCCAGTGAGGGCCTCATTGAAGCAGTCGCCTATGTGCGGTCAGGTCAGTTGGGCAAGGTCACTGCGGCACGCGGTTTTTGTTACAAGCGCCGCCCGAGCCTGGGCCAGGTGACGGGACCACAAGCCATCCCGGCCAACATCAATTATGATCTCTGGTCTGGTCCGGCGCCTTTGATCGCGCCGCAGCGCAATTCGGCCAAAAATGGGCCCGTGCATTACGACTGGCATTGGTTCTGGGCCTACGGCAATGGCGACGTTGGCAATCAAGGCATTCACCAAATGGATATAGCGCGCTGGTTCCTCGGCGAGGCTGGGTTGCCGCGGCACACCCTCAGCGTGGGCGGTCGGCTGGGTTATATTGACGATGGCCAGACGCCCAATACCCAAATTGTCATTCACGATTATGCGACGGCTCCCTTAATTTTTGAGGTGCGCGGCTTGCCGGGGGCCGATGGCGCCGCGATGGATAAATATCGGGGAGTCTCGATCGGCAACGTGATTGATTGCGAACACGGCTACATCGTCAGTGACTCCTATTTTACTGCTTCCGCCTACGATTTGAATGGGCGCTTACTGAAAGAGTTCAAGGGCACGGACCGCTTGATGCAGAATTTTATCGATGTCGTGCGCAGTCGTAAGACCGCGGAACTTTATGGGCCCCTCGAGGAGGCGCATGTTTCCAGCTCGCTTTGTCATCTTGGTAACATTTCTCACCAACTCGGCCAGAGTGTCGTCGCCGGCGAGGCGCGGGCTAAGCTACAGGGCCAGCCGTTGCTCACGGAGGCTCACGGTCGAATGGTCGAGCATTTGGCGAGCAACCAAGTCGACCTAGCAAAGGCGTCACTCACCCTCGGGGTGCCGCTGGCCATCGACCCCAAGCGCGAACGCTTTATCGGCCCAGAGGCGGCGGCGGCGAATGCTCTTTTGACGCGCCAGTATCGGGCCCCGTTTGTGGTTCCGGCGGCGGCGACGTAAGCGCGGCCGGCCGAAGTTAATTAAGGAATAATCGGCGGCGGCGCGCGGCGATGACGGAGCAGCCACGCATAGAGCTCCGGATCGGCGTAGCTTTCGGTCCAAGAATCATGGCCCGCTTCAGGGTAAATGGTGAGCTTCGTCTCGGCTAGGCCCACGGACTTAAGTGTAGCGATCATGCGCTCTGATTCCGCCAGCGGCACGCTGGTATCCTTAGCTCCATGAAAAGCCCAGATGCCCAAACTCAGCAGGCTAGATCTTTTGGCCTCGGCTGATCGCCAGGCATCGACGGGCTGGCCGCCGCCACAAATCGGCACGATCGCCGCAAAGCGCTCCGGATATTTGAGGCCCACGCTCCAAGTGCCGTAGCCGCCGAGGCTCAATCCGGTGAGGTAGCTGCGCTGGGGATCAACTTTATAGCGCTCGGTCACGGCATCGAGCAGTGCCACGACCGTATCGTCGTCCCAGGATTTTCCTGGCGGACCCTGCGGTGAGACGACGATAAATTGCGTCCGGAGAAGCCTACGGGCGGCCTCGTTGAGGTGCGGGGCCGTGGGCTCTCCGCGCAGGATTTTGGGCGGACCATGTTTAGCCACTAACCAGAGGTCGGTACCGCGCTCGCCGGAACCGTGTAAAAAAATAATTAACGGCCACATTTTATCTGCGGCGGGATCATATCCGCTAGGGAGAGCTAGCAGATATTCGTAACCAACCTTTTTGGTAATCGTGCGGTGGAACGATTCGGCCGTTTGCGTCTCGGCGGCGGTCACCATGCGGCCGCAAGCCAACCAGAGGGAGAGCACCATAATCGTCTTCATCGGAATTTTTTACGCCGCGGAGTCAGGTGCCGTAGAGGCGATCGCCAAAATCTCCTAAGCCTGGGAGAATATATTTTTTTTGGTTAAGCTCACGATCAAGGGCGCCGGCGTGAATGGGAATTTCTGGGTGCGCTTTTTGTAAAGTGGCAACCCCCTCAGGTGAAGCGACGATGCAGACAAAAATAATTTCTGTGCCGCCGGCCGCCTTGACGATATCAATCGCCTGCACCGCAGAACCACCCGTCGCCAGCATCGGGTCAACGACGAGGACGCGCGCGGCGGTGAGGGGCGGCAACTTGCAATAATAACTGCGTGCCACGGCCGTCTGATGATCGCGCTCCAAGCCGACGTAGCCAACCGAGACATCAGGAAAGATATCGTGAAACGGCTGCAGCATCCCGAGGCCTGCGCGCAATATAGGAACAATCACCAGCGGCTTCGCGAGCACGCGACCGGTGGTGGATTCCATGGGGGTGGCGATCAGCTTATCCGTCGTGGCGAGATCGCGGGTAGCCTCAAGCGCGAGGAGGAGAGAGATTTGATAACTGAGGGTGCGGAAAAGGGCGGGCTTAGTCGTCTGGTCGCGCAAATGCGTCAGCACATGAGCGCCGAGCGGATGGGGCAGGAGGTGGAGGGACATAGTTGGGAGGGGAAAGTGGCGCCGTAATTTAGCGATAGGCTCTGCTATGATTAGAAAAATATCAGGGCTGCAGGATCAAGGTGTGTTGGGTCGGGCCGGGTAGTAATGGGGTCGGTTCGCCTCGCACCCACGCCTCATGACCAGCGCGGTAGTAAGGAGAGAGCGGGTGGCCGCTTTGGCCGCCCGGCATCGTATAAATCCCTTCGCTCTCACGGCCAGGCGAGACCACGAGCCGTTCAGATTGGCCGGCGCGGGGACTTTGCACGCGCGGCATGTCGTTGTCGCCCGGCAGCGGCTGCGCGGGAAGGTTGAGGAATTGGGCGATCCATGCCGGCAGAATGCGGCTGAAGGGATGCTGCATGGCGAGGCGGTTGCGTTCGCCCCAGGTGAAATCAGCTGACGCTAGGCCGGCCGCTTGCGTGTCAGCGAGGACATCATTCGCGGCCGCCAGCAGCAGAGCTGACCAAGAAGCATGCGCGGGATTGAGTAAGCGGGCCGGTTGCTCGTGCACTAATTGCCAGAGCGCGTCTTCAAACATAAAGTTGCGGTAATTAAACGGAGTGTCGCTGGCTTCAGCGAGCTCGGTGAATGGTGCGAACGCACGTTCCGCTACGTGGCCGCGAAAATTTTTAACTAACCGGTAAGCGGCCGAGTCAATGCTCGCATGCCCCTGCCATTGGCGCACGGTGGCGCGCAGTTGAGCGAGGGCCGGATTGGTGACAATCACCGCATCAGTTAACACCTCATTAAAGAATTGCTGCCAGCGTTCCAAGAAAACCGCGCGATCATCGAGTTGCACCGCGTGCAGATCGGCGGGGGTCGCTTTTTTTCCTGAGGCCAGTAACGCTCGGAGATCGTCGCGAATCTGGCGAGCGCGGGGACTATCATCATATCCGCTGTCGCCCAGTAGCGCGTAAGCGGCGCCGCCGACCGCGCGATTATTGCCCGACCATAAAATTCCCTCAGTTGCCAAGGTAGCCGCGGCGTGACCTTGGGGTTGCGTCGTGATGACCGGGATTTCCTCGGGCTTTAGCCAGCCGTCCCAGCGGCGGTCCCCATAAGCCCAAGAGACCGGCAAGCGGCCATCGTAGCCCACGCGCCGAGGAACCCGACCGATAATGGTCCAAGCAATTTGTCCGTCGGCGTCAGCGAGCAGGATATTTTCATTGGGTAAACCAGCTTGGTGCGCCACGGCCAGTGCTTCGGTTGTCGTGCGCACTGTTTCCATATCGCGCAGGCGGAGGTTGGTCGCCTCGGCATCGTGCGCTGTCCAACGCAAGACGAGGTAGCGGCCCTCTTTGGGCCCCGCAATAATCGGTCCCCAATCGGTCCAACGGGCAATAAACGGTACCGATTTTTCGCCCTTCATTTTAATTTCTTCCCGCCGGTCTTGGATTTCGGCCCAACCATGCGGGGTGCGGTAGTAAGTTTGCGCCACGGCTTCAGTTTCAGTTACGATGACATCCGTCGTATCGGCGTAGGCATCGGTGAAGCCCCAAGCTACATGGCCATTGCTGCCGATAGTCATGATCGGGGTGCCGGGTAAAGTGACCCCGACGATGCGGCGCGGACCGGTTGCATCCGTCCACTGTAATACCGCGCGATACCAAATGTGCGGCACAGCGAAGCCGAGGTGCATATCGTTCGCGAGGAGGGCGGCGCCGGTGGCGGTGTGGGCGCCACTGACGGCAAAGGCATTAGAACCGAGAACGAAACGCGATTCAGGTTCTGGCGCCTGACGGGCGCTTCGCGTCGGCGTCCCGTTAGGTTTAAAACCAAATTTCGGTAGCGGCGCGACGGGGAATACACTCCCATCCAAGGCGGCATCCCATGAGTTGCCGCGCGGGGCGAGAAAATCGAGCGCCCCTTGGCCGAGGGTTCCGCGCAACGCTTCGCGGTTAAGCTCGAAAGATCCTTTGTGGTCTTGGAGGTCAAACCACATGGCGTAAATGCAAAGCACCGAATCTTCTTCGCGCCAAGGCTGCGGGGTGAGCCGAAGGGCCAGGTATTCCCACGGTGTTTTGGCGAGGGCGGTGAGTCCGGCATTAACACCTGCCGTGTAAGCACGCAGTAAGTCGCGATCCGCTGGATTCGCCTGGGCCAGTACTTGCGCCGCCGTCCGCCGGAATCCGTGGCGTCGCGCCTCTTGATCGAGGGGGAGCGCGGCGCGGCCAAAGAGTTCCGCTAATTCTCCGGCGCCCCGCCGCCGCAAAAGATCCATTTGAAAAAAACGATCCTGCGCATGGACAAAGCCGGTGGCACGGGCGACATCGCGGCGGCTAGCGCCAGTAATCGTGGGTACGCCTAGCGCATCGCGCGTGATAGTGACGGCCGCGGCGAGACCGCTCACGGTTTGAACGCCGTCTAATTGGGCCAGGCTGCCCCGCATCTGTCGGCGCCCCCAGGCAAGCGCGGCTAAAGCGAGCAGGAGGGGGCCGATGATTAAAATGAGCCAAGTGCGGCGGCGGGGGCGAAAGCGGGCCATCGGGTTAAGGTAACCAAGCTTGGGCGGCGACGGGATCGCGACCTTCGTCAAATTCGTTAAGATCAAAAAAAGTTTCGATGGGTTTTCCCTCAAGGCCAAATTCTTTGATGCGCGACTTAAGGGTAGCGCTGCCGTCATCGCGCCAGCCGCGTTTCATGAGAAACGAATTCCAAGCGAGGCATTCTTCGTCCGTGCGCGCGCCACCCGTCGCGAAGGCCCAAGCGAGAATCTCTTCATCCGTGCCGCCGGTGAGTGTGCGCGCCTGCAGAGTGGCGTACGGCACGCGCAAGAAATTACAGCAGCGGAGGTCAAAGCCTTTGCTGAGGTTACCGACGTAATCCGCCGGCAGCTGGCCGACGGCCTGCAGGCGAATTTTGTCCAACATGCGGCCAAAATAAACCAAGCGGCCAGTTTTTAGGTAGTTACTACGGAGACCAGGAACGGCGGGCATAATAATGAAGAATTAATGGATGGAGTTAGTCCCCCAACCGAAAAGCTGAGGGCAGCGGACTATAGTCAGCAGCTAAATACTAAAAGCCCCAATCAAAAACGGTGCTTACTCGTCCCCGTAATAAACGAGCGTGGCGAGGAGCCCGAGCAAGAAGGTTGGGCCATTAATCCAGAGCTGATGGAAAGGCACGGCGTAATGCGACACCGCCCAGATCACCGCAATATGCTTTACTGCGATGAGACCCCAGCACAGTAGGATAATTTTTTCTACGCGGGGATTGCGTGGTTCTGGAGGGCGAACGACGACCGCTGTGATGATTGGATCAGGGTAATCCCGCGAATTGCGGCGGGATTTAAAATGAAAAAAATCGGCAAACATCGTAACCAAACTTAGCTGGTTTTAGATTAAAAGCAAAGCCGCTTGGTCAAGTAGAGTAGGCGGACGAGAGGCCAAGATTCTTCGGCCTTGCCCGGCGGGGTTGGATCAGCTAACGCTCATGGTCTTATGGGACGTCAATGGCTGCATGCAAAACGCGCGATCGTTAATTTAAGAAAAGGCCAAACGGTCGGCAAGCTGGTGAAGGAAATTACGGTCGCCGCCAAAATGGGCGGCGGGGATCCCGAAGGCAATGCGCGGCTGCATGCGGCGATTGAGAAGGCGAAGAAAGCCAGCGTAACGCGCGATGTCATTGAGCGTGGCATCGCCAAAGGCGCCGGCACCGGCAGCGAAAAAATGCATCTCGATCACGTTATCTTTGAGGGCTACGCGCCGCATAAGGTCGCCGTGATTGTGGAGTGCATGACGGACAATCATCAGCGCATTACCCCCGAGATTCGGTATCTCTTCAAACAAGGTGTGCTCGGGACGGCCGGCAGTAATAAATTTCTTTTTGATCACGTAGGCTTAGTGGAAGCGCACCATGCCGATCGCAGTATCGACCTCGAGGGGGTGGCCATTGAAGCGGGGGCGAATGATTATGAGGCCTTAGCCCATGCGCAGAACGATGATATTCCTGAGGGCAGTAATGGCGTGCGGTTTATCACCGAGCGGACGGCGGTGCATGCGGTCTCCGTGTGGTTGAAGCAGCACGGCTGGTCGGTGATCACCAGTGAAATTGGGTACACCGCCAAAACTTTTCCGGAGCTCGATGAAGCCACGCGGGCGCAGGTCGGCGAATTTTTGCAGGCGCTCGAAGATCACGACGACGTGCAGCGCGTTTGGGCGGCCGTTAAATAACTGAGTGGGCGGCTAAAATTAGGGCGTAAAAAAACGCCGGCTGTTTAGGCCGGCGTTGAGGGGAGAAAGGAGCAACGCAAGCGTTACTTCTTCTTCTTCTTAGCAGGTTTCTTTTTGGCCATGCAGTCAGTATCAGTCATGTTCCGCTGAGTTGCACTAATAATTTTTCATTTCGGGCAGATTTATTTTATCCAAAAAATCCGCCAAAATTTAATTTTTTTCTAAAAAAATCAGCGAAGAAAAAGTTGCGCGAGTTCGCGCAGATAAGCCGCGGAGTTAAGATTTAATTTTTCCAGCGCGGCCGCGCGATACCGCCACTGCCAATTACCCGTGGCGCGAGCGGGGGTGTTGAAACGCGCGTTCGCGCCGAGCGCGAAAATATCGGTGAGCGGAATAATCGCGAGGCGCGCGACACTCGCGTAGCAGGCGCGAATAAAATCCCAAGAGATGTCGGTGCCCGCGACCCGGAGATAGCGGCGGACGTGATTGCGCTCCGCTTCACTCGCTGATTCATACCAGCCGCGTGTTGTGTCGTTATCATGCGTGCCGGAGTAAATTACTGCATTGGGCTCAGCATTATGCGGCAGGTAATTGTTCTGGGCGTCGCGGCCCCAGGCAAATTGCAAGACGAGCATGCCCGGCAGGCCCGTCGCTTGCCGCAATTGCACCACCGCTGGGGAAAGCACGCCGAGATCTTCCGCGATTATCCGCGCGGTCGGTAATTCGCGTTGGAACGCACGAAAGAGGTCGAGCCCCGGGCCCGCGACCCACGCGCCAATGCGGGCATTTTGCGCGGGGAGTGGAATTCGCCAGTAGGCCTCAAACCCGCGAAAATGATCGAGGCGAATAATGTCACAGCAGGCGAAGGCGGCGCGTAAGCGCGCGAGCCACCAACGATAGCCGTCCGCTTGATGGGCGGGCCAACGATAAAGGGGGTTGCCCCAAAATTGTCCGTCCGCAGAAAAATAATCAGGCGGGACGCCCGCCACCGCGAGCGGCAGAAAAGTTTTTTGGTCTAGCTCAAAAAGCTCTGGGTGCGCCCACGCATCGGCAGAATCGCCCGCCACAAAAATCGGTAAGTCACCAATAATTTCAATGCCGCGCTCACGGCCGGCGGCGCGCAGCAAGGCCCATTGACCAAAAAAAAGATATTGGGCGAACCGGCAGCTGGCCTGCGCCTCAGCGAGGCTATGACGAAGCGGGGATTTCAAGGCGCGCCGGTAATCGCGTGTTTCGGCCGGCCATTCCCACCAGGGCAATCCCGCATGGTGAGACTTCAGCGCGTGAAAATAAACGTAAGCATCGAGCCACGCCGCATTTTTTTTACAGAACGCGGTAAAATCACCATAGGGCAGTGCTGGTCGCACAATTTGGTATTGGCGGTAAGCCTGCTGCAATAATTGCGGTTTAATTTGGTAGAGTGCGCCATAGTCGGTGTGGTCCGCGGACAGCGTCGCCAAAGGGGTCAGGTCAGCAGCGGTCAATAAGCCGAGGGGAATCAGTGCGGTCAGATCGACGAGGTAGGGATTGCCGGCGAAAGCCGAGAAGCATTGGTACGGTGAGTCACCGTAGCCCGTAGGACCAAGCGGGCAAACCTGCCAGTATTTCATTCCGGCTGCTTGCAAGAAATCCAGAAACTTAATCGCGTGGTGATCTAACACCCCGCAACCCTGCTCACTGGGTAGACTCGTTGGATGCAGGAGGACGCCGGCGGCGCGAGTTTGTAGCCAGTTAAATAACGGTGGAGCCGCCGCGGAAGTAGCCGGAATTTTATTTTTTGGTGAGACCATGGTACAAAGAGAAAACTAACGATTATCGCTAAAGTCGTCCACCCCTGTTTAGGCGGGTTATCCGGTGAGCAGGAGTTTTAAAAATTCGGGACCGAGCGAGAAGACAGGTTGCCTGAATGGTAGGAAGTCTGCAAGTTGCGCAGGTCATATTTCCCCAGAGGAAGTTATGCCCTTCGAGCGTTAACCCCTAAAATCACCCCTTATGGCCTTGCAGCAGCTGAATGATGAACAAATCAAAACTTGGTCGCGGGAGCAAAAAGATGAGTGGTGGTTAAAAAATATTTATCGCGGTGATATGCCGCAGCTCACCTTGCGGTCTGCCCTCACTGGCTTCCTCCTCGGGGGAATTTTGGCGGCGACCAATCTTTATATCGGCGGCAAAACGGGCATCACCACCGGCGTGGGGCTGACGTCGGTTATTCTGGCTTTCGCTTTTTACCGGATTTTAGCGCAGAGCGGTATCGCCAAAGATTTTACCATTCTTGAAAACAATTGCACGCAGTCGATTGCGACCGCCGCCGGGTACATGACCTCGCCGCTTATTTCCGCTTTAGCAGCTTACATGATGGTGACCGGGAAAATTATTCCCGCGTGGCATATTCTGGCGTGGTTGGTGGTGGTATCGATTTTGGGGGTCTTGTTGGCCTTTCCGCTCAAGCGCCGTTTTATTAATGACGAACAGTTGCCCTTTCCGGAAGGCCGGGCGGCGGGCGTGGTGCTCGACGCGCTTTACCACGGACAGGGCGATACAGGAATGTTGAAGGCAAAATTGCTCGGAGTGACCGCGCTCTTCACCGGGTTCTACCAATTCTTGACCAGCGATGGTTGGATGAAGGTGCTGCAGTTTAAAATTCTGCGTTTAGACCGGTGGGCTGGACTGCAGGAGCCTTGGACTTTGCATGAGCGCCTCGATACATATTATTACAACTTCGCCGTAAAATATCCCGCGATGATCCCGCGCATTCTGGGCACAGATATTCGCCAGCTCGGGCTGCGCGTGACGCTTGATGCCGCCATGCTGGGGGTAGGTGGTTTAATGGGTATTCGGATCGCCTCGAGCGTTATGCTCGGAGCTTTTATTAATTTTTTCATTCTTGCCCCCATCATGATTCAGCGGGGTGACATTAAAGCGTACACGGCGCCGACGGGGGTGCTCGTGCAGATCACGCGCGGGGAAATTGTTAATCAATGGGCCCTGTGGTGGGGCGTGTCATTGATGGTCGTTGGCTCCATGGTCAGTTTACTGGGTAAACCTGAATTGATCCGGGGCCTCTTTAAGTCGAAGCCGGCCGTCGTGGCCGGCTCTCCGGGGGTTGATGTGCTCAAAAAAATTGAACTCCCCTTGTGGCTGTCGGCCGTGGGCGTGCCTATTTTTTGCGTATTAGGCGCGGGCGTTTCGCATTGGTTTTTCGGCGTGCCTTGGTTGCTCGCCTTCATCTCCTTCCCGCTGATCGCTATTCTTGCGGTCATTGCGACGAACTCGATGGCGCTCACTTCGTGGACCCCGACAGGTTCGCTGGCTAAAATCACCCAATTTTCAATGGGCGCCATTGATCGGACCAATCCGGCGAGTAACTTGATTCCAGCGGGAATGACCTCAGAGATAGCGGCGAATGCGGCTAATTTACTTTCTGATATCAAACCGGGTTACATGCTCGGGGCTAAGCCGCGGCAGCAGGCTATCGGCCATGTGATTGGGATTTTTGCGGGCGCGCTTTCGGCCGTACCGCTTTTTTACTTACTATTTTTGCCGAAGGCGGCTGATGGAACGCGTTCAGTTTCGACGCTGGTCTCAGATCAATTTGCAATGCCGGCGGCCTTACAATGGAAAGGCGTAGCCGACCTAATCGCCAATGGGCTAAAAACCCTGCCGTCCTCGGCCATTATTGCGATGGCGGTCGCCGCGGTGGCGGCCTTGTTGATTGAGGTCACGCGAATGGTAACCAAGGGCCGTTTTCCTCTGTCGGCGGTTTCGATCGGGCTAGGCGTGGTACTGCCGCCTGATGCCAGTTTTGCGATGTGGGTGGGGGCCTTGATTTTCTGGTGGTATGGCCGGAAAAATTCCACGCCCGGGACGAAGGGCCACGCTTTCTGGGTCGAAGGCTGCGAACCGATCTGCGCTGGGCTCATTGCCGGCGCGGCTTTAGTCGGCATCGGCAACGCCATCGTCAATGTCATGCTGAACTAATAAAATGGTGGAGGTGAGGGGAGTTGAATGCGTCAATACTCCCTCTGAAAAAACGCTGTTATAGGAGAGCGAGTGGACTGGAGTGGACTGGAAAGGTCAGAAAAGGCCCTAATTCGGTACAGGAATTGTCAGGAGAATTTTTCGCCCGTGATAACCCGAAAACGCCCCAGCTGCGTCTCTGTTCGGTGCGACCCAACACCTGCTTCTACCCTCTCCGCGATCTTCCATCTCGCACGCGCATCTCCTCGCTTTGAACCACCCGATCATCGTCTTGTGCTATTTTTTCGCCTACTTTGATCGCATCATTATCAGCTTCGCCTAAGGGCGATGTGTTTCCGAAGATGATTTATTGAGCCAGCTCCCCCGTTTACCCCATGAATCGCCGTAAATTTCTCACGCAGTCTGCCGCAGCCCTCGCCGCCGGAGGGCTCTCGTCGCCGATCGTCCAGGCCCTTGACCGCAAAGCCGACGAGATGAATTACGCCCGGCGCAGCAAACCGAACCCGGTCGTGGAGTCGGGGGAGTTCGTCTTTGCGGCGGCGCATCTCGACCACGGCCACATCAACCGCATGTGCACCGCCCTGATGGAGGCCGAGGCACACGCGTTCAAGGCCGCGGAACTGGCGTTGCGGGCGCAACTCGCCGCGCGGCGCATGGCCACCTGATTTTTTTCAACCCCTCGTTCCCCATGTCTCCTTTTCATTCCTCCCTCCCTTTGACTCGCCGGATCGTTCGTCGCGACCGACTGCTTTTTTACAATGGGCACCAAGGCACGGTGCAATCAGGGCAGATAAAGACGCAGCCGCAGGGCATTCGGGTTATCGGTAATAAGAAATAGTTTTAGAACCGAGTTTTCGCCCAAAATTCGCTCGACATCCCCAAAATCCGGGTGGATGCATGCTCCCCCCAGCCTTATGCTTGCGTCTGAACAAACCCGTTGGTTTGCCGAGGAGGTCCAGCCCCATGAAGCGGCGCTGCGGGCATACTTGCAGGCGCGTTTCCCCACTCTCGGCGATCCCGACGATCTTGTGCAGGAAACCTACACGCGCCTCCTCCGCGCGAAGGCCAATGGCGGAGTGCGCTACACAAAGGCGTTTCTTTTTACCGCCGCCCGCAACGTCGCCTTCGATCTCTTCCGCCGCCGGGGTACGAAGCCGACCGAGGCCGTGACGGATCTGGTTGAGCTCATAGTCTTGGAGGATCAACCCGGGGCGGGTGAGCAGATGGACCAAAATTACGAGCTCGAAGTGCTCGCCGAAGCCGTGCGGGCGCTGCCAGACCGCTGCCGACAAGTCATCATGCTCCGTTATCTCGATGGGATGGCGTATAAGGAAATTGGGGTGCAGCTCAATATTTCGCCAGAGACCGTGAAGGTGCACATCGCAAAGGGCATGCGGCGGTTTGCGGCCTTCTTTGCCGCGCGCGGTTTGCTGGAAGCGCTGCCATCGTCGGCCGTGGAGGATTCCCGATGAGCAATTCACTTGATCACGAAGATCCGATCGAAGAGGTCGCATCGACCTGGCTGGCGGAGCGAGCCGATGGATTTTCGACCGCCCAGAAGCGTGAATTCGAGCGGTGGTGCCGGGCGGACGGGCGGCACGCCGCCGCGATCGCGCGTTTGGAAGCGGCGTGTGCGTGGCTGGAAAAAATTCCGCTTGTGCGGAAAGAATTACAGCCGGTGATCGAATTTCCCGTTGCAGCCCGCGCCATGCGGGTCGCGGGGCGGCCAGAACGGAAAGTTCCGCTCTGGCGGGTCGCCTCTGCATTCGCCGCAGTACTCGCACTCGCGGCTTTCGGCTGGTGGCAGTGGGGCCACCCGGAACGATCCGCGCTGCTCTACACAACCTCCGTCGGTGGCTACGAGCGCGTCGTCCTCCTCGATGGCTCGGTGGTCGAACTCAACGCCAACTCGGAAGTCCGCGTCGTTTTGTTGCCGAATGAACGTCGTGTCACGCTTGTGCAGGGCGAGGCGCACTTCAGCGTCGCCCACGATGGGTCGCGGCCGTTCATTGTCTCTACTCGCGGCGTGGCCGTGCGCGCAGTCGGCACGGCGTTCAACGTCCGACTCGCGTCTACCGCGGTCGAAGTGCTCGTGACCGAAGGCAAGGTGACGGTCTCTGACGCAGGGGCTTCGCGCAGCGAAGGCGAGGGGAAAGCCGGCCTGCTGACGATTGGCAATCCTCTGCTGCTCACGGCGAATGAGCGCACCCTCCTCGTTTTCACACCGGCTAAAATCGCCGCATCTGCTCCGCCCGCGCCGGTCGTCGAGAGGATCACGCCCGAAGCGCTACGCGCGGTCCTTTCCTGGCAGGAAAGGAAATTCGTGTTTTCTGAAACGCCGCTGCGCGAAGTTGTCGCCCAATTTAACCGACGAAACCGCCTCCAAATCCTTTTCGGCGACGCCGCCGTTGCCGAGCGTCCGGTGGGCGGCACCTTCGCCGCCGACAATGTCGATGGTTTTGTCCGCCTGCTTGAGAGTAGCGGTACGATCGTGGTCGAGCGTCGCGATGAAGCGACGGTGGTCTTGCGTGGGGCACGCTAGGACACTCGCCACTTTTGGCGAAAAATTATGCGAGCGCCGATAACCCGTTTAGCCCGGCGTTGCGTCTTAAGCGTGCTCTCATTGTACCCTTTGATGAAACCCCTGATACCAACCGGCTCCGTTGCGGCATTTGCGGCATGTTCCTTGGCCTGCGCGATCGCGCCGCTGCAGGCCGGTGAGGATACGCGGGCGAACTACGATATATCCCGCGGCGATGCCGTGCTCACCCTGAAGCGCTTCGCGGATGAGTCCAGTCGGCAGGTGGTGTTTTTGGTCGATGCCGTCCGCGGCGTGACGACCAATGCCGTCCGCGGCGAATATACCGTGCGGGAGGCGCTCACCCGCCTCGTCGCCGATACCGGACTAGTCGTCGCAGAAGATGCGCAGACAGGGGCTTTGATGGTAAATCGGCTCGCGGGCGACGAGCCACCCGCTGCAAAAGCCAAACCAATCCCCTCACTGAAAATGACCAAAACTTCCGAAAATACCCCTATGAAGAAAAATAATGTCCTCAGAACAATCGGAGCGTGGCTTGCCCTCTCGCTCTCCTCGGTCCAGGCTCAGACACCGGCCAAAATTGAAAGCACCGGCACTTTGCAGGGGCGGGTGCTTAACGAGCGCAGTGCCATGTATGTCGAGGGCGCCCGCATTACGATCGAAGGCACCGCTCTCTCCGCCCTCAGCGACGCAGAGGGTAACTTTCGCCTGGCGCAGGTCCCGGCCGGCAAGGTGACGGTAGTGACGTTTTACACTGGCCTGGGCCGCGACCTGCGCCTCGCCGAGATTGCGGTGGGCCAGGCCACTGAGCTCAATATCACGCTTGGCGTGCAACCCAAGAGCGACGCTGTTCTTCAGTTGGCCAAATTTCAGGTCACAACGTCCCGTGAAATGGACGCCTCGGCCTTAGCGATTAACGAGCAGCGTTTCGCCCCCAATATCAAGCAGGTCGTGTCGACGGAGCAATTTGGCAACGTCGCTGAGGGTAACACCGCCGAGTTTCTGAAATTTCTTCCCGGCATCACGATCAGCTACACGGGCGGCAATGCTCGGGGAATCTCGATCGATGGCGCCCCGTCCGACTACGTGCCGATCACCATCGACAATTTCAACCTCGCCTCCGCCGACGGCGGCAAGACGAACCGCACTGTGATGGCGGACATGGTTTCAATCAACAATCTCTCGCGCATTGAGGTGCTGAATAGCCCCACGCCCGAATCTCCGGCCTCCGCACTGGCGGGCACGGTTAATATGGTCACACGCAGTTCCTTGGAGCGCACCAAGCCCTTCTTTCAGGCCAATGTCTACCTTAGCATGCGGGACAATGCGCTGAGCTTCGCCAAGGTGCCTGGAGCGCAACCCGGCCCATCGCGCAACGTTTATCCTGGCTTCGACTTCTCCTACACGGTGCCAGTGAACAAGAAATTTGGTTACTCGATTTCCGCGGGCGACTCTACCAGCTATTCTGCGCAGGATCGCTCGCAGGCGACGTGGCGCGGCACCGGTGTGGCCACCAACGGCACGACTTTCCCCGATACTTCATCTGCGCTGCCCTATCTATCATCCTATCGCGTGGAAGATCAGCCCAAGATCACGACGCGCCGTTCGCTGGCCGGCTCCTTTGATTTCAAGCTATCGGCCAACGATCGCATTTCCATCGGCTACCTGTATTCCTCTTTCGATGTGCAGTTCGTGCTGCATTCGCTGACGTTCAACCCCGGCGCGGTCCAAGCCGGCGGCTTCTCCCCCACAGCGGTCCGCGGAGTGGTCGGGGCGGGTAACGTCTCAATGATCCATAACGAGAGAAATCGTTTCAATCGCACTGTTATGCCCACCATGGTGTGGAAGCATCAGGGGACGGATTGGAAGGCCGACCTCGGCGTGGGCTACTCTTCGGCGCGGGACGAAAACCACGACATCGACAAGGGATACTTCCGCGCGGTGAATGCGATTCGTAGCGGCCTGACCATCTCGTTCGACGACATCAGCTACCTGCGGCCCGGCACGATCACGGTGAAGAATGCGGCTGGCGTTGACGTGAATCCCTATCTCATCTCCAACTATGCCCTCACTTCGGCTACGACTCAACGCAATGCGACCGAGGACACGCAAAAGACTGCCTATGGCAGCGTGAGTCGAAAATTCTATGCAAAAATCCCGATCACGCTGAAGGCGGGCTTCAATCTCCAGGAAGGGATCCGCGACATCACAGACGACTCTGCTACGTATAATTACGTTGGAGCGGACCGCGTCGGTAGCACCACGCCCGTCACGGGTGATGATTCGCTAGCGCCTTTTATTGATCCAGTGTTTTCGCAGCGCGTGATGCCCTACGGCTTTTCGGCCTCCCAGGCGCCCAGTGATCGTCTCGTGTGGCAGCACTATACCTTGCAACCGACTTATTTCACCACCAACGCCAACACAATTGCGCGCAACCGAGTGGCGACCTCCAAGTTTGCTCGGGAGCAGGTGCTGGCGCCTTACCTGCGCACGGACTTCGAACTCCTCGAACAACGACTCAAGATCGTGGTCGGCGTGCGCGGTGAAAAAACTACGATTCACGCCAAGGGCCCGCTATTTGACATCAAGAGAAGCGTGAATGGCATCGAGCGCGGCTCAAAGGTCGACAAAGATTACCAGAAGCTCTTTCCCAGCCTCAACGCTAGTTATGCGATCCGTGAGAACTTGATTGCGCGCCTCGCCGCATACGAGTCCATCGGTCGGCCCGACTACAATCAATATTCTGGCGGCTTGACCCTGCCGGATACCAGTGTCGGCGACAGCGCAACCAATCGAATTGTGGTCAACAACGTCGACATCAATCCGTGGGCCGCCAAGTCGCTCGTCTTGCGCCTGGAGCATTATTTTCAAGGAGTCGGAGTTGTCTCGGTGGCGGCCTTTCGCCGCGACGTGCGGAATTTCTTTGGCAGCACCGTGCAGACTGCTACCCCCGAATTCCTTGGATTCTACGGCCTCGATGCGAACGTCTATGGCCGCTACGGTGTATCTACCCAATATAACATTCCAGGCACCGTGCGCTTCGAGGGCGTCAGCCTGAATTATCGCCAAAGCCTCACCTTTCTCCCCGATTGGGCGCGCGGCTTCGAGGTCTTTGCCAACGGTACCGCGCAGCGGGCAGTTGGCGACACGGGCGGCAATTTTGCTGGCTATATTCCGCGCAGCGGCAGCGCAGGCATTAGCTTGACGCGCGCAAAATATAACCTGCGTGCGAATTTAAACTATCGCGGCCGCACGCAGCTCAATGCGGTGGCGTCGGGCCGGAGCATTGAGCCCGGTACATATAACTGGCAGCCGCCGTCCACATTCGTCGACGTCATCGCTGAATTCAACATCCGCAAGAACCTTTCGATGTATGCCAACCTCCGCAACGTCACCGATCAAGGCGCGACGACAGAAATTTACGGCCCAAGCACACCCAGTCACGCGCGGTTTTCTCAAACGACCAGGTACGGCTCACTGTGGACCTTCGGCGTGAACCTGTCGCATTGATGCCCGGTAGCTCATGACCAGGGTGAAATTCCGGCTTCCGTTTCTGCTCGCACTGCCCCTGTGGCTAGCCGGAGCGATGTGGGGTGTGCCGGTGCATCAGGCCACCGGCTTCAAGGTCGTCAATATTACGCCGACGGGCGTTGATGTTTGGACCCGCGTCACGCAGCGCGCAGCGGCCAATCCGGCCGATGCGCCTTTGCCTCGGGTTGAGGCTTCCGATGCAAAGACGGGCAAGCTTGTGGCGTTGCGCGAGAACCGGGCGTTTCCAGACACTCGCATCACGATTCACATGCCCGAGGGGATGGGCCTCCACCAGGCCGCCGGTGGAGCATCCGCCGCTTCCGGCCAGACGCGGGTGCGCTATCGGCAGAAAGGGGAGACCGATTGGTCTGAGACGCCATGGCAGCAGGCCGGTCCGCCGCAGGATGGAATCGTCGTGCATGCCCTGTCGGCGCTCATCCCGGCAGCGCGCTACGAACTCGTGGTGCAGGCGCGACTGGAGGCGAATGACAACCAGCCCGATGAGCAGGTGGGAGGATTTAACACCGCGCCCCTGCCGGAGCAACGCGCGCCTGTCACATTTTGTGTCATGACTTGCCAGCAATATGAACACTTGGATCGTCCCGACGGCTTGGCGATTTATCCCGCGATGGGAGAGTTGCAGCCGGATTTTTTTGTGAATACCGGGGATGCCGTCTATTATGATCATGGCCCGGTCATCGCGCTCACGCCGGCGTTGGCCCGTTACCATTGGGCGCGGATGTACGCCTTGCCGACCCTGCGAGATTTTCACCGAAACTTTAGCAGCTTCTTCATGAAGGATGACCATGATATCCTGTCGAACGACTGCGGTCCGGCAACGCGGAGCGGGGAGCTGACCTACGCGGGCGGCGTGAAAATATTCCGGGAACAGACTGGGCTGCCGGAGATCGCCAATCGGACCTTCCGCTGGGGGCGTGATTTGCAGGTGTGGCTGATGGAGGGGCGGGACTATCGCACTCCGGATTGGGCGGAAAACCGGACGCCCGCGCCGACCCTCTGGGGCCGCGAGCAAATCAAGTGGCTCGGCGAAACGCTGGCCGCTTCCACTGCCACGTTCCGTGTGATCCTCACCACCGTGCCTGTGGTGGGCCCGGACCGCAGCAACAAGGACGACAACTACGCCAATGCCGGCTTCGCGGTGGAGGGGAAAGAGATTCGCGAGTTGTTGGCACGCTACCCCAATCTCACCGTAATCACCGGGGATCGGCACTGGCAGTATGTCTCGGTGGACCCCGTGACCTCGGTCAATGAGTGGAGCATCGGTCCGTCAAGCGCCTCCCATGCCGGCGGTTGGGAGGAAAAGACGCCGCGGCCTGAGCATCGCTTTCTGCGCACCGGGCAGGGCGGATTCCTCTCCGGCGTCGTCACGCCCACGGCCACTGGAGCGAGTTTTGAGCTTCGCCTGCACGACGTGGATGGACGAGTGGTCTACCGGGAGCAGAAGTAAGCCGGAAAAAAGGGGGACCAGCGCGTGGGCGCAGTTGAGAACCTGCCTGAGGTAAGTTTCGGGCCACCGGACCGGGCTGGTCGGCGAGATGCTCGCGGAGTCGCCGGCGCGCCTTTTTCACTTGTGACGAGTCAAGGCATGACTCGTTCAGGCTAGCCTCCCCGCTCACTTCGATACGGCCCAAGCGGGGAGGATGGTCGGGTCGAAACGCAAAATCAGCGGCAGGATATACTGAGAATAGACCGAGATGACGATGACGCCGATGAGATTGAGCGCCAGGCCGACGCGGGCCATATCGGCAATGCGGACGCGCCGGCTCGTGAAGACAATGGCGTTGGGCGGCGTGGCGACCGGGAGCATGAAGCCCATCGAAGCCGCAATGGTGGCGGGGATCATCAGCATGAGTGGGTTGATGTGCTCGGCCACGGCCCAAGCGGCGATCACCGGAAGAAACATGGTGGCGGTGGCGACGTTGGACGTGAGCTCCGAGAGGAAGGTGATGAGCAGGCAAACGAGGACGAGAATCGCGAAAGCCGGCAGATTGCCGAAGTCGCGCAGAACTTTGGCTAGGTATTCGGAAAGTCCGCTGGGAACAAAGCCGGAGGCCAAGGCGAAGCCGCCGCCGAGTAGCAACAAGACATCCCACGGAATCTTGGCGAAAGTTCCGCCGTCGAGCAGCGCGCGGCCGGGTTCGGAGCGAGACGGAATGAAGAAAAGTAAGAGGGCAACAAGCAGTCCGGCAGAACCGTCATCCAGGGCGGCAAGCGCAGGATGCAGCCGGCTCCAGCCGGGGATGGTGGCAACGCCGATGTTAAGGTCGCTGCGGAAAACCCAAAGGAGAGCCACTACCATGAAGAGCGTGCCGACGACTTTTTCCTCGAAGCGCATCGGGCCAAGGCGGTCGAGTTCAGCCCGGACGACGGAGCGATCAAGCCGGAGCGCGGCATCGCAGCGGCAGAAGACGCGCGCGAGGAGGAACCAGGTGGCGGCCAGCAAGATGGCGGCCAGCGGAGTGGCGTAGAACATCCACTCGCCGAAGGCGACCGGCGGGGCGGAGGGAAACATGTCGCGGTAGATTTTCAGGAACACCAGGTTCGTCGGCGTGCCGACGAGCGTGGCCATGCCGCCGAGCGAGCAACCGTAGGCGATGGCGAGCATCAGGCCGAGGGCGAGCGGGCGGGCACGATCGGCGCCAAAGGTGTCTTCGAGCTTGAGGACGACCGCCATGCCGATGGGGAGCATCATCATCGCGGTGGCGGTGTTGGAAATCCACATTGACAACAGGGAAGTCGCGAGGAGGAACCCGCCCAAGACGGAACCCGGGCTCGAACCCATGCGGTTGAGGAGGCCGAGAGCGATGCGTTGGTGGAGCCGCCATTGCTCCATCGCGAGCGCGATGAAGAAACCGCCAAGATAGAGGACGATAATCTCGTTGAAATAGTTCTGCGGTGTGCGGCGCACATCGCCGAGCCCGAGGAGCGGAAATAGCACCAGCGGCAGCAAGGAGGTGACAGCCAGCGGCACGGCCTCGGTCATCCACCAGATCGACATGAGCGCGGCGACGGCGGCCATCGCGCCGGCGAGCGGGCGATCCGCCGGCCCACCCCAGCCCCAGAGTAGGACAGCGAAAACGATAAAGCCGGAAAACAGGCCGACAAGGCGGACTCTGGAAACGGCGGGTGCAGTAGTCATAGCGAGGGTGGTTGGGCGGGCTCAGAGGAACCAAGGCAGGCTTAAACGCGAGGCAGGGGGAACACTGTCGGCGAACAGTGAACCTCGGCGTCCGTTAACGCGATTGCGAGTCCGTCTGAGATAGGCTTCTGGTGCACGGGACCGTGCTGGTCGGTGAGATGCCCTCGCAGTCGCCGGCCCGCCTTCATCACTTGGCCCGGCGTCGGGTGGCCGAGGAGTTTTTCCAAATCTCTGGCCGTCTCGATCAACGCATCCAGATCGACGCCGCACCGGTAGCCGGAAACCTCTAGCGCGTGGATTAGATCTTCGGTGCAGATGTTTCCGGTGGCGCCTGGAGCATACGGGCATCCGCCGATCCCGGCCAAGGCGGCGTCAAAGTGGATCACACCGGCATCGAGCCCCGCGAACACGTTGGCCAGGCTGAGTCCCCGCGTGTTGTGGAAATGAAGCGTGAGGTTTACCTCCGGCGATGATTGGCGGACGAGCCCGACCAGATCGTGGACGAGCGCCGGATAGGCCATGCCGGTCGTGTCGCACAGGCTGATCGAACGGATACCCGCCTCCTCCTGCAGCCGTCGGCACCACATCAGGATCGTGGCGGCTGGAATCTCGCCTTCGAACGGGCAGCCGAAGCTGCACGAAAGCGACGCGGCGACCCGCATTCCCGTCGAGGCGGCGAGAGCGGCGGCCTCCTTGATAGCTTGAAACGAGGCTTCGCCCGCCATGCGCAGATTCGCGCGATTGTGGCTCTCGCTGGCCGACATCACGAGGTTCACTTCATCGGCCCGGGCGGCGATGGCCCGCTCCATCCCGCGGACGTTGGGCACCAATGCCGCGTAAATCACACCGGGACGACGGGTGATGCCTCGGAAGACCGCCTCCGCGTCGGCCAGTTGCGGGACCGCACGGAGAGAAACAAACGAACTGACTTCGATCTTCTTGATTCCGCTCGCTGTGAGCCGGTCTGCAAGCGCGATCTTGTTCTCCGTGGACATGAAGCCGGCCTCGCTTTGCAAACCGTCGCGCAGCGCCACCTCCTGCACGTGGATCTCCCGTCCCTGGCCGCACCACGGGCTCATGCGATGACTCCTTCGGCTTTGAGTTGCTCTTGCTGTTCCTGAGTGAACCCGAGTCCGTGAAGAATTCCCTCGGTGTGCTCGCCGAGCACGGGTGCCGGTGAGTGGATGGCGCCCGGGGTGGAGAGGAGCTTCGGCACGATGCCCGGCACCTCGACGTCGAATCCCTGGCGCGTGCGTTGTTTGAGAATCATGTCGCGCGCCCGATAGTGCGGGTCCTGCGCGATGTCTGCAATATCGTAGATTCTTCCGGCCGGCACACTGGCCGCGCTCATCTGCGCGAGGACCTCGGTGACGCTTTGCTGCTCGGTCCAATCGCCGATTGCCTGGTCGAGTTCGGCGACCGCTTTGACTCGCCCTTGATTGTCGGCGAGGTCGGGACGATGGCCCAGATCCTCGCGGCCGATCACCGTCATCAGGCGGCTAAAAATTGCATCACCATTTCCGGCAATCAGCACCACCCCGTCTCGACAACGGTAGGCATTGGAGGGGGCGATGCCGGGCAAGGCGCTTCCGGCGGGCGAACGCACTTCGCCAAACATGCTGTATTCGGGCAGCAGGCTTTCCATGGTGTTGAAGACCGACTCGTGTAAGGCTACATCGATGACTTGGCCGGCACCGCCGTTGACCTTGCGGTGGTGCAAGGCCATCAGCACCCCGATGGTGCCGTGCAGGGCAGCTAGCGTGTCGCCGATGGAGATGCCGCAGCGCACAGGAATCTGTCCCGGTTGGCCCGTGAGGTGGCGCAGACCGCCCATGGCTTCCCCGATGGATCCGAAGCTTGGAAGATCGCGATAGGGCCCCGTCTGTCCATAACCGGAAATCCGCAGCATGATCAGGCCGGGGTTGATGGCTTGGAGCACATCCCAACCAAGCCCCCATTTCTCCATCGTGCCGGGCCGAAAATTCTCAATCAACACATCGCACTCGCCGATGAGCCGCCGGGCGATTTCCTGGCCTTGGGCGGTCCGCACATCGAGGGCGAGTGATTGTTTATTGCGTGACTGCACCTGCCACCACAAGGACGTGCCGTCTTTCAGGAGGCGCCACTGTCGGAGGGGATCGCCGTTGAGGGGAGGCTCAATCTTGATGACATCGGCGCCGAAGTCGCCCAAGGTTTTGCCGACAAAAGGACCTGCAATCAGCTGGCCTATCTCCACCACCCGCACGCCCGCGAGGGCCTGAGCGTGGGACGATAGGGCAGGGGGGGGCGAGCCGGGCTGTGCGTCCGATTTCATACTGATTTTTCCCTGGCTCGGAGTTCCCGTGGGAGCAAAAATAGGATGACCCCAGCGCCCAAGAGCAGCGCGGCCTGCAACTGAAGCTTGGCGAAGCTGATATTGATGCGATCAAAGTAGGCGAAAAAATAGCACAAGACGATGGTCGGCATTAGCCGCCAGGCTACTTTGGTGATGATCGGGTGGTTCAAAGCGAGGAGATGATCGTGCGGGGTGTAAGGTTGCGGAGAGGGTAGAAGTAGGTGTTGGGTCGCACCGAACAGAGACGCAGCTGGGGCATTTTCGGGTTATCACGGGAGAAAAATAGTCCGTAACTGGGGGCTTAACGAAACGCCTCTTAATCGACCGAAGCCCACAAGAAATCCGGTCGGTGTCGGCGAGCGAACGAGTCAGGCTCGGTCGGGTGTAGTTAGGCCGGCCTCGCAGACACCGGTGCTTTCCCTTGGGCTAACGGTCAGATCATGGACACGAAAAAAACCGCTTAATCGGGTGTCGCTCCAATGTAATAATTCCCGGGTGTGAAGCATGCCATCAATGAATGGGGGATGCAGCCGGAGCTTTGAAAACGCTTGCCCCGCATAGCGGGGAGGAAAGCATCTGCGGTCATTCCGTGACAACGGCGGGCAACCGCGCCAGACACTAAACTGTCGCCCAGTAGAGATTCAGAACGGGGCCAATTACAGAAACCTTAACTCTATGGCCCTTTTTTTTACTATCCGGCCACTGGTCCCGGAAGCCGCAACTTAGCTCCAGCTGGGGAATGGAGGATATTGGTTAGCGTCAGATTTTTGTAGAGTGAGCACCCTCGGGATGGAAGCGGTTGTTTAGCTCCAGCGGAGGCATGGGGCTTACTGAGGGACAGGCGCCATCGTCAATGTCATGCTGAACTAATAAAATGGTGGAGGTGAGGGGAGTTGAACCCCTGTGTCCCTGGCCTTCACGCGCCGCATCTACCTGTGTAGCGTCTGATTGGATCTCACCTCAGGGGCGCGATGACGCACGCTCCTCCCTCGGCCAGTCATGGTTTGAAGATACCACGGCGACGTCACGACGGCCGTCACCGTTATTCCTGCTGTCGATGCTCTTATCCCCTAGCAGGTGTCAGGGTAAGAACATGGCTGCAATTTTTAGGCAGCCAGAGGCATTTCTTCGAATGTGCCGTTTGTTTGTTTTGAAGGGGGATTAACGAGAGTCCTTCGCTCTCGACAGGCAGCTGCGCGCTCTAACCAAGGGTCGAATCCGGAACACCCCCATGAAAAAATCAAGGGTCTGGTAACGAAGTACAAGTGCAGGAGACCATTTTGTGGAGCACACCGTCAAAGAACATGATTCGCCCGGCGGGCCCAGCATGCCGGGCAAGTCGAGGAAGGACCGGCAACGTGCCACAATGTTGCTCGAATGCAAGCTGTCCGCGGCCGGCGCTAAGACGCTAAAAGACGGGTCAGATCATCTGCTCGTAACTCGCGAGCACCGGCCAATCAGCCGCAGCTAAATCATAACTGCGTAGCTCCATCGGCGTAACCCAAGCGAGCGCTTGATGTTCATGCGGCTGCGGCGCTGGCGAGTCAGGATGGAGGACGCAGACAAAGGGGATCATTTTGATGACCACGGTTTGGTAGTCGTGCAAAAAAGTGGGCAACGGTTGGAGCTCGGTGATTTGGCAACCGAGTTCTTCCTGGATTTCGCGAATAATGGCGGCGGCGGCGGCTTCGCCGGCTTCAACTTTTCCGCCGGGAAACTCCCATTTGTTGGGGAGATGTTTATGGGCTGGTCGTTGGGCGATGAGTAGCCGCCCATTTTTTTTGACGAGGGCGCAAACAACAGGAATGGGCGACGAGGCAGTCATGCGATTAGGTGGCCTGAGTGTTGGTGGCGGTAGCCCAATGGGCAGCTTTTTTTAGTTAAAATATTGTGCCGCTTCTTGCATCACAGCGGAGAGCCTGCCTCCATCTCGGGATGGCAAAGTCGGCCGATCCCTCCGCTCAATTCGTCGCCCGCATTAGTTTCGTCGGCCGCAGTCAGGGGTTGGTCAAAAATTTGACGGGCTTTAAAAAAAAGCACCACACCGTGCCGGATGCAGCGAATGCAGCCACCAGCGCATTTCTGGGGAAGCTTTGCCTCAGTGAATTAACCGCTGAAGCGGAGCTGCTTTTTCAACGCACGAAAGTAGCGCTCAACTACAAACGGGCCGATCTGACGTTAGCGATCACGAGTCCCACGGCCGTATTATCAGCGAAAGATTTCACCTGGGAGCTGACCTATGCGCTCGAGGCGGAATCACCTTCGAGCTATTGTCTGACTCGCACTTTGCATAGTCTGGCGAGCGGCCACTTCGTGGAACTCGCGGAATTTAATGAAGTGTTTGCGGGAATGTTTGGGGGGATCCTGTTCACCTTAACGAAGAATGTTTCCGTCGAAGCGGTGATCGATGCGGTCGAGGCAAGTGCGGGTGAGGGCGGGCTCACGGTTCACTATCCCTCGGATTGTCGGCACTGTGTGCTCTCGGTTGAGCAGGTCGCAGCAGAAGTAATTTGTGATGGAGCTACGCTGGAATTGCGTTTTTCCCGGTCGGGCGCGCCGGCTGAATTAGTGACGGCCTTTATCGCGGTGCGCGCGGCTTTTGCGCTGACTAAAAATCGGGTGTTGGCCGGTTTGTTATAAATAAAAAAGCGGCGGTGATTAGCCGCCGCCGCAAGTTTGACCGTTTGAGTGAGCGGGCTGCTTTAGGCAATCATATCGGCGACAAAGGCACGCTCTTCGGCGAGCTCCTTATTGGTCGCGGCAATCTTCGATTGAGCAAAAGCATCCATCGCGTAACCGGTAATCACTTCATAGCTACCGGCGGTCGTGGTGCGAACGGGCATGCCGGCCCAGACATTGGCGTCAAAACCGTAGCGCCCCTCGCTCTTTACCGCGATCGAGTGGATTGCGCCAGGGGTGACGAGGGAGCGCACGTGATCGACGAGTGCATTCGCGGCGGAGGCGGCGGAGGAAAGGCCGCGGGCGGCGATGATGGCGGCGCCGCGTTTGCCGACCGTCTCGCAGAACGGGCCCTGCAGCCAGGCGGTATCCGTGATCACGGCGGTCGCCGGCTGGCCACCGATGGTGGCGTGGGCATAGGCTGGGAACATCGTAGGACTGTGATTGCCGTAGATGAAAATATCTTTGACGGCAGTAAGATCGACGCCGGCTTTTTTCGCCAGCTGGGTTTGGGCGCGATTTTGATCGAGGCGGACCATGGCGGTGAAGCGCTCCGCGGGGAGGCGCTGGGCCTGACTCGCGGCGATCATGCAATTCGTGTTGGCCGGATTGCCGACGACGGCGATGCGGGCATCGGCCGCCGCGACGGCGTCTATCACCTGGCCCTGACCGATGAAAATCTTGCCGTTGTCCTTGAGAAGATCCGCGCGCTCCATGCCGGGGCCGCGGGGCTTGGCGCCGACGAGTAGGCACCAGTTAGCATCCTTGAAGCCGACGGCCGGGTCAGAAGTTTGCACGATGCCCTTCAGCAAAGGGAAAGCGCAGTCATCGAGTTCCATCGCGACGCCCTCGAGCGCTTTTAGCGCTTTTTCAATGGGCGCCTCGATGAGCTGAAGAATAACGGGCTGGTCCGGTCCAAACATCGCCCCGGAGGCGATCCGAAACAGCAGCGAATAACCGATCTGGCCGGCAGCGCCAGTCACGGCGACACGAATGGGGGTTTTCATAAAGTGATTAACTTAGCAATGGGAGCGTTGAGCGCACGGTTGAAATAGACTCGGGAGAAAGATTAAGCGGAAGCAGTTGTCGTCGACAGCGCAGCTAATTTTCGAGCGCGGCCGATTACGGGAAGCGAGGGGCGAGCGCCGCGTGGATTTCGCGGACCAATTTTTCGCTAGTCGCCCAGTCGATGCACGCATCGGTAATAGAGACGCCGTAACGTAATTGGTTTTTAGGTTGAGGAAAGGACTGACTGCCTGCGCCGAGGTTGCTTTCGATCATCGCGCCGATGATCGAAGTATTGCCCGCCTGCAGTTGCGTTAGTAATTCGCGCATCACCTCAGGCTGGCGCTCGGGTTGCTTGGCCGAATTATCGTGGGAGCAATCAACCAAAATGGCTTGGCGGAGGCCGGCCTTGGTGAGCAATTGCTCAGTTTGGGTGATATGGGCGGGTGAGTAATTGGGTCCAGTGGCGCCACCGCGCAGGACGACATGGCAGTCGGGGTTGCCCCGCGTGACGATCGCGGAGGCCGAGCCATCGAGGTTGATGCCGAGGAAAGTGTGCGGTTGGCTGGCGGCCTTAATCGCATTGATGGCGGTTGCGATCGAACCATCGGTGCCATTTTTAAAACCGAGCGGCATCGAGAGGCCAGAGGCCATTTGTCGATGCGTTTGTGATTCAGCGGTACGCGCGCCAATGGCCGACCAACAAATAAGATCGGCGATGTATTGCGGCGTAATCGGATCAAGCAGTTCGGTGGCGGTAGCTAAACCGAGATCGAGGACATCACGTAAAAAAGTCCGCGCGAGGCGTAGGCCCGTGGCGATGTCATGGGAACCATCCAAGTGGGGATCCATCACGAGCCCCTTCCAGCCCACCGTGGTGCGGGGTTTTTCAAAATAAACCCGCATGACTACGAGCACACGATCGGCGACTTCATTTTTTAGCGCGGCTAACTGGCGAGCGTAAGCCCGACCAGCTTCAAGGTCGTGGATTGAGCACGGCCCAATAATCAGCAGGAACCGGTGATCATCGGTGAAGATTAAGCGATGAATCTCGCGGCGGGTGCGCGTCACAAATTCAGCCTGCGCCTCAGTTTTTGGTAACTCGGCTAAGAGCGCGGCGGGAGAGGGCAGCGCCCGAGTTTCGACCACATTGATGTCGGAAGTTTTCTGCATGAACGCTGAGCTTGGGGCGGACCAGGGCCCTTGATCAAGTTCTCGCTGTGTGCTAAGAATTCGGGCCAAGAATTGGCCGGTCGCCTACCCCTAAGCGACCGGCCGTTGCTTTCTTAGTTACCCCAAAACTCCCCGCTAGGCGGGGAGAAGTGTTACTTGACGGCGTTACGAATGTTTAGTTTCATAATTCCGTCAACTAAAAGATTATAAGTTTTTTAAATCCTGTGCTATCTGTTATTATATAGTTACTTAAGATATGTTACAAATGATTACAGGCAGTAATTTTTTTTGCAATAGTAAGGCAAAAGCGGTGTTTAAAATCACAGGAGAGGACGCTTTTTCCTTCTTACAGGGTCAATTCAGCAATGATTTGCGAACGCCGGTGGGCGGGGCGACTTATGGGTTATGGCTTAATCAAAAAGGCAAGGTAGTGGCAGATAGCGTGCTGCTGAGAATCGCCGAGAATGAATTTTTAGCATTCAGTAACCATTCGCTGGCGAGCGTGATCCAGCAGCGCCTGCAGGATTATCTGGTGGCCGATGAGGTTAATTTGAGCGACGAGACTATTTCTTACGATCGCCTGATCATCAGCGGGGCGGGGTGCGGAGCTCTCATTAAGGATTTCGTCAAAAGTGAGCTGAGGGTCGGCCAATTTATTCAGCGGGGAGATTTATTTGTCGTTCCGGGGGGCCAACTACCGTTTGAAAATTACACTATAATCGGCCCGCAAAAATCGCTGGCGAGTTGGTGCGACCAATGGGTCGCTCGTGGGTGGGTCGAGGGAAGTGAGTTGGCGTGGGATTGGGCGCGCATTGCTGCCGGCGTGCCGGCAATCCCCGACGATTTAGGTCCAACCGATTTGCCCCAGGAAGGAGGCTTGGAGGTAGGCGTGATTGCTTACAATAAAGGCTGCTATCTGGGACAGGAAGTTATGGCGCGGTTAAAAAATTTAGGCCAAGTGCGCCGACGATTGCACGTGGTGCGAGGTCGAGGTGCGCCGCCTGCGCGCTTAGCGGTCCTTTATCAAGGCGGGAAAAAAATAGGGGAGCTGCGCTCAATCGCGCAGCATCAAGAAGGCTTCGTTGCCTTGGCCATGCTTGCTTTAATCAATTTGAATGCGCGGGCGGGCTTGGGACTAACGCCCACGGGGCCGGCAACAATTTGGCTTGGTGCGCATGAGTGAGCTCGCCGCTTTAGCAAAACTTTGCCTCCGTTGGGGCGCTCCACCGGCTGTCGCCGAGGCGATGGCGCGGCAATTGTTAAAGCGGGCCGAGCAATTGATGAGCGAACGCGGGTTGTCGCGGGAGCAAGCTTTGGCTTATCTCCTTAATCTTATGGCGCAGGGGCAAGCGGGCAAAGTATCGCCAGAATTTCAGCCCCCCGCCGCGGCCAGTCCGCCCTCAGAATAGAAAGGCGAGATTATCAAAGTAGGCGTTCACCCAGTGCTGGGCCCCGAAAAAATAGATCAGTGCCGCCACCCCGAGCATGGGGCCAAACGGCACGTGGACCCCGAGCGTGATTTCCGCCGGTTGTCCGGAGGCGGACGTGGCGGGTAGGCCGAGAGCGGGTGCTCGGCCTGATATTTTTTTCCACAAATAAGTTCCCGCGAGCCAGCCACAGCCGAGGAGGGCCCCGCCAAACAAGCTGAACACCGCGCCTTGCCAGCCAATAAAAGTGCCAAGGGCGCCTAAATATTTTACATCACCAAAGCCCATCGCTTCTTTGCGCAAAATAGCTTCAGCAAAAAGCGCGATCCACAAAACGAGAGCAGAGCCAATGAACAAACCGAGTATCGCGGAGCGGCCGGCTTGTAGGCTAGCCACGGCGAACAGGGGGTGGCTGTGGCCATGTAAAGCGGGAACCGCGCACGATAAAATAAGCCCGGTGGCCGCCCCGCCAATGGTAAAGACGTCGGGAATGATTAAGTGATCGAGATCAATAAACCATGCACAGATGACCATCGCACAGAGCCCCATCCCCACGAGGGCTTTGGCGGGAGAGAACTGGACCCAGCAGGCGAGGAAAAGCGCGGCCGTGAGCAATTCGATTGCGGGGTAACGGAAGCTAAAAGGCCGGCGGCAGCAGCGGGCGCGGCCGCGCAGCAGGAACCAGCTGAACACGGGGATATTATCATACCAAGCAATTGGCTGACCGCAGCCACAGTGGGAGCCGGGTTGCACGATCGATTCATTCTGGGGGATGCGATAGATGCAGACGTTAAGAAAGCTACCGATGCATGCACCAAACAGCGTGACGGCGAGCGGGAAAAACCAGGGAAAGAGGTGGGCGATCTCAGTCAAGGATGACATAATCATTGGGCCGCGCTGAGCGCCGCTTGCATGGTGGTCGTCGGGACAGCGCCTTGCGTCCAGCGCTCAAGGGCGCGGGCGCCTTGATGGACGAGCATGGCGAGTCCGTTGGTGTGCGCTAGACCTAGCTCAGCCGCTTGGCGTAAAAGTGCGGTTTGCGGTGGGCGGTAGATCATGTCGAACACGGCCGCTGGTCGGGGGATTTTATGCAAGTTGATGGGGGCGGCATCGCTGGGGGCTAAGCCCAAGGCAGTGGCGTTAATGACAACAGCGCCGGCGGGTAGAGTGGCGGGCGGGGCGGCCAGATCAAAACCTCGGACAGGGATTAATTGATCGGGGCGTACTAACTCTGTGAGTAGTTTGTCTAAAGTTGCGGAGGTGCGGTTGCCGATCCAGAGCGAAGCACAGCCTTGGCGCAAACTTTCGGCCGCGGCGGCGCGCGCGGCGCCGCCTGCGCCAAGTAAAATGATGGGCGCGCCGGCAAGAGTGACTCGCAAATCCTGTTGCAAGGCGGCGGCTAAGCCAAAGCCATCCGTGTTGGCCCCGCGCCAGCCAGTGGGTGTGGCGGTGAGCGTGTTAGCTGCTCCGGCTGCGCGGACAAAGTCATCGCTCGATTCAAGCTGATCAATGACGAGGGCTTTATGCGGGACGGTTAAATTCAGGCCGTAAAATTTTTTCTGATGAAACAAGGTCAGAGCCCGGGGCAAAGTTTCCGGCGCGATATCAAATTTAAAGTAATGCCAATCGCAGAAGCGGGGCTGCGTTTTGGTCAATTGCGCTAAGGCCGCGTTGTGCATGGCTGGGCTGAGGGAGTGCGCGATCGGCCGGCCGATGACCGCCAGAGCCGTACCCGCGAACGACCATTGTTCCAGATCGGCGAGGGTATGAATAGGCTCAGGGGCGGGGCTCATGGACAAACCTAGCAAAGCTCACTGACGGGAGGAGAACGAGCCCGATTTTACGGCTGCGCTTGGCGTTCGTGGGTCGATTCAAATTCCGCGACAAAGTCAGCGAAGAGGCGGGCGGGCGCGAGTTGCTCGCTGGCCGCGTAGTGGTGGGCGAGGTTGCGGCAGCAGCGGCAAAGCACCTCGCGCACTGGCGTGGGGGCCAAGTCGGCTAAGGTGGGCTCGTTGTCATTCAGGCGAGCCAGTAAAAGAACTTCCGGCGCGCTCAAAAAAACACCGGCATGAAAAGGATCGAGAAAGAAGGGCGGGGTTTCTTCGTAACAGCCGACAATAAAATGACCCGGTAAGGCGACGGGCTCGAGGGGCAGGCCGATCCGCTCAGCGATGAGCAGGTATACGATGGACAGTGATAAGGGCAGACCTTTGCGCCGGATGAGCACTTGATCGAGAAAGCTGTTGAGCGGATCCGTATAATGCTCGGTGTTGCCGCGTAAGCCAAATTCTTGCAGCAGCACGTGATTGAGCACGCGGCATTTTTCGCGGGGGGTGCTGGCGGCGGTGATGAGCTCACGGCAACGTGCGGCGAGGGCATCTAATTGGGTGCAGCACGAACCAACATCGAGGTCTGCATTAACGGTGCGACTCAAAAGGAGGGCGCCGGTTTCTAGTTCATAATTCAGCGAGCGAATAAATCGGCGAAAATCACCGACTGGATCAGCAGAATTCAGTTGACCAAGATAGTGGGCGGCATGGGCCGCAAGCGTTTGGTTGGGCTGGCTGGCGACGGTGCGCAAGAGCGCAACGCTTTCGTCGCCGTGGGCTAAAAATAATTTCAGCAAGGCCTGTTGCACAACTGGAGAAGAATCATCCAGCAATTGCGGCAGGGCTTCTTTTTGCGAGATTGTGAAGGGCAGCGCTGCCATGTAAATTAGCCAAGTCGGTGTACTCTGCGGCGCAATCGGGAAATATTTTAAGTTTTCCCGGGATTTATTCTCGGGGGCCGTACAGGGCGGTGCCGACGCGAACGACCGTACTCCCTTCGGCAATCGCCGATGTGAGATCGCCACTCATGCCCATCGATAGTTCCCTCAGGGGTGTCCCGAAGCGGGTGGCCAGTTCATCGCGTAGGTTGCGCAGGTTGGCAAAAGTGCGCCGCGCAATGTCGGCATCATCAGCCAACGGGGCTACGGTCATGAGTCCATCGACTTGCAGGTGGGGCTGCCCCATCGCGCCTTCGAGCAGGCGGGGCGCATCAGCTGGCTCGACGCCAAATTTAGCCGGATCATGCCCGGCATTAATTTGTAATAGCACGGGCAGCTTTTTACCGAGCTCCCCGGCGGCGCGGTTGAGGGCGGCGAGGAGCTTTTCACTATCAACGCTCTGAATCCGGGCAAAATGAGTCGCGGCTAGCTTGGCTTTATTGGATTGGAGATGGCCAATGAGCTCCCAGCGCAATGCGGGTGCAACGCCGATGATTTTTGGGATAGCTTCTTGGACTCGATTTTCTCCCACTGCGGTAAGTCCATAACGGATCGCATATTCTGCGGCGGTGACCGGATGGTTTTTAGTCACAGGCAACAAGGTGACCTCGTTCGGCGAGCGTCCAGCCGCGCGACAACACTCGGTTATTCGAAGCATGAGAGCGTCTGCTCTTTGGCGGAAGGTATCATATTCGATAAACATTTCTTGGTATGTCTTTTAGATTGGCCTGCTGATAAGTTATATTTATACTGAGCGCCACAATCCCGTTGTATGCAAATTGAGAATTTTAAAATCTTCGCCGATTTGGTGGAAACCAAAAGCTTCTCTAAGGCCGCCAAGTTGAATGGCATTACCCAGTCGGCGGTGAGTCAGCAGGCCCGTTCGATGGAGCGCAACTTTAAGACGCTGATGGTTGATCGGAGCCAGAAGCAGTTTAATCTCACCCGTGAAGGGCAGCTAATTTATGAGGCCGCCAAGGAAATTCTCCATGGCTATGAGAAGCTGGAGAGCGATTTGCAGGAAATGAAGAAGGTGATTAGCGGCATGATTCGAATTTCCACGATCTACTCGATTGGGCTGCATGAATTGCCGCCCTATATTAAAAAATTCTTGCACGATTATCCTTCGGTCAATGTGCGGGTGGAGTATCGGCGGTCTAATCTGGTGTACGAAGATATCCTACATAACTCCGTGGATTTTGGCTTAGTCGCCTTTCCGCAGAAGGTGCGGCAGATTGAGATGCTGCCCTTCCGCAATGATCGCCTGATCTTGATCGCGCACCCCAACCACCCTTTGGCTAAAGCGCCCGAGGTGGAAATGAAGGCGCTGGCGGCGCATAAATTCATTGGCTTTGATCCGGATATTCCAACGCGGAAAGCGGTCGATCAGATTTTCCGCGATTTCAAATTAGAAATCACGCCCGTGATGGAGTTTGATAATATTGAGACGGTGAAGCGCGCCGTGGAGATCGATCATGGCGTGGCGATTGTGCCGCAAGCGACCGTTCTGCAAGAAGTCCGGCAGGGTACGCTCGTGACCATTGCCTTCAAAGGGCGGGAATTTACTCGGCCGCTCGCTATCTTGCATCGCAAAGGTCGGGTGCTCACGCCCGCCATGAAAAAATTTATTGAGATTCTCGGCGTGGAACCCACCGAGGTGGCCGCTAAAATCTAACCGAGGATGCTTTCCGCCGCGCGTGGCTTGCGATGGAGGGCTGATGGCCGCAGATTTTTATTATGCACCTTTTTATTCGTCGGATCGCTGGGCGTCTTGGGTTGAGGCTCATTCTAAGCGGCTTGTTGAGCGGCGCGGTGTTGCTGGCTGCATCGGACACCGTGCCGAGCGTCGCCTTATCGGCGCCGCCGTGGCAACTCCCTGACCTAGCCGGTCAGACCGTCAGCTCTGAGCAATTTAAGGGCAAGGTTGTGGTGGTCGATTTTTGGGCGACGTGGTGCCCACCATGTGTGGCCGAAATTCCCGGCTATATTGCCCTCCAAAATAAATATGCCGCGCAAGGCTTGGTAATTATCGGCATTTCAATGGATCGTCGTGGACCAGCGGCCGTCGAGCGATTTGCGGCCGCGCGCGGCATAAATTATACGATTGTGATGGGGGATGACGCTAGCGCGGAGGCCTTCGGTGGGATTGAGGCTCTGCCGACGACATTTTTAATTAACCGCCAAGGCGTCATTGTGCACCAAAAAATCGGGGCAGTTGCACCGGAAGAATATGAAAAACTGGTGCAGCAAGCGCTGCGGTGAGGGCCAGTTAAGGCCGGGTGCTGGCGCCTGGGCAAATCGGGGCAATGATGATGAAATTCCAAATTAGCCTTTTGCTGCCTTTGGCTTGTGCGCTGCTTTATGTGGTGGCCGCCCTGACCGTGAAGCGCGCCGCGGCCTTAGGTGCGGGCATCTGGCGCACGGGATTTTTATCAAACTGGACCGTCGCGCTATTTTTCCTGCCGCTGTGGTGGGGGGCTTCGGCGGCCCATCAACCGAGCCTTGATTATTGGCAGCCGGCCGTGACCGCATTACTTTTCTTTGCGGGCCAAGCGTTCACTTTTTGGGCCTTAAGCCACGGTGATGTTTCGGTTGTGACCCCAGTCATGGGCACCAAAGTAATTTTGGTCGCGCTGTTCAGCAGCTTACTTCGCGTGGGGGTCGTCCCCTGGCAATGGTGGGTTGGGGCCGGCCTGAGCACGGCGGCGATCATGCTGCTGCACCGAGGTAGCGGAGCGAACCGACCGCGGGTTGGGCGAACGGTGTTGCTCGCTTTTTGCAGTGCGACCGCTTTTGGGCTGGGGGACGTGTTGGTGCAAAAATGGCTCCCGCACTGGGGCGCGCGGCAGTTTTTCCCGCCGATGTTCGCCGGGGTTGGTTTATTGTCCTTCGGCTTCATGCCTTTTTTCAAAGCGCCGCTGCGGGCAATGAATGCGGCCATGTGGCGCTGGGTCGGCGCAGCGGCGCTCCTCTTGGCCTTGAATAATGCCGGCGTCCTTTGGTCTATCGGTTTGGTCGGTAGCGCGACGGCCGTAAATATCGTCTACAGTTTGCGCGGACTATTCAGCGTGCTGCTCGTATGGGGGATTGGGCACTGGTTTATGAGTACGGAACAGCATATCGAGCCGGGCGTCTTGCGCGCTCGACTGCTCGGGGCTGGCCTCATGATCGCCGCGATCGGGCTGGTGTTAATTTAAGGCTTCGAGCGCCGTCTGGGCGCGTAACTTAGCTGGCCGATCATATTTTTTTAAAGCCGGCATCGTGAGTCCGCGTTGCCATTCAATTTTGGCGAGTGCGAGTTGTCCTGCGGCGGCATAAGCGAAGCCCAGTTCAAGAGGATGGGCCAATGCCTTTGGCTCAAGAGCGATCGCTTGGTTTAGATGCCGCTGACTCTCCGCAAACGAGGCTGCTGGTAGGCCCCCGTACCATAAGCGTACGAGCAATCGAGCGGAGAAGCCAAGGGAGGCTATTTCGTAATGCCAGCGCCCTAGTACGTGGTGGGCCCAAGCATAATCTGGGTCTAAGCGAAGCGCTCGCTCCGCCTCGGACCGCACTAAGCGCGAGTACTGAATCTTTTTGGAAGTATCACTATAAGCGGCGAGGGAGCCGTAGGCCACCGCGACGGAAAGTACGTTGATCGCGTTCGCATCCAGGGCGGTGGCGCGCTGCGCATAGGCAAGAGCAGCTTGGGCGAAATCTTGCCGCGCGTCATTGGTCAATTGGTCCGCTATAAGGTCCGCGTATTGCTGGGCTATCTTTTGTAAAATATACGGGTCATTAGGCTTGGCTCGGTCTGCGGCGAGAAAAAGTTCAAGGGCGATGGGGGAATTCCAGTTAGCCTCGGCGGCAAGGGCTGCCTCGAGGGAGGCCCGGGCACTGGTTGAACCCAAGAGCAGGAGAGTGCAAAGTAGCTTACTAAACATAAAAGCCAAACGCTCAGGGCTTCCGCATGAGGTAATGACTAACGTGCCACTCTTCACCGGCGCGGAAATTCCACAATTCGGCGCAGGAGAGGTAGAAAATTCGCCAGTACGCCCACCACTTTACGGCGTGAGCCTCCCCGTAGGTAGCGCGAAACAACGGCATGATTTCCGCTTGGTGAGCATCCATGTTTTTCAGCCAATGTTCAGCCGTTCGCGCGTAATGCGTGCCGTTGACGCGCCAAGTGTCCACCAGGGTGAGATCGGCTTGGCATAAACTAAATAAATCATGGGCCGGCATCATGCCGCCGGTGAAAAAATATTTACTCATCCAGTCGCTCTGATCGCGCGCCACGAAGTGATAAGCGAGTTGGGCGTGGACAAAGACGTGGGCAAAAAATGTTCCGCCCGGTTTGAGCCACCGCGCGATGTGGGCGAGGAGGCGGGGCCAATTTTTCATATGCTCAAACATCTCGACTGAGACCACGCGATCAAACTGGCCGGCCGCGAGTTCAAGATCATTCATATCGCAGGTAAGCACAGTTATGTTCGTGTAGCCCCGCGCGCGGGCTTCGGTGGTGATGTGTTCCCGCTGCGTGCGGGAATGCGACACCGCCGTGATCTGGGCGGCGGGATATTTTTCGGCCATCCAAAGGGTCAATGAGCCCCACCCGCACCCGAGCTCAAGAATATGGTCGCCGTCGGCGAGTTGGGCGCGAGTGCAGGTCAGGGCCAGCATCGCCTCTTCCGCTTGGGCGAGGGTTGCTGGTCCTGTCAGGTAAAGCCCGCTAGAATATTTCAGCCGCGGGCCGAGGCATTTTTGGTAAAATAGAGTGGGCACCTCGTAGTGTTGTTCTTTGGACTCAGTGGTATTGACCGCGATCGGTTGGCCGGTGAGTTCGGCCGCAAAGCGTCGCAACTGGGCCGCCGGATCGCGGCACGCCTCCTCGCGCAAGCGTTGGCGGAGCAAACGACGAATCCCGATGCGGATTAACCAATCGGGCAGAAGGTTACTTTCCAGTAAGGAGTCGATCATGGCAGTTTTTTAGGGAACCAGGGAAGGAAGGCACTCGTCGTTGCTTGATAGCGGCGATAAGCCGCGCCCTTGGAGCGAATCGCTTGTTCTTCGGTCAACGGGATGCCGGTCACGCGCAGCAGGAGAAATAAAATACTGAGCGGACCGATTACCGCGATCCAGCCGAGGGGTGAGGCGAGGGCAAAAACGAAATAAGCCACCCAGATCAGCCATTCAAAAAAATAATTAGGATGTCGGCTATAATGCCAAAGGCCGCGGGTGCAAACGGCTCCCTGGTTAGCGGGATCGCGCTTGAAGGCCGCAAGTTGGGCATCGGCCAGCGCTTCTCCGCCAAAGGCTAGCAGCCAAAGAAGCGCGCCGGCGAGCTCCAGCGGCTGCAGTGCGGGCGCGGGATTGAGGCAGGCCAGGGCAAAAGCGGCGGCGAGGACCACGACCGAGAACGCTTGGAGTTGAAAAAAACCAAACATCATCGCGGGAAAATTACCCGCCCAGTTTTGGCGCAATTGCTGATAGCGGCCGTCCTCAATGGGATGGTGACTCATCACGCGGCGATAGAGATGGGTGCCAAGGCGCAGGCTCCACAGCGAAGCTAGCGTGGCGATTAAGCCGCGGCGAAGCGGCCAGCCGGAGCCGCCCACGGCGTAATAAATCGCCAGGACGGCAAAGGAATAGGACCAAACGATATCAACGATGCCGTAATTATTAAGGCGCGCGGCGAGGAAATAAAATAAGGCAAAAACCAGACACAGGCCCGCGAGCGCGCTGAGGATAAGCAGGGGGGCCGTCATGGTGGGCGGTAGAGTTTAAGCGAGGAACAAGACGGCAATACCTGCGGCGGCGAGGCCGAGACCAAGCCAGCTCGGCCCAGCTCGGCGGGCGGTGAGCACGGCGGCGAGTGGCGCCGGGGTGGCAACAGACCATAAAGCATGGAGACAGTAGGCGGCCATCGCGATATTACCCAAAAGCATGATGGCGATGAACCAGCTCAGGCGCGCCGGCCACGAGGTTTGTTGATAAGCGACCCAAACATAAAAAGTGAGGAAGCCCGCGTAGGCGTCAAAGAGGGTCGCGATAAACCAAGGATGCGTAAAAACATCCCGCGGCACAGCAAACAGTGGGCAATGAAAACTCGCCCACGAGGTGACGCCAAGCATGGCGGCGAGAATCACGGTAAAAAGAAGTCGAAGCAGCCAAAGCATGGGAGGATTATAAAGAAAGGTTGTTGGGGCGCGTGTAGACCGCTTGGACTACCGAAATATTGCGCAGGGCAAAAGCGGTTTCACAGTAACACAGGTAGTAATGCCACTTGCGGATGAAGTGGTCATTGAAACCGAGGGCGCGCACTTGGTCGAGTTTGGCGTGAAACGACTCCCGCCAATTTAGCAGGGTGCGGGCATAATCTCGCCCCAGATCCTCGAGCCCGTGCAGCACGAAACCGCCGTGTTCAGCGAACTGTTGGTTGACACGATTGAGCGAGAGCAGGAGCGAGCCAGGGAAGATGTGCTTTTGAATAAAATCTACGCCCGAGCGAAACTGCGGGTAGCGCGCATCAGGGCAGGTGATAAATTGGAGCGCGATCAACCCGCCGGGTTTGAGCATTCGGCTACATACTGCGGCATACGCCGGCAGGTAACGGTGGCCAACGGCTTCGAGCATTTCGATTGAGACGATTTTATCGAATTGGCCCGCGAGTTCGCGGTAGTCTTGCAGGCAGACCGTGATGCGATCGCTGAGACCAGCTGCCGCGATGCGCTGAACCGCGAGGTCGCGCTGTTGCGGTGAGATGGTCAGGGTCGTGACGCGGCAGCCATAATTTTTGGCGGCATGAATGCTCCAGGCGCCCCAGCCGGTGCCAATTTCAAGCACGTGGTCAGTCGGTTGAAGGCGTAGTTTTTGACAAAGGGCATCGTTCTTTGCGACTTGCGCTTCGGCGAGGGTGCTCGCGCCACTCCAGCGGGCGGCTGAATACATCATCGAGGGATCAAGCCAGAGAGCGAAGAAATCGTTGGAGAGATCGTAATGAGCGCGAATGTTGCGTTCGGCATTCGCCCGCGTGTTGGGGCGAAGTAAGTGCCCCAAGCGATTGCCGGCGCGCAGTAAATTGAGCGCGAGTGACTGGGCCCGCTGCGATCCTGAAAGCGTGGGGGCATGTTCAACGTTTAAGACAAACCAACCGAGCAAAGCCGTGAGATCAGGCGTCTCCCAATCCCCATCTAGGTAAGCCTCCGCAAAGCCAATATCCCCATAGAGCGCAGTCTTGGTAAAAAGAGCAGCGCGGCGCACGCGCAGCGTGGCGCAGTTGTTTACCCCAGGCGCGATGAGCTGAAGCGTTATCGCCGGATCGCCAAATAATCGGACGGTTCCATCCGGTAACTCGAGGCGGAGCTGGCCGCGCGGCATCGCCGCGAAAGCTTTAAGCACCGCGCGCTGGAAAAAAGAGCCCGCGGCGGAAGAGGCATTGAGCGGCGTAGAATTGATCGTAGTGGCAGGCGGGTTCATGCAGCAGGCGGGGCGATGGAGGAGTGGGGACGGTAAAGATCACGCTGAGCCTCAGGCCGCGCTGATTTCGCGAACCACGGCACGCGTTTCAGGTAAAGCTGCAGCGCTTGCCAGTGAATCAGGGCCATTACTCGTAAGCTGATAAAGGGATATTTAAACGTAAACCAAGCGAGGCGCCCATTAGTCAAGCTCGTCCGAGAGCCGGTTAAAACGCTGGTGAGGGTGCGCTCACCCGCCGCATAATCATCGATCTGAATCGCCAATTTATCTTCTGGCGTGTGCAAGGTGAAATCAAAATCCACGTCGAGGTCAGAGAAAGGGGAGACGTAGAAATATTTTGGCGTGCGCCGAGAAAAAACCGCCGCGTTTGCGTTGGTCGCCCTGGTCGCGGGCCCGAGCACGAAGGGCTTCATTTCTTTGAAGGTATTGCTGACTTCCGCGATGGAGGCGACCGGATGCCCCTGTCGATCGTAGCAAAAATAAAAAGAAACGGGATTAAATTGATAGCCGAATACCCGCGGCAAGGTGATCAGCATGACGCGCCCACCGGCGAGATCGATGCCGTGGGCCGCAAGGTGCGCGATGACGCGATCCTTTAATCCAGCAATCGGCGCCGGCGCGGGCGCCCGGGGGCTCGGCTGGTGGAGAATTTCTGTGGTCGGCAAAAAATCACGTTCGCAAAAATTGTAAACATTGCGGCGTTGGTTGGAAAATAAAGCGAGCCGCGCGGGTAAGGCGGCGAGTTCATCCAAATCGAACGCAAACATGAAGATGCGATACACAAAGCGATGCGCCTTGGGCGTAAAGCGCTGGTGTAAAATCTGGCATTCGTAGAGACAGGAATTCACTCGTAAAGATACGTTTAAGCTGAGTCTGAAGATGCCCTTAGAATCATGATTTTGAGGAGATCCACGGGTCGCGCCCGAGGAGTTGTTGACTTAAATTCACGGCGGAAAGCAGGCCATCCTCATGAAATCCATAGCGCTGCCAAGCGCCGACGAAATAAGTCTCGGTTTGACCGCGCGCATTCTGGTTGAGTTGGGGTAACTCCGCTTGGGCCTGGACGGCACCTCGACTAAATAGCGGATGGGAGTAGGCGATCGTTTTGAGAATTTTTGCGGGAGCAATGCGGGCGGTGCCATTGATCGATACAAAATAATTTTCGCGATCGGAGACCCCTTGCAAGCAATTCATCCAGTAATGCGTGGCGGGCGAGATGACACCGTGCGCATCGCGGGCAATGGAGTAATTCCAGGCCGACCAAGCGAGGGGGGTGCGCGGCATCACGGTGGCATCCGTGTGGAGCGTGGCAATATTGGCCTGGTAGTGAAACTCGCTGAGCAAACGGGTTTCCTCCGCTGTGGGGTCAGCGAGCAGGCGTAAGGCTTCATCGGGATGACAGGCAACGATGGCGTGGTCGAAATGCTGTGGCGCGCCTGTGGCGGTGGTGACCCTAATCCCGCCGGCCGCGCGCTGCAGACGAACTACTTTGGCCTGGTGCCGAATGCGATCACGCCAGGGCGCGGTGAGTCGTTTGACATATTCTTGGGCCCCACCGGTGACGGTCCACCATTGATGCTGCGTATCTAGACCAAGGAAGCCGTGATTATGAAAAAACCGCAGCAAGGTAGTCGCGGGGAAGGCCAGCATTTTATCAGGAGGCGTTGACCAGACCGCCGAGCTCATGGGGACCAAGTAGAGGTTGAAAAAATCCTCACCGTAGCCGCGCTGTTTAACATAATCGCCCAGGGTTAATTTGCCCCAGGCAGGATCAGCAAGAGCGGCGATGGCTTCTCGATTGAAGCGGGCAATCGCCACCAGCATGCGGATAAACCGCGGACGAAGCAAATTGCGGCGCTGCGCAAAAAGATGATTGAGCGAAGACCCGGCAAACTCGAGGCCGGTGTCCTCGTGGCGGACACTAAAGGACATCGCCGTTTTTTTAACGGGCACCTCGAGCTGGGCAAAGAGCCGGGTCAACTGGGGGTACGTGGCATAATTGAATACCATAAATCCGGTATCGATGGGGGTGGGGCGACCAGTATCTTTCTCGGGGATAGTAACGGTGTTCGTGTGGCCCCCGGTGTAGTCATTTTGTTCGAACAACGTCAGCTCGAAGTGTCGGTGCAGAAAATGGGCCGCGCCCATGCCGGCGATGCCTGTTCCAATGATGGCAAGTGAGGCCATGAAAATTGCCTAGCGCGTCGGCCGGTATTTTTTAGATCTCCGCCGTAGGCGCGGCGTTGGGGGGCGCGGCTTGGACGATTAGTTCGCCGATGTTTTTATGCACCGCGGGCCCCGCAGATTTTTTCATTTGGGTAGCGACTTCTGGGCTATTGACGGTTGCCAGCGCAATGGCGGCGGCCGTCGGCACCGCGCGCCGGAAGAGATCGATCTCATGTTGCACGGAAGACATCGAAAAGCGGGCGAGGGTATCTTGATGGTTGCGCAGTTCAGCTTCGCGATAAACCGAAGCCGGCACCGGTTTAAGATCCCAGATGAAACCCGTCCAAGAAATGGCTTTCAGGATATAATAAGTGATATCGAGCTCCCACCAATAGAAGCCTTGGCGGGTAGACGACATGTAGCGGTGGTGATTATTATGCCAACCTTCGCCCAGTGTGATGAGGGAGAGAATAAAGCTGTTGCGAGAATCGTCACTGGTGGCGAAGCGCCGGCCGCCCATGAGATGGGCCAGCGAGTTGATGCAAGAAGTGCCATGGAATAGCGCCGTGGTGCTGATAAAAAATCCCCAGACGAGCAGTTGGGGACCGCTCGTGTGCCAAGCGGGTAAGGCTTGTTCTAGGCTCTGGCCGAGAACCAAGAGGGCGGTTGCAAACAGGACCGGCACGATCACATCGAAGCGGTTAAGAAAAACGAGCTCGGGGTATTTAGCGAGATCACGGATTTTGGTATAGTCAGTGGGAAAGTTACGGCGGCTGGTGATCCAGCCGATATGCGACCACCAGAAGCCATGGACATGAGGGGAGTGCGCATCGCTTGGTTCATCGGAGTGCTGGTGGTGATGCCGGTGATGGTAAGCCCACCAGAGGCCGCCTCGTTGGACGCAGGTCGCGCCGAGAAGCGCTAAAAGAAACTGGCCAAAGCGGGAGGTGCTATAAGTTTTATGCGAGAAATAGCGGTGATAAATGCCAGTAACCGCAAACATGCGGATAAAGTACAGCGCGACGGCTAGGCTAACGGCGAGCCAACTCCAGCCAGTCCATATCACTCCAAGGCAGCCAAGGTGCAAAACCACAAAGGGAATGCAGCGAACAAGATTTACGCCGTCCGGCTGGGCCCGAATAGCCTCCGGGGATTCTGCTGAATAATCAGAATCAATCCATTGAAACAGGGAGCCAAGCAAGCGGGGTCTAGGCATAAAATAAGCTGGGAGCGTAAAAATTGAAGCGGGAGAAAAACTATCTAGAGACGATGGCGCAAGCTGAGTTTACTGGTATCTCATTAAGGGTGTTTAGATTATCCCGAAGCACAAGGGGTGGCTGCCAGTTAGATGTTATTGCTCAGCAGCTTTCCCTCGTCGCTCGGGGTCAGGTGGCGACTGCCAAAAACGAGGCGGGGCTTAGGTTTTTACAGGATTTGGGCGCAACTCTGGCCTGAGGGGAGCTTATCATGGGCCCTAATTTCATGGCGCTGAGCCCCCGTGAGGGCCTTTTCTTTTGACTGGGTAGCGCGGCTCCGAGCATTTTGATCGGCGTGAACGGCGCCGCTCCCAATCCACCCGATTCCTCCTCTGGGGCACCGCAGTTGGCCTATGCAAAATTTGAAACGGAGCTGCAGGTGCGGCCGGATGATATTGATATGTACCAGCATGTTCACAGTAGCCGCTATATGGACTACGTGTTAGCCGCGCGGTTCGATCAGATGGAGCGATGCTATAAAATGCCCATGGCTGATTTTCAGAAGCAGGGGTACGGTTGGTTTATGGCCACCGCCCAGATGAACTTTAAGCGTCCTTTAGGGCTAGGAGATCGCTTCATAGTTAGAACATGGATCGAAAAATTCACCCTCATCGGGGTTAAGGTGCAATTTCAGATCATTCGCATTTTAGACGATAAACTCAGTTGCGACGGCTACTTTGACTACGTGATGGTCTCGATGGAGACCTCTCGGGCGGTGCGTTTACCGGCAGATATTAGAGCAAAATACGAGATTTCGGCCGCAGGTTTGTAGTTTCCTAAGTGTATCTATTGATTGTTTTTACAATTTTAAAAGCCAGATTTTGCTTGCATTATAGCCAAAGCCGAGTGTCTTAGCGGCCTCGTTAGAGATAGCGTTTGATGACAGGATCTGGTGAGTCGTTGGCTGAGCATTGGCTCAAGTGATGATTTCGAAACCCACAGTGGGAACGGACTGGCAGATGGCGAAGGATCTACGAATTATCACATGAGCAATTCCAAACTATACGTTGGAAATTTATCGTTTAATACCACTGAGGGCGAACTTCGCTCTCATTTTGAGCAGTTCGGCTCGGTTACCGACACCTACGTCGCTATGGACAAAATGACGGGCCGCCCTCGCGGTTTCGCCTTCGTCACCATGGGCACAGCTGATGAGGCCAAGATGGCTATCGAGAAGACCAATGGGGTCGATCTCGGCGGTCGCGCCCTCCAAGTCAATGAGGCCCGGCCGAAGGAAGAGCGTCCTTCTGGTGGCTTCGGCGGCGGCGGTCGCGGTGGCTTCGGCGGCGAACGTCGTGGCTTCGGCGGCGGCGGTCGTGGTGGTCGCAGCGGCGGCGGCGGCTACGGTGGCGGCGGTGGTGGTGGCGGCGGTCGCTACTAATCAATCGTTCGCTTTCGCGAACTATACTTTCAAGGCGGAGCCCAAGTGGCTCCGCCTTTTTTTGGCTTTGGCTCGATGCCTCGCTCTCGCCAAGGTGGATAGTTCTTGGTCTTAGGCGGGTGATCGTTGCCACGGCAGATTTAGAAATTGAGTTGCACGGCTGCACGGGCGTCGCTCCCTTGGCCTTTCATTTTTCATGACCAAGTTTTATCGGCTCCTCGCCATCGCGTGCCTTTTTCTGAATGGCCTCTTCAGCAGTGCCTTCGGGAAAATTCCATCATCCACCCAATCAGCCTACCGTGGGATGATCGTCGTCGACGCAGCTACGGGGCGAGTGTTGTCGGAGGATAATCCGGATGAGGTTAGCCCGCCGGCGAGCATGACAAAATTAATGACCTTCGCCGTGGTCGCCGATAAAATCGCTAGCGGGGCGATCACGCGGGAGACCTGGGTGAAAATAACCAACGAGGATTCTAAAATGGGCGGGACGCAGGTTTATCTCGATGCGCGCGAGACCTTCTCGATGGATGAATTACTCTATGCGCTGATGATCCAATCCGCCAATGATGCGGCGCATGCGGTCGCGCGGGTTTCGGCTGGCTCCGTCGCGGCGTTCGTTGAGCTCATGAATGCTAAGGCTCGAGAATTAGGCATGACGCATACCACCTTTCGCACCCCGCACGGTCTACCGCCGTCGAGTCGGCTTAAAGCTGATGGCGATTTAACCACCCCGCGGGATTATGCGCTCCTGTGTCGCCATCTGCTGCTCCATACGAATGTGCTGCAATATTCATCCGTGCCGCGCCGTGATTTTGGGTTAAATCGTAAGCAGGGTCCTCAGCACATGAAGAATCACAATAACCTGCTGGGGAAAATTGCGGGAGTTGATGGCTTGAAAACAGGGTACACCGCGAGTGCCGGTTATTGTTTAAGCGCGACAGCTGAACGCCACGGCCGGCGGGTAATTGTGGTTATCATGGGATCATTTGGTCCGAATGGGCAGCGCGATCTCGGAAAAACGCGCGACCTTAAAGCGATTGAGTTAATTGAACGCGGTTTCACGGCCTTAGCCTCGAGCCTGCCGAATAATTTGGCGACGGCCATGAATGCACCGACGGCGGCGATCCCAACGGTAAAGACATTTGAATCTGCCGGGCCCACCCCCGAACAATCCTCGACGCCGCGGGCCGATGGCTTCACCTTTCGCGTCGCTCCTCCTGTTAAAAAACCATGAATAATACTGTAATTCGCCGATTTGTTTTTCTCGTCTGGGTCGGATTTTTACTGAGCGCTGGGCCGCTCCACGCACAGCGGGAAAAATTACCGCCGGAAGATGTGGAATTCGTTGAGCAAAAATGGCCCGACGCCAAACGGACTTATACGGGACTGCGCTTCGTTGTGCTAAAAGCGGGTCAGCCCGATGGGCCCACGCCAAAGGCGGGTTCACTGGTTAAGGTTCTCTACAAGGGGATGCTGTTAAACGGCACGGTTTTCGATCAATCGCCCGATGCCGCACACCCCTTGGAAGCCCGGATTGGGCGCAGTGAGTTAATTGAAGGCTGGGATGAGGCCGTGCAGAAAATGCGGCGGGGAGATAAGTGGCTGCTAATTGTGCCGCCTGAGATGGCTTATGGTATTCGGGGTAAACCGCCAACTATTCCTCGCAGTGCGACGCTGATTTTCGAAATGGAGCTCGTCGATTTTTCGCAAGAGTAAGGCCGGTGAAGCGAGCTTAGGTGCTCGCGCGGAGATGATGGCGCTGAGCCCAGAAGCCATCGCCTGTATAAAGGAGGAGCCCGGTCCAGATGCACGCGTAAGCTTGCAGGTGGACTAAATCGAAGGGCTCATGATAAAGAAAATAGCCGAGCAAAAATTGTACGCTGGGCGCCAGATATTGCAGTAGCCCAAGCGTGGTTAAGGGGATGCGCTGGGCGCCGTACGCAAATAAGAGAAGCGGAATGGCTGTCACTACCCCCACGCTCAGAATTAAGCTGTGCTGCCACCAATCTACGCGGCCGAGGGCGCCCGTACCCGTGTGGTGCCACCAGCCCAGCAAGCCAAGCGCAAGCGGAAGCAGTATGAGCGTCTCGGCGGTTAGTCCCGGAATCGCGCCGAGCGCAGATTTTTTCTTCAGCAATCCATAGCCGGACCAAGTGGCAGCGATCGCGAGCGCGATCCAAGGGACATGACCTAAGCGGGCGAGGAGGGTGATCACCCCGGCGGCCGCCAGACTGATCGCGAGCCATTGTAAGGCGCGTAAGCGCTCGCGCAGAAGCAGTGAACCGAGGGCTACATTGACGAGCGGTACGAGAAAATAGCCGAGACTAGATTCAATGACCTGCCCATGATTTACGGCCCAGATATACACGGTCCAATTAGCCGCGAGCAACAAGCTGCTGAGTAAATTAAGGCCAATGAGACGCGGGTAGGCGAAGGCCGCGCGCAGAGTTTGCAAATTATTTTGCCAAGCAAGGATACCCATTAAAAAGAGTAACGACCAAACAATGCGATGCATGATAAGTTCGATCGAGGCGATTGAACTCATCTGTTTCCAATAAAGCGGGACGAGGCCCCAAAAAAGAAAACTAGCGGTGGCGGCAAGGGCGCCGCGCGCGGCGCGAGTAGGCGAGGACATAAAAGAGAAACTCGGCAAACCCCGGGAGAATTTCAGCGATTTATGATCCGCGCAGTTTTAGGCTGGGCGCTGCACGGGCTGGGGGCGGCCGTGATCGTCGATCGCGACATAAGTAAATATTCCTTTGGTGACACGCAGTAATCGCCCATCACGGCCGCGTTGGACCCAAGCTTCGACCGCAATTTGCATCGACGTCCGGCCAGTTTTTAGGAGCGAGGCGTGACAGTTGACAATGTCGCCGACATTAACTGGGTGAAGAAAAGCCATCCCATCCACCGCGACGGTCGTAACGCGACTGCGGGCGAGGTTCTGCGCATAGATCGCCGCCCCTAAATCCATTTGGGACATCAACCAGCCACCAAAAATATCCCCGCTCGCATTCGTGTCAGCCGGCATAGCGATCGTGCGGATAACGAGTTCGCCGTGCGGCGCGGTGGGGGAAAGAGATTCGCTCATGATGTGAGCCTAGGCTTACCGTTGACCGACTGGCAAGTACGCTGGCGCTAGCGGGAGGGCCGCCGCGTCGGGGCAAAAGCCAGCCGCTAGCGGGGTGGTGAGTTTTGGCGTTGTTTTCAGAGGAGAGGAGCGGGATAGTGCGTAAAATATGGCCGCCCCTGTTCAGATTGCCGTTCGTCGATTGTTTAATGACGTCGGCCCAGTGGATTATGTTGGCCTCGAGGAACGGGTCGCCAAATACGGCACGCGGAGTCTCAAGAAGAACGCCAAGCGTTTTGGACTGAAGCTGGCGGTCTCCATGATCGATCTCACCACGCTCGAAGGCAAAGATACCCGCCGTAAAGTTGAGGCTCTCTGTCAGAAGGCCCGCCAACCCCACGACGATCTCGGCACTCTCGCTGTCGCCGCGGTCTGTGTTTATCCGGCGATGGTGCGCCACGCGCGGCGCGCGCTGGGGTCGCACTCAGCGGTGCGCATTGCCTCGGTCGCCACGGCTTTCCCTTCTGGGCAGACCGCCCTTAAAACTCGTTTAGCGGAGGTAAAATGGGCGGTGGCGGAAGGAGCCGATGAGATCGATATGGTGATTAACCGCGGGGCTTTTCTCGCGGGGGAATTTTCCTTGGTCCAAGATGAGATTGCCGCGGTTCGCGCCACGTGCGGCGCCGCGACGCTCAAGGTTATTCTCGAAGTGAGTGAGCTGGAGACTTACGACAACATTCGGGCGGCCTCATTTTTAGCCATGCGCGTGTTGCGGCCGGGAGATTTTATTAAAACCAGTACGGGTAAAACTACCCTCAATGCGACCTTGGGCAATAACCAGGTCATGCTGGAAGCGATTCGCGATTATTATCTCGAGACGGGCGTGCCTATTGCGCTGAAGCCTGCGGGCGGGATTCGCACCGCGAAGCAGGCGCTCACTTTCTTGGTCGCCGTGAAAGAGACGCTCGGCGATGCTTGGCTGAATAATACGCGTTATCGCTTTGGAGCATCGGCGCTCCTTAACGATTTGCTGCGTCAGCTCGAAAAAGAAAAAACCGGCGCTTACCCTGCGCCGTATTATTTTAGCGAAGCGACAGAAAGTTATTAATTTTTTGCCAACGATAATTCCATCCTACGGCCAATCGTGATTAAAAATCATGCCAACTTTGCTTAATAAAAAACGTTCCGCCCCTACCCTTCGTCGGCCGGCCGCGCCGGCGCTCATTTTTGGTGACCTCTGGAATTATGATCCCGCTCCCGAGACCGCTGATCCCAAGCTGAAATCGCGCTATGAACTTTTTATTGGCGGTAAATTTGTAGCCCCGGCGTCGGGTAAATATTTCGACTCCATCAATCCGGCGAATGAGCAAAAGCTCGCTGAGCTTGCGCACGCGAATGCCGCCGATGTAGCCGCCGCTTATCGCGCGGCAAAAAAAGCCTACGACCAAACTTGGAGCCGGCTACCTGGTCGGGAACGCGCTAAATATCTCTTTCGGATTGCCCGGTTGCTCCAGGATCGGGCGCGCGAATTTGCGGTGGCGGAAACGATGGACGGGGGGAAACCCATTAAAGAGTCGCGTGATTTTGATGTCCCGATGGCCGCCGCCCATTTTTTCTATCACGCCGGTTGGGCGGACAAGCTCGAGTATGTGGCGCCCGGCCGCCGGGTCGCTCCCCTCGGGGTGGTGGGCCAAGTTATTCCCTGGAATTTTCCTCTGCTGATGTTGGCCTGGAAAATTGCCCCGGCGCTCGCGATGGGCAACTGCGTCGTAATCAAGCCGGCGGAGACCACCAGTATCACGGCCTTGAAGCTTGCGGAGATTTTCCAAGACGCGGGCTTACCGGCTGGGGTGGTCAATATCGTCACCGGCTTTGCTGACACCGGTGCGGCGGTCATGGGGCATCCGCTGGCGGCCAAGGTAGCCTTCACCGGCTCCACCGAGGTCGGCAAGATCATCATGCGCTCGCTGGCTGGGACGGATAAAAAAATGACGATGGAGCTGGGCGGCAAGGCGGCGAATATCATCTTTGACGATGCGCCGCTCGATCAAGCGGTGGAGGGAATCATCAACGGCATCTTTTTCAATCAGGGCCATGTGTGCTGTGCGGGCTCGCGTCTATTGGTGCACGAGCCGATCGCCGCCACGGTGCTCGCCAAACTGAAGCAGCGCATCAGTGTTCTGCGCCTGGGCGATCCCCTCGACAAGAACACCGATATCGGGGCGATTAACTCGCCGGCTCAGCTCGCGACGATCAAGCGCTTGGTGGCCGTCGGCGTGAAGGAAGGGGCTACCCTGTACCAGCCGGATTGCGCGTTGCCGGCGAAAGGCTATTATTTCCGCCCGACAATTTTTTCTGGCGTCTCGATGAGCCATCGCATCGCGCGCGAGGAAATCTTTGGGCCGGTTCTCAGCGTGCTGACATTTCGCACGCTAGATGAAGCGATTGAGAAGGCGAACAACACCGCGTACGGTTTGAGTGCTGGGGTTTGGACCGACAAGGGCGCGCGCATTTTAAAGTTAGCCGCTGAGCTTAAGGCGGGGGTGGTTTGGGCCAACACTTACAATAAATTTGATCCGGCCTCGCCCTTTGGGGGCTATAAGGAATCTGGTTTCGGTCGCGAAGGTGGCCGCCAAGGGCTCCTTGATTATTGCAAGTTGGACTAAAAATTAACGCTTCGTTTTCTCGATGGCTACGCAACCCTATCTAACCGCACCGCTCAAGACCGACCAGATGCCGCCAGGCATTCCTTACATTATCGGGAATGAAGCGGCGGAGCGGTTTAATTTTTACGGGATGCGCGCCGTGCTTACGGTGTTCATGACGCAATATCTCGTGAACCGAGCGGGCGGGCGCGATGTCATGAGTGAGAACGAGGCCAACCAGTGGTATCACTGGTTTGTCGCTTCTAATTATTTTTTCCCCATGCTGGGCGCAATTCTGGCCGATGCTTTCTGGGGGAAATATCGGACAATCTTTTGGGTATCGCTGATTTATTGTGCGGGGAGTCTGGTGCTCGCTTTCGATCACACCCGTCTCGGGCTTGGCTTAGGTTTAGGCCTGATTGCCTTGGGTTCTGGCGGCATTAAGCCGTGTGTATCCTCGCATGTCGGCGACCAATTTGGGCCGGCTAATCAACGACTCCTTTCGCGGGCTTTCAGTTGGTTTTATTTCTCGGTGAATTTCGGCTCTTTTTTTTCCATCTTGCTCATCCCTTGGTTGCTCGCGCACTACGGCCCGGGCTTAGCTTTCGGGGTGCCCGCGGGTTTGATGCTCTTGGCCGCCTTTGTTTTTTGGCAAGGGCGCCACAAATTTGCCCACATTCCCCCTGGCGGGAAAACTTTTCTGCGCGACACCTTTAACCGCGCGGGCTACGCCGCGATCAGCCGGCTGGCGGGGCTCTTTGCTTTTGTCGCCATTTTTTGGTCACTCTGGGATCAAAGCGGCGGGGAATGGGTATTGCAGGCGCAGAAAATGGATCTGCATTTCTTAGGGATTACCTGGCTCGCGTCCCAAATTCAGGCGGTGAACGCGATCATGATTTTGGCCTTTATCCCACTCTTTCAGTTTTTGATCTACCCCGCGATCAATCGGATTTTTCCTTTAACGCCGCTGCGGAAGATTGGCCTTGGGCTCGTCGTAACGGGCTTTTCATTTATGGTCAGTGCGTGGATTGAGACAAAAATTGCGGCGGGCCTCACGCCCAGCATTGGCTGGCAATTACCGGCCTATGCCTTGCTTTCAGCGGGTGAGGTCATGGTCTCAATTACGGCGCTTGAATTTGCTTACACCCAAGCCCCCGCGCACATGAAATCTATTGTCATGGCCTGTTATTTGTTGTCGGTTTCCGCCGGCAATGCTTTTACCGCCCTCGTGCACTATTTTATCGCGAATCCCGATGGCACCGTGAAATTGCAGGGCGCGGCTTATTATAATTTTTATGCCGCGCTCGCGATCGGCTGTGTCGGCATTTTTATTTTTGTGGCGCGGCGCTATCAGGAGAAAAGCTATCTCCAAGGGGAGACGACCGCCGCCGCCATGCTGAGCTAAAAATATGCTTTCAGCGTAATGATCTTAACCCCCTGCCCGCAACATGACTCGTCTTCCGATCACCAAAACCCCGAAAGTTTACGTGGGTGGGGCGTTTATTCGCTCCGAGAGTGCGCGCACTTTTCCGCTGACGGATGCCGCCGGTAATTTTGTGGCAAACATTCCCCAGTGTTCGCGCAAAGATTTGCGTAATGCCGTGGAGGCCGCAGCTAAAGCCGGGCCTGGCTGGGCGAAGCGCACCGCCTATAATCGCGGCCAGATTATTTATCGTTTAGGCGAAATGGTGGAGGCCCGCCGGACGGAGTTGGCGGCCGCGTTGCGACTGGGCGGCGCCTCGGCCGCGGCGGCGACGAAGGAAGTTAGCGCGACCATTGATCGGTTGATCTATTACGCCGGTTGGGCGGATAAATATGAACAAGTCCTCGGCAGTGTGAATCCCGTGGCTGCCCCCTATTTTAATTTTACGGTTTCCGAGCCCATGGGGATCATTGGATTGCTGGCCCCCCCAGAAGCGCCGTTGCTCGCCCTTATTTCTCTATTAGCTCCCGCCATCACGAGCGGCAACACCGTGGTCGCGCTCGCTTCGTCTGCGCAGCCCTATCCGGCGATTATTTTGGGCGAAATGCTCGCCACGAGTGATTTGCCCAGCGGGGTGGTTAATTTATTAACCGGGTTACGCGCGGAGCTCATCCCGACTTTTGCCACGCATGCGCATTTCCGCGCCCTCGGCGGCGTCGCGAATAAGGCTGAGCAAACCGCGCTCAAGCTCGGCGCGGCGGAGAGCGTTAAGCGGGTGAAGCTTTTTGCGGCGGAGGCGCCCATTAATTGGTTTTCCAGTGAACAGCAAAACGTCGACGCCTTGAGGGCGTATCTTGAGTTCAAGACGGTCTGGCACCCGATCGGAGCCTAAAATGATGATTGGTCCCGAAGCGCAACGCGCGCGTGCGCAATTAAAATTCTGGTGGCTGGCTTGGGGTGTCGTTGGGTTGAGCTTGATGATGATTTATTTTACTTTGGGCTCAGCCCCTAGCTTAGCCGGTTCAGCGAGAAGCCATCCCCTCATTGGCCTGATTGGATTGGGGCCTTTATTTTTGAGTATTATTATTCGTTGGCTGCTCTTGCCGCGTTGCCCGCATCTTAAAGCAGCGCTCCCGTGGTTTATCGTGGGGTTAGCTTTAGCCGAGGCCGCAGGTTTATTGGGCGCGTTGCTGGGCGGTGTCTATCGGGCCAATCTCTGCATTCTAGGGCTGCTCGGTTTTCTGCAATATGCGCCCACGTTTGCCCGGCAATATCTCGAGCCTAAGCCGACGGGGTATATTCCCAATAATTAGTCGGTCCTGAAAAAGCCTGTTTACGCCGCGAGCGCAACAGAGGAGCGCGGGAGCGGGGAGAAGAGCGACGCGATCAGGCGTAAGCAAAAGTGCCAAAAGAAGCCCTGGAGCTTCTGGAAGTTCATGGCGGCGGCACTGAGGATGG
>CAMAVZ010000005.1:0-79199 GCA_945861645.1 Opitutus sp. GAS368 | reverse complement strand
AGCTACACGCTCAACCAGCTCGCCACGAAGAACCCGACGGAAATGTATTATATTTGAGCCACCCACCGCGGTGAGCTGCGTCCACTTGCCAACCAACGCAACCTGAGTAGGCTACCAGCTCATGAAATTAACCACTGCCCTTCTTTTCTCCTCGATGATCCTTTTCTCCCAAGCCTCGGCCGAACCACTCAAAGTTGGCGACCAAGCCCCCGTGGTCTCAGCCCTCACTGATACTGGCACAACGCTCAACCTGGGCGAAGTCTATCAGGCCAATCGCTACACCGTGGTCTGGTTTTATCCGCGCGCCCTCACGGGGGGCTGCACCGCGCAGGGTTGCTCGTTGCGCGATGCGAGCGCGGAACTCACGCAATTCGGCGCGGCCGTGATCGGCGTGAGCACCGACTCCATCGAAAAACAAAAAGAGTTTAAAGCGGCGAACCACTTTCCCTTTCCGCTCTTGGCTGACACCGACAAACTCGTCGTCAAAGCCTTTGGTCAATCCGTGATGATGATGGCCTCACGCGAGTGTTATGTGATCAAAGGCGGCAAAGTGGTCTACAAGGATAATGGGGTCACCAGCCGGCAGGCCGCCAACGTGCTCGCTTTTCTGGCCAGCGATAAAAATTAAAATGGCGGCCGCCCGCCGGCGGCTGGCACGCTGCTTGGTGCTATAATTCGTCGTCGTTAACTGCCGCCAACACCTCGGCGCGAGGGTCATGCCGCGCGCGCTCAATCCAATCACGAAAGAGCGCTAACTCAGCAATCCACTCGGGCGGCAATGGTGCCGCGACTAAATCGATCACCCGCCAGGTGCCATTTTCATCGACCACGACATTACGATCATGCGTGTCGGCGACCAACCAGGGTACCCCAGCTAAAAAAGCGAGTCGCGGATGATCACGATCAGCCCGCAGAAACCGCGAGGGAATCGGAATCAGGTTGGCGGGGTCGAGGCCAGAGACGTCAGTTTTTTCGGGCAGCATTCGCCCGAAAGTCTGCTTCGCCACGATAATGCCTTCCGGGGTGATGCCGATTATTTCAGTGGGCATCCCAAATTGATGGGTGAGCTCAAGTTTGGCTAAAAGCATTCGATAGCTGCCAGGTACGGCGATCGCATTGAGCAAATCGCTTTCGCCGCGTTGAAAAGCAAAAGTCGCCCCGACGTCGCCGCCTTCGCGAAACAGAAAGAATTTATAAACCGAATGCTGGTCATCGACAAAAGCTAAAGCTTCCACCCCGCCGCCAATTCGCCGCAGTTTTGGGCTATCAACCTCAAAGGGATCCTCCACTTCTGAACTAAAGCCAAACACCTCAAACGGTATAATTGGCAAATGCTGCCGAAACGCCCGAATAGCGTCACCTAAGGCGGCCCATTCACCCCCCGTCGCCTCTAAAAGACTTACTTCGTCTTCGGGGACGAGGACGAGAGCGCGGTCTTTATCTGCTCGGATACCGCATTGGGCTGCTGCTTGGCCCAGCTGATCGAGCGCCCGAAGTCGTTGCCGGTGACTGTCCAGAACAACGGACCACCCTTCCGCGCCGGGGAGGCGGGAGCCGGTGAGGCAGGTTGATCTGCCGGAGAAGGGGTCGGATGGTTGCATGCCTCGGCCATGCGCCCAAGGTCACGTTTCCGCCCCCGAACGCAAAAACTATTTGCGCGCAGGTTGTTCACAGGCGAAACCCAAAGCGAGAAAGTAACCGTCCCAGGCTTGCCGCCGGCCTTTTTTACCGGAAACCTCTCGCTTGACACCCCCCGCCCCCATCAATGACTTTGGACCTCTTTTTCTTATAACACCATGGAACCTACATTTCGCCCACATCGCAAGAAACGCGCCCGTAAGATCGGTTTCCGCGCCCGCAAGGCCACCCGCGGTGGCCGTAAAGTTCTCGCTGCCCGTCGCCGCAAGGGCCGCAAACGCCTCACGGTCGTCTAAAATGAACCTGCGCGCCGGGCAACGCCTGCGGCGCAACGACGATTTCCGCACCGTCCGTGAGCAGGGCCGCCGCACCGATTGCGGAGCTTTCCTCCTGACTTGGCGGACGCGTCCTGCTGAAACTGCGCTCACTCCCGCCCGCGTTGGCGTGGTCGCATCCCGCGCCTCGGTTGGTAATGCGGTTCATCGTAACCGAGCCAAACGCCGGCTGCGCGAAATCTACCGCCGCCATCAATCTCTTGTACCCGCCGGCATCGATCTTGTCCTGACCGCGCGCCCCGCCCTTCTCCGACTCGAGTTTACTGATGTAGAACAACGTTTTACCCAAGCTTGCCTAAAGTTTAAGCCTAACAAGCCCGCGCCCCATGCCTGATTCCCGCGCTCGCTTTATTCCACGCCTCCTTGCGCTCCCGGCCAAAATGGCCTGTGGCCTCGTTGGGCTTTACCAGCATTCCGTGTCACCCGCTTTAGCTGCCCTCAACCCTGGGATGGGCTGCCGCTTCAGCCCCACTTGTTCGCACTATGCCCGCGACGCCTTCCAAACCCACGGTTTATTTTTTGGTCTCTTTCTTGCCGCGCGGCGGCTCGTCAAGTGCGGACCCTGGCATCCCGGGGGCGAAGATCTCGTCCCGGCTGTTAAATTTTCCTGCGTTCGTACCGCGCGCATCAGCGCTCGGTCTTGCGGCGCTCCTCTTATCCCTCATCGTTAAGCTTCGTTTTTCCCATGGATAAAAAGAATACAGTGATCGGTGTGCTGCTCCTCATCGCCGCAATGGTGAGCTTCTACTTCAGCGCCCGCCTGGCTCCGCCGGTGGCCCCTGCCGGTAATCCCCCCGCGGGAACCTCCATCCAGCCCACCGGCTTGCCAATGGCGGCGAGTGAAAAATCTCAGCCGATCACTTCGCCAAATGACGCCGCGTTGTCAGCCGCCAAAACCGGCCCGGCCGAGTACGCCACCCTCTCCAATGATTTCATCACGGTGCAATTCACCAATCAGGGCGGAGCGATCCATCAGGTTGGTCTGAAAAAATACCCTGAAACCAAAGGCCAGGCCGCCCTTTACACCCTTAATACGCCCCCAGCGGCACCCGCTTTAAGCCTCACCGACTTCCCCGGCGTTGACCGTTTCACCGCTTACACCGTGGTGGCGCAAACCGCCGACGAGCTCGTCTACCGCACCGTCGCCGACGGACTAGAAGTCACTCGACGCTACTCTTTGGCGAAAGCGGTGGGCCAAGATGATTATCAAATCCGCCATGAGACGACCTTCCGCAACTTAACCCGCAAAGTCCTCCTTCTCCCGCGCGCCTCTTTTAATCTCGGAACCGCCGCCCCACTTAACGAACACGATCTCGGGATCTATCTTAATGTCGGTTACTCTGATGGCAGCGATGCCAGTTTTATTGGCCAAAGCGATCTGCAAGGCGGTGGTTTCTTGGCGATGGTTGGCCTAAAGGACGGGACCCCGCCACCTTACCTCGAGCGCACCGCGGCGATCCACTGGGCGGCGGTGAAGAATCAGTTCTTCGCCCTGATTCTCACCCCTGATCAACCGGGCACCGGCATCCGCATCGAACGCACCAAGCTTGTGCCGACCGCCCCTGACACCGCGGTTGAGGCTTATGGCATCACCGGCTATGCGCGCTTCGAACTTAAGCCGCTCGCCGCGGGCGCATCGTCCACTTTTGGCGCGGTATTATTTGCCGGCCCCAATGAATATAAGCGCATCTCGAATGCCGATATATTTAAACAGGGCGAAGAGAAAATCATGCAGTTCTCGTCCGGCTTCGGGAAAATTTTCTTCTCCGGCTTTTTTGCTCCCCTGCTCTTAACGATTATGACTTGGGTCCACTCCCTCGTACCAAATTGGGGTTGGGCCATCGTTATCACCACGCTGCTACTCAAAACTTTTTTCCTCCCCTTCACCCTCGCCGCCTCGAAGTCCTCGAAGCGGATGGCAAAACTGAATCCGCTCATGCAGGCCATGCGGGAAAAGTATAAAGATAATCCGCAGAAAATTCAGACGGAAACCCTCAAGCTGTTTAAGGAAAATAAAGTTAATCCCCTGGGCGGCTGTATTCCGATTCTCATCACAATCCCATTTTTTATCGGCTTTTTTACCATGCTGCAGAGCGCCTCGGAATTGCGCTTCGCGTCTTTTCTCTGGGCCACCGATTTATCTGCGCCGGATACGATCGGTCATATCTTCGGCCTTCCGATCAATATCATGCCGTTATTCATGGGGGCGACGATGATCATCCAAATGCGCCTCACCCCGATGCCCACGACCGATAAAGCCCAAGCCACCATGATGAAAATCATGCCCTGGATATTCACCTTATTCTGCTATAATTTCGCGTCAGGTCTCGCCCTTTATTCCACGATCAACGGCCTCTTCACCATTGGCCAGCAGCTCGTAATTAATCGCCTACCCGAACCCGACCTCCCCGCCGCCCCATCGGCTGACGGGCTGAAGAATGTGACGCCAAAAAAGAAAAATAACCGTTAAGGCATTTATCCCACGTCCGCACTTTGGGAAACGGCCCCGGCGGCGAGTTTGTAATATATTGTATTACAAACTGAGCCCCTGACAGATCGGGGGAATCTTAGCATTCCGCGCGGCGCAGCCGAGTACCTGACGCAAATAGATTGGGTGTAGGATTCTGCCGAAAACGCTCCGCCGTTAATTGAATGATAGAGCGTTCATGGCTCTGACCATCACAACGAGAGCGGGGGTTCGCGGATTAACTAACGCAATTCATTTGCTCTAGTGATTATTTCGCTGCGTTTTTGCTTGCTTGATCTTGATCGCATTCAGTGCTCTGTAATGGTAAAATGTGATTTACTCTGTGTGTTTTTCCTCTCCTCGTCGGTTTGTTTATGTAGCGGCTGTAGCGGCTGTAGCGGCTGTAGCGGCTGTAGCGGCTGTAGCGGCTGTAGCGGCTGTAGCGGCTGAGCAAATCTCCCCGCAAAAAACGGCCGACCTTATTGCCGCTCATAAAGCTATTCTGATAGATGTGCGCGCGCCTTCTGCCTGGACCAAAACGAAGGTAGCGGCTCCCGCTATTCTATTATCGTCCCATGATTTTGAGGCTGGGCTCATTGGCGGCTGGAAGCCTACTCTCGGTGCAGCGGAAGGGAAGCTGGTCATAATTCAATGCGATGATAGTGGCCTCTGCGATAAAATCATCGGGATGATCAAAGCCATCGGCCTCGAGTCTATCTCTGCTGGTAAGCCACAAGATTGGATTGATGTCGGACTGCCCACGCGGGACTTTCAGGCTAAGCCCACCAGTTAAGAGCTGAGCCAGGAGTTCAGCTAGGTGCGCAATGCTTTAACTTTTTCGATAAAGTTAGCCGCCGCCGCCTAACCACGCGCCGCTTTGTAATATATTGCATTACAAAGCGCGGCCACTACCGCCGGTTAAAGGTGTATTAGGTTACAAAGCAGCCGCCCGCAATCGGGCGGCGTGAATCGCACAGACGCAATCTTCGCCGTCCTCGGTATGCAGCCAGCGCAAATCGAGTGCTGGGAAAGCCCGATCCATCGCTGCGCGCAGACCACCGACCTCTAACACCACCACTCCGTGGGCCTGCAAGCGCTCACGGGACTGCCGAAGTAATTTTCGAATAATCGCTAGGCCATCCTTACCGCCATCGAGGGCCATCGCAGGCTCATTTTTAAATTCAGCGGGAAGAGCGCGCAATTCCTTCGTTGGCACATACGGCGGGTTACTCAAAATAATATCATATTTTCTCTGAGGCACCGCATCAAAGACATCAGACTGATACAATTTAATCCGTGCACCGAGGCGATGGGTTGCAATATTCAACCGAGCGACCGCGAGCGCCTCGGGGGATAATTCAATCGCATCGACCTTCGCCTCAGGAAATTGATGGGCCAGCAAGACCGCCAAACAACCCGAACCCGTGCAAACATCGACCACCCGCTGCACGGGCTGATTAGCCGGCAACCAATGCGGGAGTTGTTCCGGAATAATTTCTAAAAAATAAGACCGCGGAATAATTACCCGCTCATCCACGTAAAAACGGTGCTCACCGAGCCAAGCTTCACGCGTGAGGTAAGCCGCCGGTACATGGTCTTCTGAACGGCGGCGCAAAAGCTCGGCCAGCTTGCGCGCTTGCGTGATCGTTACTTTGCGCCGCAAAACGGCGGCGGAACTATCCAGCGGCCAACCAAGCGCATGGAGCAAAAGATAAAGCGCTTCATCATGAGCGGTGACCGCAACTTGGCCGAGCGCTACATTATGCTGGGCATAAAGTTTCTCCGCATACCCTAACCAAGCCCCAAGGGTAGCCCCAGTCGAAGGAAGCGCTAAAGGCATAAGCTATTTTTTTACCGAGGGATCGCCCACGACATGGCGGTGGGTGAAAATATGGTCGCTACAATAACACTGGTCGCCCGCACACTTGGAACAGTAACGGAAGTCGAGTTGCGGGTGGGTGAGATCCGTGCGGTTGCACAGATGGCACCGATGCCGGGGCTCCCGTTCATTATTAGCCGCCGCAAAATTTCGCGCCTGCCAGGCTTGCCGGCGCTGACCGGAACCAACTGAACGCACGAGATCGCGTGCAAAAAAAACTAAAAAGTTACCGGTCGAAGCGAGGATCATTAAACGTTCCGCCCAAGTGCCGACGATTAAAATAAAGGCATAACCCAACCACTGAATCAGCGCCAACCACTTAATTTTTAGCGGCAGAAAAAAGAAAATATACATCACAAAATCTGGATTCAAATACGCGAACGCCAAAAACACCGTCGCCGCCATATAGGCGTTAGTCGCATACAGGGCGGGCGTGACAAAAGCCGCGCCAACCGTCAGCAGCCAACCCAGTAAAATAAATCCATTAAAACGGAAGGCCCCCCAGTGCTGCTCCAGCGCACTGCCCATGAGGTAAAAAAGGTACCACCCAAAGGCGAGGAAGAGCGCACTCGTCAGCGTTAAGGTGGTAACGGGCGGGACTAATAAAAACGTGCCCAAGCGCCATAATTCGCCCGCGCGCACCGCCGCCGGCAGTAACATGATCCGCCCCACATCAAATTGTCCCAAGAGCGCAAAGCCCAAAATCATCACCTGCCCGATTATCAGGTAGAGCGAAAGATCAGGAATGGCGTAGCGACCTAAGTTACGTTCCAGCCGAGAGAGGAGCGACATGTGGGTCTACTTCTCAGCCTTGCTCGGCAACTGGTCGAGCAAAGTTTTTTTCTGTTTCAATAAAACGGGGGCGTTCACTCGCGCCAGCAATACGCGAGCGCGATCAATTTGCTTAAGCTTAAGCAGAACATTGGCCGCTTGGAGAAAAATAGTTTCCTGCTCGATGCCGGGTTGTGCGCGACTCTCCAGTGCGCTCCACGCCTGTAATGCCTGCGCCCACTGCGGGTTTTCTAAATCGGCATAGGCCTCGGCCTGCCGGTAGACATAAGCAAAGTTATCCGGCGCCAACTCCGCGGCGTGCTGAAAGGCCCCCAACATGGCCTGATCCAGAGCGAGCCGAGTAAATTGTCCCGTGCGAATAAAGTCATTTCGCCCTTCCATTAACAAAGATCCTAAATGATAATGATAAAGGGGTTCTTTCGGCTCTAAATCGATGGCGGCCATAATCCAAGGTAGCGCCTCCGCCGGTCGACCATCTTCCGCGAGGTGCTTGGCCATTTGATTTTTTACGACCGGAATATTCGGATCGAGCTTGTTGGCCTTGAGCAAAATACCCACCGCCTCCCGCGTCATCCCCACTTGGCCAAGCAACATGCCGTAGGTCACATAAGCGGGGGGAAAATCCGGACTTTTTTGAATCAAGATATCATAACTGTTAATCACGCTCTGTAATTCGCCCCGCAGCCACGCTTGGTCGAGTTGCTCCCCTTCTTTTTCGGCGCGGGAAAAAATATTGCGCTGCCGGGCGACAATTTCTCTCAACGTTTTCTCGCTCATACTCTCGGCCGCGGCCTGAGGCAGCAGTGTCATGAAACCACTCAAGAGCAAAAGGGCCGGCCGTAAAATTTTTCCTGTGGTACGCATGCCTGTACGACACGAACTTACTCTAATCGTTCAAGGTTTTATGCCGGCGGCTCGGCGGCTTGAGCGGGCGGTAGCCCCAAACGATGGCGCCATAGGATTATCACCAACCAGGTGACCAACATGGTTGTAACGGTATGGCTCAGGTAATGCGCGCCTTTCAGCATTTGATACCCTCCCATTCCCCAACCTAAAAACAGCCCTAAGGTGATGGCGTTTAGCCGCCAGCGTCGCGTCGGCCGCACCAGCAATAAGCCCATCAAAGCAAACCCGCCGCTGGCGTGCCCTGCCGGGAAACACCCCCCGCGCCGCGCCGGCCGATCTGCGACCGGAAAGGGTTCACAGAGTTTCACGTAGGCCACATCGCCGCCATACCGGCGAATCTCGGAGGGGCAAAAGGTGTTGGTGTATTTCTTCCCGATGCCCGCCAATAACGGCACGGTTACGAGCACGAGCACCGCGAGCCAAAGCCCGCGGCGATTGAGCTGCCATTTTCCCCGCCACCGCGCCGGCCCCAACGCAAGCGTGAGTACGCTCAACCCAATCACCCAGACGAGCGCTTTAGGTCCAGTGTAGAAAAATGCCCGACCCAGGGGGGCTCGTTGGTCAACGAGCCAAGTCTTGCTCGTCGAATTATAAAAAAAATCCTGCACCCATAGGTCAAATTCGGTGTATTCCAACAAGCCAATCGCTCCCACTAATAGCAGTAGGGTAAGCCAAAATTGCCGATCGTTGAGCCAACGCCTCATGGCTGAACTGGCGCGGCCAGCAAACGAACAAAGTCGGCTGCGCTCAACTCGCCATAGCGCTGGCTTTGATATAGCTCACTCGCGGTTTGATAATAACTCACCGCCTCCCCGAGCAAAGCCGCGTTGAGCGGCTGCTCCGTCAGAGCATAGTTTACCCGATCATAACGGTACTGCGCCTGCCGCCGTACCGGAGTCAGCACCAAGAAATTGTCCGCCTTCAACAAGCCCAGTTTCTGATAGGTACCAACTAAAACTCGGCCTTCCGCGGGATCGGTTTGCCGAATATCTCGCCCAAAGAATCGACTGGGATAACTCCAATTCAATAGGCCGAGAAGGGTTGGCGCATAATCGACTTGGCTCATCAGGGTCCGGACGTGACCTGGCGCAATCTGCCCACCGGGGGCATAAATAATTAATGGAATATGATAATTTTGTACCGGTAACTCGGTTTTGCCCGCACTGGAAGCACAGTGGTCTGCCACGATCACAAATACCGTGTTTTTAAACCAAGGCTTTTGCCGCGCCTCACGGAGAAACTGCCCAATTGAAAAATCGGTGTACTTCACGGCCCCTGCGCGACCAGAAGTTTTTGAGGGTAAATCAATCCGGCCCTCCGGGAAAGTATAGGGACGATGATTGGAGGTCGTCATGACAAAATAGTGAAAAGGTTGTCCCGTGGCATGGCCCGCATCCGCCTCGCGCATCGTCCAACGAAAGAGATCTTCATCACACACTCCCCATACGTTGGCGAAAGTGATGTCTTCCTTCGGCACCCCAGTGCGATCGATCACCCGATAACCATTGTGCCCGAAAAAATAGTTCATGTTGTCGAAATAACCAAAGCCGCCATAAATAAATGCGGTCGCATAACCCTTCGCCCGAAAGACTGAGCCGAGCGTGAACATGTTTTCATTGTGCGGCCGCTTAACAATCGATCGCCCTGGCGTCGGCGGCACGGCCAAGGTTAAGGCCTCCATGCCGCGATCCGTCCGCGTTCCCGTGGCATAAAAATTATCGAAGACGAGGCTTTGCTCGGCAATTTCCTCTAGATTAGGCGTCAACTGTGAAGCCCGGTTAAAAATACTCAGAAAATCGGCACTCAAACTTTCCACGGTGATTTGGATCACATTCGGCCGTAACTCCTCTCCCGTATGCCGCACTACCCGCAAAGTATCCTGAGGATCTGCCCCGAGTGTGACCGAGCGGTCTTTCGCTAATTGCTGACGAATCAGTTGAAAAGCCTCGGCCGCCGGCAGGGTAGAATAAAATTTGTCGTACTCGAGTTCGTTATTTTTGAAAGCAGCACAGAGCGACCAAAGTCCGTTTTTCGCCAATTCCCGATTAAAATTATTCCGAAAGGTCGGCAACCAATCGTCACTCAAGATCGAACCAAAAATAAGCGCCGCCCCAAACCAGAGCGCGCCCGCTTTAACCCGAACCCGCGCAGACTCGATCGGAGCCGCGAACCACTGCGCGTAAAGACCCGTGCGATTAAGCAAGCCGCCCACTCCCAGGGTACCGGCTAAAACTCCTCCAATAATTAAAGGTAAATTATACGACTCCCGAATATTTCCCACCACCTCCGTGGTGTAGACGAGATAATCCACCGCAATGAAGTTAAACCTCACGCCGAACTCGTCCCAAAAAGTCCATTCCGAAACCAAGCCGAACAGGAGCAAATAAATATACCCCAACCCCAATAATTGCACTCCCACTTGGAGCCAACGCCGCGTCAACCAACTACTGGGCAACAGCGTCAGCAACACTGTCAACGGCAAGGAAGCAAAAGCGGCCGCGCCAAGATCATAAATTAATCCCCAGAAAATAACCGCCCCGAGACTGAGCGTCCAAGTAACGTCATGCGCCGCTTTAATTAAAAGCGCTAGCCGCGTTAACCCTGATAAAACCAAGAAAATAGCAAAGAAAATAACTATGCCGCCATGCCGACGGTTAAGCTGTCGCGCCAAGGCCGTGCTGAAAAAACCAAAAATGGTATTCAAGAAAAAGTGGGGTAGGGTATGTTTTTGTCGGCAGCGTCCGCTGATAAATAGCAAAAAGACGAGACCGCGTCAGCCCTCAAATTACAACTCACGCTGCGGTGCGCAGCTTAGCGCAAAAACATTAATTTACCGACGCATCGAACACTGTGCTGCCGCGACCGTGGTGCCTTACCGGAAAACTTTTTCCCCCGCCCGCCACCCATTGAATAAATACGGGGGTGCTTATAATTCATCAAGTTGCGCAGCTAGCTACTAACTACACGATAAAAATCTTGCACGCCCCCGCCTGCCCCCCCATCACATCGACCCTCAGCCCATGGTTTCCTCCCATCATCACCATCACGTGTGCTAGCCTTCCCAAAGCGGGAAGGCCGGAAGCGCCTTGCCCGTGGCTGATGGATCTCTTTCCCAAAACCCCGGCAGGTTAATCCAGCCGGGGTTTCCTTTTGGGCAACCCTCCCGGTCCAACGAGGCCGGCTTGCTTAAACCTTTCTCTTCCAAAAAATTCCTGCTTAATTTTTCTCCCATGCCTGTCGCCTCCACTCCCAACCGCCTCCGCCTCGCCGTCCAAAAAAGCGGCCGGCTCTCCACTGACTCGCTCGAACTGCTCGCTAGCTGCGGCATCCGCGTTAAGTCACCGAAAGAGCGCCTGTTGCTGCACTCAGACAACTTTCCAATCGACCTGCTTTTTGTCCGCGATGACGACATCCCGCAGCTTGTCATGGATGGCGTCTGCGATCTTGGTATCGTCGGTACCAACGTGCTCGAAGAAGCCGCCCTCGAACGCCGCACTCAAGGCTCCGCGAGTGGCTACTTGGTCGAGCGCCCCCTGGATTTTGGTGGCTGCCGCCTCGCCCTCGCTCTACCGGAAGAAAAACCCTACGCCAGCGCCAAAGACCTCCAAGGGTTACGCATTGCTACTTCTTATCCGCAGCTAACCAAGCGGTTCCTCGCTGAACAAAAAATCTCCGCCAAAGTCGTATACTTAAGCGGCTCCGTGGAAATTGCCCCGCGCCTTGGTTTAGCTGATGTTATCTGCGATCTCGTGGCCAGCGGCTCAACGCTCGAAGCCAATAAGCTCCGCGCGGTTGAGACCATTTTCAAAAGTACCGCCGTCTTGCTCCGGAGTACTCAGCCGCTTTCGGCCGAAAAAACGCACACCCTAGACATTTTCCTCCGCCGGATTGATGGTGTTCAAAAGGCCGCTGGCGCAAAATACATTATGCTGCACGCCCCTAAAACCGCGCTGGCAGAAATTAAAAAGCTCCTGCCGGGCTCAGAAAATCCGACCGTCCTGCCCCTTGCTGGCGATGACACTAAAGTCGCACTTCATGCCGTGTGTTCCGAAGCTGTTTTCTGGGAAACCATGGAGTCATTAAAAAAAGCCGGCGCCAGCAGCATTCTCGTGTTACCGATCGAAAAAATGATGCTCTGATTATTGACAAGCGCGGCCTAACCGCGCCCGCCCCTGGCCATGCAACCTCTCCTTTGGAAAAATCTTTCTGCGCCCCAACGCGCCGCCGCCCTCCGCCGGCCCGCGCAAGCGGCGCAACCAGCGGTTGCCGCCGCCGTGCGGGTAATCGTCGCCGCCGTGCGCCGCGCTGGCGATGGCGCGCTGCGCCGCCTCACCAAGCAGTTTGATGGATTTACTCTGCGCTCTTTGCGCGTTACCGCATCTGAATTTATCGCGGCCGAAGCCGCCTTAACCCGAGCAGATAAAGCCGCGCTGCGCACCGCGTATCGTAATATTCGCACCTTTCACGCCGCCCAAAAAAATCGTGATCTGCGGATTGAGACCCAGCCTGGCATTGTGTGCGAAAAAATGGTGCGCCCGATCAACCGCGTCGGACTCTACGTCCCCGGCGGGAGCGCTCCCTTGCCATCCACCGCCCTAATGCTCGGGGTTCCTTCCCAGCTTGCTGGCTGCGCCGTCCGCACCCTCTGCACCCCACCCAATAAATCTGGCGGGATAAATCCATGGATCCTCTATGCCGCTCAACTCTGCGGCATTACCGAAGTTTATAAAGTGGGGGGCGCCCAAGCGATCGCGGCGCTCGCTTACGGCACGAACAGTATTCCTAAGTGCGATAAAATTTTTGGTCCCGGCAACGCGTTCGTCACGGAAGCGAAACAGCAAGTCTCCCGCGATGCTGATGGTTCAACTATCGACCTCCCTGCCGGCCCCTCTGAGGTATTAGTGATCGCCGATAATCGCGCCAACCCAGCCTTTGTCGCGGCTGACCTTCTCTCTCAGGCTGAACATGGCCCAGACTCCCAAGTGGTACTCGTCGCTTTTTCGGCCGCCTTCGCTCAACGCGTCCTCATCCAACTAGAAAAACAATTAGCTGATTTGCCGCGCGCTAAGCTTGCCCGCCGCGCATTAGCGCGCAGCCGGATTTTTCTAACGACCAACGGAGCCGAAGCCGTGGCCATTGCGAACCACTACGCGCCCGAGCATCTTATTCTGCAAGTGGCCCGCCCGCGTGATCTCCTCACTCACATCACGACCGCCGGCTCAGTATTTTTGGGCGACTTAACCCCTGAATCGCTCGGCGACTATGCGAGTGGCACGAATCATGTCTTACCTACTTATGGCTGGGCCCGCGCGTACAGCGGACTGGGATTGGCTGATTTTCAGCGCACCCTGACGGTCCAAACCGCCAATCGGGCCGGCTTGGAAAAACTTGGTCCGATCGTTGAGCGTCTCGCTCTGGCCGAAGGCCTGACCGCCCACCAACGCGCGGTGCGCGTGCGCCTAACCAATAAATTTTTATGAGCGCCGCTGATCCCGTCCTCTCCCTGCTCCGGCCAGAAATTCTCGCCCTCGCGCCCTACAGCTCGGCCCGCAAGGAGTCTTTCGGCGGCCGCATTTGGTTAGACGCTAATGAAAATCCGCTAACCCCCTCCGCCGGGAAACCGCTCCTCAACCGCTACCCTGAGCCGCAACCCGCTGAATTGATCGCCCTGCTCGCCGCCTATTACGCCGTCGCGGAAAATAACATCCTCGTCACCCGCGGCTCGGATGAAGGCATTGATCTCCTCCTTCGCGCCTTCTGCCGCGCGGGCCAAGACGCTATCCTCATCACGCCACCCACCTATGGCATGTATGCTGTTTCTGCTGCGATTCAAAATGCACGCGTAATAACGGTGCCGCTTCTTGCGGAAAAAAATTTCTCCTTAGATACAACGGCGGTCCTCGCAGCCCTGACCCCTAGGGTTAAACTCATCTTTCTTTGTTCGCCCAACAACCCAACCGGGGCATTGCTGGCCCGAGACGAGATGGTTCGGCTCGTTCAAGCGCTGCTAGGAAAAGCCATCGTGGTCGTGGACGAAGCCTATCTAGAATTTGCTGGTTCCCCGAGTTTAACGCCGGAGCTCGTCGGAAATCCTAATCTCGTTGTTTTACGTACCCTCTCCAAAGCCTTTGGGCTCGCCGGTATTCGCTGTGGGGTAACTATCACCAGTCCGGCGCTGATTGGCGTGCTGCAAAAAATTATCGCCCCCTACCCAGTCCCTACCCCCGTGCTTCAAGCGGCTTTGGCGGCCATGACCGCTGAGGGTCTAACCGCGGCGCGACGCTCCGTGCAGAGCCTGATCGACGAACGTATCCGGGTGGCGGCCCGTTTGGCGACGCTGCCCTGCGTGCGGCGCCTCCGGCCAAGTGATAGTAATTTTATTTTATTTGAAGTAACCGATTCTGCGCGGGTGATGGCGGCAACCCGCGCCGTCGGCGTCGTCCTGCGCGATCGCAGTCGCGACTACGGCCTAACCAACTGCGTACGCATGACGATTGGTAAGCCAGAGGAAAACAACGCTGCCCTAGAGGTAATTGCCCGTGTCTAAAAAAGTCCTATTCATTGACCGTGATGGCACTCTGATCGCGGAGCCGTTTGATCAGCAAATTGACCACCTCGAAAAATTTGCGCTCGAGCCTGATACCATCTCCGCCTTGCTTCGCCTACGCGATGCCGGCTGGACCTTGGTCATGGTCACTAATCAGGACGGTCTCGGCACCCCCAGCTTTCGTGAAGAAGAGTTTAAGCCACTGCAGAAGCTGCTGATTGATATTCTTCTTTCCCAAGGCATTTCCTTCGAAGCGGTACGCGTGTGCCCGCACACCGCCGCGGATAAATGCGACTGTCGTAAACCCAAGCTCGGCCTACTCCCAGATTACGTGAAATCGACCGACTGGGCGCGGGAACAATCTTACGTCATCGGCGACCGCGAAACCGATGAGCAACTGGCGCAAAATCTCGGCTGTCGCGGGCTACGTTATGACCGCAAAAAACTTGGCTGGACGGAAATCGCTCGCCAATTAGTCGACGCTCCCCGCCGCGCGACCGTCGTACGCCACACTAAAGAAACTAAGATAACCGTTTCCGTTGACCTCGATCAGGCCGGCCCCGCCCAGCTTTCCACCGGGCTCGGCTTTTTTGACCACATGCTTGAGCAGATCGCGAAGAATGCGGGCATCACCCTTGCCATCACCTGTGCGGGTGACCTTGAGATCGACGAGCACCACACCATTGAAGACGTCGGGATCGCGCTGGGTCAGGCTTTGAAACAAGCGATCGGTGATAAACGTGGACTTGGGCGTTATGGTTTCGTCCTGCCCATGGATGAAGCCCAGGCGCACGTGGCCATCGATCTGAGTGGCCGCGCCTACTTTACTTTTGAGGGTAAATTCCCGCGTGAATTTGTCGGGGAAATGCCGACTGAACTTGTAGCTCACTTCTTTCGCTCAGTGAGTGATGCGCTGCTCGCCACGCTGCAAATGAGCGTCAAGGGCGATAATACGCATCACATGGTTGAGACGCTCTTCAAGGGGTTCGGGCGCGCGCTTCGGCCCGCCATTGCGCGCGGCACCAGTCATGAAATCCCTAGCACCAAAGGCATTCTCTAATGTTAGCGATCGTCGACAGTGGCGGCGCTAACATCGCCTCGGTGCGTTTCGCCCTCGATCGGCTCGGCATTCAGAGCGAGCTCACGGCGGATCCAGCTATTATTCTCTCAGCCGACCGCGTAATTTTACCGGGCGTCGGCGCGGCCAATGAAGGCATGCGCAAACTCCACGAGCGCGGCCTCGTGGACTGCGTACGCAGCTTAACTCAACCCGTCCTCGGAGTTTGTCTGGGCATGCAATTACTATTTGAATCCTCCGCTGAAGGTCCCACGGAAACCCTTGGGTTGATTCCGGGCCGAGTAGACCTGCTGCCTTGCGCCCCAGGTATTCAAGTGCCCCACATGGGCTGGAATACAATTCTCTCCGGAAAAAACGCCCCCCTGCTCGAAGGAATTGATGAAGAAGCCCGCTTCTATTTTGTGCACAGCTACGCGGGGCCCATTAATGCGTTCACGGTGGCCAGTTGTGATCATGGCATCCCCTTTGCCGCGGTCGTTCAGCGCGGTAATTTTTGCGGAGTTCAATTTCATCCCGAACGTTCCGGGGTGGCGGGCGCCCGACTGCTGAAAAATTTCGTGGAGGGCCGCGGATGAGTTTTCCCGCGCCGGTCCCGCCGCGAGCGAACCTGATTATCTATCCCGCCATTGATTTGCGCGGCGGACGGGTCGTGCGCTTAACCGAAGGTAAATTTGATCAAGAAAAAACTTATGGCCATGATCCGCTCGCGGTCGCGCAAGATTTTGCCGCGGCCGGGGCGACGTGGTTACACGTCGTTGATCTCGATGGCGCGAAAGACCCCGCTCAGCGCCAAACGACCCTCGTCGAGCAACTCGCCCAAGAGAGTAAGCTTAAGGTGCAAACCGGCGGGGGCATTCGCGAGACTGCCCAAATCACCGCCTTACTCCGCGCGGGTGCTCACCGCGTTATTATCGGGAGCGTCGCGGCCAAACAACCGGAACGGGTACGCGACTGGCTGCAAGATTTCGGCCCCGAGCAAATCATCCTGGCGCCTGATGTCCGCCTCGATGAGGCCGGCATTCCCCGCGTCGCGGCGGCAGGATGGCAAGAAAGCACGGGGCTGGCGCTGGATGATTTTATCAACCGCTTCCTCCCCGCGGGGCTCCGGCATATTCTTTGCACCGATATCAGCCGCGACGGGAAATTATCTGGCCCCAACTCGGCCCTCTATGCACAGCTCGTGAAAAAATTTCCGGCACTGCACATCCAAGCCTCCGGCGGAGTGGCTTCTTTGGCCGATTTGCGAATGCTGAAAACCACCGGCAGTACAGGGGCGATTGTGGGCCGCGCACTTTATGAGCATAAATTTACTTTAGCGGAGGCCCTCGCATGCTAGCCCGGCGAATTATTCCCTGTTTGGATGTGCGCGCCGGCCAAGTGGTCAAAGGCACCCAGTTTCGCGATCATGAGGTCGTCGGCGATATTATCGAGCTCGCTCAACGCTACCGTGATGAAGGCGCGGATGAATTAGTGTTTTATGATATCACCGCTAGCAGTGACGGACGAACGGTCTCCACCGATTGGGTCACCCGCGTCGCGCGCGTCCTCGATATTCCTTTTTGTGTCGCCGGAGGGATTCGCTCCCTTGCAGGCGCTCGCCAAATTCTTCACGGCGGCGCCGATAAAATTTCCCTCAACTCGCCCGCTTTAGAAAACCCGGCCTTAATTACGGAACTCGCCCACGAATTTGGATCCCAATGCGTCGTGGTCGGTATCGATAGCCGCCAAGAAGCTGATGATTACTTCGTGAAACAGTACACCGGAGACCCCGACAAGACGCAGGCCACCCGCTGGCGCACGGTCGACTGGGCCCGTGAAGCGCAACGGCTCGGCGCCGGCGAAGTCGTCCTGAATTGCATGAACCAAGATGGCATGCGCCAGGGCTATGATCTCGCGCAGTTGAAGCTCGTGCGGGCTGTTCTGACCATCCCGCTCATCGCGTCCGGCGGCGCCGGCACCCCGGAACATTTTCGGGACGTTTTCTGCGAAGCCGGGGTCGATGGGGCCCTTGCCGCGTCCGTTTTCCACAGAGGCACCATCAAAATTCCCCTCTTAAAAAAGCAACTAATCACCGACCACCTCTCTATCCGCCCATGAAACTTCCTAAGATTGATTGGAAAAAAGACTCCGGACTCGTGCCCGCCATCGTGCAAGACGCCGCCACTCTGCAAGTACTCATGTTGGGCTATATGAACGCAGCGGCTCTGAAAAAAACGATTAAGACCAAACGCGTCACCTTCTTTAGTCGCAGTAAGCAGCGGCTCTGGACCAAGGGCGAGTCGTCAAAAAACTTCCTCCACCTCGTTAGCCTCCAGGTCGATTGCGATCATGACACGATTCTCATCACCGCCCGTCCTGATGGCCCCACCTGTCACCGCGACACGCCCAGTTGCTTCGGCAACGACGGGGCTACGGGTATTGGTTTTCTCGCGCACCTCGACCGAATCGTGGCCGATCGAATTAAGCGCGGAGATAAACAAAGTTATACGGTACGCTTAGCAAAAGAAGGGGTGACGCGTTGCGCGCAAAAAGTAGGTGAAGAAGGCGTCGAAACCGCTTTGGCTGCGCTCGGTTCTAATCAAAAAGCATTCACCGGTGAAGCGGCGGATCTGCTTTATCATCTCATCGTCTTGCTGCGCGTTAAAAAGCTTTCGCTCCATACGGCGGTGGCGGTGCTGGCAAAGCGCCACGCCCCAAAGAAATAATTTAAGCGCCGTCCACTTTTCACTCATTAGGGTGGGGCGGTCAGCCGGCTAGCTGTCGCCGGATTAAATGCGCCGCCGATTCCTTGGCCGCACGAATCGATTAACTCGGTTATTCGCTTGATAAAAAAGCGCCCCGCCGGAGCAACCAAGCTTGGGTCATCGCCAAACCAAAATCGACCAGCGTGACACTCGCCCAAGCGGGCACCAACCAACCACGCAAAATAGCCCACGCCGCAAAAGCGCCCGCCGCTAAGCGGAAGATTATGGTTATTTCTAGAGTCGCGCGGAGTAGCGTCCCTTTTCCGGTCAATCGCCAACCGCGCCAAGCCCATAAATAACTCGTGCCGACGGCAAAAACAAAGGCCCCCACAAAGCGTAAATAAACCAAATCCCCGTAAACTTCCTTCACCCCCATCAGGTGCAACATCAGCGCGGGAGCACCTATGAAACCTAACCCCGTACAAAAATCGAGCGCACCAGCCGTGAAGGATAAGCCGACGGCTAATTGATTAATGGTTTTTGTCTGCATGGCTGGTTAATCTCCCTGCGCAGAAGCCAAGTGATTCAATTATTTTTCACTAACCACACTGACTTGCCCAGTGAGCTTGAAGCGTACCTTCACCTCCGGATCAACTTTGGCGATATAGGCCAATCGGATAATTTTTAGCTTCCACGATCGATGATCAATCAGGGTCTCCCCTGTCAGCGTATAAGTATCATCAAGCTTGGTTAAATTAACGGGAAATTCAACGCGCTCGGTTACCCCATGGAGCGTAAGCCGGCCGGATACCTGCCCTTGGCCGTCGGGCATTAGGGCGAGATTGCCCATCTCAAAACGACCCTCCAATAAGCTTCCGCCCAGCCATTTTAACATCGCGGTATCGCGATCGATCTTGCCGGTTTTGAGATCGGTAAAATTAAAACTAAAAATTGCTCCCTTAATCTTGCCATTGGCGTCCAACTTAATCTTCGCGTCGTAGTGATCGAGGTGGCCGGTGAATGAACCCGCCGTGGCCTTGACATCGATATCGATAAAGGAGCGCGTGGGATCTATTTTCAGGGTTCGCTCCGCGGCGCCACTCGCCAAAGGCAACAATAAGGCAACCAGCCAGGGGGTAAATATTTTCATGCCTTAAGGAATGGGGCGGCTCGCCGCCGACCGCAATCTTGTCATTTTATGCCGCCTCAGCCACGGCCGCCACGTAAAACGATCAAGCTCGCGAGATCATTTTTTTCAAATTCCTTCCAGTAACGGTCTTCGATTTTTTTTAAGCGTTCATCCGTAGAAAGGGGCGGCTCTAGCGTCCGCTTGGCTTGATCCCCAGCTAAATCACGATCAGCTAAACGGGAGACGATTTCGTGCCAAAACGTGTCATTTTGAAATTCACTTTGAATTTCTCGAATCCGTTCATCTTCCGCGAGTTTAGAGGCGGGCTGTAAGGTGCCATCGGCATTTTTCTCTACTAGGTCGGCGCACCCGAGCGTCGCCGCTAAATCGAGGAGTTTTTGATCAAAATTAAAATACCGCTTCGCCGCCGCGGTGTCTTCCCCCTGATAACCCGTCACCGCCCACATCCCGAGATGGACGAGCTCAAGGAGTTGCCGATATTCTTTAGGCGTAAAAGAGGCTTTCATCACCCGTCACGGTTACCCGCCCGCCTCACCCCGCAAGCGTGAAGTTAGCCGTGTAACGCGGCATTGACCGCCCTCCCTTAGCGTGGCAACGGTTGCCTCTCTGATGTCTAGCTCTGTCGAACCCACCAACCTCATGGAAGCCATCGTTTCGCTCGCGAAGCGCCGAGGCTTTATTTACGCCTCCTCCGAAATTTACGGCGGCTTCAACGGTTTTTTCGACTACGGTCCCCTCGGCGTGGAGCTTAAGAAGAACATCCGCGACTGCTGGTGGAATGATATGGTGCGGCGGCGTGAAGATATTGTAGGCCTTGAGTCGTCTATTATTATGCACCCCAAGGTTTGGGAAGCTTCGGGCCACGTCGCGGGCTTCACCGATCCTCTCGTTGATTGTAAGGTTTCCAAGCTGCGCTACCGGGCGGATCAACTCTTTTTCTCCCCAGTAATCGTCGATGGAAAAAAAGTTGGATACGTCTCGGCCCTCGAAAGCGAAAAGACCACCGCGGACCTGCAGGCGGCCGCTGAGTCCTTTAAACGCAAAAAGGCCCTCCAAGGCACCCTCGCGCCAGTCACCCCCAAGGATTTTACCGAAGCTCAAGAAGGCGAAATTGCTTTAATTCCCTCTCCCGCCACAGGCGAGACCGGCAGCCTAACCGCTCCGCGCGCGTTTAACATGATGTTCCAAACGAATGTTGGCGCGATGAGTGATGCCTCGTCGGTCGCTTACCTGCGACCCGAGACGGCTCAAGGTATGTTCGTCGATTTTAAGAACGTTGTGGATACGACGCGCGTAAAACTGCCTTTTGGTATCGCGCAAATCGGCAAGTCATTCCGCAATGAGATCACCCCGCGTAATTTCATCTTTCGCTCGCGGGAATTTGAACAAATGGAGATGGAGTATTTCATCCATGAGGATGCCGACTGGGCTAAATGCCATGAAGAGTGGATCGTCTGGTGTGAAACTTGGCTAAAGAGTGTTGGCCTGCCCGATACCCACCTTTCCCGCTACACTCACCCGAAGGAGAAACTGGCGTTCTATTCTCGGGGCACGGTGGATATCATGTTTAAGTATCCTTTCGGGGTGCAGGAGCTTTGGGGGATCGCTGCCCGCGGCAATTACGACCTGACCCAACACGCCACGGCTTCCGGTAAGCCCCAGGAGATTTTTGACGAAACGACGAAGAAAAAATTTGTGCCGCATGTTATTGAACCGGCGGTGGGGGTAGATCGTATCCTCCTCGCCGTGCTTTGCGCCGCCTACGCCGTCGAAGACGTGCCGGATGAAAAGGGCAACGTTGAACCACGGACCGTGCTGCGGCTCTCGCCCCGCCTCGCTCCCTTTAAGGTGGCCGTCCTTCCGCTCATTAAAAATAAAGAGCTTCTCGTGGGCCGTGCGCGCGACTTGTACACCAAGTTGAAGCGCAAATATGCGGTTTTCTATGACGATGGGGGTGCCATTGGTAAACGCTACCGGCGCCAAGATGAAGCGGGCACCCCTTGGTGTGTAACCATTGATTTTGATACGGTCGAAAAACCGGGCGACACCTTTACCTTGCGCGAGCGTGATTCCATGCAGCAAAAACGCATTACGGAGGCTGAATTATTTGCGCTGCTGGACGAACACGTCTATTGAGCCCGGCGGTTGAGGTTTTTTTCGGTGGGTGCTGCGGTCTTGATGCCCCTGCGGAACTTTCTGTAATAAACGCAGGTCAAGCTGGCGCTTTGTCACTTTCTTGTCTTGGTTCTCACCCTTGTCCTCCTCCAGTCATCCTCTTCACACCACCGATAGTGCCCTCGCCCGCCACGCGGACGAATTAGCGGCTTGGCTTGGAACCTTTGCTTCCGCCCAGCGGCAACGCGGTAAAACTTATCAACGAGAAGGCCGGGTTCGCGCGCTGCGCATTATTAACACCCGCGCGCTCGCTAAAGTTCAAGGCACTGAGCTATATTCGATTCGTTTTGATCACGACGCCGCGCATGGTTGGGCTTCTGTTTGCACCTGTACGGTCGAGGTTAATTGTAAGCACGTTTATGCTGCAGGCTTAGCCCTCCTTGATCGCTTGCGGGAAGCTCCCGCCGAAGAAGCTTTATCCGCAGCTGCCCCCGCGGTCAGCGAATCACTCACGGCCCACGTCGCTAAAGCTCTTGGGCGCACCCTGAAGCGGACGGAGCAGACTTGGCTGCGCCGGCTCGCGGAAACCCATGCGCTGCTATTACAAGGCGGCCAGCTTGATCCGTATTCGCTGAGTTGGTTACTGCCCCCTTCGCACCGGCATTTCGCTTATGGTTATAATGAGCAACCCTGGTGTGAAGGTTGGTGGGAACGCGACCAGCCGCCAACCACCCCCTTAGAGTTGTGGTCGTTTCTTGCCGTGGCCTTACAGCGCCGCCAACTGCCCTTACCAGAATTTATTCTCCCTCTGGCTGACCAAGCGGCCACCGAAGCGCGGATTGCCGCGCGTGAAAATACCCAGAATCGACAGGAATGGACGCGCCGTTTTGAACAACTGCAAGCGGCTTTGCCGGCCGCCGTCGCGGCGGATGAATTACCGCGCCCCCCCCAACATGAATTACGTTTGCGCTTAAACGATCGCGCTTGGCGTTGGGAAACCCGCATCACCGCGCTGACCGTTTGGGAAGAATTACATCCCGAGACCCTCCGCCAGTGGTTAAGCGATTCTCGGCAACTTCCGTTATTTTTTGCGGAACCCGCGCTGCGGCTCGCCTTAGCTTTTCGGGATGCGGTATTTCTACACGGCTCCGTTCAGCCCACCCCCAAAGCGCGCGAATTTCGCGCCGCCCTCCACGCCGCTCTGACGGATCCCTTAGCTCGCAGTTGCCTCGTGGGCGCCGACCGCGCCGCGCTCACGCTCTCCCCGACAGCTTTTGTTTGGACCCTGCGCGCGCGCGTGGGTGAGGCCAATGAACTCGAAGCTATCTTAACCTGCGCTGATGGCTTCCCCACTCCCAGCCCTTTAATTCTCTTAGAGGGGTTACCGACCCCGCTCTATTTGCACGACTCGACAGTTTATCGCGGTCCACTGCCGCTCGCGGAGAAAAAAGGTGTCACTGATCCGGATGTGGCCGCCGATCCCACCATGCCTGTGGCTTTACCGCGCACTTTACTCACTTTGCCAGCCGCCATGAGTTTTTTCCTGCGCTCAGGGACGCGGATTCCAGCTGAATTTCAGCGGCCCGTGCGCGAAGAACCGTTGCGCCCCCACCTCCGCTTATCTTTGGAATTTCGCCCGGGAGCCGTTGGCAAGTACGACGAGGCTGAATCACAAGAGTTACTCAACGTTGAGCTCACTACTCTCACGCCCGATGGCACTCACCGCGAGCGTTACACGCCGACCGGCTGGCGCGAAATCACCGCCTCGTCGACCCCAACACCCAGCGAAGGAGAATCTCTCGTTAGCTATGACCACGCCCCGGCTCAAGCCGCGGTCGCGCCTTTCTTACACTTCGGTTTACAGTGGTCTGCTGAACACCCCCAGCAGCCTTGCTGGCAGCGCCCCGTTACCGCGACGTTTGCCGATGATCTTTCCGATTGGATCGCCACGCTACCTGCTAACACGGTGTTAGAAGCCACCGACGAACTCGCTGGACTGGTCCGCGCGGCTGATGCCGCTATTTTTGCCCTCGAGGTTGAACCTGATAGCCATGCGCGCGACTGGTTCGATGTCCGTTTGATTGTGCGCGCAGCTGATACCACCCTCACAAAAGCTGAAGTGGCTTTACTCCTCGCGGCTCGCGGAGGCTTTGTGCGTCTGGAGGGTAAAGGTTGGCGCCGCCTCGCCATCGGAACTGATGAAGCCCAGCAAGCCCGTCTACTCGCGCTCGGTCTCGCAGAAAACCCGACGGCCGGTGAACATCATCGTTATCACGCCCTGCAGTTAGCTGGTGATGAAAGCTTATGCCAAGTCTTTGATACCCGGGCTTGGGAGCAATTACGGCAGCGGGCGATTGAGTTACGCGCCGTGCCGCCTCCCGCGGTGCCCGCAGCCATCACCGCCACCCTCCGCCCTTATCAACGAGAAGGTTTTGAGTTTCTCGCCTGGCTTTCAGTTCACGGCTTGGGCGGGGTGCTCGCTGATGATATGGGTCTAGGTAAAACGGTCCAGGCCCTCACCTGGCTCGTTTGGCTCGCCGAGCGTGATCCAGAAAAACCCTTTCGGGCCCTCGTCGTGTGTCCAAAATCGGTCACGACTAATTGGCCCCTCGAAGCCGCTCGCTTTGCGCCTACCCTACACCCCACGGTATTCGACCCTGCGCTCCCACAGATTCTAACCAATAAGCAGGGGAGCCAGCTCATCATTGCAAATTACGCTCAATTACGACTCAACGCAGCTAATTTTGCCGCCGTCTATTGGGATGCGGTCATTCTCGATGAGGGCCAAAATATTAAGAATCCCGGCAGTGCAACCGCGCAAGCCGCCCGCGCCCTGCGCGCCTCTCATCGGGTGGTCTTAACTGGCACCCCGGTTGAAAATCGGTTGCTCGATCTTTGGAGTTTATTCGCTTTTGCCATGCCTGGGTTGCTCAGCACCCAGAGCGCCTTTAAACGCCTGTATGATGAACGGGTAGACCCCACCAGCGTGCGCACGCGGCTCGCTGCGCGCGTGCGTCACTTCCTCCTTCGCCGGGCTAAATCTCAAGTGGCCCGAGACCTACCGCCACGGATCGAAGAGGAAATTGTCTGCGAACTCGAAGGGCCTCAGCGGACTTTATATGATGTAGAATTAAAGCGCGCACGCCAAATCTTGCTGGGCGTTCAAGGCGCACGCGAGTTCGAGGCCCAACGCTTCAATATTCTTCAATCGTTACTCCGCCTTCGCCAAATTTGTTGCGACCCTCGCCTCCTCGCGGGGGGGTCCGCGAGCGGTCAAGCTCCCTCGAGCGCTAAACTTGATGCGCTCCTCGAAACTTTGGAGCCCCTCGTCGCCGAAGGGCATAAGGTTTTGGTGTTCTCGCAATTTGTCTCTATGCTCGAATTAATTCAGGCCGAGCTGACCGCGCGGGAAATCCCTCACCTCATCCTCACTGGGCAGACAGAAAACCGCCAAGCGCTCGTCGACCGCTTTCAAACCGATCCCACCATACCGGTATTTTTACTTTCCCTTAAGGCCGCTGGTTCAGGTCTCAACCTTACCGCCGCCAGCTATGTGGTCCTGTACGATCCCTGGTGGAATCCGGCCGTGGAGGCCCAAGCCATTGACCGCACCCATCGAATTGGCCAACGCAATCAAGTGATTGCTTACCGCTTGCTGGCGCGCGGCACCGTGGAAGAAAAAATCCGCGCCCTCCAACAGGATAAAGCGACAATGGCGGCAGCGGTTATTCAGGAAGAGTCTTTGGCGACCACGCTCGACCTAGAAAGCCTCCGCCTAATTTTAAGTTAACCGGGGGGCGCTTGCCCCGCGCTAAAATCTCGCTTTGTTTGTTCCTGTGGAAAATGAGTGCCTTTTCTCCCCCGATCGACAGCATCGCTACCGCTTAATTCATCGCTGGAATCCGGGCCCGCAGGAAAAATTAATTTTGTGGATTGGCTTAAACCCGAGCACCGCCGATGAAGCCCGCCTCGATCCCACCTTAACGCGCATTGCGGCTTTCTCCCGCCGCGAGGGCTTTGATGGCTTCTGGATGGCAAATCTTTTTTCCCTGCGGACACCTCATCCCAAAGTTATGCTGGCCTCTCCTAATCCCATTGGTCTGGCAACCGATGCTGAATTATTAATTGCCGCCGCGCGCTGCGCCCAAATTGTCGCCGCTTGGGGGGTAGGTGGAGAATTCGGTGAACGCGGGGCGGCCGTGGCCCGCTTATTTGTTGGAAAAAAACTATGGTGCCTTGGCTCTACGCGAGCTGGTCATCCCCGTCATCCGCTTTATGTCGCCGGGCATCAACCCCTCGTGCGTTGGTCTTCCCCTTAAAAAATCTCTGGATTTTTTTCCTAAGCGTACTTATAGAGCCCGTCGTTTGTTTTTATGAAAAAAATAATTTTCCGGTGCTTCCTTCTTTTTTGCTTAGCCTTGGGCCTTTTGCAGTTTTGGCGGCCCGCCAGAAATGAATCCCTCGCGCTGAGCCCTTCCGATCTAACACGGCAACTCCCCGTCCCTGCGCCCGTACTAGCCCTGCTGAAACGCGCCTGTTACGATTGTCACTCCAATTACACGTTCTACCCTTGGTATGCCAATATTCAGCCCGTAGGTTGGTGGCTTACCAAACACGTTAATGAGGGTAAGCAGCATTTAAACTTCTCCGTCTTTGGAACTTATTCCGCTAAGCGCGCCGGGAAAAAAGCAGAGGAAATTGCAGAGGAAGTGACGCATCATAATATGCCTTTACCCTCTTATACCTGGCTTCATCCGGAAGCCCGCCTTACCCCCGCAGAAATTAAATTACTGGTTGATTGGTCGACCACGCTGCTGGATCGATCGGCCGCAAACTGAGCCCCCAGCGATAACTTCCCTGTTATTGCTCGGTAAATACCTCAAGTAATCGCCGCGCCTGGTTGTTTCAGGTGATTTTCTGGTAACATTCCCGTCCTTTTTGCTCAGGTTATCTAAAAACCTCAGCCTTTTATCGCGGTGATGTTGCCTAGACATAACATCCGTTTTTCCCAATAGTTATCCCGTTGTTCCGCCGCTTCTTTTCAGGCCACCTTCCTTGTGCTTAAAACCATCGCCGGTATTCCCGCCTCATCAGCCCCTCTCTTTATTTATGTATCAGGTAACTTTTTCTGAGCAAAGCATGTGCGAGCTTAATCGCCTGGATAAGCTGGCTCAATTAGCCGCCATTGAGCCTATTTCTCAAATTCAACCGCGCGATCTCGCTAATCCACGAGAGCCACTCGGTTGTTTTCAACGCGGCGGCAAAAGCCTTTACCGTCTCCGGGCGGGCGAATTTCGTTTTTATTTCGAAGTGAAGGGGACCACCCTACACACGCTTTATATTCTCCATAAATCTTCCCTGGAAGATTGGCTTTTTCGGATGAAATTACCGGTCTCGGAACAACAACTGGTTGAGCAGGATTCTAAATTTTGGAAGTACCTCGAAAGCCTTACTAAATAAACCGGCATGTCTGACCTCGAACAACGCGATAATCCCTACAACGTTACCCAAGCGAGCCGAATTTACTTTCTGCCGAACTTGATGACGGCGGGTAACCTCCTTTGTGGTTTTTTAGCTATCATCCGTTGTATTCAGGCTCGGTTAATTACCGATGCCGGTGATTACGCCGCCCTCCACGCCGCGGGTGATGCCTTACGCGCCTCAAGTGCGCTTTATACTCAAGCGGTCTGGCTTATTTTAGCGGCGGTCGTGTTTGATTCTTTAGATGGCCGCTTGGCGCGGATGGGGGGCCGCACCTCTTTATTTGGCGCTGAATTTGATTCTCTCGCCGATGTTGTTTCTTTCGGCGTCGCGCCGGCTTTAATGGTGTTTTTTTTGATCCTGACGCCCCGCGAAGAATACCCCTGGTTTCGGGAGTTGGGCTGGATCATCGCTTTTGTTTACTTATTGTGCGGCGCCGTCCGCTTAGCGCGTTTTAATGTCATTACCAATCCGCTCCTCTTTCGCGGCGATCCTGAGTCTAATAAAGATTTTCTAGGCCTCCCTGTTCCGGCGGCCGCGGGGACCATCGCCTCTTTGGTTCTGTTACTGCTCAACATGGTGGTTAATGCCCGCGAACTGCGCCAATTAACCATTACGCTACCTCTACTCCTCATTCTCGTTTCTTTCTTGATGGTCAGCACTATTCGTTATCCCAGTTTTAAACAGATTAATTGGGAGTTGAAGGCTCGTTTTCGTACTTTTGTTGGGTTAATTATTGGGGGGGTAATAATTTGGCGGCTGCAAGAAATTGCCTTTTTCTTTCTTTTTTTAGCCTATATTTTTTACGGTCTTTTTTCCCACTATCAAAAAGGTGTTCGCCATGTGCAGAGGCGCGCCCTGCGACGAAAAATAGTGAAGATGAAGCAAGAAACTTCCGAATAACTATTTTTTGTGAACAAACCTCGTCTTATTCGCTATTATTCTGATAGGGTTCACCTGCCCTTTTGTTTTAGCTTCGCTGGAGAAATAGGTGTTATCACCAAATTCACCCCCCATAATAATACGAATAATTCCTTATTGAATACCGCTCTAATCATCCTTTGTTAGTTGAAAGCCTTTTAACGACTCCTGCCCGATGAAATTTAAGATTAACCGCGATCATTTTAGCAACGGCCTCGCCCAAGTTCTCAATGTTGTTGGGTCTAAAGCGGCGATGCCTATTTTAAACAACGTCTTGATCGAAGCAGAAAAAGACTGCATTTCGCTTACAACCACCAATTTAGATTTAGGGATCCGTTGTAAAATTAAGGCCGAGGTAAAAGAAGGCGGCGCGGTTACTTTACCCGTCAAGCGGCTAGCGACGATAGTCCGGGAATTACCCAATGTAGACGTCGCTTTCGATTCGACAGCAAATCACCAGGTTAAAATTGCTTCCGGCGGCTCTAATTTTCGAATTATGGGGATCGGCGCAGAAGAATTCCCTAAATTACCCGATTCGACCGACGACAAAACCTACACCCTGGAGCAAGGGGAGATCGCGACCATGCTCAGCAATGTTTCCTACGCGCAATCTACGGATGAAACGCGGTTTATCCTGAATGGGGTTTATTTTAACTTTAAAGAGGAAAAATTAACCTTGGTCGCAACAGACGGCCGGCGCCTTGCCTTGGTCAGCAAAGAACTGGCGGTGCCAGCAACCAGCGCAGGAGCAATTATTTTACCAGCGAAAACCGTGGCTGAACTCTTACGGCTGCTGGGAAAAGGGGATAAACTAAAAATTGCTTTTAATGAACGCCGCGCCGCCTTCCAAATAGACACCGGGAAGGACACGAGCGGCCTCAGCGATAGTATTTATTTATTTTCTAAAGTCGTAGAGGGTAATTACCCTAATTATCAACAAGTTATTCCTAAAGAAACCCACCAGCGGATTAAATTAGAGCGAGAACTTTTTTTACAATGTGTCCATCGAGCCGCTTTAGTTACCTCCGAAAAATCTAATTCTGTTAAAATAAAGCTTTCCCGGAATTTATTAGAAATCACCGCCGCCTCTCCCGACTTTGGTGAATCCCATGAATCAATGGCGATCGCTTATAGCGGAGTGGACCTACAAGTAGCCTTTAACCCGCAGTTTGTGATGGATCCCTTAAGGGCGCTGACAAAAGACGAGGTCTTTTTTGAGCTTAAAGACGAGGTTAGCCCTGGGGTATTTAAAACCTTAGAGAGCTTTGTCTGCGTCATTATGCCCGTCCGGCTAAGTTAAGCGGGCTTCGTTAAAGAGGGCGGGGAAACAACCAAGTCTGTTTAACGCGAACCCTCGGGTCGGGTGCACCGAATTTTTGTAATCATGGCAGAAGAAATTATTTTTTTTATTACGCCCGCCCTGGGGACTTTACTTTTGCTGTATTATGTTAACCAGCGCTTAGCTTCGCCAATTTTAGCGATACCCATTCGTTGGTTGCGGTGGATTCTTTTCGCAATTTTGGCGGCCCAAGCAAATGAACAGGTAAACTTTATCGATCGACCGGTTGGGGTCGTCGCGGGGTTTTTTTTCCTCACCTGGTTTTTATGTGAAGCAGGGTTTAATTGGCTAAAAATAAGCGCGATCAGCTTAAGCCCGTTACCCCTTTTTCCGCGCGCGATTGTTAATACAAGCGGTGATGAATGGCCGACGCAAAAACGCCTACTCCGCGTGCGGGATTGGCTGCGAAACAATCAGTTTACGCATCAGCAAGCGCTTAAGGCCGAGATTGGGGGTGGGATTTGGCTCCGGACTTCGGTTTATCATAACAAGGATAACACCATCCGGCTCCACGTGTTATTCGTTCCGCAAGAAAATAATATGATCACGGTTTGTTTTAGTTTGGCTACTTTAACAACCGGAACGCGGCGCTACGTAACGGATAATCTTTATATTCCTTTTGGTGGTTTTTATCCGGAGGGTTGGCTGGTGGTGCGCACCCCCTGGCGGCGGGGTCTAGCCCGCTTAATAACGCAACATACTCAGCGCGTAAAACAGGCGGGGGAAAAAGCGATCGCGTGGGAAATTAGTCCTAGTGAAGACAGTCAGCAGCAGCAGCAGCATCTGGAGGTAATTAATCTAGAGTTAGGTTATTTAATGCCCCATACCGACCGAGAGGAATATGGAAAAATTTCCGCAGAGGGGCGTTTCCGGATTTGGAAAGAGGCTTGGCTGCTTGATTATTTCGGCCGCGCCGCGCGGTATCATTAAAAGCGGCCGACCGCACGCCGGCGGGTGCCTTGCCGGTTCTGCAGAAAGGACTCGTCTCCCCCATTTTTCCAGCTAAAGTCAAGGGATGTTATTATTTGCAGTCACGGCTTTAGAAAAACTAAAAAACCAACCTTCGGAGGTTTGGCTTAAGGTTGGAATCGCCGTCTTAGCGGTGCTGGTTGTTATTTTTGTCGTCCGCCGGATCCTGCAAATGAATAAAGTTATTGCGGGGGTTTTAATCTTTGTCGTCGGGGTGGTGGTTTTTTTTTCCTGGGTCTATAACCGTAATGAACCCAAATTTCTTACCCCAATCGTTCATTTGGTGGCGCCATTTTTTCCAAGCGCGGGATCCTACGCCACCAAACAGCAACGGGCGCCTTAGTCCTAATCAGCTGATCAGGCCTATCAGTTGGTTTTATTACACCCTCGGGCCGAAAATCAGATTGGTGTTCGGGAGGCCGGTACTAATGATGTAGCCCTTATGAGTAAAAAACACTCTGACATCGGATTGATCGGTTTAGCTGTTATGGGCCAAAACTTGGCGCTCAATATCGCAGATCACGGCTTTCAAATCTCGGTCTTTAATCGGACCGTAGAAAAAACCGATAAATTCGTTACCGAGAATCCTGCCACGCCCGGTGGGGTGGTCGGCACCAAGACGCTCCCGGAGTTCGTCGCCTCCCTGGCTAAGCCGCGCAAAATGATTATTCTCGTGCAGGCGGGCAAGGCGACCGACGCCGTCATCGACGGCCTCGTGCTGCTGCTCGAACCCGCCGACATCATCATCGACGGCGGTAACGCACTTTGGACCGACACCATCCGCCGCGAAAAAGCCCTCAAAGATAAAGGGTTTCGGTTTATCGGCTCCGGCGTGTCTGGCGGCGAGGAAGGGGCTCGCTTCGGTCCAGCGCTCATGCCCGGTGGTGACGCCGCGGCGTATAAGGAACTTGCCCCCATCTGGAACGCTATCGCCGCGAAGGTTGATGCAAAGACCGGCCAACCTTTGACGGGTGCTGCGCCCGGCCAGCCCATCATCGGCGGCGTGCCTTGCGCCACCTACATCGGCGAGAACGGCGCGGGCCACTACGTCAAGATGGTCCACAACGGCATCGAATACGGTGACATGCAGATGATCTGTGAGGCCTACGCTCTAATGCAGGGCCTACTCGGCCTCAAGGCGGCTGAAATGGGCGCGATCTTTTCCGAATGGAACGCCGGCGCGCTCGACAGCTTCCTCATCGAGATCACGGCCGACATCCTCAAACAGAAGGATCCGCTCACGAAAAAGAAAGCTTTCGTCGACATCGTCCTGGATACCGCCGGCCAGAAAGGCACCGGTAAATGGACCTCGACCAACGCGCTCGACATGGGCGTCCCTGCTCCCACCATCGCCGAGTCCGTCTTTGCCCGCTGCATCTCTGCCATCAAGGAGGAACGGGTTGCCGCCTCGAAGATCTTGCAGGGCCCGAGCAAGAAATACCGCGGCTCGAAGAAGGCCCTTGTGCAGGCGATCCACGACGCCCTCTACTGCTCGAAGATCTGTTCTTATGCGCAGGGCTTCCAGCTCATGCGCACCGCGCAGAAGGAATACAACTGGACGCTTAATTTCGGCGAGATCGCCCAGATCTGGCGCGGCGGCTGTATCATCCGCGCCGCTTTCCTGCAAAAGATTACCGAGGCCTATGCCCGGAACCCACATCTCGCGAATCTGCTCCTCGACCCGTATTTTAATAAGATGGTGAAACGGGCGCAGGAAAACTGGCGCAAGGTCGTCTCGCTCGCCGCCGAATGCGGCGTCGCTGCACCAACGTTCAGTTCCGCCCTCTCCTACTACGACAGCTATCGTTCCGCCCGGCTGCCGGCCAATCTACTCCAGGCGCAACGCGATTACTTCGGTGCCCACACCTACGAGCGCACCGACCAACCGCGCGGCAAGTTCTACCATATTGACTGGCCAGAAGCATCCCGCCCACAACTCGAGGCCTAAGCCTTAATTAAATTTAGCCGGCAGATCGGAAATCTGACAGGATTGGGCTGCGGGCGAAGTCAGCCAATTCTGCGCGTGCAGGAAGGCGGCCGGTTCATGCGCGCGGCCAAGGTCGGGGAGTCGTAATAAACCAGCAATAAGAGTAAATTGCGCCGTGGAATTAGCGGGATTTGTTTGGGCGGCTCGCAGAAGAGCCGTCAGATCGGTCGGCCGGCGGCTGGCGGCCAGAACCCCTTTATCGCTCAGGAAAAAAGAAAGCGCAGCGCCCAAACTCAAAATATAAGTTAAGGGGGAGGCAGGAATAGAATAAATTTCTTGGGCTGGAGCGGGCAGCGCCGTCCATTCCATATATCTACACAGTTGCTCTTGGAGTAGTAGCAAAGCGCTATCACCAGAAGTGGGCGTCCAACGAGCCGAGAAGGTCTTGAGTTCTCGAAATTTTTTAACCTCCCAAATCCGCATACTTAATTCGAAATCATCGTTCCGGTTACGCAAAGTACCTGTAACCACATAATCAAGGCCGCCTTCGGTGCTATCGTTGAGTTGCCGCAAGTTTTCAGCCGTCCACTCCATTGGAAAAACAGCGTAATGATCGCCGAAGGTGCCAATCGCGGCGACGGGGGCATAACCAGCACTATAACTAAAAGTTTCTGCCAGCCACAAAGGCAGCCCGCGGCAAAGTTGACCAGTAAGGTTTTCTGATTGGACGGCGCTGCCGGCAGAATTTTCCAATCCCAGCAAAGCACACTGGGCGAAGGCGACGCGGCGGAGCTTTCCCGTGGGTCGCGTCCAGAGGAGGGGCGCGAGGGCTTCGACTCCATAATACCAAATGGGCTTACTTATACTGACTAAGCTAATTTTTTTTCCAGGCTCGGCCGTGTGTTCCGCTTCTGTTTCGCTAATAAAAAGTTCGGAAACGGCATTAGAAAAACCGACTAAACGCGCTTCCAACTCTGGCCGGCCAAGGGAAAACAACAGATCGAGAAGATGTTGGGCCGCCTCCGCATTACGGGTGACTAAGTAAGCTTGCAGCAGATTAATGCCCGCCGGCGCGCCGTGTTTTTCCACATCATAACGTGGGGCGAGCAATTCGATGATTTCCTGCACATAACCATTGGTCCCAAGATCGGCGGATATCGTCATGAGCACATCGCTGCGGTCGCTGGCGTTAGCTAAGATAGATTCATAGAGGGAGAGCGCCGCCGGGAGGTCTTTATTTTTTAATTTTTCGCGGGCGTCGGCGAGCAGAGGCATCAGGCCGCCAGCGACTGCAGCCTTTTCTGGTCCTGGGGCGGGGGTTGGTTCCCCAGAACGATTAGATAATTCCATGAGGGCAGCAAAGCGTTGGCCGGCGCGCTGGCGAACAGAAAGGTACGGTAGACTTGCGGGAAGTTGGGGGCTATTTATAGCCGGCAAATAGGTGGTGGCGGGGGTTATTTTACCGCGTTGACCAGTGGGAGTAGACGAGTAGTTAACCCCCACCGTCCTCCCGGTGCTTTTTACCTTCGGGCGGCGGCTAGTTTGATGAATCGAGTCCACATAAAAACCTATGGTTGTCAGATGAACGAGCGCGACAGCGAGGCGGTCGCGGCCTTGTTGCGGTTGCGAGGTTACCGGATGGTGAGCGCAGAGGCCGACTGTGATATTTTACTGCTCAATACTTGCAGCGTGCGGGATGCGGCGGAACAAAAAGCCATCGGGAAGGCGGCGAATGTTGCGAATCGAAAAAAAAAGAATCCGGATTTTATTTTAGGGATCCTTGGTTGTATGGCGCAGAATCGTGGGGCGAAGTTGCTCGATCAGCTGCCCGATCTCGATCTCATCATCGGCACGCAAAAATTTCACCAAGTCCCCGATTATCTCGATAATCTACGCGCGGCGCAGGCGGCGGGGGTGCCTATTGGGGCCACGATTATCGATCTTGAGGCAGAAAATGGTTCGCAAAATACAATTCGCGATCATGTGTTGGCCGAAAAACAAGTCACCGCGTTTGTTTCGATTCAGCAGGGTTGTAATATGGATTGTTCGTTTTGCATTGTGCCTAAAACCCGAGGGGATGAACGCTCTCGGCCGATGAAGGAGATTGTTCAGGAATGCGAGAAACTGGTCGCGGGAGGCGTTAAGGAGATTACTTTGCTCGGGCAGATCGTGACGAGCTATGGCCGGCGCGACTATGAGCATACTGGCGGGGTCACGCCTTTTGTGCAGCTGCTTGAGCAGGTAAACGGCATTCCTGGTTTGCAGCGCATCCGGTTTACTTCCCCCCACCCGCGGGGTTTTAAGGACGACTTAATCGCCGCTTACGGCCGCTTGAATAAACTCTGCCCCTATGTGCATTTACCGCTGCAATCGGGATCTAATCGAATTTTGAAGGCCATGAACCGACCCTACACGCGCGAACGCTACAGTCAGATTGTTGATGACTTGCGGGCGGTGCAGCCGGCCATGTATTTTTCCACGGATGTAATTGTCGGCTTCCCGGGCGAGACCGCCGAAGATTTCGCTGAAACTCGGGAGCTCTTTGAGCGAGGGAACTATGATATGGCCTATATCTTTAAATATTCTATCCGCACCGGGACTCCGGCCGCGACTTTTTGGGATCAAGTTTCTGATGATATTAAAGAGGAGCGTAACCAAATTTTGTTAAAAATTCTTGCGGCTAATTCCAACCGCCGAAATAGCCAATTAATTGGCACCAGCCCAGAGGTGCTTGTGGAGGGGCGGGACAAGAGGGGGTTGCGTTATACCGGGCGAACCCGGGGTAATCGGGTAGTTCACTTTGAAGCTAACGACCGTTTAATCGGTGAATTGGTGGCGGTTAAGATCGAGCGAGCCACGACGGCCGTGCTTTACGGGACCCTTGGTTTGGTGGGGGTTTGAGCGAAAGTATTTTGGTGGCTGACCCAGTAAAAGAGAGTTCTGAGCTTGTGGAGAAAGAGAACGAGTAAGAGAAAGGGGGCGCACTTATGTCTCTTTTCCTCGCTACCCTTTTAGCCGGACTGTTTCTCGCCAGCGTGGGGGGGCTGCTGGTCTGGAATCATTCGGTGATCGGTTCGGGCGCGCGGGCTTTAACGCGCTCAGGCTTGGCCGCGGGGTTACTTTTTGGCTCAGCGGCGGGTTGGTTAATTTGGCGAATTTCACAACTCGGTGAGTCCGATCTTATTTTTGTCCAAACCCCGCAACCCATTATGGCGGGCTTTGCGGTCTTAGCGGTGCTAGCTTTTATTTATGCGCCCGACTTTCTCGCAGTGCGCGGTGGCAGTGCGCTGATGTTATTAAGCGCTGAGCCACTGCTTAATTCCGCTTACATGGAGTATCAATACCCCCAGCGGCTTTTGTTGGTCAGCGCCGTTTATAGCGGATTGTGTCTCGCGCTTTATTTAGCGGCCGCGCCTTATCGCTGGCGGGATTTCTTGGGGTGGCTTTTTCAAGAACCTGGGCGGCCGCGGTGGTTAGGGGGCGGCCTGCTTCTTTACGGGCTAGCCACCGCAATCGCCGCCTTTACTTACTAAGTTATGGCGCCGCTCGATTCGACCTCCACGGTGTTCCTTGTTTTGGCGGGTCCTGCGGGGGTTGGTAAAAGTACGCTCTGTGATCGATTAGTAGCGGAGGTGGCCGGGTTTGAACGAGTGGTTACGGCAACGACTCGACCAGCGCGCGCGAATGAAGTAAATGGCCGCGATTATCACTTTTTAACCGAAGGCGAGTTTGATGCGCGGTTGGCGAATGGCGAATTTCTGGAGTGGGCTTGGGTGCATCGTAAATATCGTTATGGCACGCTAAAGTCCGCCATTCTCGGTCGGTTACCGCAGACCAACTTAACGGCAAACGTTGACGTTCAGGGCGTGCGCAATATCCGGGCTGCGGCGGAAACCCTCCCTTTGCTCAAAACTCGCCTGGTCACTATTTTTGTCGCCCCTGATTCTTTTGCTGTCCTGCGGGAGCGGTTACAGGGGCGTGGGCCGGTAAGTGCGGAGGAGCTTGCGCGGCGTTTACAAAGTGCGGAGTTAGAAATGGCGGAACGGAATTCCTATGATTATGTTATTCATAGCGGCAGTAAAGAGCAGGATTTCCGCGCCCTCTTGGCCTTTTGGGCGCAAGCGCGCCGCACCGTGGGTGGGCCTACCGCCTAATTTATGGCGCCCCCGTTGCGCTTGCCGGTCAGCGATCATTCCGACGGGCAGCGGTTTTTTAACCCGAGTGGCCAACGGCCGGCGGCTGCTTTTTCGGCCTTAATTAAATGGGGTTATCAGCGCTTAGTTTTACGGCAGAAAATCAATTGGCCTAAGGCTATGCGTCAGAACCGCGAAGCCATTGTCCCCCAGCCAAGCTTAAGCGGAAAAACCGCCGTTACCTTTATCGGGCATTCTACTTTTTTGCTCCAGCAGCCTAATCTGAATTTACTGACGGACCCTATTTTTTCTGAGCGGGCGAGTCCCTTCTCTTGGGTTGGGCCTAAGCGGGCACGGCCGCTGGCGGTAAAATTAACCGAACTGCCGCGAATGCATGTCGTCCTCATCGGCCACAATCATTATGATCATCTTGATTTACCCACTCTGCGCTGGTTGGCGCGCGAGCATCAACCGCAATTTATCACGATGCTCGGCAATAAAGCGTGGTTAGAAAAACGCGGCGTAAAGAACGTCGTGGAGCTCGATTGGTGGCAGACACATCAAGCCAGGCGAGGACTCGAGGTAATAGGGACCCCCGCGCAGCATTTTTCAGCCCGCTGGCCTTGGGATCGCGGCCAAACCCTGTGGGGTGGCTTTGCCCTTAAGACTCCGACGGGGAAATTTTATTTTGCTGGGGATTCTGGTTATAATCAGACTTTTAAGGAAATCGGTGCACGTTTAGGTCCTTTTGATTTAGCGTTAATACCGATTGGCGCTTACGAACCCCGTTGGTTCATGCAACCGGTGCATTGCACGCCAGAAGAGGCGGTGAAAATCCACCAAGCGGTCGGCTCGCGGCAAAGTTGGGCGATGCACTTTGGCACCTTTCAACTAGCAGATGAAGGAATCGACGATCCAGCGATTGCCCTCGCCGCGGCGAGAATCACGCACGGCTTAGACCCGATGGATTTTACCGCACCTGATTTTGGGGAAACAAAATGGGTGGGTTAGCCTTTACCGTGGTTAGCAGATATAAAAAAGGCCCAGCTTAACGCTGGGCCTAAGGAACAAATTATCCGGAAGATTACGGGTGGCGGGCGTTATAGAATTTAACGAAATCAGTCGTTAGATCGAGCTCCGGCTTAGCGTTCAGCACCGCTTCACCAAGTTTAGCCAAATCAAGCAAGAGGTCGATGTTGTGCTCCTTGGAGAAAGCGCGGATCTCTTTGCCGATCTCGGCGGCAATCGGAGCCTGCAGTTCTTGGACGCGTTTATTATAAGCCTCTTGAGCGGCTTGTTGTTTACCTTGCAGTTCCTGCTGTAATTTTTGCCCAGCCGCTTGCTGCTCTGCCATCGCCTTGGCGTTGGCCACAGGATCGGCATTAAGTTTAGTGAGCTCGCCCACAATGGTACGAAGCTTTTCATTCAACAGGGAGAGTTCGCTTTGGGTGCCGCTAAACTCAAGCTCCAGTCCTTGGGCAACTTTCACGAGTTGTTTGATGCCAGCCTGCTCATCAAGAAAGGCCGAGCTGTTAACGTAAGCCAGACGGACTGGCTCGACGGTTTTAACCACAGCCGCCGAAGTGGTTTGGGCAGTGAGCGGAGCCGCCAACGCCAGAGCGAGGAGGGCGGGAAGGAAGGGGATAGAAGATTTCATGAGCGCTTAGACCTAGTGGTCGTCCGCTCTTTGGCAAAGGCAAAAAACTACGGGCGAATCGCCAGTTGCCCGCACCCGGCGGCGATATCAATGCCGCGACGTTGCCGCATAGTGCTAGGCAAACCGTAATCGGCGAGGATATGCTGAAAGCGGCGCGCGGCCTCTTGGCCCGTCGGTGCTCCGCCGTAGCCCGAGGTGGGGTTTAGCGGGATGAGATTAACTTGCGCGGGTTGCCCTTGCAGGAGTTGGCCAACCGCGTGGGCGCTGAGGGATGAATCATTTTTTCCTTCAATCAAAGTCCATTCATAAAATATTCTGCGCTGGAGCTTTGTGCTGTAATAACGACACGCCTCCATCAAGGCGTCCAAGGGCCACTTGCTTGCCACGGGGACCAGCGCTGCCCGTTCAGCTTGGGTGGCGCCGTGCAACGAGACGGCGAGGCTGACGGCACGCGCTTCATCAGCGAGCCGGATAATCCCAGGAATAACCCCCACGGTGCTCAGGGTTATTTTCTTCGCGCCAAGCGCTAGGCCGGTTTGGTCACACAAAATATCAACTGCTTTCAATACTGCGTCATAATTGTGGAGCGGCTCGCCCATCCCCATCAGGACGATGTTCCGGAGGCGCTCATGGCGTTCATGGGGGGAGGCGCTGTGGGGATTGGCCAAAGGGGGTGATCGGTCGGGCGATGTCTTAGGAAGCGCCACCCCGGCATTTGTTTTCTCGGGGAAGAGTTGCCCTCGTGCTGGCGCGGTATGCCTCAGGGCTTGGTCCACATGCAGCGCTTGCGCCACAATTTCACCAGCGCTGAGGTGGCGGGCAAACCCCATTTGTCCCGTAGCGCAAAACACACAGCCCATCGCGCAACCGGCCTGGCTGCTGATGCACGCGGTCACGCGGCCGGTGTAACGCATCAGAACGGTTTCGATTTTCCGCTCATCGTTGAGGGTCAGTAAGTATTTGCGGGTAAATCCATCGGTGCTGTGGGTTTCAACGGCGACGGGCAGACGGGAAAAAGTTAATGCGCTTTCTGCTTGGGACCTAAAGCGCTTCGGCAGCTCTGGCATCTCCGCCCAATGAGTTAAGCCCTCTCCATAACTATAGCGCCAAAGGCGTGCGGCGTGGGTGGGGCTATAGCCCCAGCGGACGACAAGTTGGCGAAGTTCCTCGCGGGTTAAATCGTAGAAATTAATAAGAGCGGAACACATGCGGCGCCCTTGTCATTGCGAGCCGCGACGCAACGAGGCAATCCATCTTGCACCGTGTCCTGCCCGCGCTGCCCCGCTGAAGGCCAAGGGAGGTTTGCCTAAAAAAGGAAGCGGCTTTTACTGATCGTAATGAGGTCTAAAGTTATTCTGGCGGGGGGCAGTGGGTTGCTTGGTCGAGCCTTGGCTCAGGACCTGGTAAAAATGGGTTGGGACGTGGTTGTTTTAACCCGTAAGCCCCAGCAACAGCTGGCGATTGATCCTATCTTGGCTGCGCCGGTTCGGTTGGTTTATTGGGACGGAGCAGAAAATGGTCCGTGGGCGGCAGAGCTCGAGGGCGCGGCGGCTTTAGTAAATTTAGTGGGCCGTAGCATTAACTGTGTTTTCACCCCCAAGCATCGTCACGAGATCCTTCACTCTCGTTTGCGGGCGGTGGCCGCCCTAGGGCGAGCGGCGGCGGAATGCTCTCAGCCGCCAGCGGTTTGGGTGCAAGCCAGCGCGGTTGGTTACTACGGTTTTGTGGGTGCGGCGCACTGCGATGAGGCCTCACCAGTCGGCACCGATTTTTTAGCGGAAGTGTGTCGGCAGTGGGAAACTGCCTTTCAAGCGGCTTGTCCGGCTAAAATACGACCGGTCATCTTGCGGCTCGGGGTGGTGCTTGACGCTCACGGCGGGGCCTATCCGCTGCTCGCGCGGTTAACGCAATTTTTCCTCGGCGGGGCGGCGGGGGCCGGGACTCAAGGGTTTGCCTGGGTTCATCAGCAGGATGTGCGGCGAGTTTTCCAACAGGTTATTTTACGGCCAGAGCTTACGGGGGTTTATAATGTCTGCGCACCCTTGGGGGTGACCAATGCACGCTTCATGGCGATCTTGCGCCAATCGTGGCCGCGCCCGTGGACGCCGCCGGCGCCAGCGTTTTTAGTTAAACTGGCGGCGCGCTATTTAATGAAAACGGACTCTACCCTTATTCTCGGGGGGCGGGTTTGTGTTCCCAGCCGTTTATTGGCGGCGGGTTTTCAGTTTGACTTTCCCGACCTTGCGCCGGCTTTACGCCATCTGGCGCGAGCGGGATAAATATTTATCAGACGGGATACGTGCTTTTTCCCGGTTCGCAGGGAGCCAGCCTAAGCAGAGCGGAAAGAGCCGTCGCGGTTTGCGCAGATATTGTTTTATCTGCCGCGCGCCCGGCGTTGCCTTTTCGGGGCGATAAATTAAAAAAATAGTATGACCGAAATGCTGACAAAGTTTATGCAGGCGTTTATTCCCTTATTTGTTGCGATCGACCCCATCGGGTTGGTGGCAATTTTTCTCGGCCTCGGGCAAAATGTAGCGCCGGTGCAACGGCAGAAAATCGCCGATCAGGCCACTTGGACGGGGGGACTCGTTGCCTTGGGCTTTCTTTTCCTCGGGCAAAATGTATTCAAGGCCGTCGGAATTTCGGTGAGTGATTTTCAAATCGCGGGGGGGCTTATATTGTTCATTCTGGCCGCTAAGGATTTAATTCAGTCTGCGGCCGAACCGGAAAAGTTGCCGGAGGATTTTGGGGTCGTGCCTTTAGGTATGCCGCTAATTGCTGGGCCAGCTTCGATCACCACTTTGCTCGTGTTAGCGCAAACCCAGGCAATTGGCTTAGGGGTTACGTTGGTGGCCTTGGCGGTTAATCTCGGGATCGTGGTTTTTGCTCTTCATTATAGTGTGTGGCTGGGGCAAAAAATTAGCCCAACCGGGCTGCGAGCTATTTCCAAAATAGTTTCCATGCTGTTGGCCGCGATTGCCGTAAATATGATCCGGCGCGGTTGGAGCAGCTAGGTTTTAGCCGTCAGCTTTTCTACCCATGAAAGTTACGTTGGTTTTTTTATTACTAGTCGGAGTTTTGTCGGCTGCGACTTCCGCGGATTGGGCCACGCGGCTTGATCGCACGGTGCGCGCCGTGCAGTCAGAGTTTTCTACCCCCCAACTAAAGCCTGCACAGTTGGCAATTACGGTAATCGATTTACGCCAACCGCAGGCTCCGCGCAGAGCTGATTATCGCGGGGCGGAGCGATTTTATCCAGCGAGTGTCATTAAATTATTTTTTCTAGCCTACACGCATCACCTGCTGGCCGCTGGTCGCTTGGCGGATTCTCCTGAGCTGCGGCGGGGCTTGCGCGATATGATCGTAGAATCTTTTAACGAGGCGACGAGTTACATTGTTGATGCCATCACTCTTACTACGAGTGGCCCGGAAATGCCGGCGGCAGAGTTAGCGGCTTGGAGCCAACAGCGCGGAGTGGTCACGCAATATTTTCAGGCGCTCGATTACACCAATGTAAACGCCCAACGTAAAACTTGGGGCGAAGGTCCCTATGGGCGGGAAAAACAGGATACGACGGTGCATGGGCCGGCCCGAAATTTTCTTTCGACCAACGACACCGCCCAGCTCCTCCAAGAAATAGCATTGGGGCGCTGGATTTCCCCGGCGTGTTCCAGCGAAATGCTGGCGCTCATGCAGCGTGATCTAACGAAAGCGCCCACGCCAGGAGTTGATGAGGAAGGCCTTAGTTTTACTGCCCCCGCGCTAGCGCCGGGAATGAAGTTATGGTCTAAGGCTGGCTGGGTGAGTTGGGCGCGGCACGACGCGGCCTTGATCGGTTTGCCGGATGGCGGTCGCATCATTATCGTAACCTTCACCGAGGGGCGGGAGCACGCCAGTAATCGGGCGATTATTGCCGCCGTGGCACGACACCTACTCGCAGACTTGCCGCCGATCACGCCGTAATGGCCGGTCGAGCAGGTGACGTCCAGCGCGCGTCCCTTACCCCCGAAAGGTCGTGAGCAGGTCTGCGTAAATTTTTGCGGAATCGACCAAGTCTTTAACGCGCGCCCGTTCATCAACCCCATGGTAATCTACGCCCCCGGGGCCGTAGCCCAAGGTGGGAATTCTTTTAACCTGCGCAAAAAAATGCATATCATTAAAGCCGGTTGAGACCATAAACTGAGTGGGTCGGCGGCGAATGCGGGACACGCTCGCTTGCAGGGCCGCGAACAACGGATGGTTTGGTGGCCGGTAGCACGAGAAGTTGTCGGAGATTTTACTAACAGTAATGCGGCACTGGGGAATTTGGCGGGCGGCTAATTTTAGGAAGGCGGTTAGCGCCCGCTCCGCGGTGCGGACATTTTCATTAGGCAGCACTCGGCGATCGATGGTAAAGCTGGCCGCGGCGGGTACCGTATTGACCTTGCCGCCCTCTCCGGCGGAGAAAACGCCGCCAATATTTATAGTGGGACGAAGCGTTTCGCCGTTTGGGGCGCGGAAAGTCTGGCGCGCTAATTGGCGTTTGTAGCTATTGAGGGCTAAAACGAGCGCCGCCATTTTTTCGAGGGCGTTGATGCCTTGCGTTGGCAGCGAGCCGTGCGCGGCCTTGCCGTGAACCTGCACATTCAGCCAGACCACCCCATTATGCCCACAACAGATCGCATTGCCTTCACCCCCTTCGCCCACCACGGCATAATCAGCGCGCAGTTTACCGTATCGAGCGATCCAGCCGGTACCGAGGGCGCTATCCGTTTCTTCATCGGCGACAAAAGAGACCTCGATATTAAAATTTGGGCGGACGCCAGTTTGCCGGAGTGCCTGGAGCGCAAAAATAATACTGGCAATCGCACCCTTCATGTCAGCGGTCCCGCGACCATAAACCCAACCGCGCTCGAGCATAGGATTAAAGGCGGAACCATGCCGCCAGCGGCCTGAAACCGGAACCACATCGTAGTGCGCGTTAAAGTGGATGGTTTTCTTGGCGCCGGCATCCCAAAAACCAATGACGTTGTAGCGGGGATAACCAACTAAGCCGGGGAGGGCTTTATTTTGAAACGCGCGGGGAACCGGAAGTCGGCGAACCTGCAAACCTAGGTCGCGTAAGGAGGTGGCCAATAGCTGGGTGATGGCGCCGTAATTTTCTCCCGGAGGATTAACCGTCCGTAGGCGAATAATTTTCTGCAGGAAAGCGGTTAACTCGTCCTGATGTTGGTCGAGATAAAGCCTCGGCGTAAGGCGGGAAGGTAATTTACCGGCCATGGTTAAAATGGGTAAAGAGAAGTTTTAGGGCCACGAGGGAAGCCATGAAAAGAAAAAGGGGTCGGACAAAACGCGCGCCCCGAGTCATGGCTAAATGCGCCCCGAGGCGACCGCCGACTAATTGGCCCGCGCCCATAGCCAGACCGGGCAACCAAAGAACAGTACCAGCAATGGAAAAATAAATCAGCGCAGAGATATTACTCGCGAAATTCATCACCTTGGTGTGGCCCGCCGCGCGGACGAAGTCATGGCCCAGCAGGGTGACGAAGGCGATGGTCCAAAAAGAGCCCACGCCAGGTCCGAAAAACCCATCATAAAAGCCTAAACCCAAGCCAAAGATTAAATAGAAAGTGAGCGCCGCCATGCGGTGATGCCGGCTATTTTCTCCAAGCTGCGGCCGAAAAATCATATAAATAACGATGGCTCCCAGCAACCAAGGGATCAGGGCACTAAGAAAATAGGGATCAAGCAGTCGCATCGCGCCAGCCCCGACCAAGCCGCCGAGAGCGGTCAGGGCAAACCCCAGTCGGCACTCGCGGAGGTTCACCACCCCGCGACGGACAAAACTCCAGGCCGCCGAAGCTGACCCAAAAGTTCCCTGCAACTTGGAGGTCGCGAGCGCGAGAGGGGCTGGGATCCCCAGTCCGAGTAAGGCCGGTAAAGCAATGAGGCCGCCGCCGCCGGCGATTGCATCAACGGTACCCGCAACTAAGCCGGTGGCGAAGAGGGCCGGATAAGCCCAAAGGGGAATTTCAGGGACGGGGAGCATAGAAGAAACTCTAGCCTGCAGGTCCCGGTTAATTTTGACAGCGTGGAGTGCTGACCCACCATGATTGGCCATGGCCTTGCCTGAGTTGCGAAATTTATTTCGGTTAGCGCGGACGGCGAATAAAGCCCACCTGACCGCGGTGAGGCAGTTGGTTTTAGCTATGATTGCCAGGCCCGCGTCTTAATTATGCCTCGCTAGGTCCCATCCCCCCGCGGGTGCTTGCGATTCAGCCAACGTCTGGGAGGCGGTTAACCTTAATTCCCTCCTACGCTCCCTCGCCCCCATTCTTCGGCAAGTAGCCGGTAACAAAGTTTTGCTGGAGCTGCGCTTGGCCTCCGATTTAGGGCAAACGCGAATCACCCCGACGCAATTTCAACAGGCCTTATTAAAGCTTTGTGCGCATGCAAAAAAATCATGCCGGAGGGCGGGAAAATTATTATTCGGACGGCCAATCATGTGGAGGCCAGCGCGGTCGATCAGCGCGCAGCACTCATGCCGGCGGGGCGCTACGTTGCGCTCACCATCAGCGATCCGGCGCGCGCAGGCCTACGCCGTTTCCACCGGAGGAGTTTAACCATGCATTCCCCAGGCCGAGAGGTAAAATTCATTTGGCCTTGCTGAAATAGCCGTAAATCTAACCGGCGTGCATCTTCTTCCTGTTCGTACCGCTGGTGCTGCGGAAAATATGGCCAGCGATTTTATGTTATTGCAGCGCTACCCCACCGGCAGCGTGCCGCGCTTTCGGCATTATGAATGGCGAGGGTCCGCTTACACTTTTGGCTATAGCCAAAAAATAGATTTCGTTCGCACCCACTTACCTCCGGCGGAAAGTTTCGACCTTTGTCGCCGGCCGACCGGCGGCGGCATCGTTGATCATCGCACGGATTGGACTTACGCGTTGGTGATCCCACGTGGACATGAACTTTACGACGCTCGGGCCGCGCAATCGTACCGCATCGTGCATGAATGTTTAGCGGCCGCCTTGGTTGCATTAGGGCAGTCCGCGGAGGTGAACCAGCAGTGCGCCAGCCTAAATGATCAAGCGAAGGAGCCTGTGGCGCAATCCTCGGTCGATTCAGCGCGCCCAGGCGTATGTTTCCAGCGCGCGGAACTTTACGACGTCGTCCAAGCAAATCGTGGAGTAAAAATTGCCGGCGCGGCGCAGAAACGCAATAAGCACGGCTTGCTCTTTCAGGGCTCAATTGAAAAAGGGAGCCTGGGCCCGATCGATTGGGATTTATTTTCGGAAAAATTTACCACCGGTATAGCGTTAGCCCTTGGCACAACCGCGCAGCCTACGCCTTGGCCGGAGTGGCAGGAAGACGAAGTGACTGGCCTTACGGAGCAATACACCTCGGCAGAATGGACCGAATCACGTTAGCTGGTATTTTAAAAAGTAATTTTAGCCGGGTGGTATTTCCTCCCTCCTCCGTCTTTGACTAAGAGCGAGGGCCTGCTATTCCTACTGGTTTATGAAATTATTTCGTGCGATCGCTTTAATCCTCACGGCGGTAATGGCAGCGCAAGCTTACGCCGCCGATTTACGCCCAATCACTCCGCAAGATTTATGGGCAATGAAGCGGCTGGGCGCCCCTGCGCTTTCTCCTGATGGGCAGGTGGTCGTTTTAAGTGTGACCGACTGGTCGATTGAAAAAAATAAGAGCACCGCAAGTTTATGGTTAGTGCCGGTTGCGGGAGGCGCGGTGCGCCGCCTGACGACGGTGGCGGCGAGTGATAGCGCCCCAACGTGGAGTCCGGATGGACAGCGGATCGCTTTTATTTCCAAACGGGGTGAGGATGAGAATGCCTCGCTCTATGTATTGCGGATGGATGGTGGCGAACCCGAGAAAATCCTTGAGCTGCCCTTTGGTGTCTCCGGCCCTCAGTGGCTGCCCGATGGGCAAAGTATCATTGTGGCGACGACAGTAATTCCGGAGCTGGCCGGTACTTTGGCCGGCACTGATTTAGCCGCGATGAAGAAGGAAATTAAGCGGCGGAAAGATTCCAAGATGACCGCGAAAGTTACGGAAAATCGCCAATACCGCTATTTTGATCACTACCTCACTGATAATTTAGCTAACCGGCTGGTCCGGGTAGATCTCACCACGAAGGCCGTGCAGGATCTCACTCCTCATTGGAGCCGTCTTTTTACAGTGAGTGGCGAAATCGGCTACGATCTTTCCCCTGATGGGAAAAGTATCGCGCTGACGATTAATACGACCCCGCCCCCTTATCAGGCTTTCCCTAACCATGATATTTATTTGTTAACCGTCGCTGGCTCGGGCGAGATGCAGAACTTAACGCCAGAAAATAAAGCGGATGATAGTAACGCAATTTTTTCCCCGGATGGTCAGTCGCTCATTTTCGGCCGGCAAGAAACCCCTTATTACAGCGGCGAATTTTCTAAACTCTGGCGGTACACGCTAGCGACCGGTAAAAGCACTCCGCTGACGGAGGCCTTAGACTACGGCATTGAGAGCGCCAATTTTTCTACCGATGGGCAAACGCTCTGGATCACGGCGGAAGAAAAAGGAGTTTTGCCCATTTTCCGGATGAACGCTGACGGAACGGGCCTAACCCCAGTCTATTCCGCTGGTACGTCCACGGCGGTTGATACTAAAGCCGGCACCTTGGTATTTCTGAATGACAATACGGGTCGTCCAGCTGAACTTTTTACGCTCGATCCAGCCACGGGGCAGGCGCGGCAACTCACCCATTTTAATGATGCGGTGGTTGCTCAGCTCGACCTTGGTCGGGTCGAAAGTTACTGGTTTACTGGCGCGAATGCGGAGCAAATCCAGGGTTGGTTAGTTTACCCTCCGGGCTACGACGCCAAGAAAACTTACCCGCTGCTCCAGTTGATGCATGGTGGCCCCCACACGATGGGTCGCGACAGTTGGAGCTACCGTTGGAATACGCATGTTTTCGCGGCGCCTGGTTACGTGGTCACTTGGGTTAACCGTCATGGCTCGACAGGTTTTTCGGAAAAATTCTCGAGAAGCATACTCAACCAGTGGGGCGAAATGCCTTTTGAGGATATTATGAAAAGCACAGACTTCCTCTTAAAGAAGTTACCCAATCTTGATGCTACGCGGCTGGCGGCGGCGGGGGCGAGCTACGGTGGTTATATGGCGGCGTGGGTGCTCGGGCATACGGATCGATTCAAGGCCATCATCGATCACGCGGGGGTGAATAGTTCTTACGCGCAATATGCCAGCGATGTGCCGCACGGCTTCCCCGAGGTAATGGGCGGTAAGCCTTGGGCCAATGTCGAGGGTCTGCAGAAAGCGAATCCCATGTTCTACGCCAAAAACTTCAAGACGCCCACCCTGGTTCTGCATGGCGAATTAGATTATCGCGTCCCCTATGGTAACGGCCTCGAGCTCTATGGAGTGCTGCAGGCGATGAGCGTGCCGTCACGGCTCGTTATTTTCCCCAATGAAAATCATTGGGTGCTCTCACCGCAGAATGCGATTTACTGGCACTGGGAAATGCAGAGCTGGCTCAGCCGTTATATCGGCGGGAAGCCGGCGCTAGAAAAGCCGGTATTCGAGGGCCCAGAAGCAAAGTAACGAGCGCTACCTTGGTTTTATGGTAAGTGGGTAAACCCCTTCTTACAGTTTTGGCGCAGCTAGGCTGTAAATGTAATGATCCACATGGTGATCATACAGCCACTCCGCTTGCTTAAGCGTGCTTATTTTAGTGAAGCCCAAGCGCTCGGGGATTTTCTGCGCCCGCAAATTGCTCGTGGCAACGGCGACGATGACGCGACTGACCTTTAACTCTCGAAAAGCATGGTCAATCACTGCGCGGCAGCAGGCCGTCATGATCCCCTGCCCTTGGCTACTGGGGACAATCCAGTAAGCGGGAAAGCCAATGCGATTCGCCCAGTCGATCCGGTTGTGGCCGATCACCCCGACCAGGGTGCCCATGGACCAAATGCCACAAGTGAAAGCGCGGGATTCTTTAAAATCCCGCAGCGTGCCCTTAATATACTTCTGCGAATCTTCCAGCCGGTTGGTGGCGTCAACCCAGGGCAACCACTCGCGCAACGCGCTGCGGTTGGTGTTAACTAAAGCAAATAACGCTGCTGTCTCGGTCAGTTGAAGTTGCCGTAATTCTAGCCCGGGATTAATCAGGTGGCGTTGCACAGCAAAAAAATCTATAAGGTCGAACCAGCGAGATTACGGAGCCCAACCAAGTTTAACAGACTCCCTTAAACTGGGGGTGGACCTCAATGCGCTGCTCAAAAAAAGCCCGCTCACTTTCAGTGAGGTTGGCGGGAGATTTTGAGATGCTGCGCCGCCAGCGTCCTAGCCATTCCGCCCCAAGAAGCTGAGGCTGGCTCGGGTGATCGAGCGCGCCAGCGAACTGCGTGAAGGCGAGCGTGGTATCCGCTTTGGGGCCCGTGCCAACGCCAGGCGCGACAAAAAAACCGGCGGCGAGGAGAGCGACGCGAACGGCCGTAGCGGATGAGTACGTATAAAGAGCGGCTGATTTTAGCCCGCAATGCAGACGGAGGCGGCTAAAGACCTCGGTTGTCCAAAGGGCCGTATCCGTTTTAGCGGAAAAGGGATCATAGTAAATATCATCAGGGGCTTTTGCTGATTCGAGAAAAGTTAAAAAATCACCTGAGCATAGTTCCCATTCCAGCATACCAGAGGGATGGGCCCAGCGACCCTCTTCTAAAATTGCCTGCGGGGCGCCGTGGCGCAGATGGGGAAAATGGCTGGCGAATTTCGCCGCGAGTTTCAATGGATCAAGATCAATTTCAAAACTGATAATCCGCATGGGTCGGAGGGCCGCGGTCCCTTGTTCCGCTAATACTTTTTCAAAACACCCTAACGCCGCCATAGCATTGGAGGCCGCACCGAGCCCGACATCCCAGATAATGAGTTCCGCTTCGGCGCCCGGTTGTTTTAATAGGCGTGCGGCTAAGCCCGATTGCTCTACGTAAAGTTTCTGGGCCTCATCGCTCGGCCGATTCACGGAGTGCATCACTTCACCCGAGCTAATTTGCCGGATGCTCGAGTAGCCAGCTGGACCAGTCACAATGTCATAGTCGCCCAGATGTTTAGCTCGGGCTAATCCGCGCTTTTTTACCGGGTGAATAACATTTTCTTCGTCACTGCGACCGAGTTGTAGCCGGTTGTTTTCGTAAAAAGCCAAGAATTCGTCGCGCAGAATAGCGGTGCGCATCTCGCGCATCAGCCGATGATAAAAAGCAAAATTATGAATTCCGAGTAAATGCCACCCGAGCATTTCGTCAGCTTTGACCAGATGGTGGAGGTAAGCGCGGGAGTAATTTTGACAAGTGGCGCAAGCGCAACCGGCTTCGAGCGGCGCCTCCGCCAGTTTATGGGTGAGGCGGCGGAGTTGAACCTTGCCGCGGGCGGTGAACGCCACGCCGCGCTGGGCGAGTTGGCCTGGAATGATGCAATCGAACATGTCTACTCCACGGTGCACCGCTTCGAGAATATCGATCGGCGTACCGACGCCCATTAAGTAGCGCGGGAGGTTTTTAGGTAATTCATCGGTGACCGCTCCGGTAAATTCATAACGTTCTGCGTGGGTTTCGCCCACGGCTAGGCCGCCGATGGCCAGACCGTCAAAGGGCAGGTCGCGCAGAAAGGCCGCGCTCTTCTTGCGGAGATCGTGGTGACACGCGCCTTGGACAATCCCGAAGAGCGCTGCCGGTGAATCGCCTCGAGCGACTAAAGAGCGTTGCGCCCAGCGGTGGGTGAGTTCCATGGCGGCTGCCGCTTGCGCATAAGGCGCGGTGGAGGGAATGCATTGGTCCAACACCATCATAATATCGCTGCCAATGGTCTGCTGCATCTCGATGCTCGATTCAGGTGAGAGCAGGTAGAGGTCACCGTTCACGTAACTCTGGAAACGCGCGCCCTCCTCTTTCATGGCCCGTTCTGCGGGCAGGGAAAATATTTGAAAACCGCCCGAATCCGTCAGCACAGGGCCGTCCCAGTGCATGAAGCGATGAATGCCACCAAATTTTTTAAAAACCTCCGGACCGGGGCGGAGAAGCAAGTGATAAGTATTCGCCAAGAGCACCGATGCCCCGGTTGCCTTCATCGTCTCAACGGTCTGGGCTTTGACGGTTGCTTGGGTGCCCACTGGCATAAAGACCGGCGTTTGCACGGGACCATGCAGGGTTTGAAAAGTAGCCGCCCGCGCGCGCGAGTTCGGGCAGGTTTTTTCGAGGTTAAACTTTAGGCGGGACATGGCAAAGCTGGGCGATCGGCGTTAATCTGGCCAGTAGGGGGAAGATTTCACGCGATGCGAAGTCCTTTTATTGCAGAATAAATCTGCGCTTTAAGGAAAGCCAATCTCACGTTGAGCTCGGGGCTAAGCCCAAGCCCAACGTCGCATGATCACAGACGTGATGAACGCCCCATCGCGCTTATTTGACGGCCGCGTATTCGGTCGCGATCAGTTCCCGCAGGCGGACTTTAGTGTCAGCCAGCGAGATTTCTCCTTTATCAAGTTTTGCTAAGAAGGCTTTTTGCGCGATGTAATCTTTATTAATCACGCCCGCCTTGCTTTGCAGCATCCGCCACGCTTTGCGGCGTTCGACGCCGAAAAGCACCATCTGGCGGGTGACGGCATAGAACTTCATTTTTCCTGCTTCTTCCGACTTAATATAGCAGCCAAAGTTTTTAACGTAGCTCCGGTGTTGTTCATCAAAGACGCGGCGATGAATAACGTCATCTTGGGTGATAAAAAAGAGCTGTTCATCTAACAGCATTAGACCGGCCGTCTCAGTTTCCTTGATGGGCTTGATATGCTTACGGAAGCGCCCTTCGGTGATCGCCCAGTGCGCGACCCCAAAAACGTAGTCCTCCCCGGTGCTCGCATATTTGGTGTGCCACCAGTCGCGATCGATACTCGGGTTGCCCTTGAGGTCGAAGGCTTCCTGCGAGGATTCGCCGCGCCGGGGATTGAAGATAAACTCCGGCATGCCGCGCGCATCGCGGACTAACTTCGCCTGCTCGGCGCTCATATTGTCGCCTACGCCGTGTTCGGGTTGGCACGTGGTGTAGGCTTGGAAGAAGGCGGTGCCGCGGTACGCGAGACCATCCAAAATCGCCTTAAAGAGCTTGGCTGAATTAGCCATCGATACTTGGGCGACAAAAGGTGAGCCGTGACCGCTGGTGAAAGCTTCAGCGACATTTTTCTTTTCGATCAGCTTGCCCTGAGAGGCGACGCCGAACTGGTTCATATCATAGCCGCCCAACATGGTGGAAGAGTCGGAGTTCTGGCCGCCGGTGTTGGAGTAAACCTGGGTGTCGAGCATGAGCATCTTCACATTAGGCCGGTTCTGGAGAATTACCTTCGAGACATTTTGGAAACCGATATCACCGAGGGCGCCATCGCCGCCGACCACCCAGACCTTTGGTAGTTCGCGGACTTCCTGTTCGGTCATCAGCGCATCATCAAGGTGGGTGAGCGTAAAATAATCTGCTTCGGTGGCGACGTTAGCCGTGCGGTTGAGCAGCGCATCCACTAAGCGTTCCGGTGAAACTGACCGGCGCGCATGATCAACGATGAGCGATTCCGCCATTAGCCAGGAGATCGTAGCCCCGTCTTGAAAGAGAGAATTCATCCATGGATACGGATGGGGATTTCCCGGTGGGGTGGATCCGTATACGGTATTACAACCGGTGCTCGCGCCCATCATCATGACCGACATGCCGTTCGCGCGGCGGCCGTCGACGGATTGGAGCTCTTTATGGTTGAAAGCGTCTTGTTCGAGCACGGCGATTAAGCCGCCTAAAAGTTGCGCATCAGTAATCACGCCCTGTTCGGTTTCATAGCGGGCAATTCGCTGAGCGGTATCAGCTTCGTTTTCACCGCCGAGACCGATGATCACATGGGCGTAGGTTTTCCTGAATAGTTCGTACTCTGGTTGGCTGCGGGCTTTGAGGGCCGCTAGTTTTTCTGTACCCGCCTGCACTAATTGCGCGGCTTTGGCGCGGAGCCGATCCGCTTTTTTATGGTAGAGCGGCCGCATGTAGGCCTCGGTGACCGAAGCAATCGAGCGGAGAATGCTTTTCTCGCCGCAACCAGCGCAGGCGCCATCGCCTGAAACGAGCGCTTCGTAATTACGGCGCACCATCAGATGATTACGCAGCGCTGCCTCACGGGAACCAGCGGCGTCATTGTCATCATAGAGGCCTAAAAACTTCTGCGGAGTATCAGGTAATAGGCGGGAGAAGACTTGGGCGGTGGTCAGCTCGGCATTAAGTTCTTCGGTTTCGCGGGTCATGCGCAACGCATCGTGATCACCGCAGACCTGCACGCATTCGCCGCATCCTTTGCAAAGATCGGAGACGTAGATGGAGAATAAACCGCCTGCGCCGGGGGTCTTCGCTTCAAGGGAGCGAAAGATGGCGGGGACGTTATTATAGGCCAGCGGGAGTTTCGCGATGATGTTGGTGAATTCCGTTTTGGCTTGGGGCGAGATCGTGGTCAGGGCGGTCACCTCTTCGCTGATGATCGTTTTAAATGGCACCCCTGACTTAGCCTTGACCGATTCATTCATCCGCCCGCGGGCTCGTTGTTCGAGTCCGACAATCTCGAGCCCGAAAGCGCGGCGGTCAGCGACCGCCGTCACGTAATTATTTACGGCGGTCTTAAGAACCGTGGTCACTTCCTGCGCCATATTGGGTAGGGCGGTATCAGGGCATGCGGTGATGCAGGCCATACACTGAGTGCAGTTTTCCGCGATAAAGACGGGAGTTTCGCGCCGTGCGACGTACTTAGACTGCGTCGCGCCCGTGCCGGCACCCATGACGCCGATGGAGGCGAGCGCCCCGGCGGGTTGGTGATAACCGAGACCAGCGCGGAATTCGGAATCAAATTTTGCGATCGTTTGGAAGGGAGCCCGGGCCGCTTGGGCCGCCGGCATTGGAATGCTACCACAACCAGCGGGGCCGCAGCCAGCGGTCGGCGGAAATTGATGATCACCGAGCGGAGCGAGCAGCGGATTCCGCATGGAGGAACGATCAGGATCTTCCCGTTGGCCGATCTTAATTTCTTGCACGAGGGAAAAGCCCTCCGTCATCACCGTCATATTTGAAGCGACCACGGCGTCGCCAAAGCGCGCAAATTTCTTTTCGTATTGTTTGCGGACAACTTTATGAAATTGCTCCTCAGTAATCCCAAAGGTTTTTAAGAAAGGAGAGACGCGGAAAAAGGCGCCCAAGAAGGAATTGCCCTGCATGCGCAACTGGAGCTCCGTTTGATTCGTCGCTTTGCGCGCGATGTTGAAGCCAGGCAGAATGAACACGCGGATTTTATGATCCTGCACAAATTGGCGGTATTTAGCCGGGATCCGTTGCCAGGCAACTTCGGGTGATTCGCTGGATTCCCAAACGAGGGAGCCGCCCTTTTTTAAGCCTTCCAGTGGGTTGGTGTGGGTAAAGGCTTTCGGGTCGCAGCAGAGAACGACATCAACGTGATTGAGCTCACAGTTAACTTTAATTTGGGAGGGCGCGACGGTTAGATAGTAATTCGTCGGCGCCCCCTTTTTCTCGGAGCCATATTTGGGGTTGGCCATGACGAAGAGCTTATCTTCGAGCGTGCCGTCACTGGCATAGGTGGGCTGCTGTTCAGAAATAAAACTACCAAAGTCGCCGATAATAGAACCAAGATTTTTCCCCGTGGTGATCATGCCCCAGCCCCCGATGGAATGAAAGCGAACGGCGATCGCGCCTTCCGGCAGCAAAGAAGGGGTGTCTTTACTAATCACCGCGTAGGGATGATTAACGCCTAGCACGAAAAAGGATTCGCCGGTCGCGGCGGTGCGGCCATCTTGGCGCGCGGCCCCGCTGGTGGCGAATTCATAGGCGCCGAGCGTGTGTTCGGGGCGGAAGTCGCGCGAACCGATGCCGTAAGCCCCACGGAAAAGCCGGGGCGTCTCGGCCGGCGTGAGGCTGGGCAGCGGGCCGCCAAAACTTCCAGACTCGTGCGCCTTGCTGAGCGCGACGCGGATATCGCGGCCGAGCGGATTGTCTCCCGCGAGACCTTCGTCGGTTCGCTCGAGAATAATCACATTTTTCTTACCGCGTAGAGCATTGATAACCGCGGCTTCTGGAAAGGGGCGGATGACGTTGATATGGATTGAGCCGACCTTGGCGTTGCGTTGTTCGCGGAGATAATCACAGGCCGCCTCGATATTTTCTGCGGCGCAGCCAAGCGAAACAAACACGGTATCGGCATCGGCGGTCTTGTATTCAGTAACAAACCTATAGTGGCGGCCGGTGAGTTGGCCGAATTCGGTGTAGCACTGTTCGAGGAAGCCGAGAATGTATTCGTTAAAGTTATTTCGGCGCGCGACCACCCCGTTCATGTGGTGCTCTTGATTTTGGACCGGCCCGAGGAGAATGGGATTTTGTAAATCCATCATTTTGGGCACCCGGCGGCGGCGGGGGCCGAAAATTTCTCGCTGGGCGGGCGTGGGACAGTCGATCTGATCATCGGGAGCGCCGAGGAACTCGCGCAGGAGATCGGCCTCCGGAGCGTAATACATGCGCTCCGAGTGCGTGGTCAGCATGCCATCCTGGATGTTCATCCCCGGATTGAGTGAGAGCTCGTTGGCCTTCCGCAGGATAATTGCTTGATCGGCGGCCTGCTGGGCATCTTTCGCCATAAGCATGGTCCAGCCGACATCCAGGGCGGCGTAAAAATCATCGTGGCCGCAATGGACATTGAGCGCGTGTTTCGTGAGGGCGCGGGCGCCGACTTCTAGCACCATCGTCGAAAGCTTTCCGGGCGCGTGGAAATATTGCTCCATGGCATAGACGATTCCCTGACCAGAGGTGAAATTTACGGTGCGGCGGCCTTGCACCGCGTAGGCGGTCGCGCCGCCTTGAGCGGCGTGCTCGCCTTCCGTTTCCGCCGCAACCTTTTGCTGGCCCCAAACATTCAGCTCTCCTTGGGCGAAAGACTGCTGATAAATTTCCCCGCCTTCGGTGGAAGGGGTAATGGGGTAAAATACCCCGCCTTCGGTGATCCGAGTCTCAACATACTGGGTGACGAGCTGGTTGCCGTTACAGGTGACTCGAAACCCGGGGTAGCGCGGCGGGGTGCTGGTCGTAGCGGCAGCGGGTGAAGAAGAGCGAGGCGTACCAGCAGGGGGATTACTCATAGTTGGGATAAACGAGGCGTAATTAATGACTAAATAACTCGGGGTTAGTCTAGGGGCTCAGTCCGGTGACAATCAGTAAATGTTTTCTCAGCAGACTCAAAGAAAAAGAATAACTAATAGTTAAGTCGCCAATTTTCCTCTTTAGCGGGCGCTGGCTGGGGGGAATTTATCTGGCCGCTTAAGCCCGTTGCCAGGCGCTGGTTGCTTTGCGGGCTTTATCTAGCGGGGCGAATCAGCGTGATCACGCATTCGAGATGACGTGTCTGAGGAAATAAATCGAAAGGTTGCACGGCGCTTAGCGTATAGCCGGCGGCCAGAAAGCCTTTGAGGTCGCGCATTTGAGTAGCGGGGTCGCACGATACGTAAACCACCGCCTGTGGGCCATAGGCGAACAGCTGCGTGAGGAATGGCTCATCACAGCCCTTGCGCGGTGGATCGATGACAATGGCCGTATCGGCGGCGGGAAAAGTTAGGCCCGCAAAAATTTGGGACGCATGACCAGCTTGGAAGAGGGTATTAGTGATGCCGTTAGCCGCCGCGTTTTCTGTGGCAAATTTAATGGAAGTCGCGCTGATCTCGATTCCAGTAACTTTTTCGAAGGCGGGGGCGCAGCTCAGCGCGAACAATCCACTGCCGCAATAGGCATCGACCAAGAATTTTGCCCCGCAGCTGGCGGCTTGAGCGCGGACATAACCGGTAAATGCCGGTAAGATAAAAGGGTTGTTCTGGAAAAAATCACGGGCGAGGAAGTGGAGTTTGAGTGCGCCGACTTGTTCGTGAACGACCGCATCGTAGTCCGTGGTGACGCCTTCCATGGCGTGACGCAGGAGCAGCGTCGCATCGCGTTTATACTCACCGGCGGCTAGCTGTTGGTGGGTCTTGGCACGGACTTCAGGTAGTTTGGCGTTGATCTCGGCCGTGGCAATGGGGCACGTCGGTACGTCGATCAGCGCAAAGCGATGGCCGGTTTTGAGAAAGCCAATCGGGGGTAGATTAACGGCTGGTACTGGGAGATCATGACTACCCTGACCACTGGCGGCGCCTAAGGGAGCGCTGGGTGCCTCGGTATTTTCCTGCGCATGAAAATGGGGGGTTATTTTAGAACGATAACCAAACTCTTTGGGCGAGGCGATCACGGGCGCCACCGGAAATTCCACGCCCGCCATATACTTCAGCAGTTCGGTTACTTGCTGCTGTTTCCATTTTAACTGCTCGGGATAGGTGAGGTGTTGGTATTGGCAGCCGCCGCAGCGACCGAAGAGCGCGCACCTTGGCTCTTGGCGGTGCGGCGAAGGGGTGAGCACTTCGAGCAAATCTGCTTCGGAGTAATTCTTATGGTTGCGATAGACGCGGACGCGTACTTTTTCGCCAGGTAAGGTAAAGGGCACCATGATCACCCAACCGCCGGGGGGCGCGCCGGTTGGTGAAGCGGGAAGTGAGACCCGGCCTAGGCCGACGCCGAGGTTGGTGAGCGTGGCTACCTCCAACTCCAAAGTCTGGTGATAAGAGAAGGGATGGTCGTTGAATTTCTTTTTGCCCACCAGCTACACAGAACACACTGCGGGGGGCGGTAAAAGGAAATTGCTGAGTTTGCTTTCCCTGTATTCCGTATCGGCTGTGGTTAACCTTTCTGAAAAAATCACCAGTCTGCAGAATCCGCGCATTAAGCAGCTGGTAAAATTACGCGATCGGCGCGATCGCGATGAGGCGGGATTATTTCTGGTGGAAGGGTATCGCGAAGTCCGGCGGGCTTTGGAAAAAAACATTCGCCTCCTCGAGCTCTATTTTTGCCCCGACTGGTTCCTCGGCGAAAATGAACCGGCCTTAATCGAGCAGGCGCGCCAAGCCGGGGCGCAACTTTTTGAATTATCCAAGGAAGCGTTCGCTAAATGTGCGTACCGCGATCGGCCCGATGGCCTGTTGGCCGTGGCGCCGCAATGGAAATATGGTCTTGCAGATCTCAAGCTCAGCGCGGTCCCTTTTCTCCTCGTGGTGGAGTCGATCGAAAAGCCGGGCAATCTTGGGACAATTTTGCGCAGCGCAGACGCCGCGGGAGTGGATGGGGTTATCGTCTGTGATGCCGTCACCGATGTTTTTAATCCTAACGTGGTGCGCTCATCGACCGGCGTGCTTTTCTCTGTACCGATCGTAGTCGCGGATAGCGCTTCGGTCCATGCTTGGCTGAAGCAGCAGGGGGTCCGGATCGTGGCGACGACGCCGGATACGCCGAGCCTTTATACCCAAGTGGAGCTGCGTGGCCCGTTGGCGATTGTGATGGGCAGCGAGCAATACGGGCTGAGTGATTTTTGGCTTAAGCAAAGCGATTTGCTCGTACGCATTCCCATGGCTGGCCAAGCGGATTCTTTGAACGTCGCTATGGCGACCATCATCACGCTTTTCGAGGCGGTGCGGCAGAGAAATGGCTAACGGCGTTGGAGCTGAGCAATAAGTTCGGCGGTGCCAACCTTCATGCTTACTCGTGGGCGGTAGCCAAGATTGAGGCGCGCGGCATCGATTTTAAACCAGTGGTCGGTGGCCATTTCATCAGCCACAAACCGCGTCATCGGCGGCTCCCCGTTCAGGGGAAGCACCCGCCAAATTATTTCTAAGAGGCCGCCGATCCGGCGAGCAGCGGGCAGGGAAAGGCGCTTTTTAATTTCTGGAAGGCCCGCGCCCCGTAAGAGCTCGTTGATCCAGTCCCACAATATTACCGGTTCTCCGTTAGTGATGAAATAGGCTTGGCCACCTGGATCTCGCTGCTCTCCCCCAACCGGCGCGCGCATAATCTCGGCGCTTGCGTTACGGTTTAGATGATAACGGACCAAGGCTTGTTCGGCGAGGAGGTGGGCGTCGATGACGTTGGTGATGTGGGTGACATCAACGCGATTTTGGCCGGATCCGATAATTCTGAGGCGACCTTGACGTGCGAGGGCGAGGACACGTGGCACCACATTTTTATCACCCGGCCCCCAGACCAGATGAGGCCGCAACGAGAGGGTGGCTAACGCGGCACAGTGGGCTTGGCGGACAAGTTGTTCGGCCGCGGCCTTGCTCGTGGGGTAAGCGCAGGGTGCCGCGGTGCAAAGCGCCGCCGATTCATCCACGCCGGCTAGGTTACCGCCATGGTACACGACGCTGGGTGAACTGGTATGAATTAGGCGCGGCACGCCGACGGCGCGGCACGCGGCGATAATTTGGGCAGTGCCCGCGACATTAACTTTAAAAAAATCAGCCGCGGGGCCCCAGACCCCAACGCGACCGGCGACGTGGAAAACGGCTTCACAATTTTCGCAGCCACGGCGGAGCGCGGGCTCGTCGGCCAAATCGCCCGTAATAATTTCTGCGCCGAGGTTGGCTAAAATAGGCAGGGGGCGGCGGGCGAGAACCTTAACCTGACGACCCTCAGCCAGTAAACGTTCGGCAAGTTTTCCACCGATGAAGCCGCTGGCTCCGGTAATAAAGACGGCGCGATTCATGACGGTGAGCTCAGGGCATAACTCGGTTGATGAGCGGCCCATTGGGTTAAGCTTAGGCGGTGGATTTTAGCATTATGGCGAACATCCACGGGAAACAGCGGATGAAAATAGGCGCGAGTGATGGGGCGCGTATGGGCGTGAGCGGCGCCCATAATTTGTAATTCCCCCAGTAATTTTTGGCGCAAGGCCAGGGTCGCCACCATCGCTTGAGTGGTGGGCTCGATTACGAGAGCTGGTTGATCGCGGTTGGGACCAAGGCCAATGAGGGCGCAGCGGGCGACGCTGGGGTGCTGATTAAAAATAGGTTCAACTTGTTCGGGGTAGAGCGTTCCGGTCGGGGTGATTACGCGCTCGGCTAGGCGGCCGCAAAACCAGAGTTGGCCGTGGGGATCGAGGTAGCCGGCATCGCCAAGCCGGTGCCAAGGGCCGCCGGGCAACCCTTGGGTTGTTTTTAGTGGGTTGATTTTAGCTAACGCGGTGGCCGCCGCTAACTGATCGTAGGTTTTTGTAACGATAGGCCCCTGGACAATAATTTCGCCGATGGCACCCACGGGCAATTCGTGAATCTCCGTTGCAAAAACAATCGCCATCGGGCTCGGCGCAATAATTTTAATGGTTACCTCATCGACGGGTTGACCGACACAGGTGCCTTGGCCGGCGGCAGTCGCCTTGGCGGTGGTGGTGATAACGTGTAGCCCAGAGATGCTGGCAACCGGCAAGGCTTCCGTTGCGCCATAAGGGCTATAGGCCATCCCGTTGGGTAAAATTTTTAATAAATCAGCGAATAATTCCGGCGGGACGGGCGCGCCCGCCATCAGCACCCGTTTAAGCGACGGCAAGGTGAGATTATTTTTTAGGCAGTAGCGGGCAATGATCCGCCAAAGAGTCGGTGAGCCAAACGAATTCGTGACGCCTTCCTGTTGAATCGCGCGAACAATTTTTGCGGGGTCTAGGTTGGCGGGTTGGCGCGGGTCGATCGCTGGAACAATGGTGGTCATTCCTAGCGCGGGATTAAAAAGTGCAAAAATAGGGAGCAGCGGCAGATCGATTTCACCGGGGGTAATTCCGTAGGTTGTGCGAACGAGCCGCACTTGGGCGGCGAACATGCCATGTTCATAGCAAACTCCCTTAGGTGCGCCGGTGGAGCCGGAAGTAAAAAGAATCGCCGCTAGGTCGGTCGCCGCGCAGTCCGCGGCGAGGGTGACGGGGGCGTTGATTTTTTGGGAACTTGCGCGTTGGGCGGTCGGTGAGCTACTCACCCAGATGCGGATTTCTACCGCCGCAAACGCGGTGCGGAAAATATAGCTAGTGATTTGGGCAAGAGGAATGCCCAGCAGCACGCGCGGCTGGGAGCGCGCGACGCAGGCCAAAAAGTTTTTTCGTCCCATGCCTGGATCGATAATGATGGGAATCGCGCCTATTTTAAAGAGGCCAAAAGCCGCCGCGATTAACGGCAGGCCTTGGCGTACCATCACGAGCACCCGATCTCCGCGGCTGACGCCGGCCGCGCGGAGTTTATTCGCCCAGGCCGCAACTTCCTGCTCGAGGGCGCGGAACGACAGGGTGAGGTAATCAATTTCGCCAGAAATTTTCTGGCCCCGGGCAATTTTCACGGCGGCCTGCGTCGGCTGACGCATGGCCATCAGGGAAAGATGGTGGGCGATGTTGGCAGGCTCAGCCACGGTGCGGGGCTAGCTTTTCCAAGCTGGTTCAGCCTTGAGCAATTGCGCCTGCCAAGGGAGCAGCACCGTATCGATGCATTGGGGATCTCGGGCAAGCAAGACGAGTTGCGAGCGAGTGGCGATGAGGGTGGGATCAAGCTGTAAGCCTTGGGCCAAGCGATCTCGGTCGGCTTTAATTCGATCTTGTCGGGCGAGTTCGGCGGGCGACATCGGCGAAAATTCTCGGCGCCGTTCGCGGCGCGGCAGGGTTTGTGGATCGGTGGCGTAGCCTTGCTGGACCGCTTCCACGAGACTGGGGTAGAGACGGTCGTGACGGCGGCCCAGATGAACTCGCAAGACCTCCTCGATGGGATATTCATCTTCGGCCGCGCCGGCTAGGCGTCCGAGCATCTCGTTCCCGACGACTTTAAAGGGCGGCGTGTTAATTGCTTCAGCCCAGCTTTCGCGCCAGAACCACAGGGCTTGCAAGACCGCTAGGCCGCGCCCACGTAATTTTTCTGAGCCGTTAATGCGCCAGGCATTTTCATCGGGCGCGGCGAAACCGGCGCGCCCCACTTCGATTTGCCAGCGACATTTCTGCTCCATCCAGTCGACGCGACCAAGGCGAGTGAGTTCAGCCTTTAAGCGATCACGCAATTCGGGCAGGTAATAAACATCAGTGGCGGCATAATCCAGCATGTCGCGGTCCAGCGGGCGCTGCGACCAATTAGCTTTTTGGTGATCTTTATCCACGTGCGCCCCAAAATTTTGTTCTAATAACGCGGCGAGACCGAAGCGGGGAATACTCAGTAGCTGAGCGGCAAACATCGTATCAAATAAGCTGAGCGGTTGAAAGCGGCAGAACTCCCACAGCAAGCGGAGATCATAATCGCTGCCATGCATGATCAAGGGCTTGGCCGCCAGTCGCGGCCAGAGCCCGTCGAGTGGCAGGTCGGCGAGGAGATCGACCAAGTAAATTTCGTCGGCCGCTAGGATTTGCAGTAAGCAAACGCGCGTCCGGTAGCGGAAGAGATTATCTGCCTCCGTATCGAGCGCGATTTCTGTGCAGCGATCGAGCGCCGCGTAGAGCGGCGGCAACTGGGTCGGCTGATCTATAAACCGGTAGTGCAGGGTCGGACTCAAAGGCGGGAGGAGCTTAATGGTTCCGCCTCGAGGCCAGCCTTAACGAGAGGAGTACTCCGTTGGTACAGCCCGACAAATGTTGCCATGATATTCATAGAAGAGGTCCGCCTACGGACCGAAGGGAGGCCAAGAAAAAACCTAAACGGGGCTTAGCGGCAAGACGGGATTATTGGTCGCAGGGCTCTAAGTCCCCTACTCCACCTGCTGGGGTTGCTCAAGCTTACCCTAAAATATGCCTGCTCCCTCGGGGATTATTTACTGCTGTGCCTTTTGCGCTTTTTGTGGCCAATTCATCAGTCATGAAAGTCGTCGTGCTTTGCTCCGGTGGTATGGATTCGGTGACGGCGCTCTATTGGGCGCGGGCCCACCATACGGTGACCGCTGCCCTTAGTTTCGATTACGGGGCTAAACATAATCACCGCGAGATTCCCTGGGCCGCGGAGCATGCGGCCAAGCTGGGAGTGACCCACCGGACCATCCCTTTAGATTTCGTTGGCCAGCTTTTCGCCTCGGACTTGCTTAAGTCGGGCGGGGCTATTCCAGAGGGGCACTACGCCGCCGAGAATATGAAGCTGACGGTCGTGCCCTTTCGCAATGGCATCATGCTGGCCGCGGCCGCGGGCTTTGCGGAAAGCGCGGGAGCAGAGGCGCTCGTCATTGCGGCTCATGCCGGCGACCACACGATTTACCCCGATTGTCGGGAAGATTTTATGACGGCGATGGGCAACGCCTTGCGGCTCGGGACTGATGCGGGCCTTCAGTTACTCCGGCCGTTTATTACCAAGACGAAAGGCCAGATTGCCGCCGAGGGCGGGAAGCTAGGGGTAAATTTTGCGCAAACTTGGTCATGTTACAAAGGTGGTCTGATCCACTGCGGCAAGTGCGGCACGTGTGTCGAACGCCGCGAGGCCTTCCTGCAAGCAGGATTGGTTGATCCGACCGTCTACGAGTCGCAGCCGCCCTTGCCGGTCAACCCAGCCAAGCATTAAATGCGCGCAGAAATTATTTTTGCTTAGCCTCGCGGTTACTCACTCGTTTAAACCTCCCTCAATGTTGATTTCTGAAATATTTTATTCGCTCCAAGGCGAAGGCGAGTTAACCGGCGTGCCCTCAGTGTTTATCCGTACGAGTGGATGCAATCTTCGCTGTAATTGGTGCGATACGCCTTATGCCTCTTGGCAGCCGGAAGGAAAGCAGATGACGGTAGGCGAGATCGTGGCGGCCATCCGCTGTCATCCCGCACGGCATGTCGTGCTAACCGGAGGCGAGCCAATGATTGCGCCAGACATTCATGCACTCGCGATCGCGTTAAAAAAATTAGATTACCACCTCACGATTGAGACCGCTGCGACCATCGTGCCGGCCGGCATTGCGTGCGATCTCGCCTCGCTGAGTCCGAAGCTAAAAAATTCCTCCCCGGATGAGCGGCTCGATGACACCTGGCGCATCAAGCACGAGACGCTGCGTTGGCAGCCGGAGGTGGTGCGGGCTTGGCTCGATCGCGGTGGCTACCAACTCAAGTTTGTCGTCACGCAAGAAGCAGACATTTTAGAAATCGAAATGCTGCTCGCCTCGCTCAGGCAGGATATTCCTCGGGCCAAGGTATTGCTGATGCCGGAGGGAACCACGGTCGAGGTCTTGCGGGCCCGTGCGGTTTGGTTGGCTGAATTATGCAAGACGCGTGGCTATCGTTACGCCCCGCGCCTGCACGTGGAACTATACGGCAATAAACGCGGCACATGAAAAAAAATTCAAAATTTAACGCAAATCCACCCCGCAAGTTATCGGAGGAGTTGGCTGATTTGCGCCATCGCTCCGCCCTAGGTGCACTAACGCTGCGGGAGGTTATCTATACGCTTGGCGGGCGGGCCTACACGCTGCTGGTGCTATTGTTGGCCCTCCCTTTTATTACGCCCATTCCGTTGCCGGGTTTATCCACCCCCTTTGGATTAGCGATCGCGCTGATCGCGCTCCGGTTGACGTTGGGTCAGCGCCCTTGGCTCCCGATGAAACTTCAGCGCAAGGTATTACCGCCCGGTTTTTTTGGAAAGCTCTTCACGGTCGCCGAGAAAACGATTCGGATCATTGAAAAACTAATCCGGCCCCGTCTCACTTTTTTAACCGACACGCCCGGGTTAGTGCAACTGCACGCGGTATTAATGCTGACCGCGGCGCTGGTGTTGGTGTTGCCGATCCCGATTCCTTTTACGAATTCCTTCCCGGCTTGGGCTATTTTATTGGTCGCAGCCGGATTGCTGGAGCGCGATGGCCTCTTTATTCTCGCGGGTTATCTCATCTTTGCGCTGGGCGTGCTTTATTTTATTTTTCTCGGGGAGGCCGCGACGGCGTTACTGCAGGAGTTGGTGCAGTGGATTCGCGCTTAGCCGTCAGGCTGAGGGCAAGGCTAGATCGCCAACACAATTTTCCCGCACTGCTCGCCGGCCGCCATACGGCGCAAGGCCGCATCGGCTTCAGCCAGGGGAAACACTTTATCCACCACGGGCGTAATTTTATGGGCAGCGACAAAGGTCATGAGGTTCGCGAAATCTTCCGGCGAGCCCATCGTAGTGCCCAGCATATTGATCTGCCGGAAAAAACATTTTCGGAGATCGAGGCTTGTGGGGTTACCCCGCGTGGCTCCGAAGAATACGATGCGTCCGCCCGGCGTGGTGAGATCGATCAGTTGGGCCAAGCCCTCGCCGCCGGCGCTATCCACGATCACATCAAATCGCCCGGCTGGTTGCTGCAATGCCTCCGCCCAATTAATCTCACGATAATTTACCCCGCCTAAAGCCCCGAGGGTGATGGCGCGCGCGATTTTCTCAGGTGAACTAGAGGTAACCCAGACTTGCGCGCCCGCGGCCACCGCCAATTGCAAAGCGCTGAGCGCGGCGCCCCCGCCAATCCCCGTGATGAGCACCCGCTCGCCCGGTTGAAGCTGGGCGCGCGTAAATAAAGCGCGCCAAGCCGTCAGTCCGGTGAGCGGCAAAGCAGCGGCTTGCTCCCATGACAGGTGACTGGGCTTAAGTGCCAAGTTAGCAACGGGGACGACGCATTGCTCGGCAAAGGTGCCCGCGTCGGGTAAACCGAGAATGCGGAATTGCGATCCTTGGGCGCGGGGATTAACCCCCCAGTCGAGGGCTGGGTTAATAATGACTTCGCGCCCCACCCAGGCTGTATCTTTGGGCGAACCAACCGCCAGGACGGTGCCCGCGCCATCTGAACCAAGAATGATCGGAGTTTTGATTCCGGCATATTGGCCTAGTTGAATCCAGAGATCGCGGTGATTAAGCGCCGCCGCTTTCAGTTGCACGACGGCCTCACCCAGCGCGGCCAGCGGATTGGGCTCCGCTTGCACCGCTAAAGGCTTTTTAATCTCGGTGAGGACGGCGGCTTGCATGAAATTAAAATTATTTTGTTCGAGTTGAACGCAAAGCTTTTGGCCGAATAAACAAATCTTCAGCGCTAGATTTAGTGCGCACCGTCGGCGAAGACGATCCCACCCACAATCGTGCCAGTGCAGTGGCTCGTGTATTCAAAAGGGTCGCCATCATAGAGGGCCAGATCGGCATCTTTACCCACGACGAGGGAACCGGTGCGATCGGCGATGCCGAGTAATTCGGCCGCGCCACTGGTAATGCTGGCGAGGGCGGCTTCAAAGCCGAGGCCATGGGCGGCCGCCACCGCTGCTTCGAAAAGCACCACGCGGGTCTTGGGCACATAGGATTCGTAACTGCTTTGTAAGGCAATGGGGATACCGGCCGCCTGAAGTTTTCCGGCCGTTTCTACGCTGAGATTTTCCATGTCTTCATAGCTGCGTTGCATCGTGGGGTGCACAATGACGGGAAACCCACTGGCTTTAATTTGGGCCAAAACCATCGGCGCATCGGCACAGCCATCGAGAATAATTTTGAGATTAAATTCTTGGGCGAGGCGGAGGGCGGAGATAATATCCTGCTGACGATTAGCCGTAATTAACAGGGGCTGAACCCCAGCCAGAGCGCGAAGGAGGGTTTCGGTTTTTAAATCCCGGCCCGGTCGCTTGCTCTCGTCTTTAGCCTCGCGCTTCTTGGCGTACTCTTGAGCTTTGATCAGTTCAGCGCGCAACATCGCGACCGCTTTGGCGCGGTTGCCTGGTGATTTGCTCGCCGCGGGCCCACCTTCGGCGTTAGTCAGACCGTTGCGACCCAGCGTGACGGCGGTCATCGCGGCAGGATTAATCACATCCTCATCAGCAGTCCGGCCAAATGTTTTCACAATCATCGTTTGCCCCGAGATCAGCGCGGCGGGGGCATGACCGGTATTGACGGTGGTGACACCGTAAGAGCGCACCCAGCTGACGAGAGGATCTTTGGCGTTGTAGGCATCTAGGGCGCGGAGTTCAGGTTGCACGGCGGAAGATTTTTCTAACATGTCTTGATCCTGAGCTTGGTTGAGCAAGCCCGAGAGGCCGACGGTAGCATGGGCATCAATCAATCCAGGCGTAACGACGGCGGCTTGAAGGATGCGGTAGCCCTCGGGAATTTTTACGGAAACCTTGGGGCCCAGCGCGGTGATTTTACCATCACGCATGAGAATAACGCCGTCTTTTAGCGGTGCACCGGCCATCGTGTAGATAGTTGCACCCATGACCGCGATATTTTCGGCGTGCGCGCCGCCCAGGGCGATGAGCCAAGTGACCAGTAAGCTAAAGCGAGTAATTGTTTTCATTGTTCACCTCCATTATTGGCGTTGGCGATTAAGTCCCATGCGCTGGTGAAACAACAGAGCTGGGCGCGGCGGGAATCACCGGCGCCCGCCCCACCGACGGCATAAAGATGATCGGCCGGGCGGGAGAGATCGAAAACTTTGGTTCCTTCAACCCAGGTTTGTTCGATGTGCGCATAGACACTCAACGGATCAGCGGAGAGTACAATGAAGTCAGCATCTTTGCCGGGTTCCAGTGAGCCGACGCGGGCGTCGAGGCCGAGAATTTTAGCGTTGGCGATCGTGACTGCGGCGAGGGCCCCTTGGCGCGTCATGCCCGCCCGAACGGCCAACGCGGCTGAGCGCAGGAAGCGCCGCGAATCGCAAATGGGGTCGTCGGTATGAAAACCCACGAGCACGCCAGCTTTTTCTAAGATAGCTGGCGTGCGCCAGTCGGCATCTTTGGTTTCTAATTTACCACCGGGTGAATCAATCATGATCACAGAGCAAGGCGCGCGGGCCGCGGCAATTTCGGGGGCAACCCTCCAGGCTTCGCTGACGTGGTGGAGAACAACCTTGAAACCAAATTCTTGGGCGAGGCGCAGCACCGTAAGAATATCGTCGTGGCGGTGCGTGTGATTTTGGACGATGCGCTGACCGGCGAGGACTTCACTCATTTTCTCGAGCGCGAGGTCGCGCGGGGGAAGTTTTTCGGTGTCGCCATTGGCGCGTTTAATTTTGTCCCGATATTCTTGCGCTTTAATATATTCTGCGCGGACCAAAGCGGCCGATTTGGCGCGCGTTCCGGGAAAGCCATTGGCCCCGCGCATGGAATTGGTGCCATTGGCCATTTTGAGGCCGCCCGCGTTGGTGCCATCTGGCAGCTTGATCAATAAATCATCAACGGTGCGGGCTTCGCGTAGTTTCAGATAAAGCGTTTGCCCGCTGATCAGGTGGCCGGAGCCCGGCATCACGTTAACGGTGGTGATACCGCCGGCTCGGGCTTTTTGAATCGAGGCATCGCGCGCATCGAGCGAGTCGAGGACGCGCGTTTCCGGTTGGATCGGGCCGGAGCCATCGCCGCCGCTGCCGGAGCCAATGTGGCTATGGGAATCGACGAGTCCCGGCATGAGCACCTTACCGGTGACATCGTGGATTTCGGCGCCCGCGGGAATCGTAATTTTGTCGGCCGCGCCGACGGCGACAATCTTGCCGCCCGCGACGACGAGCACGCCGTGGGCGATGGGCGCCCCGCTGATCGGAATAATTTGGGCGCCGGTAAAGACCTGCGGTTTCTCTTGGGCGTTAACTCTAGCGGTTAATCCGAGCAGTGCCGCGAGGCATAACAGGGGGCGATTAAGCATAGGGTTGTAAGTGTAGGCCATTGTGAGGTTTCAGCAAATGCAAAGCATGGTTGTAATTTGACACTTTCGCTCGCGCTTCAACGGTGGGAATTGTCTATGACGGTTGTCGCTCCCAGTAAAAAATTTCATTATGCTTGGATCACCGCCGGCGTAACCTTCTGTACGTTGTTGGCGGCGGCGGGAGCGCGGGCCGCGCCGGGAGTTCTTTTGCTGCCATTGGCTAATGAATTTCAATGGAGCCGCGCCACGGTGTCGTCGATTGTTTCGATCAATATCTTTCTTTATGGCTTGATGGGTCCGTTTGCCGCGGCGCTTTATCAGCGCTTTGGACTCCGGCGCACGATGATGACCGCGATGGCTTTGCTGGCGGTGGGGTACGGTCTTTCGACGCAGGCCACCAGTTACTGGCAGTTTGTGGTGCTGTGGGGCGTGGTTGTCGGCATTGGCTCTGGAATGGCAGCCACCGTTCTCGGGGCGGCGGTTGCTAATCGCTGGTTCACTCACCGGCGCGGACTCGTGATGGGTTTGCTGACGGCTAGTACCGCCACCGGGCAGCTAATTTTTCTCCCCAGCCTTGCCGCCGTGGTAACGGCGGATGACTGGCGCGGGGCTCCTCTGCTCGTAGCCGCCGCGGCTTTGCTGGTGATCCCCCTTATTTGGTGGTTGATGCGCAATGATCCGCGGGATGTTGGTTTGCGGCCTTATGGTGAGACTGGTGCGGTGGAGTTGGCGACTCCCGTGATGGGGAATCCCGGGAAGCGGGCAATTGATGCTTTGCTGGAAGCGATGCGGCGGCGTGATTTTTGGCTATTGGCCGGTTCCTTTTTTGTCTGCGGAGCGAGCACTAATGGTTTGATTGGGACGCATCTTATTTCGGCGGCTTTTGATTGTGGGATTCCGGCGGTGCGCGCGGCGGGGCTGTTGGCGATGATGGGTCTATTTGATCTTGGTGGGACAATGGCCTCGGGCTGGTTAAGCGATCGTTACAACTGCCGCTACCTCTTATTCATTTACTACGGGTTGCGCGGCATCTCGCTCTTATTTTTGCCTATGGCGCTGCTCGGTCCGGTGGCTGGGTTGGGCGCGTTTGCCGTATTCTATGGGCTGGACTGGATCGCGACAGTGCCGCCAACCGTGAAGCTGACCGGCGAGGTTTTTGGCCGCGAGAAGGCCAGCATCGTTTTTGGTTGGGTGGTAGCAGCCCACCAAGTGGGAGCGGCGTGTGCATCTTATGCGGCCGGGGTGCTGCGCACCGTGACGGGGACTTACACGCTCGCTTTCTTCAGCGCGGGGGCGCTGTGTGTGATCGCGGCGCTCGTCGTACTGCCAATCGGCCGGGGTCAACGGGCGACCATGCGTCCAGTCTCAGCTTAGCGTTTTAACTTGGCGCGGAGTTTTTTAATTTCCGGACTGACCGCGCTACAACCTTCCTGACCGCAACCGGCGCCCGATTTTTTTTTAAACCCAGAGCGCACGAGCAGAGCAACGGCAATGCCCACAATCGCGAAAGCGATGAAAGTTTGGGTAGAGGCAGACATGGATAAAATTAGGCTATTAATAACCGAGCGCGCGGCCGATTTGATAGATGGCGAAGCACACGAGCCACGCGGTGCCGGTCATGTAGGCGATTTGAAAAAGGGGCCAGCGCCATGAGTTGGTTTCACGTTTTACGACGGCGACCGTGCTCATGCACTGCATCGCGAAAACATAATAAACCATCAGGGTGATGCAAACGAGCGGCGTGAATAAGATGGCCCCATTCGGCCAGCGGGCTGCGCGTAAAGCGTCGCGGACCGGCAAAGCGTGTTCGGCATTATCTTCGACGCCAAAAATGACGCCCATCGAGCTGACAAAAACTTCGCGCGCGGCAAATGATGTCACCAAGCCGATTCCAATGCGCCAGTCGAAGCCGAGTGGTTTAATGACTGGTTCCAGCAGATGGCCCACTTGACCAGCAAAGCTGACCGCAATTTGCGCCTCAGCCGACGCAGTGGGATCCGAGTGTTTGGGGTAAGTGGTGAGAAACCACAACACAATCGAAATGCCGAGGATAATGGTCCCGGCATTTTTTAAAAACAGCCAACTGCGCTCCACCATTTGGCGGAGGATTTCCTTTAGGCGGGGCGGTTGATACGCCGGCAGCTCCATAATCATTAACGGCCGAGCGCTCTTGAAGAGCGTGCGCTTAAAAAGCCAGGCGAAGCCAAAAGCCCCGGCGGTTCCCAAGAGATACATCAGCAGCATGAGCCCCGCTTTCCACGTAGCCGGCAGGGCCGCGGCGGGCAGAAGAGTCGCAATCATGAGGAGATAGACGGGGAGCCGAGCGGAGCAGCTCATCAGTGGCGCGATTAAAATTGTGACGAGCCGATCTTTAGCATTTTCGATCGTCCGGGTGGCCATGATCCCCGGAATAGCACAGGCGTAGGAGCCCAGGAGGGGGATAAATGATTTTCCATGCAGCCCTACTTTACTCATGGGGCGGTCCATCAGAAAAGCCGCGCGCGCCATATAGCCCGTGCTTTCGAGTAACCCCACAAAGAAAAACAAAATTAGAATTTGGGGAAGAAAGACGACGATACCCCCGACCCCGCCGATCACGCCATCGGTTAAGAGATCGCGCAAATCACCTGGCGGGAGAATATTTTCAACTCCGTTGCTCAGCGCAGCGATGTGCGCATCGATCCAGTTCATCGGATATTCCGCGAGAGAAAAAATAGAAAAAAAGAGCGTAGCCATGACGAATCCAAAAAATAACCAACCCCAAATGGAATGGACGAGGACGGCGTCTAGGCGGTCTGAGCCCGATAATTCTTGCGGGCGCGTGCGGCGCAGAACCTCGTGGCAGAGCGTATTAATGGCGTCGTAACGGCTGCGAATGAGGGTGCCGGACCAATTACTTTCTTCCCGCAGGCAGCGTTGTTGCCACGTGGCCAGCACGGCAGCGGTGCGCACACTCAGGGGTTTAGACCCCGCAATCCGCACGCTTTCGAAATCGGTGAGCAGCAGCAGCGCCTCGGCGCGCGCGATGAGTGGTGATTGGGCATCAGCATCGCTCAGGGACGCTTGTAATTCAGCGACGGCCGGTGCGATTGGGGCGGGAACATCCCAACGGTGTCGGGCTAACGGCAGATCGCTGCGACTCATCGCGAGCTTAAGTTCAACTAAGCCCTCCCCTTTCACCGCGGCGCAGGAAATGACGACAACCCCGAGGGCGGCCGCCAGTTGGTGGGTATCAATCCGCAGGCCGGCTTTAACGGCCAAATCCATCATATTAAGCACCACGATGACGGGACGACCTAAGTCGAGAATCTGGTGTACGAGGTAGAGGTTACGTTCAAGATTAGTGGCATCGAGCACACAGATAATCCGATCCGGTTGCGGCGTATCTTCGCGTCGGCCAAATAAAACATCCCGCAAGACCGCTTCATCAGGCGAGCGCGCGGCCAAGGAGTAAGCGCCGGGGAGATCGATGATTTTCATCGGCCGGCCATGCTGTGAGTAGCACTCGCCGATTTTCTTCTCCACCGTTACCCCGGGATAGTTGCCGACCTTCTGCCGTAACCCTGTCAGGGCGTTGAATAACGTGGTCTTACCGCAGTTCGGATTACCCACCAGGGCGTAAATCGGCGTGCGGGCGGATCCCGACGGTCGCTTTTTACCCAGCGGCGTGATGTGCGGCGGCAAAATCACAGCGAAAAATTACCGCAAGCGTGGAGCCGGTTCGCCATAATCTGGCGCCAACTGCTCAGCGAACCCCGGCGGGCAAGGCTTCCACCAGAATAGCCATCGCGGCGTTGTGGTTGAGGGCGATGCGCGTGCCGTTAACTTGGCAAAGGCTGGTGGTGCGGCCAGATATTTTGGTAACCAAAGCGGCTTCGCCAAAGCCCATCTCGCGCAACCGTTGGGCGAAGCCGTCATCACCGTTAATCACACAAATTCGCCCAGTGGCTCCAGCGGCAAGCTGGCAAAGCGGCAAAAGGTGAAGTGGAGATGACACGGTAGGTGAGACTAAGTATCAGGAGTGAAGCAGAAAAAAGCCCTAGGTCAAACTACTCGTGGAGTAGGCCTAGGGCAAAAGGTTAGCGCCGCCGACGTTTGACGGCGAGCTGAACCCCAGAATAGCGCACCAGGCTCTGCAAGTGTTCGTATTGCTGGGGATCCATATCGTTCGCGGCCTTGAGCTCCTGCTCGGCACGTTTCATCGCTACCTCAACCGCATTTTCATCAATCTTCTCTTCCGTGATAGCATGCTCCGCGAGCACGCGAACGGTGTCGCCATCGATTTGGGCAAAGCCCCCACCCACCGCCAACCACTGAATGGAATTGCCTTTGGTGACGCGCAATTCCCCGCTCTCAATTTGGGTGAGCAAGGGAATGTGACCGGGGAGAATACCAATTTCACCTTCAACGGTCGGAATCACAACACTATCAATCGTATCGGCATAAACCTTGGCTTCGGGCGTGACGATTTCGAGGATGAGCGACATGTTGAAAGAAGGGATTAAGTAACAAGGATGAAGCGAGAGCGCTGGTCTGGTTACTTTTTCGCGGACGCTGCGAGCACTTCGTCAATGCCGCCTTTCATGTAGAAGTCACCTTCGGCGACATGATCAAGCTCGCCATCGAGAATCATCTTGAAGCCGCGGACGGTCTCTTTGACTGGAACGTATTTACCAGGTGTACCCGTAAACACTTCCGCGACGGCGAACGGTTGTGAAAGCAGGCGTTGGATTTTGCGGGCGCGGTAGACCATGAGCTTGTCCTCGGGGGGAAGCTCATCGAGACCGAGAATTGCAATGATGTCCTGGAGATCTTTGTAGCGTTGCAGCACGCGCTGAACTTCGCGGGCGACGCGATAGTGCTCTTCGCCGACGATGTCAGCTTGCAGCGCTTTTGAAACCGAGGCCAGCGGATCGACGGCGGGATAGATACCGAGTTCGGCGATCGAGCGCTCCAGTACGATCGTGGAGTCCAAGTGCGCGAAAGTATTGGCCGGCGCTGGGTCGGTCAAATCGTCCGCCGGTACGTAGACCGCTTGCACGGAAGTGATGGAACCTTTCTTGGTCGAAGTGATGCGCTCCTGAAGGAGGCCCATTTCGTTGGCGAGCGTTGGCTGGTAACCGACCGCCGAAGGCGAACGGCCGAGGAGCGCGGACACTTCCGAGCCGGCTTGCGAGAAGCGGAAGATATTATCAACGAACAGCAGCACGTCCTGATTTTTTTCGTCTCGGAAATATTCGGTCATGGCGAGCGCGGAGAGCGCTACGCGCATACGCGCCCCCGGGGGTTCATTCATTTGGCCGAAAACCAACGCAACTTTTGATTTACTCAGATCTTTTTGGTCGATGACGCCCGCATCCGACATTTCGTGATAAAGGTCATTCCCTTCCCGCGAACGTTCGCCGACGCCGGCGAAGACCGAATAACCGCCGTGGGCTTTCGCAATATTGTTAATGAGTTCGAGAATGACGACGGTCTTGCCGACACCAGCGCCGCCGAACGCGCCCGCTTTGCCCCCTTTAATAAAAGGGCAGATCAGATCGATAACCTTGATTCCTGTTTCCAGAATTTCCGCCTTGGTATTTTGGTCAACGAGTGACGGGGCGGGCCGGTGAATGGGGTAGCGTTTGGTGTAAGCGACGGGGCCTTTACCGTCTACGGCGTTGCCGGTGACGTCGAAGATACGACCGAGTACGCCGTCACCCACCGGGACCGTAATCGGTCCCCCGGTGTCGACCACTTCCATGCCGCGCACGAGACCCTCAGAGGAAGACATGGCGATCGCGCGCACGATGCCTTCCCCGAGATGCTGCTGCACTTCGAGGGTCAGGATCTCTTTTCTGCCAGAGACCGTGAAGCTAATGGTGAGCGCCTGATAAATGGGCGGGATGGAGTTCTCGGCGAACTGCACGTCGACGACGGCGCCGATAACTTGGACGATTTTGCCGGTATTGCTCATGACTTAAACGGGTGGGGGTGATTATAAAAGTTAGGCCGCGCTGAAAGCCGCGGCAGAGATTTCGAGAATTTCTTGGGTGATGGCGGCTTGCCGCGCTTTGTTATATTCGAGCGTGAGATCGCCGAGGAGGCTCGTGGCATTATCCTTGGCGGTCTTCATTGCGACCATGCGGGCACTGTGTTCCGAGGCTTTGGCGGAGAGCACCAACTGATAGACGTAGCGATTGACGTAGAACGGCAGCAGAGCGGCGAGGACGGCATCAGCATTGGGCTCGAAGAGCATATCGCGCGCATCGAGGGCCTGGCCATGGCCGCTCTCAGCGCGGAGGTGGGCCACAAAGTCGGCCACATTGGAGAGCGGCAGTACGGGGCGAACGATCGCCTCTTGGACCAAGGTATTTTTATAGCGCGAGTAGATAACTTCGACGGTGTCGACAGTGCCCTCGAGAAAAAGCTTAACCAAAAATTCTACGGGAGTTTTGATTTCACCGAAGGGGACACGGTCGTTCACGCTAAAATCTGCGAGCACCGTGCGCTTGGTGCGGGCGAGAAACTGCGCGCCCTTGCGACCGATGGCCACATACTTGACCGGTGTTTTGATTTCGGCCACGAGCTTGAAGAGATTAGCGTTCAGCGGACCGCACAGGCCTTTATCGGTCGTAACCAGAATGATTCCGCGAACCTTGACCTCGCGGCGGCTGAGCAACGGATGTTGGGTTTCGCTCACTCGTGGAGCGAGGGCCGCGAGCATATTAGCCATCAGTTGGGCGTAGGGCCGACCGGCGAGCGCAACTTGTTGCGCTTTCTTCATCTTGGAAGCCGCCACCAGTTCCATCGCCTTGGTGATTTGGCGGGTGTTTTTGACCGACTTAATGCGTCGGCGGATGTCGCGGGTGGAGGCCATGAAGATCTATGCTGGGTGATTTACGATTTCAGAATGAGCCCAAAAGCCCGGGGTGAGTTAACCAGTGGGTTGAATCGTAATACGCGTTTTTAAATTATTGAGCGGCGAAGGTGCTCTTCCATTCGTCAGCCGCCGCCTTGAGGCCGGCTTCGATTTCGTCTGAGAGTTTAGCCTCGGTGCGAATCTTCGTCAGGAGCGCGTCTTTGCGGCTGGTGAGGTAATCTTTGAGCGAGTTAGCGGCGCTCACCACATTTTTAACCTCAATGGCATCGAAGTAAGTTTTTTGGAGGGCCCACAGAATAGCCGCCTGTAACTCAATGGAGAGCGGGTTCAGTTGGGGTTGCTTGAAAAGCTCCACGATACGGGAGCCGCGCTCGAGCTGGGCTTTAGTTTTTGCATCGAGGTCGGAGCCGAATTGCGCGAAGGCAGCGAGTTCGCGGAACTGCGCCAGCTCGCCCTTGAGTTTGCCGCCGACTTGTTTGGTGACCTTGATTTGCGCGGAGGACCCAACGCGGGAGACCGAAAGACCGACGGATACGGCCGGGCGAATACCTTGGTTAAAAAGATCGGTCTCCAAGAAAATCTGGCCATCGGTGATGGAGATAACGTTGGTCGGAATGTAAGCCGAGACGTCGCCAGCTTGGGTCTCGATGACCGGCAGCGCGGTGAGCGAACCTTTGCCATCGAGGCGGGCAGCGCGCTCGAGCAGGCGGCTGTGGAGATAAAATACATCGCCCGGATAAGCTTCGCGGCCAGAAGGCCTTTTCAGGATCAGGGAAATTTGGCGATAGGCGACGGCGTGCTTGGAAAGGTCATCGTAAACAATGAGCGCATCCATGCCGTTTTCCATGAACCATTCACCAATCGAGGCGCCCGAGAATGGAGCGAGGTATTGGTTGGCGGGATTGTCTCCGGCGGTGGCGGCGACGATGACCGTATATTCGAGCGCGCCCGCGGCTTCGAGCGCGGCAATGGTCCGAACGACGTTGGACTGCTTCTGGCCAATTGCGACGTAGATGGAGTAGACGGGGCGGAAGCTCTTATCGCCCGAGGCCAAGCCAACTTTATTGATGCGGCCTTGGTTGATAATCGTATCGATACAGATGGTGGTTTTACCGGTGCCACGATCGCCGATGATTAATTCGCGTTGGCCGCGACCGATGGGAATCATGGAATCAATGGCCATGATCCCAGTGAAGAGCGGCTGGTTAACCGATTTGCGGACCATGATCCCTGGGGCAATTTTCTCCACCGGATAAAATTCTTTGGCATCAATCGGGCCTTTGCCATCTACGGGCCGGCCAAGGGCATCGACGACGCGACCGAGCAGGGCGCGGCCGACGGGTACAGAGAGAAGTTTGCCGGTAGTCTGGACTTCGTCGCCTTCTTTCAGTTGCGAAACGTCACCAAGGACGACGCAACCCACTTCATCCGCCTCGAGATTGAGGGCGATGCCGATGGCGCCGCCCGGGAACTGCACCATCTCGTTATACATGACGTCGGAGAGACCGTCGAGTTTGGCGACGCCATCGGCGACTGCGCGGATGGTGCCAGTGTTCTTCTTGATGGCCTTGCTGGAAAGCTTGGCGATCTGCTGTTCGATTTGTTCAACGACGGTGCTCATCTGGAGGAGGAATTAAAAGGAGACGGGGTTAGACTGCGTGGGAAAGAGTAGCGAGTTGGCCGGCGACGGACGACTCATAGAGATCGGAGCCAATGCGCACGCGCAGGCCAGCCAACAAGCGCGGATTCGGTTGGGCCGTGGCGGTGACGGGGCGCGCGTATTTTTTGGTCATCGCGCGGGCGATTAATGGCAGGGTGGCGGCGCTGATGGGACCAGCATGTTCCACGCGCGCGTGGGACTTGGCCAACTCGGTGACGATGGCTTGCTGGTAAAGTTTGAGCAACGCGAGGGCGTGGCGAGGGGCGGCTTGCTCAATATAACCTAATACGCCGGCGACTTGCTCGGATGACACTTGGCCATCGCGCAGGCTCAGCTTGAAAAGCTGTTTAGCCAAAAGCTTGGTTTTTTTATCGCCGCGCACAGATCAAATTAAGCTGAGGTGAGTTCTTTGCTGGCAGCTTCATTATAAGCCGCGCGGTCGGCCTCAGAGAGTTTTTTGGCCAAAACCTGCTCGGTCGTTTTGACGACCAGCCGGGCAATTTCGCTGCGCGCTTCGTTGAGCATTTTCTTGTGCTCGAGCTCAATGGCCTGTTGCGCTTTGACGAGGGTATCAGCGGCGCGGGCGGTGGCTTCGGTGTTTTGTTTGTCGGCAAATTCCTTCGCGGACTTGCGGGCTTCCTCAATTACTTTCGAAGCTTCGAGTTGGGCGGTCTTGATGAGTTGCGTGCTCTCTTGGGCAGCAGCGGCGAGGCGGATGGCGGTTTCCTCCGCATGCTTGAGTCCGTCGGCGATCTTCTGGTTGCGCTCGGCCATCGTGGTGATGGTCGGCTTAATCCCAAATTGGTAGAGGACGCCAAAGAGGATCAGGAAGCTGACCACCTGCATGATCACGAATTTCGGCTCGAGCCCGAATTGCTGAACGATGCCAGATTCGTGGGCGGATTCCGTGACAGCGAGGAGAGTAGTCAGCATGACGAGAAAGGGACTGGCGGGCGCAGCGCTGGGCGGCGCGTCGCCAGTGAAGAGGGTTGATTACTTGGCGAGGAACAGCGCGAGAATGCCGAGACCTTCGGCGAGCGCCATGCCGATGATGGCTTGGACAAGGATCTTGCCGGATGCACCGGGATTGCGACCGACGGCTTCGGCGGCCTTATTGCCGATGAGGCCGACGCCGATGGCGGCGCCGAGTAGACCGAAAGCGCTGGCGATATTACCGGTAATTTCAGCGAGGAGGAGGTTCATGTATTTATTTTAGTGGTGGTTGCAGTGGTCGCCGTGCGCACGCGAGGCACGCTCCCGGCGATAAATTATTAGTGGTGAGCCTCAGCGGCGTGGCCTGCTTCGTGATCATCGCCGTGATTGCAGAGGAGGCCAATATAGACCGAGGTGAGGAGCGTAAAGACGGTGGCTTGAATCAGCCCGACGAGCAATTCCATGAAATAGAAAATGAAAATGAAACCGGTTCCATGGAGAAGGTTTTCACCGCCAAAGACGTTGCCGAATAGCCGCACTGAAAGCGTGAAGGGTCGGATGACGATGGAGAAAACCTCAATGCAGCCGACGAGCAGAAAAACCAGAGTCAGAAAAGGGTAAAGCCAACCCGGGGTTTCTTTTTTATCGGCTTTATTGCCAAATAGATCCCACAGGATGAGTTTCGGTCCGGCATACTTGAAGATGATAATGAGGTAGGCTCCGAAGGAAACTAAGGCCAGCGCGATGGTGCTATTGAAGTCGGCGGTAAAAGGGCGAATCCACGGTGAGGTGATATGAAAATCTCCATCCACGTTATGCCCCCAGCCGATCGTCCCGACACCCGGTAGCAAACCCATCCAGTTTTGAATAAGAATGAAGATAAAGAAGGTAACCAGTAAGGGGAAAGTCGCGGGAAAGGCTTTTTTGCCCACAATCGGCTCGAAGAGATCACGCAGCCCTTCCAGGAGTGACTCAAAGACGGCCTGACTCTTAGTCGGCAGCACTTGGGGTTTGCGCACCGCGAACAAAATTAGGGCAATGAGCACGGCCGATACAGTCCAGCCCGTTGCCATGCTATTAGTAATGGCCCAGCCGTTACCAAAATCATACAATTTAGCGGCGGCTGGAGCGACCCCCTGCCCTTCACTCGCGAACAAAGCAACGGCGCTTACCAGAGCGGCGGAGGCGGCGATAATTTTTTTGGCGAGGCGCATGCGTATTCTAATGAAGACAAAATCAGCGGTGAGAGAGCGATTAGGTAGGTTTCTGCGCGGAGCAGCGTCAACCCTCTAAATATAAAAAACGGGTTAATAAGTTAGAATTAGGGCTGACCCAAAACGACCCGCCGAAAACTTATGCGCGCAGCAGGCTTGCGCTACCCGTTGTAAAGTCTGATTGCTGCCATATGGAATTAGCCACTCGCGCACTCCTTGATCGAACGGCGCCCGCTCGGCGGGGTAACGGCGAGCGGCAACTGGCGCATAATATTTTCATGCAGGTAACCTGGAGTCTTCTGGCGGCGGCGCTGCTGGGGCAGTTATTTCTGCTGATTTGGCTGGATCTGATGTCCTGACTAAGATCAGAGATTGGTAGCTCTCGGCCCGGGCTTGAAAGACGGTTTCATGTTCTAAGGGCCAGGGCTCCCCTGCTTTGGGGATTTCCCACGTTTTCAAACTAGGCAGTAGTGCCTGCACGGCCTGGAAATAGTCGATTGAGTCGGTGCGAAAATACAGTCGGGCCTCAGCCGGCGCATGGGCAGCTAGGGCGGAAAAAAAATCAGGCTGTAAAATTCGGTTCTTGTGGTGGCGTTTTTTGGGCCAGGGATCAGGGAAAAGCACCCAAATCTCTTGCAGGGTAACTTCTTTCGGCAGGGCGTGGAGAAAATCGAGCGCATCGGCGCGGATGAAGTGGCAATTGAGTAACTTGCCCCGCTCGGATTTGCGTAAAGCCCGGGTTATCCGCTCGCTGGCTAAATCTACCCCGAGGCAAAGGCGCAGGGGGAATTCGGCGGCGTAGCGCTCGAGGAAATGGCCGTGACCGCAGCCAATTTCCCAGACAATCGCTCGCGGGGCGGGAAAAATTGCGGTGAGTTTAGCGCTTAGATCGGCGCGCCGCTGCGCCATTAGCTCTACAAATGCTGGCTTAATAGGCACGGGTCTTGTTTTGGTAAAATTAACCTAGGGAGATAGTTACGAGCG
>CAMAVZ010000004.1:0-82776 GCA_945861645.1 Opitutus sp. GAS368 | reverse complement strand
AGGACAGCGAGGATTGTGCGGGATGATTTTTTCATGGTGGGGTTGGGGGGGGCACTGGGCACTGGCGGCAGCGGCGTGGGTGACTGCGGGGTGCGTTCACGCTTAATCACGTAAGCTCCGGTTTTCCCTTCGACCTCCACCCTCAGCGCCGTGCGAGCAACCAACCGATCGAGCGCCTCACGTATCGCATAGGCACCTTGGACCGGATTAGTTTTCACACCACGCACTTCACCAAGCATGTAGACGATTTGCACGCCGGCTTGCTCAGAGAATTTCTCCAACATGATTTCTGCATCCCCCGCCGCGAGGGCAAAGGTCTGGCGAACGGGTTCGGCGCCAATAAGGAACGAGGCCCGTCCACCAAAACAGAAAATTAGCAGGAGCACCAGGAGCGGGCTGATAAAGCCGACTCGCTGGCCAAGAAGGGTTGAAATCTGGGGGGCAACCCATCGACTCGTAAGTCGACGGCGAGAGGAAGACGCAACAAAGTGTAACATCCGTTATCGGGAAAGTGGATTTTTTTTCCTCAAAGTAATAGTTCCATCCGCCGCGTACTCGACTTCGATATCTAAGGTATTGGCCAAAACCTGCGTAAATCCTTCGAGGTCGCCTGCGCGAAAGCGCCCACCAAAACGGAGTTCGGCAATCGTAGGATCGGCAAACACGAGACGTCGCCCCGTGCTGCGTTCAAACTCAAGCGCCAGCTCGGCCAGCGTAGCGCCACCAAGCCGAAGGAGCGGCTCGCGCCAAGCCAAAGCACGCACAATCTCAGTGGGCGCCAACTGGGAGCAAACGAGCGCGTGGCTCAAATCAGTCGCAACCGGTAAAGTACCCCGCAGGATAGCCCGCCCCCCAGCATTTAGCGCCGAGCCAGTTGCCGAGCTAACCGAGTCCGCGGCCGAGGCAACTTGAACGCGTCCTTCGGTGACGATGACATCAACAACCGAGGATTGCAGTTTAATATTAAAAGCGGTGCCGACCGCGCGAACCTGAAGTGCACCGGCACGAACGATGAACGGACGTGCGGGATTTTTCGTGACGCTGAAGTGCGCTTCACCCTGAACGAGAAGGACGTGACGTTCGCTGGCGGTAAACTGTTCAACAACTTGACTGTCGATGTTGAGTTGCACGAATGAGCCGTCTGTGAGCGTCACAGTGCGTGGCGCACTGTGCGCGCTAAAAACACTGGCTGGATCAGCGGGCGCATGACGCGACCAAACAAATACGCCGATCGCCAGAGCGGCGGCGGCCGCCAAGGTGCTCGCGATGATCGTCTGACGCCAAAACGAATGGTGCCGGCGAGCGGCAGCCAGCACGGGAATGGCGACGCTTTCAGGCAAACCATCGAGGCTCGACCAGGCAGCTGACGAAAGCTTCATGGCAGCGGCGTGGCGCGGATCGGCCGCGAGCCAGAGCTCGTATTCAATGGATTCCGCCGCAGAAAGGCCCCGATCGCGACGCACAGTCCAGCCCGCGGCAGTGGCAGAGAGCATCTCAACAGGAGAATCGGATGAATCAGGATTCATAGCTTAGGGTAGACCGCGTCGGGCAAAAAATTCCACGCAGCGATGCAGCGCCTTGGTCAGCTGCGATTCCACCGTGTGCTGGGAGATGCCAAGCTTTTGGGCGATTTCGCGATGGGAGAGGTTTTCAAATTTACGCAAAACAAGTATCTCACGGCAGCGCGGCGGCAGCTCCGCGATCGCAGCCGCCAGAAGGTCGGTCTGCTGATGGCGATCTGCAATCTCGGCGGCATTAGGAGCATTGTCGATGACGCGCGCCTCGTCGATTTCCGCTACGGAAATCGTATTAGCCGTAGTCCGACGACGAAACAAATCGCGCGCGGCATTGCGGGCAGTGGCAAAAAGCAGCCCACGAGGTGAAACAATGTTGCCGCGATCGCGCGCGCGGAGCAAACGCACATAGGTTTCTTGCACAATATCATCGATCTCCGAGGGGTTGACCAGGCCGCGAAGATAAGCCCTCAGAGCTTGCTCATGGGGAGCGAGTTCAGCGGTAAACCATTTAGAGTTATCGGATTGCAGCAAGGCTTACTAACTCACGGTCTTACTAATAAAGGGCAAGCGAGTTTTACATACAATAAAACAAAAAAAGTATACTCGCCGCTATGCAACACCGCTCTCCGACTCCGACCTGAGTCTGTTAGTCCCCCAAAATCGGCGCCAGGTATATGCATGCAGCGAAACACTCGATATTTCGCTGCATGGACACCCCATCACCAGCATGATGGTGCGGTCAATTTGCACATCGCGGACAAGACCCCGGGGCATTTTCTGCCCTAGAATTGGCGCAGGCGCTTGGCTTATAAATCTTTGAACGTTCTCGCGCCGGCCGCATCTTACGCAATGTAGTTCAAGGGTTATTTGGTGTTAGGTTAGGGTTAAAGGCCGCTCAGGGGTGAGCGGCCTTTGTGTTTTTAAGCATAGTTTCGCTCAACCCCTTGATTTATAGTGCTTCCCAGCCACACTCGTGACCCAACTGCCACCCGCTTTAGCGAGCCATGTGCCTTCGTTATACTCTTAAAAAAATTAACCGCGTGGCCTTGCCGGCTGGCCTCAACGATACCTTGCCCGCGGCGGATGCGGACTGGACGCCGCACTACAACGTGGCTCTCACCAGCCTCATGCCAGTCATCACCCAACAGGGCGCCCCCGAATTGGCGCGACTGAGCTTCGGCCTAACCCTACCCGCCCGCACCCCCACTCAGCGCCCCCTGATACTGGGCAATGCCCGCGCTGAAACTTTATTAAGCAAAAGTAGCTTTTGTGAAGCGACGCTTCATCGCCGCTGCCTCGTCCTCGCCGATGGTTTTTATGAATGGGAAAAACAAGGCACCACGCGCCTGCCGCATTATTTTAGCTTAAAAACCGGCCAAAGTTTTTTCTTTGCCGGATTATGGTCACCCGCCAGCGAACAGGGCCCCGCGGCATTTTGCCTCGTCACGACTACCCCCAACTCTCTCCTGCAACCGATTCATGACCGCATGCCCGTGATGTTAGGCCCCAATAGCGGTCCCGCTTGGTTGGGCGATGCCCCGCTCGACCCAAGTCAGCTTAGCCGACTCTGCCGTCCGCTCCCCAGCGAAATGATGCAGAGCCATCGCGTCGACCCGAAGATGAACAATTCCCGCTACCAAGCACCCGATTGCGTCACCCCGCTCTGAGCCATACCTTAGCCGATTCTGCGCCTTCTGGGCTTTTTGTGGCGGCTCGTAGGCTTTGGGTGAGAGGTCAGAGGTTATGGATTATGGAGCCGATCTCCGGCTTTCGACTGCCGTTTCCCAATTTTCCACTTTCTCAATTTCTTCTTTTCCACCGCCTCCCTTGGCCGATTCTGCGCCCTCTGGGCTTTTTGTGGCGGCTCGTAGGCTTCAGGCTAGAGGCTAGAGGTCTGGACCCTTCGCGTCATTTCGCGCCTTTCGCGGTTAAAAATGCCTTGGTCGATCGGTCGATCCGCTCCGAGCTTAAAACTTACCCCTTAAAACTTAAACCTAAGCTTCGCGCTCCCGTTTCCCAATTTCTTCTTTTCCGCCGCCTGCCTTAGCCGATTCTGCGTCTTCTTGTGCTTTTTGAGGCAATCAGGGATCGATTCGCTCCGTGTTTAACGGGATAGTGCTTTACGCTGGACGCCTCCCCTACCACCCCTCAAAACCTCGGGCTCGTGGCCACTCTCCTGCAGCACGACGCGCAATCCATTGACCAAGCCATCGGTCGAATCGCTACCGCCATTGCCCAACGACACCAGCAGACCAAAAATTTACTGCTCCTGGGTATTGCTAACGGCGGCCTCAATCTCGCTCAGCGCTTAGCCGCTCGGTTAAAAAAAGCCGGCCTGCGGCTCGAACTCGGCACGATTGATATCTCGTTTCATCGGGATGACATCGGCCGCCATCCCATTCCGAAAGAATTCTCCCCAACCGTCATTCCTCACGATGTTAATGGCGCCACCGTCATTCTCGTGGACGACGTTCTTTACTCGGGCCGGACCATCAAGGCAGCTCTCGCTGAATTATTTGACCATGGCCGCCCAGCGTTAGTGGAACTGGCGGTACTCGTGGATCGCGGTGGCCGCCGGCTGCCCATCGCCGCCAGTTACTGCGGCCTCACAATCAGCGCAACCGACACGGAAAAAGTCAAAGTCCACCTCGATGCCCTGCAGCCGAGCCATGATTCCATTACCATTCCGGCTGCTCCGGCCCCTTTAAAAGTTAAACCTGTGAAGAAAAAATCAAATTCCTCCGCCCGTGCCTTGGCATCGTAAACATCTCCTGACGATCGAAGAGCTCAGCCGCGCTGAGATCGAACAATTGCTAATCACGGCCGGCGCCTTCCGCCGTATCCTCGACCGCAAGGTCAAGAAAGTCCCCGCACTGCGCGGCAAGACGATCGTTAATCTTTTTCTCGAGCCCAGCACCCGCACCCGCATGTCTTTCGAGATGGCGGCTAAACTTCTGAGCGCCGACGTGATCTCCTTCGACGCCGCCGCCTCCAGCACGACCAAGGGCGAAACGCTCCGCGATACCGCGCAAAATATTCAGGCCCTCAATGCCGATATGATCGTCTTGCGCCACTCGGCGAGTGGTTCCCCACTCTACCTGAGCCGGGTGTTAGATATCCCCGTCATCAATGCCGGTGACGGTGCGCACGAACACCCAACGCAAGCCTTGCTTGATGTGTTCACGATGCGCGAGAAACTGGGGAATCTGAAAGGCCGCAAGGTCGTCATCCTCGGCGACATTCTTTTTAGCCGAGTAGCCCGCTCCAATATTCACGCTCTCACCAAACTCGGGGCTGATGTGACAATTGTCGGACCCTCGACCCTCGTTCCCCACTGGTTTGAATCCATGGGCGTCAAAGTCTCGCATCATCTCCGCACCGCGCTCGCAGATGCCGACGTGGTCATGCTGCTCCGCATCCAACACGAGCGCCAAGGTGTCAGCCACTTCCCCTCCATCGGCGAATATACCAGCATGTTTGGCCTCAATTATACCCGTGCTAGCTGGGTTAAACCGGATGCCATTATTATGCACCCAGGGCCGATCAACCGCGGCGTTGAAATCGATAGCGATATCGCTGACTCGCCCCGCAGCGTGATCCTCCGACAAGTCACCAACGGCATCGCCGTCCGCATGGCTGCTCTCTACCTCTGCGCCGGCGGCCAACCTGAAGCCGTCCTCGCCCCGGTCGAGTGATCTCCAATTCAATGGGCCACAAAAAACACGAAAAACACAAAAAGTAGACCCATGAGAAAAAATCCGATTAATCAACTCTGTGATATAGTCCGAGAAACCAGCTTCGCTATTCACTATTATCATCGAAACGGGCATATGGAAAAAATTTACGAAAACGCCCTCGTTCATCGACTGCGCAAGCAGGGTCTGGACGTTAAGCAACAGTATCCGCTGACAGTACATGATGAGGACGGCACCGTGCTCGGCGAATTCTTTGCGGACCTATTCATTGACGGCCAACTGATCGTAGAACTTAAGGCGGCACGATCAGTCGCAGAGGAACACATCGCTCAGCTGCTCGGTTATTTGCGTTCCGGTCGAATCGAAACCGGCCTGCTTATCAATTTCGGTTCCTCGCGTCTTCACGTTAAAAAATACCTCATGTCCGATCCTACGGCCTGAATTTTTTGTGTTTCTGGTGTTTTTTGTGGCCAATTCCTATTCCTCTTCTTCCCCCTCTTCTTTTCTTCAATACCATTTTTGTGGCTAACTTTTAAACATGCCTGCCTTGCTCATCATTAAAAACGGCCGCGTCATCGACCCTGCGGCCAAGCGGGATAAAGTCAGTGACGTCTTCATTGCCGATGGTAAATTCGTCAAAACACTAACCTCGGCCCAGCAAAAAACTGCGCAGGTCATCGAAGCCCGCGGACTCGTGGTTTGTCCTGGTCTCGTGGATATTCATGTGCATTTCCGCGAACCCGGTCAGACGCACAAAGAGACAATCCTGACGGGCGCTCAAGCCGCTGCCGCCGGCGGATTCACCTCGGTGGTGTGCATGCCGAATACATCCCCCGTCGCCGATAATACCGGGACCATTCAACTCATCAACGCCGCCGCCGCCAACGCCCCCGTGCATGTTTACGCCACGGGCTGCATTACGGTGGGGATGAAGGGGCAACAACTTGCACCCCATGGCTCATTAAAAAAAGCCGGGGTCGTCGCCCTCACCGATGACGGCTTGTGCGTTCAGTCTAACGAACTCATGCACCGCGCCGTCGAATACGCTAAAATGTTCGACCTAACTATTCTCGACCACTGCCAAGATGAGTCGATGACCGACAAGGCCGTCATGAATGAAGGCGTGATGTCGACCCGTTTAGGCCTCAAGGGTTGGCCGCACGCCGCCGAAGATATCATCGTGGCGCGCAATATCATCCTCTCGCGCTACACCGGCGCCCATATTCACATGCAACACATCAGTTCGGCGCACTCCGTCGAACTCATGCGCCGGGCCAAGCAAGACAAGGTCAACGTCACCGCTGAAGCCACCCCTCATCACATTGCGCTGACCGAGGATGCGCTCGGCACTTACGATACCAACCTCAAGATGAACCCGCCGTTGCGCACGGAAGCAGATCGCAAGGCGATTATCGCCGGCCTGAAAGACGGGACGCTTGACTGCATCGGTACCGACCACGCGCCCCACGCCCCCGAGGAAAAAGACCGCGAATTTGATTATGCCCCGAATGGGATTATCGGGCTCGAGACGGCTTTGCCCATCTGCCTCGATGTCCTCGTGCGGAAAAGTAAATTTAAGCTGACTCAAGTCATCGACCTCATGACGCGCAAGGCCGCGAATATCCTAAAACTCCCGGCGGGCACGCTCGCGGCTGGCGCAGTCGCGGATGTTTGTATCTTCGATCCCAATGAGACGTGGCTCTACAATACCTACGGCGCTTTTAGCAAATCGATCAATTCGCCTTGGAACCAGCAATCACTGACCGGTTGCGTGAAGACCACCATCGTGTCCGGCAAGATCGTCTACGCTAACGGCAAGATGGTTTAAGCGCGCGGGGCTAGCGCTACTTTCATTGGCTGAGAATAAAGGCGAGTCGCCATCGCGTGAGCGGGCGGCTGGTCATCGGGTGTTTCTGATTGGTTTTTTGCTGCGAGACCGCCAAAGATAAAGCCACGCCATGCCGACCGAACCCCTCCAGCAAATCTTAGTGCTCTTCGAGCTATCCTTGCTGCTGGCCGGTCTTTATTTTTTTCAACGCCTCGTAACCCAGCCCGCCCAGCGCACGCGCTGGCTCAGGCCCCAAACCCTACCCCCGTGGCCCCTGACCCTGGCAGAATTTGGCCTATTTATTTTTTTTATCCTGGGCACGGGGGCGTTTTGTCAGCTGGCCGCGCAAGGTATATTTAAAACGATCATCGCAAAATCAGTCGACCGCGAAGGACTGCAACTTTGCGTGAACGGCTTCAGTTTTGACGGCGGCGGCCTGCTCGGTTGGGGCCTCTTCCGCTGGATCCAGGCAACGTGGGCCAGCCCTAGCACCCCGACCCCGGTAACGCCGACACCCACGCTTTCGTGGAGCCAATTGACCCTCACCGCGAGCACGGCATTATTAACCGCCCTGCCACTCATCGTCGCCGCTAATTGGCTTTGGACCTTACTGATTGAAGCCTTGGGTTTACCCGCCGCTCCGCAGGATCTCATCGCTATTTTCGCCCAAACTAAATCGCCCTACGTGATCGCAGGAATGCTGCTTGTCGCCTGCGTCTTCGCCCCACTCTACGAAGAATTACTTTTCCGGGCCGGACTCTATCGCTTCTGCCGGCAGCATCTCGGTCGCACCACCGCTCTCATTTTAAGTGGCGCCTTATTTGGGGCAGTCCACGCCAACTGGGCCAGCTTCCTGCCCCTCGCGCTGCTGGGCATAATTCTTGCGCTGATTTACGAAACCACTGGCGATATTCGTGCTCCAATAATTGCTCACGGGCTGTTCAACTTAAATACCGTCCTCATCGTGCTCTCCGGTTTGCCGCAGTAATCATGACGCCTTTTACCTCCGATCGCAGCCAAGCCGTGAGCGCCTACGGCGAGCGACGCCTCATTACAGAGATTCGTCGGTGGCTCGGCCCGGCTTCCCCGCCCGCCCCCTTTGGCATCGGCGATGATTGCGCGGTGCTACCCCCGACACGACGCCATCAACTCGTCACCACCGACCCCGTCATCTACGGTCAACACTTCGATCAGCACGTCGCCCCCCGCGCTGTCGGGGCTAAGTTGCTCAAACGTAATCTCAGCGATATCGCCGCGATGGGCGGACGGCCCAGCGCCGCCGTGGTCTCGCTCGCTCTCGCCCCCGAAACGAGCCGCGCTTGGCTAAAATCTTTTTACCGCGGACTCGCCAGCTGCGCACTAAAATATCAGGTAAAAATTGTCGGCGGCGATATCACGCAGGGCCCTGCTGGTTTTTTTGGAGCATTTTTGACGCTACATGGTGAGGCCACCGGCCAGCGAGTTGTCACCCGCGTGGGCGCGCAGCGCGGCGACCGCATTTACGTCACGGGAAAACTCGGCGGCAGCTTACTCGGGCAGCACTATAATTTCTCCCCCCGTTTGGCCGAAGGGGCCTGGCTGGCGAAGCGACCGGAGGTTTGCGCCATGATGGATGTTAGCGACGGCCTTGCTCAAGACCTCAACGCACTCACGCCGGTTGGGCTCACCCCCGCCCTGTGCGCGGCCGCCATTCCGCTCAGCGCCGCCGCACGCCAGCGGGCGCGCACCACTAAAAAAAGCGCGCTCTTTCACGCCCTCAGTGACGGCGAAGATTATGAGTTGCTGATCGTGGTGCGGGCCCGCGCCAACGCCGCTCTTTTCGCCCGCGCTTGGCAGCAACGTTTCCCTCAAACTAAATTATCGCTCCTAGGGGATTTTGTACGCTGCGCGGAATTCCCGCGCAAGGCCTTGCGGCTAGAAAATTATTGCGGCTATGAGCATCTGCGCTGATCGAGCCCTCGCGCCATGACCATACTCCAAAAACTTAAAGCTGGTATCACCACCGAGTCAGCGGAACAAACTCGAGCCCTCGCGGCCGAATTAGCGGCCGCGCTGCCGCCGGACACGACGCTGGCGCTGCATGGTGAGATGGGCGTTGGCAAAACAACTTTCGTGCAAGGCCTCGCGCAGGGCTTCGGCGTGAGCGAACATGTGACGAGCCCGACTTTTGCGATTTATTCCATCTATCAAGGCAGCGAGTGCACCCTGGTGCATTTGGACGCTTACCGTTTGGAAAAAAAATCTGCTCTGGATGAACTCCTGCTCGAAGAATTTCTGCAGACACCCTGGTGCTTGGCCGTGGAATGGCCGGATAAAACCGGTGATTGGCTGCCAGCCCATGCCTGGCACTTGACGTTGTCGATTGTGGCCGGCGACCGGCATCATCTGGTGCTGCGCTAGTGGAGGCCGCGTGGGCATAAAAAAGCCCGCTCGTAAAAGCGGGCTTTGCAAATGAATGCACCCCGAGCTTACGGCTTGGGCTCTTCAATCACTGGCGCCACCAGAACTGCGGCGGCCGCGATTGGCTCAGCAGCCGTCGCAGCAACTACCGTGGCCGGAGCGGTGACGACCGCAACTGGGGCCGCCGCGGCACTCGGGGCCTCAGGGAAATCCACCGGGTCGTTCTCGTCTTCGCCGGCCTCAGCGCGCTTCGCGGCTTGGGGCGCCATGGGCGGCGGGGCAAATAGCTTACCGTCCGAGAACTCGGTGACGTAGCCTTCCATGACGAGCCAACGAAGATCATTGCTCATCTTGCGCAGCTTTTCTGACTGCTCAGACGTCAAAGCAACTGCTGGCGCTACGGGCTCGGCGGCCGGAACCGCGGCAACCGGTGCTGCTACGGGAATCTCGATAGCAAAAAAACTCTTAGGCAGATCCTTGATGTGCACCATCGGATTTTTCTCAATAAAATCGATGAGCTTAGTAATGGTCTCAGAGAATACTTGGCCTGGAATCCGGAAGCGGCGTTTAACGGCGCAAACATAGGAGACGCCGCGGGACCCTTTCTTAAAGATCGTAAAACTCTCGCGGCGCAGACGACCGCGGAGCGCGTTGGCGGTGTCGAGCGGGAAACGCCGCTGGCGTTCGACGTGGCCCTCCAGCGCGCGACGAATTTCACCCACAGGGAGTTTCTCAATCAACTTGCCTTGGAAACGCACATTCTCGACGGCGCGCACTAATTTGTCGCGAACGTTAGCCAGCAGATGCAGGCGAGCTTCCTCGACGGTGTCGAAACTGATCGGAGGAGGAGCGTCCGGCGCGGGAGTCTCCGCCACTGGGACCACCGTCTCGGGTGCGGCAGCCGCTGCAGTGTTAGCCTCAGCGGGAGCCGCCGCTTCGCTCGCGGCCACGACGGGGACTTTGGCCGCCGGCGTTTTCCACGTATAGCGCGTGGCTTTTTTCATTTTTTCCATCCAAGCGGCGAGCACCTCAGGTTCGCGCGCTGAGATAATGCTTTCCCTAAAGCGCTCAAACGGCAGGCGGCTGAGTTTAGCCTCATGATGCTGCTGTAAAACTTGCTGATACCGATGATGATTCGGTGGCCCGAGCAATTCACCGGTAATTCCACATTTATTAATAATGGGGAAATTTCCCTTAGGGGCTTCAATCTCCACTTCCTGCAGGTCGAAAAATGCGCCGAGATTATTACTCAAGACGTGTTGGATCGCCGCCTCTTCCGTATCGAAAGGCAGATGATCAGGCTGCGACATGTACATCGGGTTGAGCTTTTCCTGCGCCGGCTTGCTCGCCGACTCCGTCGAACCTTCGGCGACCGCCGCTCCTTCTGGGGCGCGGCTCTGACGCATCGGCCGCTCCGCGCGAGCGCGCTGGAGCACGACAATGAAGCGATCATTTTTCTCTAGGACCGCTTTCGTGATCTCGAACAGCTGATAAGTACGGCAGGAGGCGCGAACCGCTTTCACCATGGCCGCAAAGCCGGTGTCCTCGGGATAGCAAGTCGCCACAAAATAGGGACTAATGTAAGGACCCCGATCGAATGACTGACCACCGCCCTCGCGGCGATCTTCACCATGGAAATCTTGCCGACGGTCACCCGCTTGAGGAGCTCCGCGGTCGAAGCGACGACGGTCGAGACCTTGAGGCTGACCTTCCCGACTCGGAGCGCCAGGGGCAAAACCAGCTCCAGCAGGAGTGGGGCCGGGGCCACTCGGTTTTTGAAACGAGCGGCGGTCACGAGGCGGCGCCCCATGCCCACCTGCGTCATCGCGGCGGCCGGGGCGATCGAAATCGCGTTCACGGCGTCCGGCGGGGGACACGGGCTTAACTTCTGACCACTGGGTGCCGAAGCTGAAAGATTGCAACTGACTCAGGTCAAGTTTGTTTAAACCAGAGTCGTTGGATTCGTTGGCAGGCTTGATATCGTCCATGAAGGGCGGAAAACGGGCGTAGTTAACCCGTGTAATTGCGGAGGTGTGCTTGGTGATCCGCAGCATCAGGTCAGATGTGCGAGAAGTACCTAGTTTGCCCATAGAAGAAACCTCGAAGCAAGCGCATTTCGGGGCTTTACAAGCCGGAATGGATTTACCTATCTCACCCTTCCAGAGTTGGAACGCTCGGGTGGTGGAATTGGTAGACACACACGTTTGAGGTGCGTGTGCCGTAAGGCGTGCAGGTTCGAGTCCTGTCCCGAGCACCACTTTTCCTCGATGAGGAAATCGGCATCTGTAAACATTTTCCAGTAGAAGCTATCACGCTCAGCGGGGGCTTTGATTCTTTACGGCGAAGATCACACCGGCCAGTCGCTGGGCTAGATATGACGAAGATCCGCCCCAACACATTTGACCGGTGGATTAAATCGCCTGATAGTGTTTAACGCCTTTCAGCCATGAACCCCCACTCGATTAAACAAGCCCTGCTGGAATCTTATGCGCGAGATGGGGGCATCAACCATCTCGATGGAGTCAACTTGCCATCCCAAGACAGCGTGGCGGAGTTGGCCCGTGATTTTATGCATCTGCTGTTTCCCGGTTATTTCGAACAAAGCAGCTTAGCCCAAAAAGATGTCCCGGCCTGGTTGGATCGTCTCTTGGCCAAGATCGACCAGCGCCTAACCACGGAATTAGAAAAAAGCCTGCGCTTCTCGCGTGATGCTGACCCCACCAGCAGCGCCCGGCGGATCGCCACCGATCTCCTGACCCAATTACCCGCAATCCGCCGCGTCGTGCAAACGGACGTCACCGCGGCCTACGAAGGCGACCCCGCCGCTCGCAGCGTAGAAGAAATCATTGTCGCCTACCCGTGCGTCCTCGCCATCTCCCTCCAGCGCATTGCGCATGAACTCTATCAACTGCAAGTCCCGCTGCTGCCCCGCATGCTCACCGAATACGGGCACGAGCGCACGGGAGTGGATATTCATCCGGGCGCCCAAATCGCTACACATTTTTTTATCGACCACTGTGCGGGGGTCGTCATCGGCGAGACTGCGACCATCGGGCACCACGTAAAACTTTATCAAGGAGTAACCCTGGGCGCCAAATCATTCGAGGTCGATGGTGCCGGTCTCCCCATCAAAGGCGGCAAGCGCCATCCCGACATTGAAGATCATGTGACCATCTATGCGCATGCCACGATCCTCGGCGGCGACACGCGCATCGGGGCGCATACGGTGATCGGCGGCAATGTTTGGCTACTCGAATCTGTCCCGGCGCACAGCATCGCTTATTATAAAGGTGAAGATCTCGTGATTCGTCCCCGCCAGAAAAAAGATCCGCTCGGCGTGGATGCCAGCGATTGGATGATTTAATGGCGGGGCCTTTCGGTTTTAAGAACCAAAAAATTGATCGCGCACACCGGCGCGGAACCGCCGGACCGACGAAGAACAGCTTACTTTCGCTGCCGTTCCGCTAGGGCGCGGGCCACTTCCGCGGCAAAAAATGGCCCGCGGTAAATCAAACCAGTATAAAGCTGCACTAACGACGCCCCTGCATCCATTTTTTCGCCGGCCGAGACCTCGTCCATGATGCCACCCACCCCGATGATGGGCAGACGTCCCTGCGTGGTCCGCGCGATATAATTAATAATCTCGGTGGAGCGCGACCGTACCGGCCACCCGCTCAGCCCGCCCGCTTGGTTAACCGTGGCGAGTGCGCCGGGTCGCGCCAGCGTGGTGTTGGTCGCAATGATACCATCCAGCTTCAGCTCATCGATCACGCCCAAAGCGGCATCGATTTGCGAAAAAGTGAGATCCGGCGCGATCTTCAGCAACAAGGGGCGCCGCATTTTACCCGCCGCGCCGCGCCCTTGATTCTCGGCCACCAGCGCCGCGAGCAACGGTTTCAGCCAAGCTGCATCCTGCAATTCGCGCAGCCCTGGAGTGTTCGGGCTACTTACATTAACGACGAGGTAATCGGCGTGATCGGCAAGTAAGCGAAAGCTACCGAGATAATCTTCGGTCGCTTGATCGAGCGTGGCTACTTTACTTTTACCTAAATTAATCCCGAGCGGAATTGGTCGTTGGCCGGGCCCCGGCAATCGAGCCAGCCGCGCCGCCAAGGCGGCCGCTCCCGCATTATTGAAACCCATACGATTGATCACGGCGCCCTCGGCGGGGTAGCGAAAAGCCCGGGGTCGCGGATTACCCGGCTGCGCGTGCCACGTAACCGTCCCGATTTCCACATGCCCAAAGCCCAAAGCAGCCGCCGCGGGCCAAGCCCAGCCATTCTTGTCAAAACCGGCGGCCAGGCCAACGGCGTTAGGAAATTGCAGCCCACAGAAATCAATCGGTCGATAGGCCGCCGCGGGCAGTTGGTGGAGCCGCTCGAGGGCAGCACAAAGCGGACGCACCCGCCCCAGTAAGGCGAGCGCATGCACGCTCAGCTCGTGCGCCTGCTCTGCATCGAGGCAGAAGAGCGCTGGTTTGATCGCGTTTTGATAAAGCCAACCCATGGGCGAAAACGCTGGCATTGATGCGCTAAGTTACAAGCGCGCGCCGGCGACCCGGGGGCAAAATCTTTGATCTTGTTATTTCAGCCCCCCGGCCCACCCTGCCGCCAAAAATTTCTTTACGAGCACGGCGGTAAAAGAATTTATGCGATTATGCGTTTCAAGATTTGACAAGGATGGAACCGAACCGTTTTCGTGCAGCGAATTCTAACTATATGGCGAAAGGAACTCCTCTTCTTGAATGGTGCATTGTCCGGCTCGGCGAAGACCATAATTGGTGGGTCGGGGAAACGAGTGATCCCGTCCACTGGGACGTAGACGGCCTCAGCATTATCGATCCCCGGCAAGTGGATCATATTATTGAGCTGGTTGAACCGCTCCGCGAATACGGCTTCGACGCCAATCTTTTCGAACGCGCCTTCATTCCCTTTCGCATTAACAAGGATCTCGGCAAAGGCCGCGTCCGGCTCGCTCGGACCAAACAACCTTTACTCGAGTCCGAAGAAAAACTTTTTGCCCTGCCCGATGTGATCGATGAAGAAAATGGGCCCTACGCCGATTTTCTCGACCACATTACCCGCCTCCGCGTTAAGCTGCTCAACGATCTCCTCAATTTTGAAGAGAAACTCACCATCGACGAGGTGGAAGACCAACTCCGCGAAGCTCAAAATAATGATTTCATCGAGGGCAAAGCCGTCCATCTGTTTCAGGAAATCACGGCCATCCTCGATTTCATGCCGGCCGGCCACGGCGATGATGAAGACGAAACCCAAAAGCGTTCCGCGGAAGATGAGGATGATGATCTCCCTGAGGTGGAAGAAGGCGAAGAAGCTAAGCTCAAGGGCGACGCCTCGCTGAAATGGGATGACGATGAGGAAGAAGGCGAGGCCAAGCCGGAAAAAGAAGATAAAGATTCTGAGGACGATGACGGCGACGATGCCGAGGAAAAACCTAGCCGCGGTAAACGTAGCCGGGGTTAATCTAGTCGAGTGACCCCCACCGAGGAAATCTCACTCTGATCATCTTAGGGTCAGCCCAACTAAAAGGTTTGTTGCCACACCGAGGGCGATCAATCAGTTACGTTTCACGCATGCCGCCGCTTTGCTGGAAACGCCTTCCGTTATTTCTCCTCACCTTGGCGGTGGGAGGCTGCGCAACCGCTGGGCCCAGCCCAGAGACCAGCGCTCGGCTCGGCAATCCCAAGATAGCCGCGCCCATCCTTTCGGCCCAATTGCGGCCGGGTGACACCATGCTGGTCTCGCTGCTCGGCATTCCCGAGCCCAGCAACAACAATGTCCAAATTGACGAACAAGGTAGCATCCGCCTGCAGTACATCGGGGCCATCACCGCAGCTGGGCTAACCGCCTCCGAACTATCCCAGGGCATTCGCGACGCCTACATTAACAAAAAATTCTATCAAGCCCTCGACGTCTCAGTAAACGTTACCGAACGCTATATTTACATCGGCGGGGAGGTGCAGCGGCCGGGCCGGATTATCTGGTCACCTGACCTCACGCTCGCGAAAGCGGTGCAATCAGCCGGCGGATTCACGCTCTACGCGAAAGAATCGCGCGTGACCCTCACGCGCGATCGTAAAGCGGCTGATTTTGATGTGCAACTGGCCCAACGCCAACCCGAGCAAGACCCCCTGCTCTTTCCCGGGGATTCGATTCAAGTTCCCCGCTCAGCCTTCTAATTTAAACTTATTCGCCTAAATCTTCGGCTGAAAATTAACCCACTACCCCATGAGTCTGTTCCAAACTAAATCGATCGAGTCCCTCCAAAAAGAAGCCGCGGCGGATGTCGGCCTTCGCCGCAGCCTCTCGCGGATGAATCTCGTTAGCCTTGGCATCGGCGCAATTATTGGCGCTGGAATTTTCGTCCTCACCGGTCAAGCGGCCGCGCAATATGCGGGTCCAGCTATCGCCATTTCTTTTGTGATCTCAGGGCTCGGCTGTTTGTTTGCCGGACTTTGCTACGCAGAATTTGCCGCCATGATTCCGATCTCCGGCAGCGCCTACACCTATTCTTACGCGACCCTCGGCGAATTTTTCGCTTGGATCATTGGCTGGGATTTAATCCTGGAATATCTTTTTGTGGCTCCCACCGTCGCCGTCGGCTGGTCCGGCCACCTCGTCGCTTTTTTAAAGGAATTTAATATCATCCTGCCAGCCCATTTGACCCAAGCGCCTTTCGATTATGTCAACGGCCAGCTCGTCAGCACCGGCCACCTCGTCAATCTTCCCGCCGTCGGGATCATTGCCGTGCTGACTTGGCTTTTGGTGATTGGCATCAAAGAATCAGCCACCTTTAATAATTACATGGTCGTCACTAAGGTGTCTATACTGTTGGCCATTATCGGCTTTGGTATTTGGTATCTCCTCGGCCACCACGACCTAGCCGTAAAAAATTGGACCCCTTTCATTCCCGCCAACACAGGGACTTACGGTGAATTCGGTTGGAGTGGAATTTTTAAAGGCGCGGCCGTTATTTTCTTCGCCTACATCGGCTTCGATGCCGTCTCGACGGCGGCGCAGGAGGCCAAGAATCCGCAGAAAGATATGCCCATGGGCATCGTCGGCTCTTTGCTCATCTGCACCGTGCTCTTCATCACGATCTCGGTCATCTTAACGGGTATGTCGAAATATACGGAGCTAAATAACGCCGCCCCCGTCGTGAATGCCCTGCAAGCCGCCGGCGCCCCATTTGCCCTTCGCTTTGTGGTGGAAATCGCGGCCATCGCGGGCCTGAGCTCGGTTATCTTGGTCATGCTCATGGGCCAACCCCGCATTTTCTTCTCGATGGCTAATGATGGCCTACTCCCCGCGTTCTTTGCCAAGGTGCACCCACGCTTTAAGACCCCTTATGTGACCACGATCATAACCGGCGTACTTTCTGCGATTCTCGGTGGGCTGATGCCGCTTTCCATCCTCGGGGAAATGGTCTCGATCGGAACGCTCTTCGCTTTTGTCATCGTCTGCATCAGCATCATCGTGCTGCGCAAAACTCGGCCCGATGCCCCGCGGCCGTTCCGGACCCCGTGGGTGCCGCTCGTGCCCATCCTCGGCGCGGGTATTTGCTTGCTGCAAATGTATGCCCTGCCCGCTGACACTTGGTGGCGGCTGGCCATCTGGATGGCGATCGGCATCGCGATTTACTTCGGTTACAGTCGCCACCACAGCAAACTGAACAAATCGGGCCGATAACGTGAGCCTGCTGCGGACTAAAAGCCTCGCGGCCCTGCAAGCCGAAGCCGCGGCTGATCACGGCTATAAACGCACCTTAGGGCCACTCAGCCTGGTTAGCTTGGGCATCGGCTCCGTGGTGGGCGCCGGTATTTTTGTGCAAACGGGCCAGGCGGCCGCTCTCTACGGCGGCCCGGCTATCGCCATTTCTTTCGTCATCTCCGGCCTCGCCTGCCTCTTGGCCGGACTTTGCTACGCTGAACTGGCCGCAATGATCCCCGTCTCGGGGAGCGCGTACACCTATGCTTACGGCAGCTTAGGTGAAATCTTTGCCTGGATCGTCGGCTGGTGCCTAATTTTAGAATATCTTTTTTCGGGCGCCGCGGTGGCGGTCAGTTGGTCCGGCGCGACGCGTCACATCCTGGCAGAATTTAATCTGGTGCTGCCGTCGAGCATCGCCAGCGCCCCGCTTGACGTGGTCAACGGCAAGCTCGTAACCACGGGGGCGTTAATTAATTTTCCCGCCGTTTTTATCTCACTCGTCCTAACCTACGTCCTTTATATCGGGATCAAAGCATCGGCCAATTTCAATAATCTGATGGTGCTGATCAAGGTCGGGGTCCTGCTCGCGTTAATTGGATACGGGATTTGGTATTTCAGCGGACACCGCGAACTGGTCCGCGCCAACTGGTCTCCTTTTATCCCCGCAAATTCCGGCGTCTTCGGCGAACATGGCTGGAGTGGCATCTTCCGCGGCGCCGGGGCGATCTTTTTTGCTTACGTGGGCTTTGACTGCGTTTCCTCCGCCGCCCAGGAGACAAAAAATCCGCAACGTGATCTTCCAATTGGCTTACTCGGAACCCTGCTCATCGTTTCTTTTCTCTTCATTGCGGTATCGTTGGTGCTCACCGGACTCGTGCACTACTCCAAGCTCAACGTCGACGCCCCCTTCATCTACGCCCTGCAGCAGGTCCAAGCGCCCGCTTTCTTTCGCTACTTAATCGAAGCAGCCACGCTCGCGGGCCTTACGTCCGTCATTCTGGTCTCCCTCCTCGGCCAACCCCGCATTTTCTTTGCGATGGCCAAGGATGGACTCCTCCCCGCGACCTTTGCGAAGATCCATCCAAAACACGGCACCCCCCACGTAACCACGTGGATCACCGGTATCGCGTGCGCGATTATTTCAGGTTTATTTCCCCTGAACCTTCTGGGCGAACTGATCTCGATCGGGACGTTACTGGCCTTTGCCCTCGTCTGCGCCGGCGTGCTGGTCCTCCGCCGCACCGAACCCCAGGCCGCGCGCTCATTTCGGACACCCTGGGTGCCTTTTGTGCCCATCTTAGGTATTGTGATCTGCATCGCCCAAATGTTCGCGCTACCCACCATCACTTGGCTCAATCTATCGATTTGGCTGGCCCTCGGTTTCATGGTGTACTTCGGCTATAGTCGCCAGCACAGCAAGCTGCGCTAAGGGCAGCGCAGATCCCCCGCTGTACTGCGCGGGGATTCACTTGGCCGCTAACGCGAAGCATCCAATAAAAAGCGCCTCGGCTTGGCGTCACTTCGCCAAGGCCTTTGCTACATCCTTCGCGAAATAAGTTAAAATCATGTCCGCCCCCGCCCGCTTGATGGCCAACAACGATTCATCACGACAACGCACGAGATCGAGCCAGCCGAGCCGTGCCGCGGCATGAATTTGCGCGTATTCGCCCGATACTTGATACGCCGCGATCGGTTTTTTTGAAGCATTACGCACCTCCCGGATAATATCGAGGTAGGGGCCCGCCGGTTTAATCATGACGATATCCGCCCCTTCGCTTTCATCGAGAGCCACTTCACTGAGAGCCTCGCGACGATTCGCCGGATTCATCTGGTAGGTCGCCTTGCTCAGTAAACGCGTACCCGCGGCCTGGGCGCTGCCGACCGCATCACGAAAGGGCCCGTAATAGGCTGAATTATATTTAGCGGAATAAGCCAGAATGCCCGTGCTCGTATAGCCGGCCGCATCGAGCGCTTGGCGGATCGCGCCGACCCGCCCGTCCATCATGTCAGAGGGCGCCACGAAATCCACCCCCGCCGCGGCCTGCAGGACCGCCATGCGGCAAAGAATTCCTACGGTCCGATCGTTATCCACATCATCCTGCTGGGCGGTGAGCACGCCATCGTGCCCATGATTCGTATACGGATCGAGCGCCACGTCGGTGATCACGGTTAAGGTCGGTAGTGCTTTTTTCACCGCACGCACAGCGCGAAGAATAAGCGTATTTTTATTCAACGCTTGGGTGCCCGTCGCATCTTTAAGCGCAGCCTCTAGCTTAGGGAATAGCGCTACGGCCGGCACGCCTAAGGCGTGCAATTCCGCGCATTCCTGCACGAGATCAACCAGATTAAACCGGTTAACCCCCGGCATCGAGGCAATGGGCTGAGGCCGCCCTTTCCCCTCCACCACAAATAAAGGAGCGATGAGATCATCCACGCGCAGCACCGTCTCGGCGACGAGCGCACGTCGCGTCGGCTGCCGACGGAGACGACGAGGACGATGCGTTAAAGCAAGTTTGGATTTTTTGGCCATGGCGAGAGAAAGACTAAGACTAAACCACTAATTGGCATTATTTCACGCTAATCTTTTACGGCTCAGACTATCCGCCGCGCCGGCCTAATACTCTCTGCGAGCGGGTAGAGCAGATTTACGCTCGCCGCTTTTCTGCACAAAATTTGTCCGATGCGCACTGCGCCATTCGGGTCCCGCGGCAGCTGATTCTAGCTAGTGAGGTAATCCGAGATTGATCATTTTACACTTTTTGCGCCTGTTGGACGCAACTTAGCCTGCTGCATGCCGATCCGCCTTTACGATTCCCTCACCCGCAGCCTGCGCGAGCTCCGGCCCGCGCAACCGGATGGTATTTTTCGCTTCTATAACTGCGGGCCAACGGTGTATGCCCCGGCCCATATCGGAAATTTTCGCACCTTTGTTGTGAATGATATTATTCGCCGACTGCTGGAGTTGGAGTTTGGGGCAAATAAAGTAAAACATGTGCGGAACTTAACCGACGTTGATGACAAAACCATCAAGCGCGCCCGGGATGAACAGCGCCCCCTCGCCGACGTTACGCAACAATGGACCGCTAAATTTCACGCCGACTGTGCGAGCTTGAATTGCTTACCACCCCACGTGGAACCGACCGCCACGGGGCACATCCCCGAGCAAGTGGATATGATCGCGGTGCTCATGAAAAAAGGTAACGCTTATCGCGCGGCGGATGGGTCGGTTTATTTTAAAGTAAACTCCTTCGAGGCTTACGGCGCGCTTTCGCGCGTCAAAGAACGCGAGCTCCAAACAGGGAGCGCGCTCAAGGCCATGGCGGCGGATGCCGATGAAAAAGAAGACGTCAGTGATTTTGCGTTATGGAAAGCGCACAAACTCGAGGATGGCACCAATGCGTGGGATAGTCCCTGGGGGCGCGGTCGCCCCGGCTGGCACATCGAATGCAGTGCGATGAGTAAAAAACATCTCGGCGAGACGATCGACCTGCACAGCGGCGGAGTGGATCTACTCTTTCCTCACCACGAAAATGAAATTGCCCAGAGCCAATGCTGCAACGCCACGCCCTTTTCGCATCATTGGTATCACAGCGAGCACCTCTTAGTCGACGGCAAGAAAATGAGCAAGAGCCTCGGCAACCTTTACACGCTCGATGAATTGGTCGCCAAAGGATTTTCCCCGATGGCGCTCCGCTACGCCTTGCTCATGGGGCACCCCCGTAAACAATTAAGCTTTTCCCTCGACTCGCTGCACGCCGCCGAAAGCGCCCTCAAAACCCTGCGCACTTATCGCGCAGCCTTGGACGGGCGCAGCAGGGCTGAGGCCACGACGATCTTCGTCCCCATTTTTGCCGCGCTCGCTGATGATCTGAATATACCCGGAGCCTTCGGCGCCCTCTTCACGATTGTGAATCGTGGTCCGGCCGGCGTTAATCTAGCCGCCTTTGATCGCGTGCTTTTTGCGCTCGGCTTCCAGTTAGATGCCCTCGATTTACCGCCAGTGGATGTACCGGCCGCTATCGTGACGCTTGCCGCGAAACGCTGGGCCGCGAAGCAAAGCAAGGACTTCGCGGGGGCTGATGCCTTTCGCCAGGAACTGACGGCTGCTGGTTGGAATATGAAAGATGCCAAAGACAGCTACCGCCTCGAACCGCTGAAGCTGTAGATCGGGAGGGCCCGTCTCTCTACCGGCCCTTAATTTTCGCGCGTTCGGCGCTTTTTGTGGCCAATCACCTAGGTCTGAGCCCGGCATTGACACCCGACCACGCCCTGTGGCCAAATCGCTTTTCGGCCCTCCATTCGTAAGGAGGACTAAACCCAACTACACTATCTCGATGTCTCCGCTCGAAGAACTCCGCCACTCGGCCTCGCACGTCCTTGCGACTGCCGTTCTCCGCCTTTTCCCTGAGGCCAAACTCGATATCGGGCCGCCCACTGATGCCGGTTTCTACTACGACATCGACTTGGAGCACAAATTCACCGCCGATGATCTGGTTAAGCTCGAGGCTGAAATGAAAAAAATTGCTGAGGAGAATCAGCGCTTCGACCGCAAAGAAGTCTCCCGCGAGGAAGCGATTGAGATCATCAAGTCCCGCGGCCAAGAACGCTATAAACTCGGCCGCCTCGCGGATATTCCCGCGGATGGGAAAATTTCCTTCTTCACCAACGGTGAGTTCACGGATCTCTGCGCCGGTTCCCACGTCCGCTACACGGCGAAGCTGAAGGCTTTCAAACTCCTTTCCATCGCGGGTGCTTACCACCGCGGCGATGAGACCAACAAGCAACTCCAGCGCATCTACGGCACCGCCTTCCCGACCAAAGAGGAACTCGCTAATTACCTCACCCAGATGGAACAGGCCAAATTGCGCGACCACCGCAAACTTGGTAAAGAATTAAAACTGTTCCACATCGATGAAGATGTGGGCCAAGGCCTAATTCTCTGGACACCCAACGGCTCTATTCTGCGGCAGCAATTGCAGGATTTTATCATGGGTGAGCTGCGCAAGCAGGGTTACTCGCAAGTTTTCACGCCCCACATTGGTCGACTCTCACTGTATAAAACTTCCGGGCACTTCCCGTACTACAAAGACTCCCAATTCCCACCCGTCGTGGAGCGAGAATTTCTCGAACAACTGACCTCGGCCGGTTGCTCCTGCGCGGAAATGTCGAATCGCATTGAAGCGGTCTCCAGCCATCTTGCGGAAAAAGTTAACCGACTCACCAAGCAAGAAACGATCACGAAGGATCGCGTGCTTCCTGACGACCAACTCATCGATGGCTTTTTGCTGAAGCCGATGAATTGCCCGCATCACATTAAGATTTTTGCTTCGCAGCCACATTCCTACCGCGATTTACCGGTGCGACTGGCGGAATTTGGTACCGTTTACCGCTGGGAACAGTCGGGTGAACTTAGCGGCATGACTCGCGTCCGTGGATTCACCCAAGATGATGCCCATCTTTTCTGTACCGAAGAACAGGTGCCCAAAGAAATTATTGGCTGTCTCTCTCTGGTAAAAACAGTTCTCACCACGTTAGGTATGGCCGATTATCGCGTCCGCGTTGGCCTCCGCGACCCTGACTCCCAGAAATACACCGGGGACTCCGCTAACTGGGATAAAGCCGAAAACGCCTGCCGCGAGGCCGCCCAAACATTGGGCGTGCCTTTTACGGAAGAGCCCGGCGAAGCCGCCTTCTACGGACCAAAAATCGACTTCGTGATTAAAGATGTCATCGGCCGCGAGTGGCAGCTCGGCACCGTGCAGGTCGATTATAATTTACCCGTGCGCTTCGACCTTACCTACATCGGAGCCGACAACGCCTCGCACCGTCCCGTCATGATTCACCGCGCGCCCTTTGGCTCGATGGAGCGTTTCTGCGGCGTGCTCATCGAGCATTTCGGTGGAGATTTCCCGCTCTGGCTCGCGCCCGAACAAATCCGGATCGTCCCCATCAGTGATAAGGTTATCGCGTACGCGCAGGCTTTGCATACGCAACTGCTCGCCGCCGACCTTCGGGTGTCGATTGACGCGCACTCCGATAAGCTCGGTGCAAAAATCCGCCGGGCTGAACTTGAAAAAATTCCTTACGTGCTTGTGCTCGGTCAAAAGGAAGCCGAAGCCCAGAGCGTATCGGTCCGCTCCCGCGCCAAAGGCGACGAAGGCATCCTAAAAGTCGAAGAGGTCATCGCCCGCTTCAAACAGGAGGTCGCCACCCGTGCACTGCCCGAGAAGAAGGTCGTGGCGGCGCCAGCCAACCAGCAACCACCCCAGGCCTAAGCCAGCAAATCCCGCTCTCGCTGGGCGGGATCCAGCGGGGCCTCCACTCGCCGCCAAGTCTTGTTGCATGTCCCCCGCTTCAGAAATCCCTCATTGGAAACCTGAACTCGACGCCATCGTTGGCGCGCGAGCCCACGGGCAATCGCAGGAAATTTTCCCGCGACTAACCGCACTCGACGAGCGCTACCCGAATGTCGCCGAGATTAATTTCCAATTAGCTTGGACCTGTGACGTGCTCGATCGCCCAGCCGAGGCCCTGCCCTACTACGAAAAAGCAATCGCCCTCGGTCTGTCACCCAACGAACTATCAGGCGCCCAATTGGGCTTAGGCTCAACGTTGCGCCTCCTCGGTCAATTACCGCGCTCCGCTGATGTGCTCCGTTCCGGCCAACTCCAATTTCCCGCTAATCCAGAATTTGCGATTTTTCTGACGCTAACCCTTCATGCCCAAGGCCGGCAGACTGAAGCGCTGCAGCTCGCCTTGGAAACTCTCTGCGCCACGACGGAAGATCCGGGCCTCACCGCCTACCAGCGCGCGATTCGACACGCCGCCGCCAAGCTGTAATGAACCCAGCTTGAACTCGGGGCCGAGCGTGTCAGCTAAATCGCCGACCTCAAATTGCGCCGTTCGTCCACGCGCTGTTGACCAACCGACGCAGGCCCTGGGGATTCGCATTTTGCAATTCTGGCGGCAGCAATTCCTCGGTAAAATTCTGGTAACAGACGAGCCGCACCCAGCGGGTGAGGGCCCGTGTGCCGACTGAGGTGCTGCGGCCACCATCACTGGTGGCAGGATACGGTCCACTGTGGACAATAGCAGGGCTCACTTCGAGCCCCGTCGGAAATCCGTTAAGTATCACCCGGCCGGCTTTGTTCGCTAAAATATCAAGTAGCGCCCCTTGCGCGGCGACTTCCGCCACGCCGGCGTGCAGAGTCGCCGTGAGATTGCCGGAAAGGTCATGCGCCACCGCTAACATTTCAGCAGAATTTTTACACCACACCACTAAAGAGCTCGGGCCAAAAATCTCTTCGGTCAAATTTGGATTACTCGAATAATCCTGCGCCGAAGTTTCAAACCAAACCGGAGCGGCGACCGTCGACAGCCGCGCGTCATCAGCCGACGGGGCAGGCAGCGGGCGAACCCCAGTGATGCGAGCGCGGGCGGCCACTCCTTTCCTGAAATTAGCACAGATTGCGGCCGTCAACATCGCGGCGGGGGGAGTCGCAGCTAATTTCGCCCCTAGGTTTTTTAAGAAATCTTCCGCCGCCGGCGCACGGACCAGCACGATCAAACCGGGGTTAGTGCAAAACTGGCCGACCCCTACCGTAGCGGACGCATGCAGTCCATCTACGAGCGCAGCCGATCTTTCGGCCAACGCGCCCGGTAAAATGAAAACAGGATTAATACTGCCCATCTCCGCATAGACGGGAATTGGCTCGGGGCGGGCGGCGGCCAGATCCGTCAGCGCACGACCGCCGCGCAAGGATCCCGTAAAACCAACCGCTTTGACTAAAGGGTGCTGAACGAGCGCTTGCCCGACGGTCAAGCCAGCATCAAATAGCAGGGAAAATGTGCCCTCCGGTAGGCCGCAATCTCGGACCGCATGGAGAATCAAGCGTCCCACGAGTTCGCTGGTGCCCGGATGAGCGGAATGCGCCTTCACAATCACTGGGCAACCGGCGGCAAAAGCGGATGCGGTGTCGCCCCCGGCCACCGAGTAAGCAAACGGAAAATTACTAGAACCAAATACCACGACGGGGCCCAAGGGTCGCAGCAAAGAGCGGTGATCTGGTTTGGGCAGCGGTTGACGCTCTGGCTGCGCCGTCTCAATGCGTGCATCGAGCCAATCGCCGCGCTCAGCGGTTTCGCCATAAAGACGCAACTGACCAGCCGTCCGCGCAATTTCTCCTTTCAAGCGCGCTTCCGGTAAGGCGGTTTCTTGTTGGGCCCGTGCGACGAGATCCGCCGATTTTTTCTCAAGATTATCCGCAATGGTGCGTAAAAATTTATTGCGCTGCGCCCCAGAAAGCTTGGCCCAAAGCGGCGCAGCGGCGGCCGCTAATTGTACGGCCCGCTCGAGATCGCGGCCCGTTGCCGAGCAGAAAGTTGGCTCTAAGAAGATTCCGCGGGCGGGATCAAACGCCAAAAATTCCGCCCCACCAGGCGCGCTGGAACCGAAACCAATCAGTGAACTTCCATCAGGTTTCATAAACGACGCTAATGGTGACCCTCAACTCGGCACCCGGCGAGTCAAAAGGCCCCTTCACAAAGCCGGAGGATGTTGCAAGGCCGCTGTCAACACCGCCCGCGCCGCGGCCAGATCAGGCCCGGCCAAGGCCAAGCGCGGAGCGCGAACAAACGGCGTACCGCGGCCAACTTCGGCCTGCACCCATTTAATCAGCTGAACAAATTTGGGCACTGTATCGAGGCGGAGCAGCGGGAGAAACCAAGCGTAGAGCGCCGCCGCCCGCGCCTTCTCTCCACGACTAGCCAAATTAAAGAGCGCCACCGATTCAACCGGAAACGCATTAACCAACCCAGCAATCCAGCCCACCGCCCCAGCGTAGATGCCTTCAACAATGGCGTCATCCATACCCACTAAGACCGCCAAGCGGGGGCCAACCACCGCTTGAATTGCGGTGACCCGGCGAGTGTCACCACTGGATTCTTTCACCGCGTGCAAATTAGGATGCAGACTCGCTAGTTCGGCGATCTGCTCTGGCAGAAAATCAGTTTTGTAGGCGGGGGGATTATTGTACAGCAGACAAGCAAGCTTGGTCGCGGCAATGACGGCGCTGACGTGTGTTTTCATTTCACGCCAATCACTGGAATAAACATAAGGCGGCAAGACCATCAGACCCTGCGCGCCAGCCTGTTCCGCCGCTTGCGCTAACGCCACCGCTTCCAGCGTGCTTAGGGAGGCAATGCCCAGCACGATCGGCGCACGCCCAGCTACGGCCGCAACGCTCGTACGAACAATCGCAATTTTTTCCTCAAAACTGAGCGTCGCGGCCTCTCCGAGCGAACCGCCAACGACGAGCCCGGTACAGCCACTATCGATCAGCCAACGGCAATGAACTGCGAGGGCGGCATGGTCGACCGTCAAGTCAGCCGCGAGGTTAGTCGTGATGGCAGGGATAACACCTTTCCAATTCATAAGCGTTTTATTTTGAGCTACCGCGGTCCTCTCTCGGGGTGGATTTAGCAAAGTTAGGCGTATCGATTAGGGTCGAGCAGCTGCAAAGCTACCGAGGGTTTACGACCGGCGAGAATTTCAGCTACGAGCAAGCCACTGATGGGCGCCATCGTAACCCCCAACATGGCGTGGCCACAAGCCGCCGTCAGGTTTCGATAACGATTAAAGCGGCCCAGATAAGGCATGCCGTCGGGGGCCACTGGCCGCAAACCCTGCCAAGGCTGAATCCCGGAAAAATCTGCGGCCGTAAGTTCGGGAAAATAAAGCGGCACAGAATCAATAATCTGCTGCACCCGCTCCAGCCGCACGTGGTGGTTAATCCCACTTAACTCCATGGTGCCGCCAAAGCGCAGGGTGTCACCCATGGGCGTTACCGCGATCCGGCGCTCCGTACAAATCATGGGCTTAGTAACTTTAAAGCGCGGCTGCGGCAAAGTAAGACTGTAGCCTTTGCCGGCTTGCAACGGCAACCGCAGGCCCAAACCCGTCAGCATCGCAGGGGCCCACGAACCGCCCGCGAGAATAAATTCATCGGCGAGTAAATCACCCGCCGTAGTTTGCACCGCGGCAATCCGTCCGGCTTCAGTTCGCCAACCAAAAACTGTCGTATTCCATTGGAAGCGCACCCCCATTTCCTTGAGCAAAGCCGTCAGGGTTTGCGCGAAACGCCCCGGCGTCAGGTGAGCATCGATCGGGAAATATACTGAACCCGCGACATCCAGTTTAATGCCCGGCTCCAGGGCCGCAGTCTGCGCGGCATTTAAGATTTGGGCCTCAACGCCGAGTTCATTGGCAAGGCGGGCGAGGCCGTGGGCTTCGTGATCTAGGCCGGCCGCTGTTTTACAAAGATTGAGCAGGCCCTCTTTTTTAAACTCAAAAGCATGACCGGTAATATCGTCCAATTCTTCGAAAAGCGCGCGACTGGCCACACAAAGATCACGCAAAATTGGCGCGGCGCGCTCCACGTGTGCCCGATTGGCGGAGCGCATGAAAAGCCAACTCCAGCGGAGCAGATCGCTATCGAGCCGCGGCTTGATATAAAAAGGACTGCGGGGATTAAGCATCCACTTCAGGCCCTGCCACACCATGCCCGGCGCCGCGAGGGGAATGACGTGACTCGGCGAAACATAACCAGCACTGCCGAGCGCACAATGATCACGCACTTCCCCGTTGCGTTCGAGCACGGTGACAGCGCGACCCTCACGGGCTAGATAATACGCACAGCAGAGGCCCACGACGCCTCCGCCGCAGACGATTACTGATTTTGATTCACGCATAACTTAAATAGAATGGATAATTACGAAAATCAGGCTGGAAGGCCCCAGCAAAAAGGATCCTGTGGATCCAAGATCAGAGTGCCCTCCCCCATGACATGAGCTGATCCCGTAATGGTGGGGATAATTTCCTCCCCGCGCCGCGAGTATTTTGCCCGAAAGATGCTGCCGACGATACTCTCCTGCACCCACTCCACGTCGGGGGCCAGCTTGCCGTCAGCGGCGAGGCAAGCGAGTTTGGCACTCGTACCCGTGCCGCAGGGGGAACGATCGTAAGCGAGGCCAGGACACAGGACAAAATTTCTGCTATCAACCCCCGCGCGCGCTGAACGTTCGAACAATTCGACGTGATCAACCTCAGGAAACCCTGCGCCGCTGAGTGCTTCCCGAATGCGCAAACAATAATCCGTCAGTTGAGCTAGATTAGCTAAGGCGAGGGTCAGTCCGTGCTGCTCGATGAGGCAAAACCAATTGCCGCCCCAAGCGAGATCGCACGTCACGTGCCCACCGCCGGGCAAAGTAAGCTTGAGCCCGTGCTCGCGACGGTAGCTCGCAACATTAGTCACCGAGACTTCGCCATTAGCGTGCAGGATCGCCTCGATGGGGCCCACGGGCGTATCAATCCGCACCAGGCCAGGCTGGAGCCGCCCCAGATAAGCCAGTGACACGACCAGGCCCATCGTGCCGTGCCCGCACATGCCGAGGTAGCCGACATTATTAAAAAAAATAACGCCAAACTGGCAGCTAGGATCGTGGGGGGCGCAGAGTAGCGCGCCTACCACCACGGCCGAACCGCGGGGCTCGTTGACAATCGCCGATCGAAAGGAGTCGTAGTCGGTCTGAAATATTTTTACGCGCTCCGCCAGTGGACCTGGGCCCAGCTCTGGACCACCCGCGAGCACGAGCCGAGTCGGCTCACCTCCAGTATGGGAATCTAAAATTTTAAGCGCCAATGATGAAGCCATTACGAGGAGTTCATCATGGGCAGCGCGCGGCATTTATCAAAGAAAAAGCCGGCCTCCCTGCGGAGACCGGCTGAGTTGGCTACTACCCCCAAAAACTAAACGGCCGTTTCACCGTGCTCGTCAGTGCGGATGCGGATGACATCCTCTAACGGCAGCACGAAGATCTTACCGTCGCCAATTTTACCCGTCTTAGCGGCCGTGCTAATAGCCCCAATGGCTTTACTCACTAAGTCGTCCGAGAGGGCTAGTTCAATTTTCACCTTGGGCAAAAAATCCACCGTGTATTCGCTTCCACGATAAATTTCCGTGTGACCTTTCTGCCGGCCGAAGCCTTTAACCTCGGTGACCGTCAGGCCCTGAATACCGACGGCGCCGAGCGCTTCCTTCACTTCGTCGAGCTTGAATGGTTTGATAATGGCGATGATGAGTTTCATAATATAATTGAGTTAAGGGCTTATGATTTGGCTTCGTAGATGTAGCCTTCCTCGCCGTGATCAGTAAGATCGAGGCCCGTTTGCTCATCCTCGAGGTCAGGGCGCAGACCGATCGTGGCTTTGATCACGTACGCAATGATCACCGTTGAAACCACCGAAAGAATAACCGTCAGCCCCATGGCCTTCAGCTGCTCCAACCAGAGGGAGTGGCCGACGATATCCTTGAGATTCGTAGTGAGGTTACCATTAACCGAAGCGGTGGCGAAAATGCCGGTGAGCAAAGCCCCCAAGGTGCCGCCGACGGCGTGCACGCCGAAGGTATCCAACGCATCATCATATTTGAGCCAGCCTTTCAATTTAGTACAGGCGAGAAACGGAATCGCACCAGCCAGCAGGCCGACCCAAACCGAAGAGGTGCTGGTGATGAAACCGCACGCCGGGGTCACCACCACCAACCCAGCGACCGCCCCGGAGCAAAAGCCGAGAACACTCGCTTTGCCGCGGGTAAAATATTCGAGGGTCGCCCACGTGAACGAGGCCACGGCGGTCGCGAGCGTCGTTGTGGTGAAGGCATTCGCCGCCACGCCGTCGGCGGCGGCGGCCGAACCAGCATTAAAGCCATACCAACCCACCCAGAGCATGCCAGTGCCCACCATGCACAGCACCAAGCTATGTGGCGGCATCGGAGTTTTTCCAAAACCCAGCCGGGGCCCTAAAATTAAGCAAAGAATCAAGGCCGACCACCCTGAAGACATGTGCACCACCGTGCCGCCGGCAAAATCGATGGCCTTAATCGCGGCCCCCGCATTCCAGACACCGTTCATATAACCCGTGACGCCCCAGATCATGTGCGCGAGCGGGAAATAGACCACGAACATCCAGACCGTGACAAAAATCATGAGTGCAGAAAATTTCAGGCGCTCCGCGATGGCGCCGACGATGAGGGCCGGGGTAATGATCGCGAACATGAGTTGGTAAATCGCGAAAACATTATGCGAGACCCAATAAGCATAATCGGTATTCGTCGCGCTCTCGACGCCCTTAAAAAAGAAAAATTCTGAGCCGCCCAGAAATGGGCTCCCGAAATTTTTCCCGAAGACGAGACTGTAACCGAAGGCCCACCACAAGATGGTAACCAGACCGGCGATGCCCAAGCATTGCGCCATGACGGAAAGCACATTTTTAGTGCGGACTAACCCGCCATAGAACAGCGCCAAACCGGGCAGAGTCATGAAGAGCACCAACGCGGCGCTCGTCATCATCCACGCATTGTGACCCGGACCAGCTACGCCGGTGAGTGATTTGCCCGGATCAGTATTGTTAATATAGGCCTCCAGCGCAGCGATGCGCTCATCAGAAGTCGGAGCTGCGGGAGCCACGACGTTAGTTTGTGCCAACGCGGTCTGGGTCGCTAGCAACGCCAGACCCGCAAAGGTGGCGAAACGGAGTAAGCGAGATAATTTTATTTTCATAGAGTGTGCTCATCTTCTCTTAAGCAACTATGATGCCATGCATAAAAAATATATGCGGTAGCCGTTATTTTTTCCCGGCCCCATGGCACCAAGGCTTTAGCTAAAGGCATCGGAGCAGGCCCCGACCGCGGCACCAAAAGCGACTGATCGCTCGGGCCCAATGCAGGGCAGCTAACGGGGCACAAAAAAGCCGGCCCTCATTGAGTGACCGGCGATCGCCGCGAGCACAGGCTGGTGGAGCTTAAATGGCCGCGTCGCCGTGCTCGTCCGTGCGAATTCGGATCATATCCTCAATCGGCGTCACAAAAATCTTCCCGTCACCAATTTTGCCAGTCTTGGCGGCTTGGGCAATGGCGGTGACTACCTTGTCTTTGAGCTCATCCGCCACAGCGATTTCAATTTTGGCCTTAGGCAAAAAATCGACGGTGTACTCGCTGCCCCGATAAATTTCCGTGTGGCCCTTCTGCCGACCAAAGCCCTTCACCTCGGTGACGGTCATGCCTTCGACCCCAACGGCAGTGAGTGCTTCCTTCACGGCTTCCAATTTAAAGGGCTTAATGATGGCAGTGATGAGTTTCATAAAATCAGAGGGAAGAAATGCAGTTTTTGCCGATTGCGCCCGCAGCGCAAGACTTACTGTGGCGGGATCACGGTCTGGATGTGCAGATCCTTCAGTTGCTTGGCCGTGACGGGAGTCGGGCTTTGCGCCATCAAATCTTGAGCCTTCTGCGTCTTAGGAAAGGCAATGACGTCGCGAATACTGGTGGTACCGCACAGCAATGCCACCATGCGATCGAGTCCGAAGGCAATGCCGCCATGCGGAGGAGCCCCGTAGGTAAAGGCTTTGAGCATATAGCCGAAGCGGCTTTCCACGACGTCCGCCGGGATTTTTAGCACATCTTCAAAAATCTTTTTCTGCAGCGTTGGCTGATGAATCCGGATGGAACCACCGCCGAGCTCCATCCCATTAAGGACCACATCATAATGTTGGCCGCGCACCGCCTTCGGATCGCTATCGATCAGCGCGGTATCCTCCAGCACGGGCGCGGTAAACGGATGGTGGGTGGCCACGTAGCGCTTGGTTTCTTCGTCATAGCTCATCAGCGGAAAATCAACCACCCAGAGGAAATTCCATTGATCAGCGCGAATCGTCATCCGGCCGCGCTTGACGAGCAACTGCGCCGCCTCCAAGCGGGTGCGACCGAGAATCGCGCAAGCCCGATCCCAGGTCGCCGCGGCAAAGAAAATAATATCCCCATCAGCGATCGATAATTTCTGGGTGAGCGCCGCTTTTTCGGCCTCAGAGAAGAATTTGACGACTGGCGACTTCCACTCGCCGGCCTCGACCTTGATAAAAGCGAGCCCCTTGGCGCCGAGGGATTTGGCGATTTCCTCGAGCGCCCCGATTTCACCCTGGGTGATATCAGCGAGCCCCTTAGCGTTAAATGCTTTCACGCAACCGCCCGCGGCGATGGTGGAGGCGAAAACCTTGAAGCCGGAAGTCTTAAAGGTGTCTGACAGATCGACGAGCTCGAGCGCGAAGCGCGTATCAGGCTTATCTACCCCATAACGATTCATCGCATCATGGTAGGCGAGGCGCGGGAATGGCGTCGGCAAATCATGCTGCAATACTTCCTGCCAGACTTTTTTTAACATCCCTTCGAACAGCGTGTAAATCCCCTCGCGGTCGATGAAGGAAGCTTCGACGTCAATTTGCGTAAACTCCATCTGTCGATCCGAGCGTAAGTCCTCATCGCGAAAGCAGCGGGCGATTTGAAAATATTTCTCCACGCCCGCCACCATGAGAATTTGCTTAAATTGCTGAGGCGACTGCGAGAGGGCGTAAAATTCTCCCGGATGAATACGTGATGGCACCAGATACTCCCGCGCGCCCTCCGGCGTGCTCTTGAACAGCGCCGGCGTTTCGACTTCAATAAATTCCTGTGCATCAAAATAATCGCGCACGGCTTTGGTCGCCCGATGCCGCGTCAGCAGATTTTTGCGCATCTTCGGCCGACGCAAGTCGAGGTAGCGATACGTCAGGCGTAAATCTTCATTCACTTTATCCCCACCCGCATCAGTCAGCGGGAACGGTGGGGTCTCCGAAATATTGTGCACAACCAACTCAGTCGCATCGAGCTCCACTTGGCCAGTCGGCAGATTTTTATTCAGCATGGCCTCAGGCCGCAACGCGACCTTACCCGTAACCGCGATCACCGACTCGGCTTTCAGCAAGGCTGCTGCAGCGCGCAAGTTGGTATCAAATTTAACTTGGGTGATGCCCTGACGGTCGCGGAGATCGACGAAGATAATGCCGCCGTGGTCGCGGACGGAATCCACCCAACCGGCGAGGGAGGCCGTGGCGTGAAGGTCAGACGGAGTGAGCTGGGCGCAATGATGGGTGCGTTTCATAGTGCAGAACACGCAAACAAACGGCCCGGCCCCAATCGGGGCAATCAGAATTTAACCCCCTATGACACGAGACGGCACGCCCTTATTATGCGCCCCAGCGGATAACAGCGGTGGCCCGCCCGAAAAAAATTGGGCCACCCAGCCCCTGTGCCTATCAACCTAAAATCAAATTCTGACCAGTCATCTCAATCGGTTGGGGCAACCCCATGAGATGGAGAACCGTGGGCGCGATGTCGGCTAGGCGACCGCCGGCGCGCATCTTAGTCTGACCGGCGACAAACCCTGCGCCGACGACGAAAACTTCAACCAAGTTGAGCGTGTGCGCAGTATGGGGTCCGTTATTAACAGGGTCCCACATCTGCTCAGCATTGCCGTGATCGGCCAGAATCACCGCTTGGCCCTTCATCTTAGCCAGTGCGGTAAGCAAGGTCCCCACCCCACGATCAGTCGCTTCACAGGCCTTGATCGCCGCGGGCAGCGAACCGGTGTGGCCGACCATGTCCGGATTAGCGTAATTCACGACAATGAGACCATACTGACCAGAAAGGATCGCTGCTTCGGCGGCGGCGGTCACCTCGGCCGCAGACATTTCAGGCTGCAGATCATAAGTCGGCACCTTGGGACTGGCCGGACCAGCGCGATCCTCGCCCGGGAACGGCGGGCCGCGGTAGTTGTTAAAGAAAAAAGTAACGTGCGGATTCTTCTCGGTCTCCGCGCAGCGAAATTGCCCGATGCCCGCGTCACTCACGACTTGTCCTAGAATATTTTTTAAAGCGGCCGGCTTACCCGCGATCACGTGAACCGGCAAGCCAGCCTCATACTCGGTCATTGTGGCGTAATAGAGATCGAGCTTCTTACCCCGGGAAAATGCTTTAAAATTATCGAGGACAAAAGCCTTCGTGATTTCCCGCGGACGATCCCCGCGGTAATTATAAAAAAGCACCGCATCACCATCGCCGATGGTGGCGAGCGGTCGGCCGGCGGCGTCCACCAGCCATGTGGCGGGCACAAATTCATCGCCTTGCTGCGTCGGACTGAGTGGCTGCGCGTAATAATTAGCAATGGCCGCTTCCGCGCTGCGGGCCGTCGCCATCGCCTGACGCCCAGTCAGCAGATCATAAGCTTTTTGCACGCGCTCCCAGCGGTTGTCGCGATCCATGGCCCAGAAGCGGCCGCAAACTGTCGCGATCTGCCCGAGGCCGATCTCCCGCAATTTAACTTCCAGCTGCTGAATATAGCCGAGCCCACTCTGCGGCGGCGTATCGCGGCCATCGGTAAAAGCATGAATAAACACCTGGGCTGACGTCAGCCCATCCGCTTTCGCCCGACGCAAAATCCCGTAGAGATGCTCCAGCATGCCGTGGACACCACCATCAGAAACGAGGCCCATTAAGTGGAGTTTCGCCAAGGGCGTGGCTTGCACCCGTGCGACGGCGGCGCGCCAGACGGGATTGGACGCGAGTTGCTGCTCGGAAAATAATTTATTCAGCCGCACTAGTTCCTGATCGACGATGCGCCCAGCGCCGATGTTTTCATGCCCCACTTCCGAATTGCCCATTTGGCCGTCAGGCAAGCCTACATCCAATCCACTCGCCGCCACTAAGGTACGAGGATAGCGGGCGTGCAGCTGGTCATCGCAGGGTTTCTGGGCCAAATGCACTGCATTAAATTTATTTTGCTCAGGCTGAGGGTTTTGGCCCCAGCCATCGCGGATAATCAGCAAGACAGGTGGACGCAACGCAGTCATGGCGTTGTTGTCCGATTTACTTTCACTTCGAGCAATCAAAAATGCTACTCCACCGATTGACATTCGGCACGAAAACTACCCTTTAAGCACCATGTCCAAGCCGGCCGTCCTCCTGCTCAACCTCGGGTCTCCTGATTCCACTTCCATCCCAGATGTGAAGCGCTACCTTCGGGAATTTCTCGGCGATGAGCGCGTCATTGATCGCCCCCCCCAGCCTGGACGTTGGCTGCTGGTCAATGGCATCATCATTCCGTTCCGCGCTAAAAAATCGGCGCATGCTTATGAGCAAGTCTGGACCGACGCCGGCTCTCCGTTAGTCGTCACGAGTCAGCACGCGCAGGCCAAGCTCCAAGCGCGGGTCGATCTACCGATTGAACTGGCGATGAACTATGCCCGCCCCTCGATCGCGGAAGCCCTGACCCGCCTAGCGGCGCAAGGCGTAGATCGACTCCTGCTCTTTCCCCAGTACCCGCATTATGCGATGTCGAGCTGGGAAACGGTCGTCGCCAAAGTATACCGCGAAGCAGCTAAAATCGCCCCGACGATGAAAATAGAGTCCGTGCTCCCCTACTACGCGGACGAGGATTACATTCACGCGCTAGTCGAAAGTGCCCGCCCTTATTTTAGCCAGCCGCACGACCATCTGCTTTTCAGCTACCACGGGATTCCTGTCCGTCACCTGACGAAGGCCGACTCCTCGCACGCCCATTGTCAAATCGTGCCCGACTGTTGCACCACCTGCAGTCCCGCCCACGCCACCTGCTACAAAGCGCAAGTCACCCGCACGACCCACGAATTTGTGCGCCGCGCCGGGCTCGATGCCAAAAAATGGTCGATCTCCTTTCAATCACGCATCGCGGGCGAGCCCTGGATTTCGCCGTACACGGATTTTGAATTCGAACGCCTGCCGCGCGAGGGGAAAAAACGTCTGATCGTTATTACGCCCGCATTTGTGACCGATTGTCTGGAGACGCTCGAAGAAATCCGCATGGAGGGCGCCGAAGATTTCAAGGCAGCCGGCGGCGAATCTTTTCAGCATATTCCCTGCCTCAATGACCAGACGGTTTGGATTGATTTTCTCGAGCAACGGGTGAGCCGCTGGGCCCAAGGCCAACCGCTGAGCGCCGCCCAGCTGGCGCCGCGCTCGGTCTAACGCTCGGCCAGTCCATGCTCACTCATCGCCCCACGACCGCTGAACTAGCCACCGCGGTGCTGGTGCTCGCGGCTGATGGACGCGTGGAGATTGCTAATGCGCCGGCTCGAGAACTTTGGGCCGGCACGGCTACCCCGCTGGTCAATGCGTTCCTGCCCACGCTTTTCAGCTTTGACCTGACTGCCCAAGAAGCGGACTGGATCGCCTTACGATGGGAAGTGGTGCTGGCCGCCGCGCAGGCCCAAACCCTCGAACTGAAAATCCAACCGACCGAGACCCCCGCTTTTGCCGTCTGGTTGCGCCTCGAAAAAATTAGTGATGAGCCGGGGCGCTATCTCGCGCTGCTAAACCGCCTGGCGATCACGGCTCCCCCGCGGCCGATCGTGGTCACGCCGGCCCCGGTGCCCGATAATTTTCTCGCGCAACTCAATGAGCGCAGCCCGCTGGGTTTCTTTGATCTCAATTTCCTCAAGCAAGAGGTTTATTATTCGCCCACTTGGAAACGGTTACTGGGCTACACCGACGCGGCGCTGCCCAACACCTACGAAACTTGGCTAACCCTGATTCACCCCGATGACTCCGCCGCGGCGCCCGACCGGCAAGGTCGAGGCGGCGCCACCGGCTCGCGGCAATTCGCCCTCGAATTTCGCATGAAGCATGCGTCGGGTTACTACGTGTGGCTGCAAAGCGTCGGCATGCAGATTTACGGACCGAATGGCGCGTTGCAGCGTGTGATCGGCGCGCATCTCGATATCAGCGAGCGGAAGGAAGTAGAAGAAACCACTCTCCGGGCGGAAGAACGGTTGCTCGAAATTGCCGACCGCGGACGCCTCGGCGTGTTTGACCTTAATTTTTCTCAAGGGCTCGCCTGGCTCTCCGCCGGTTTTCGCGCTCAACTCGGTTATGCGGAGCATGAGCTACCTGATTCGCTCGAATCTTTTTTGCGCACGCTCCCCATGGACGAAACCGCGGGGGGACTGCCCGCCTATTTTCTCGCCCAGCATCCGAATCAGATAGCCTATTTTGATAATTTGCGGCTGCGCCACCACGATGGGCGAGAGCTCTTAGTCCACGCGGGCATCGTTCGGCACATCTCACGCCGGAAGGAACTCCAGCGCGTGCTGGGCTTCATTGCGCCTATGCCAGAAGGGTCCACCCCGACTGCGCGGTCGACTGAGCCCAGCCCAGAACTACCCGCCGCCCATCTCGCGACCCTCTTAGGCGAAATGCAGGAAGCTGTGCTGCTGACTGATGCCACTGGGCGAGTTATTTTCATCAATGCCCAAGCGGAAAAATTTCTCGGCGGCACCGCCGAAGAAATTATCGGACAACCCGCGGGTGAATTTTTTCGCCTAACCCATCGTCTCAGCGGGCAATCCGGGGAAAGCCCCATTGCGAAAGCGCTCACCAGCGGCGAAGCCACCACCCTCAACACTGAATTCTCCCTTGACCGCGGCGCCGCTCCAGCCGTACCGATCGCCTTCAGTACCCGCGCCGTGATTAATGAAGTGGGCCGCGCGATCGGGACGGTCGTCGTTTTCCGCAACCCCGACGAGATGACCCTGACCCCGGAAGAACTCGTACGCGCCAACCGCTTTGAATCACTCGGTCAACTCGCAGGGGGCATCGCGCACGACTTTAATAATTTACTCACCACTATTCTGGGCGGAATTTCCATGGCCAAGGATGCGCGGGACCCCGCCGGCCTGGAAAATAGTGAGCGCGCTTGCCTGGCGGCAAAAAGTCTCAGTAAGCAACTTCTCACTTTTGCTAAAGGCGGGACCACCGTGCGCCAAGTAATCAAGCCCGCTGATCTCCTGCAGGATAGCATCCGCCTCGCGGCGGTCGGTTCAACCGTGCACTTCGATCTGCAGGTGGAACCCGACCTCAGTGCCATTTGCGTTGATCGCGGACAAATCCTGCAGGTTTTTCAAAATTTAATTATCAACGCGATCCAGTCCATGACCACGGGCCGCGGCGGCATTTGGATCAGGGCCAAAAACGTCAAACTGGCGGCAGGCGAAGTCCCGCCGCTGCCGGCCGATACTTACGTGGCGATAGAAGTGCGCGACAATGGCGGCGGCATCAAGCCCGAGCATTTCGCTAATATTTACGACGCTTTTTTTACGACCAAAAAAACGGGCACAGGCCTCGGGCTTGCGACAGTTTTGGCCAATATCAAGCAGCACAATGGGCAAATCAGCGTCCAATCAGATGTGGGCGTCGGTACGGCCTTCACCGTCTACCTACCCCAAGCGGATAAACCAGAGGAAATTGAAGCGCGCCGCGCGCCAAGTCTGCGCTTTGGCACCGGCCGCATTCTTTTCATGGATGATGATCCCCAGATTTGTGCACTAACCAGTGAGATGCTCGGGAGTCTCGGCTACAAAACTGACCTCGCCAAAAACGGCGAGGAAGCCATCCAATTCTATAAGCGCTATCTCAATATCGGCCGGCCGTACGACACCGTCATCATGGACCTCACGATCATCGGAGGGATGGGCGGAGAAGAGACCTTCAAACTGCTGCGCGAACTCGACCCCCAAGTTTGTGCCATTGTGACCAGCGGGTACGACAATGATGACATGCGCCGCCAGTATCTCGACTTAGGCTTCTGCGACTACTTAACCAAGCCCTACCGAGTCGGTGACCTCGGAAAAAGCCTACGCTCCGTCCTCGGCAAGTGACGCCAGACGCCGAGCACATTAAGCCCGCCAAGTAAATGCGTGGCACAGGGCCACCCCGGCGGCATCGGCTTCATCGAAAGCGAGCGTGCGACCATGCCCCAGCATCGCCATCACGGTCCGCGCCATCTGCTCCTTACTCGCGCGGCCCATTCCCGTGACAGCCTGTTTAACGCGCAACGGGGCATATTCAAAAATTTCTTTTTCGCGCAACGCCGCGGCCGAAATTGCCGCCCCGCGCGCGGCCCCTAAAATTTGGGCGGTCTGAAAATTTTGCACGTAGATCGTCTGCTCAAGCGCCACATGCCTAGGATCAAAGTCGGCCACAAAAAGCGCCACCGCCCGATGAATCTCCCCCAAACATTGCGCCATCGAATGCTTCGCGGGCAGCTTAACCGTTTGACAGCGCAACATCACCGGGGAACGACCCGGACTAAACTCCAACAAGGCTAACCCGGTACCGCGCAAGCTGGGATCGATGCCGAGGACGCGCCCATGAAAAGAGGAGCGCGTCAGCATCGGCGCCACTGGCCAAGCGGCCGGCGCAATTTTACCTTCGAGTTTTGCCTGCCAAAGTTGTCGGACCGAAGTTCGCGCCATATGGTAAGTTCGAGTTATACACGAAAGCCCTCGCAACCAAAACCATTTGTGAGACTCACGGCGCGGCGATCGTCATTTCTAAGCGCAGCACACTGAATAGCGCCCCTTGGTCGCCAGTGATCTCGATAACCTGCGCCTCATTCTGCATCGCCAGGCTCGGGATGACATAGCTATATTCTAAACCAGCGGGGCCGGGCTGCGCGGTAAATTTCACGCTATTCACGTAGACATTTAATTTTTCCGGCGCCGTGGTCCCGGGTGCAAATTCGATCATCAGTTTAACGGCGCGCCCGACTGGCTGCGGGCCGGTGGGTAAGCGAATGGCACAGCCAGAAGGCCAGGGCATATCTTTGCGCAGATCCGTCCCAGGTAACGTATACTCAATCGGATCCCCGGGGGCACGAATATCGCGATACGTCACCGCATGCGTGCGCGCGAGTGGTTCAAGTTTTTTGCTAGTGCTCAGCGCCTGCACGAATGCGCGGTAGCGCTCCGCCCCCCAAGTCCGATACAAATCGCCCGACCAGACTTTATTGGAGCCAGGCCGACCCGGAAAATAATTAAATAAATAAACGTAATCGCCCCCATTGTGGAGCAACGCCATCGCCGCGCCGGCCGCCAATTCTGGCGTCATGGCAGTGGCTTTGCCATTGGGGACCGGTTGGTAGCGAATCTCCAAACCGCCGGCGATCGACACCCCCGTGCCCGCAAGCAAACGTTTCCACTCGAGCATCGGCAGATCAAATTCCGCCGTTGCCCAAAAAGGTGTCGCCACGATTAAGTCGATCAGACCGGCCTGCGCCCACGCCACGGCGTCGAGGCCGCACCGCCGCGCGGTCTCCGGCCGCGAGGGCACGCGCACACTCAAACGCACGGGATGACCAAGGCGCACCGCCGCGCGAGCGCATTCGGCGCGCACCCGTTGCAGCCAAGCCGTCACGCTGCGCCCACCGGCTAATTCATGCCCTGGCCGGAAATGATAAACAAAGCGCATCCAATCTAATTCCAGCCCATCCAGATCGAGGGTTTCTAATTGTTCACAGACTAATTTGAAATAATGCTCCTGAACTTCTGGCCGCTCCCAATCGAGCGCTCGATCAGGCCACGAGGCGTTGCGATGCGGCGCCCGCAACTGACCCGCCGCTCGCTGTGCTTTGAAAAAACTGCTCAACAGCGGGGAGTCTTCCAAGGTGCAGTCATGGACGTCATTCATCCGCACGCTGACCCAAGCCCCCACTCCTAATTGGCGACAGCGAGCCAAGGCGCGTTGATGAAAATTGACGCCCAGATCCGCTAAGCGTTTCGCGGAGTCCAACCGGCGGCGCGTCGGGACAATGGCCCCTGGGGCTAAATAGCGCAAAATGGGCTGATTGTCGGGACCCGCTTCATCGTACCCCGTCCAGTCCGACTCCCACACCCGGCTTGCGTAATTCGCACGCATGGCGTTGACGCAGGAGATGAAGGTCCGCACCCCATCCTGCGCGAGTTGGTCGATGTAAGCATCCACTAACTCTCCGCTTATTTCTTCGCGCGAACGCTCAAAAAAGAAATCAGTGCTATCTTGGTTAAAGATCGGCCCAACCAAACCGGGCACTGGGGCCGTATTTGTGGGCTCCGCGAAAGCAAAATTAAGCACCCCACCAAGGGCGGCAAAAATAAAGACCCGCAGCCAAGCGAGGTGGTGAAGCAGATTTCTGCGTGAACTTGAGCTGTTGAGTAGCAATGGGGGGTAGAACATAATTTTCTTTCTCTTTACTGAGCGGTCACCCGCAATTTCTGCAAGCCGACAAATGAATTATTCAGCCAGACCCAAAGCGCCGAGGGGGAAATTTACTGTTCAACTCCCCCCCCACTAGGCTCTCCCGTTAAAATCCTGCCCCAGCCACACCGCCCGCCCACCAAGCTCCAGGGACCCACCCCCGATCACGGCGCATTACCTTTAGGCTAACGCACCTCGCTCGGTTTGTAATATAATATATTACCAACCGAGCGTGCTCCGCGGCGCTGGGTATCGTTAAATTCGCGGCGAGACTCCGGCCTTAACCGGGGGAGTGTCTTGCGACTCGATTTTCCCCTCAGTGGCTAAATTCCCTAACATGCTTCCCCTAGAGCTCACGCCCTGATTCATTCGACCCTAAATTTTAAAAGATAAGCAATTTAACCGTCGCTAGGCCGGTTAAGAGCAAAGCGGTCTGCTCGAACACCTGCTGGTTCATTCTGGCCGCTGCATAACGGCCGATGAGGCAACCCACGATGACCGCGGGGGCCAACTTAAGATTTAAGGCCAAGCTGTCGTGGTTAATGAGCCCTAAATTAACCATGAAGGGCACCTTGAACCAATTGAGTAAGAGAAAGAAAACCGCATTGGTACCGAGAAAGCCCATCTTAGGCAGGCGCATGGCCAGTAGGTAAATAGTCATCACCGATCCCGCCGCATTCGCCACCAAAGTGGTGAACCCAGCCAACAAGCCGGTGCCAGCCGCCACCCAGAGCGGAGCATGTGCGACCAAAGTATCATCGGGAGCGGGCCGAAATTTTCGCCAGTAATGCAAGATCAGCATCACGGCGAGGATCGCTCCAAGTAATCGCCTCGTCTGCCCATCGTCAATATGGCCGAGCGCCAACCAGCCGATCACCACCCCGGCCATCGTCCAGGGAAATAATTTCCCCAAATGTCGCCACTCCGTATGCCGCCGATAAAGCAATACCCCAAAAACATCGCCCAAAATCAGGAGGGGCAAAATCACCCCCGTTGCCTGTCGGGCCGGCATCGCATTGGCGAGCAGGCCCACAAATAAAATGCTGACTCCCGGGATACCGGTCTTCGCTAATCCCACGACTAGGGCCCCGAGAAATAACAGCACCCATTGCCCCAGATCAAAGGTCATCGGTCTATCCTCCGCTTTGCGTGCGACCACGAAATCATAAATTCTAGCCGCGATCTTCTCATGCTGAAATGCTCCCCTCGGCCACGGTGAGCACCTGCCAATCGGCCGTTACTTCTGGTAAACTTGTTCCTGTCGCAATGACCTGCGGCTCGCCCTCCAACGACGCCCAGAAGCGGGCGCGTCGCTCGGGATCGAGTTCGCCCAAAACATCATCACAAAGCAGCACCGGCGTGACGCCACTCTTCGCTTTAAAATAAGCCGCCTGGGCCAATCGTAAAGCGATGACGAGGCAACGCTGCTGCCCCTCCGACGCGAATTGCTTGGCGGGTCGACCATTGAGCAATAAATCCAAATCATCGCGGTGCGGCCCATGCTCGGTGGCTTTCAGTAAGCCATCTCGGGGACGACTTTTCAGGAGTAAGGCGGCAAATTCCTCGCGGGTGCCCGGAGCCGCATCCGGCGCGTAGATCAAACCGGCCGTCTCCCCCACTGGACCCAACTTGGCATGAGCGATCTGAAACTGGCGGCTCAATTCAGTGACCCCCACCGCCCGTTGCGCAAATAAAGTGAGCGCATGCACGGACAACTCATGCTCAAACGCATCAAGGGCACCCAGATCCCGCCCCCCTTGCTTCAAGAGCATATTTCTTTCCGCCAAGGCGCGCGTGTACGCTTGCAGCGCGATGAGATAGCTCGGATCCATCGCCGCCAAAGTAAGATCCAACCAACGGCGGCGCAGCGCGGGAGAGCCGCGGAGAAATTGATTATCGTGCGAGGAAAAAACTACGGTAGGGAATTTTCCAATAAAGTCGGCCAACCGCGTGACGCGGCCCTGCTCCCACTGCACCTCGCGGGTTTGCGCCGTCAACATAACCGTGATCCGGCTCGCGCCAAATTGTTCATGTTCGAGGGAAAAAGCTAACCCCGCTTGGGTCTGGTGAAGCCCGATTAGCGCCCGCGTCTCGGCCCCACGAAAGGACCGCAATGCGGTTACATAACCGGCCGCTTCTAAAAAATTCGTCTTTCCCTGCGCATTCGCCCCACACAAAAATGTCCGTGGGCCCCGCAACTCAACCGCGACGAGCGGCAGATTGCGAAAGCCTTGCAAAGTGATCTGGGTGAAACGCACACGTTAGTCAGGCAAGGGCCGTCGCGGCTGTCCATTTGGTTCTTGCGGCCTGGCAGACCGAAAGGTTTTGATCCGCCCTTATGAGCAAAGCCTCCCCCTCCACCACTGAAGTTGCCGTGCTAAAAACTAGCTACGGCGAAATGACCCTCGCTTTCTGGATCGACGTCGCCCCCGCGACCGTTGAGAATTTCAAAAAGCTTGCCCGCGCCGGCTATTACAACGGCACCGCCTTCCACCGCATCATCAAGGGCTTTATGATCCAAGGGGGTTGCCCCAACACCAAGGCCGGCCAGACCGGCATGCCCGGCACCGGTGATCCAGGCTACAAAATTAAGGCTGAGTTTAACAAAAAATCTCACGTCCGCGGCGTCATCTCGATGGCGCGCTCCTCGCACCCTGATTCCGCGGGTTCGCAATTTTTCCTCTGCCACGGGGACGCTAAATTTCTGGATAACCAATATACCGGCTTCGGCCAACTCATCGCGGGCGATGATGTGCTGGAACAACTCGCCAACGTTCCCACCCAATCCGGTGGTGGTGGCGAGAAGAGCACCCCGATCGATCGGGTCGCCCTCGAAAGCATCACCATCGTCGCTCAGCCCTAAGGCCGGCACAGGGCTGAATTAACTCAGCCGATTCCTTGCCATAAAAAACCCGGTGGCTCGCGCTGCCGGGTTTTTTTGCGGTTACGTTGCGCGCTTACGAATCAAAACCCACCGCCTTGGCCACCGCCTCATAAGTGATGCGGCCGTTGCGCGTATTCACTCCGCGAGCGAGGCCCTTGTGCTCGCTCAGCGCTTGCTCCACGCCTTTCTGCACCATCATCGCGATAAAAGGCTCGGTGGCCTGCGTCAGGCCCATGGTAGACGTGCGCCCGACGAGCGCCGGCATATTGGGCACCGCATAATGAATCACCCCATGCGCTTGGTAAGTGGGCTTCTGGTGCGAAGTCGCTTGGATCGTTTCGATGCAACCGCCTTGGTCGATCGCGATATCGCAAATCACACTGCCGGGCCGCATTTGCGCCACCATTTTCCCTGAAACCACAATTGGCGCCTTCGCCGCAGGGATTAGTACGGCGCCGATCAGTAGATCAGCATCTGCCACAGCTTGTTCGATATTGGCCGGATTAGACATGAGCGTGACAATACGACCGCGATACTCGGTATCAAGCGCCTCTAATTTGCGCGTATCCAGATCGAGGACCGTCACGCGCGCCCCCATGCCCGCCGCCATTTGCACCGCGTGCGCGCCGGAATTACCCGCTCCCACCACCACGACATGACCCGGCATCGTGCCTGGGATGCCCCCGAGGAGAACGCCGGAGCCACCGTGTTGGGATTGCAAAAAATAAGCCCCAATCTGAATCGAAAGCCGTCCGGCGATCTGCGACATGGGCTTGAGCAGCGGAAACGCTCCGTCAGAGCCTTCCACCGTTTCGTAGGCAATACCCAGAATATTCTTCCGGCACAATTCCTTGGCCAGTGCCGGGCCCGCCGCGAGGTGCAAATAGGTGAAGAGGGTTTGGCCCTGCTGGAGGAAATGATATTCAGCGGCCAGCGGCTCCTTAACTTTCACAATCACATCGGCGTTCTTCCAAACCTTCGCGGCCGTGACGACGAGGGTGGCTCCCGCTGACTTATATTCCGCATCGGTAAAGCCAGCACTGTCGCCAGCTGATTTTTCGAGGAGCACCTTGCCGCCGAGCGCAGTCACGCGACGACAGAGACTAGGTGTCATCGAAACGCGCGTTTCGCCAATTTTAATTTCTTTCGGGACGCCGATAATCATAGGCCCTTGTGCATAGCAGCCAGAGGGGGAAACACAAGGAGCCTCCCTGAGTTCGTTCAGCCTAAACCAAGGCTATTAACCACCATGCTTTAAAATTATACTTGCCGATCGATCCGGGCGTTCCGTTAGTGCCTAACCCACAGATGCCCAAGCTCCTTACTTTGATTGTCGCCTGCGCGGAAAATCGCGTCATCGGCCGCGCCGGCAAACTTCCGTTTCGCATCCCGGAAGACCAACAGTGGTTTCATGAAAAAACCGCCCACCAGACTGTCGTGCTGGGCCGGATTTGTTTTGAAACGTGGCCCCAAGTGCTCACCGAGGGGCGTCAGTCCGTGGTCATTACCTCGCAACCAGAACGCGTTAATCAACACCTCGCTCACTTGCAACGAACGCGACCAGGCGAGGCGGCGAAGCCCGTCCACCTCGCGACGAATGTCACGGCCGCCTTGGCCTTGGCCCAAACTTTACCTGGGGATATCATGATCTGCGGCGGCCAACGCATTTACGAAGAGACCCTGCCCATCGCACAGCGCATCTTAATGACCCTCGTGCACGCCGAGGTGCCCGGCGATACCTACTTTCCAGAATGGCGGCAATCACACTGGCGTGAGACGGGGCGACGCGAAAGCCGAGACGCGCATTATCGCTATACCTTCTTAAATCTCGAAAGATAGGGGCGGAAGCCTAAGCCCGCGCCGCGTGCGCCTGCGCCGTGGTCACGTATTTCTCCGCCCAGCCCCGTAGGCTATTTTTCTCTAATGCAGTCAGGGGACGCACCACCTTCGCCGGAGACCCAAGAATCATCGAACCGGGGGGCGCCACAAAGCGCTGGGTGACGAGCGCGTTAGCCCCCACAATGCAGTGATCACCGATTTTAGCTCCATCCAGAATGGTGGCCCCCATGCCAATGAGGCATTCGTCACCAATAGCGCAGGCGTGAATAATCGCGCTGTGTCCAATTGTCGTATAGCGGCCAATCGTAACCCCATAATTATCGGCCAAATGTATGACGGCTAAATCCTGTATGTTAGTGCCCTCGCCGATCACGATTGAATTGATATCGCCGCGCAGCACCGCGCCGTACCAGACACTGCTTTGTGCCCCCAGGGTCACATCCCCCAGCACCGTGGCATTGGGCGCGACAAAAGCCGCGGACCCAGTCTGGGGCGTTTGACCGAGGTGACGTTCAAGTTGTCGTGGGAGATCCATCTGCTTAAATGACTAAACCAGCGATCGTGGCGGACAAGTAAGAGGCTAACGTGCCGCAAAACAATGCCTTCATGCCCAAATTAGCCAAGTCCGCCCGGCGTTCTGGCACCAGTGCGCCGATGCCGCCAATTTGCATGCCGACGCTACTAAAATTCGCAAAGCCGCAGATCGCGATACTCACGATTAACAGCCCTTTCTCGGTGATAATCGGGACCGCTTTATCGGTCAGACTCTTAAACGCGACGAATTCATTAATTGTCAATTTTTGGCCGAGGAGCGTCGCCACATTATTAAGATCAACGCTGGGCACGCCCATCGCCCAAGCCATCGGGTAGAATAATTTTCCAAAAATCCAATTCAGGGTGAGATCAAAATGCGGATTAAAAAAATGCCCGATCGAAACCATCACCCAATCAATACAGGCGATGACGGCAATGAATCCGATGAGCATGGCGATCACGTTCATGGCAATTTTGAACCCATCGCCAGCGCCGTGGGAAATAGCATCAATCACATTCGTGTAATCACTTTTAACCGCGAGCTTCACCTGCCCCATCGTCTGGCTTTCTTCGGTTTCCGGGAAAACAATTTTTGCGATTACCAGCGCACCGGGCGCCGCCATTAAACTAGCGGTGATTAATTTCGGCGCTAAATCGAGGCCGGCCTGCGCCCCCATATTAACATAGACGACGAGAATTCCGCCGGCGATGCAGGCGAGACTGCCACTCATCGAGGCCAATAACTCACTCTTCGTCATCCCCGCCAGATAGGGGCGGATCATGACCTGAGCCTCCACTTGCCCGACCAAAGCACTGGCCACGTTGCTGAGCGCCTCGGCTCCGCTGACCCGCATAATAAAATTCATGGCCCGCGCCACGAGCGCCACGATGCGCTGCATAATACCATAATGGTACAGCACCGCCACCAAGGCGCAGACTAAAATAATCGTCGCGGTAACATTAAAAGCGAAAACGAACCCGCCCCCCATGTAATTGGCGATGTGCCCCGCTCCCTGTTCCACCGCAATCCCGCCGTAAACGAAAGCCGCGCCGGCGCGGGCAAACCCCTCTAATTTACCAATGCCTTGACCCACGAGTTGAAAAAATTGCGCGACGGGGCCGACGTGAAAAATCAAAACCGCAATGATGACCTGAAGGGCAATTCCACTCAGCACGAGTCGCCGATTAATCCGGCGGCGATTATTAGAGAAAAGCACCGCCAGACCTATGATGAGCGCGATACCAATTAAACCTTGGAGACGATTCATAGAATTAATTCAGGTGGGGATAATATTTGCTGAACGCGACTAACCGCTCGGTAAGTTGCGCCAAGCCCGCGAGCAATTCAATCATGCATTCCGCCCCGACGACCAATTTAAACCGCGGTGCACCCACCGAGACAACCGCGCGGCTTCAGACTTCGACCGCGGGGAGATGCCAAATATCCTTCGCGTATTCCCGAATCGTCCGGTCGCTCGAAAATTTCCCCAATCGAGCGGTGTTCAAGATCGCCCGCCGCGCCCACTGCGCCGGATCACGATAAGCCTGATCGGCGCAAGCCTGCGCGGTGCAATAGCTGCGATAATCGGCGAGCAGCAAAAATGGATCGCCCCCGGCCAGCAGGCTATGATGCAACGGACCAAAAGCGCCCGGTTCGCCCGGCGTAAAATAATCACTCCCTAGCCAGTCAATGATGGCGCGCAGTTCTGCATCCGCCTGATAGTAATCCTGCGAATAGTAGCCTTTAGCCGTGAGCGCGACCACCGCTTCCACCGTCAGGCCAAAGATAAAAATATTATCGGTCCCCACTTCATCCCGAATCTCCACATTAGCCCCATCGAGCGTGCCAATCGTCAGCGCCCCGTTGAGCGAGAGCTTCATGTTGCCGGTACCCGAGGCTTCTTTACCGGCGGTAGAAATCTGCTCCGAAAGATCGGCAGCTGGAATAATTTTCTCTGCGAGTGACACCCGATAATTCGGCAGGAACGCCACCTTCAGCTTACCGCCGAGACGCTCGTCCGCATTGATGTGCGCGCCAATCACATTAATGGCGCGAATAATGTTTTTCGCTAAGTCATAGCCCGGGGCAGCTTTCGCCCCAAAGATAAAGACTCGTGGCACCAAATCGAGCGCGGGATTTTGCAACAAGCGACGATAGAGCGTCATGATATGGAGCAAATTTAAATGCTGCCGCTTGTATTCATGCAGTCGCTTGATCTGCACATCGAAAATAGCATCAGGCGAAACCACGAGGCCGCACTCCGTTTTGATGACCGCAGCTAAATCGACCTTATTGGCCCGTTTGATCGCCATGAACTCGCGCTGAAAGGCCGGCTCCTCGGCAAATTTCTCCAAGCCGCGCAGCAGATCGAGATTACGCACCCAATCCGCCTGCCCCAATGTTCGCGTGAGAAGTGCCGCTAAGCGCGGGTTGCTCTTCAGCAGCCAACGGCGCGGGGTGATGCCATTGGTCTTATTTTGAAATTTACCGGGGTAAAGTTCGTTAAATTCCGGAAAAAGATTCTGCTTTAATAATGCCGTGTGAATCTCCGCTACGCCGTTAACAGTATGCGAGCCGACCACGGAGAGATTCGCCATGCGCACCTGCTTATGGCCATTTTCTTCAATCAGGGAGCAAACGGTTTTCTTCCCATTATCACCAGGCCATTGCCGTTCGACCGCCAGCAGCAGTTGCTCATTGAGGACATAGATTATCTGCAAATGACGCGGTAAAAGTCGCTCAAAGAGCTCCACGGTCCATTTCTCGAGGGCCTCGGGCAAAAGGGTGTGGTTCGTGTAAGCAAAAGTCCGGCGCGTAATGGCCCAAGCGTCGGCCCACGCCATATTTTCTTCATCTAACAAAATCCGCAGCAATTCGACGATCGCGATGGCGGGATGAGTGTCATTGAGCTGGACCGCGACCTTGTCCGAAAAATTATCCCATGAGTTGGCCGGCTGGCGGAAATGGCGGCGGATGATATCGCGCAATGAACACGCCACAAAAAAATACTGCTGCATTAACCGCAGCTCTTTGCCGTTTTCAGTTTTATCGTTCGGGTAAAGCACTTTTGAGACCGTCTCACCGATCGCCTTCTCCCGTACGGCCTCGACGTAACCACCGCGATTAAAAGCCTCGAGGTCGAAATCTTCCGTTGATTTGGAAGCCCAGAGCCGCAGCAAATTAACGGTCGTGGTCCCGTAGCCGGCGATGGGAATATCATGCGGCACCCCCAAGATGGTCTTCGTATCTACCCAGCGGGGACGAGCATTTCCGCGGTCATCAAAAACATTTTCGACGCGACCAAAGAGGCGCACTTCTTGCGCATAGTCTGGCCGCACCACTTCCCAAGGACTGCCAAAAATTATCCAATTATCAGGGCGCTCCACTTGATGTCCTTGTTGAAAGGCCTGTTTAAAAAGGCCAAATTCATAATAAATCCCGTAGCCAAGCGCAGGATAATCTAACGTCGCGAGCGAATCGAGAAAGCAGGCCGCCAAACGACCCAACCCGCCATTGCCTAACCCCATATCAGCCTCGGCCTCGCGAATTTGCTCGAAATCCTGCCCCAAGGCTTCGAGCGCAAGGCGCGCCGCATCCAACAGATCGGTCGCGAGTAAATTATTTCCGAATAGTCGACCCATCAAATACTCGAGCGAGAAATAATAAAGCCGGCGGACATTTTTCTCATTATGCCGCCGCTGCGTCGCAATCATGCGCTCATGAATCGTATCCCGTACCGCGAGCGCGGTCGCGACCCACCAGTCGCGCGGGGTCGCCGAGGCCGGATGCCGCGCCAAGGTTGAGATCAAATGCCGTTCAATCAGCGGACGCAGGTCCACCTGCGGCGGTTTTACTGCTGGCTGGGGAGCACGACTAGCCGAGCGACTCGCTTTGCTTTTAACAGGCATGGAAAGAATAGATCACAAATCGTGCCGTTGCGGCAGGCAAGTTAGGAATATCGGGCCCACATGACGATTGGATGAACATTGACTAAGCTTACCGCTGAAACCGCCGCAGCAATTCACCGCGACTGAATTCAAAGTGGGTTGGCCGACCAGCCGGACTCGCATGGGGTTGCGTGCAGGCGAAAAGTTGGGACACGAGCGCCAGTGCCTCGGTCTCGTTAGGGCTGCTCGGCAACCGTACCGCTTGCTGGGCTGCGAGTTGGGCTAAGGCCGTCCGGGCCAAATCAAGGTTCTTCCCATCGAGCTGCCCGTCGCGCATCAAGCCGATGATATCGCGCAAAAAAATAACGGCATCACTCGATTCCAACCAAACCGGCACGGCCTCAATGCGGAAAAAATTACGCCCAAATTCTGCGACCTCAAACCCATGGCGTTGCAAAAAAGTCAGTTGGTCGGTTAACAAGGCACTCGCAATGGCGTCAAATTCCACCGGGATCGCAAAGAGTAGACGCTGACTCGCAACCGCTCCTTGCTTAAATTGCATTTCTAAACGCTCGAACCACACCCGTTCGTGCGCGGCCCGTCGATCCAAGACCATCAAACCGCTTGGCGTTTCCCACAAGGCATAGTCGGTATGCGCGGTCCCCAGAAAGCGCCAGCCCAACAGCGCCGCAGAGGCCCTCGGTGCGCTCACCGCTAAAGGGCCGGCAGCCGTTCTGACGATGGCGGGCGCGGAGGGCGTTGCGGGCGGCTTAATCACGAACGCGGTTGACGGCAGATTCACGGTTGCGGGAGCGGCCAAGCTCACGGGATCGCCCGGCATTACCTCCGACGCAGCAGGGTGAACTTGTCCCGCGCTGGCCGGTTCCACTCTGGGGGCCGGCGCGCCCCACTCGCGTAATCGCTGCAATACTGCCCGAATCACAAAACCGCGCACGGCGCCTTCACTGCGGAAGCGCACCTCTCGCTTGGCCGGATGCACGTTCACATCGACCGCGGCCGGATCCAGTTCGAGAAATAATACGGCGACCGGATAACGGCCTTTCGCCAGGGCCGTAGCATAGGATTCAATCAAAGCGTAATTAAGCGTCCGGCTATCGACCGGCCGCCGGTTTACGAACATCAGCAATTCGTGACGCGTCGATCGATTAACTCCGGGTTTACCGATCAGCCCACTCAATTTCAAACCGGGCTCCGCCATCGCCACCGGCAGCAAATCGGCCACCAATTGCCGGCCAAAAATCTCCCCCACTCGCTCCGCTAGCGTGGTACAAACCGGCGACTGAAACAGCACGCGGCCATCCTCAATCAACACAAAAGCCGTCGCGGGACACGCGAGGGCATATAAGCGGACAGTCTGAATAATGTGCGCCGACTCGGTGGCATCCGTTTTTAAAAATTTCCGCCGCGCGGGCACGGAGTTAAATAAATGCGACACGGTAATGCTCGTGCCCGGGGCAAGACCGCATTCACGCACGTGCACAAATTTTCCGCCATTAATCACAATCTCGGTGCCGGCGGCGGCGCTCCCCACGCGCGTCTGTAATTCAAAATGGGAGACACTCGCGATCGAGGGGACTGCTTCGCCTCGAAACCCGAAAGTGCCGAGGCGGTCCAAGTCAGCCGTCTCCACTAACTTGCTGGTCGCGTGCCGCTCGAGCGAGAGCAAGGCATCTTCTTGGGTCATCCCGCAGCCATTATCGACGACGCGGATCAGCGCCCGGCCCCCGGCACGAAATTCCACTGCCACACGCGTGGCGCCAGCATCCAAAGAATTTTCGACTAATTCCTTCACCACAGCCGCGGGCCGTTCAATCACTTCGCCCGCCGCGATCTGATTGGCCACTCGGTCAGTGAGAATATGAATAACAGACATGGCGGTTAAAACGCGCGACCGCGAGCCTTCCCGCTTACCCCAAGAGCTTCTGCCAACGTTTGAACTGCCGTGCCATCTGCGCCGGGCCCGGCATACCCGTGCCTGTGCGCCGCGCCATGGCGGCCGAAAGATCAAAGGCACTCGTCCAGTCTGAACCTAGAGCGGGATGGATGGCTTTCACCTCGGCATTAGTTAGTCGATTAAGCGCCACCCCTTGCTTTTCCGCCAACTTGACCACGGTGCCAACCGCATGATGAGCGGCGCGGAAGGCCACCCCGCGTCGCACGAGATAATCCGCTAAATCGGTCGCCAATAAGGCGGGGTCCGCGACCGCCGCTGCACATTTCGCCCGATGCATTTTTAAACCCGCCACGGTGCCGGCGAGCACCGCCAGGCAGAGCACCGTTTGATCATGACTATCAAACACCGGCGGTTTGTCCTCCTGCAAATCGCGATTATAGGTCAACGGCAGCCCTTTGACCAACGTCAGCAACGTGTGCAGATTGCCCTGCAGCCGCGCTGATTTTCCCCGCAACAATTCGAGCGAGTCAGGATTTTTCTTCTGCGGCATCAGACTCGAGCCCGTGCAGAAAGCATCGGGTAGCTCGATAAATTTAAACTCTTGGCTGGACCACAATATCAGATCCTCCGCGAGCCGCGAAAAATGCACCCCCACGAGGGCGCAAGCTGCGGCAAATTCAATATAGAGGTCTCGGTCGCTGACCGCATCCATACTATTTTGAGTCACCCGGGGCCGACCTTGCGCATCCACAAAGCCCAGCAACTCAGCCGTATATTCCCGATCGATGGGCAAGGTTGTGCCCGCAATCGCGCCGGAGCCGAGCGGACACCAATTAGCATGGTCAGCCACCACGGCAAAACGCGCCGCATCCCGCTCCAACATTTCTAGGTAAGCAAAAAAATGATGCGCCAGATACACCGGCTGCGCCCGCTGCAAATGAGTGTAGCCCGGGAGCAAAACGCTCCCATCTTTTTCAACTACGGCGAGAATGGCCCGCTGCGCTGCTTGCAAGCTGGCGATGACCTCCGCGCAGGCGGCCTTAAAATACAGCCGCATATCCGTCGCCACTTGATCGTTCCGGCTCCGCGCCGTGTGCAATTTAGCGGCCGCCGGCACGCGCTTGGTCAGCGCCTGTTCGATGTTCATGTGCACATCTTCCAGTTGCTGAGACCATTTAAATTTTCCCTGGTTGATCTCACTGAGAATCGCCTCCAGCCCGCGATGGATGGCTTTGCACTCGCGCCGCGTGATCAAACCCACGTGCGCCAACATCGCCGCGTGCGCCTGGCTTCCTTGAATATCAAACGGAGCGAGGCGACGGTCAAAGCTGACCGATGCGCTAAAACGCAGCATCAACTCGGCGGGACCCGCCGAGAAACGCCCACCCCAACTGACTTGTGCCTGCTTGCCCATAGGGCAGAAGCAACGGTTACCCCCTCGTTCTTGGCAACGCGGAAATATATGCCCCACCCCCCACCGCTAGACCGTGCAACATCGCGTCAACAGGATAACCTCAATCCATGAAATGAAGCGGGCTAGTGAGTATCCGAGTGGGTTAAAGCTTAATCCCGCTCCCGTCGCGCGACGGCGCTCGCTGCGCAAATCACTTACACGAGGCTCATCGGATCAACGTCGAGCACTTGGATCACATCGTCCGGCCATTTGACGGTGCCCTGCAAGCGCACTAACCTGGGGACTACCACCGTGGTGCGGGCACAAAAATACCAAATCTGGTAACGATATTCATCTTTCACTTTTTCAATCGGCGCTGGGGCTGGTCCACGAATTTCCACGATGCCCCCCAAGGCTTGCTCGACTTGCTTGACCCAGTGCTCCGCGAAAAATTTTATTTTCTCCTGATTGGGACCCCGAAAAATGTGGTGAATGAGATGGCGGTAGGGCGGATAATTAAATTTTTTGCGCATCGCGAGCTCACCCTCCGCAAATCCGTTATAATCGGCATGCCGGGCAAACTGAATCGCCTCTGACTTAGGCGTGAACGACTGCACCACCACCTCCCCCGCCCGATCGCCTCGACCGGCCCGACCCGCGACCTGCACGAGCAGTTGAAAGGTCCGCTCATTGGCGCGAAAATCAGGCACATGCATGGAAAGATCCGCATCGACTAAACCAACGAGGGTAACATTCGGGAAATCCAAACCCTTCCCGATCATTTGCGTGCCAATAAGTACGTCAATTTTCCCGGCCCGGAAATCGCCGAGAATTTGCCGGAAGAGATGCTTTTTTGCCATGGTATCGGCATCCATTCGCTCCAATCGCGCTCGCGGTAATACCCGCCGGACCGCCTCCTCCACCCGTTGCGTGCCGAGTCCACGCCAACGGATGTCGGGGGCCGCACAGGCCGGACAAACCGCCGGCGCCCCGCGGGCATGGCCGCAGAGATGACATTTCAGCGTCTCATCCGCGCGGTGATAAGTCATCGAAACACTGCAGTGCGGACACTGCTCCACGTGCCCACATTTTCGGCACTGCATACTCGAGGCATAGCCGCGGCGATTAATAAAAAGGATAATCTGCTCCTTGCGCTCGAAACGCCGGTGCATGTGATCAACGAGTAAACGCGAAAGGGTTACCAATCCCCGTTGCCGCACGATTTCGATCCGCATATCCACCACGTGAATATCGGGCAATTTTTTGTCATCGACCCGCTTCGTCAGAATATTGAGCTGATATTTACCCGCTTGGACGTTCGCCCAGGATTCCAACGAGGGGGTGGCCGAACCGAGCAAGCAAACACAGCCCGCTAATTTTGCCCGATAGACCGCCACATCCCGCCCGTGGTAACGCGGCGTCTCATCCTGTTTATACGCGGGCTCATGTTCCTCATCGACCACGATCAGCTGTAAATCTTGCACCGGCGCAAACACCGCCGACCGCGCTCCCACCACCACTCGCGCCTGCCCAGAGGCCAACGCGGTCCAGCCATCCAAGCGCTCGCCCTCACCGAGGTGGCTATGCCAAACCACGGTTTTGTGCCCCGCAGATTCAAAGCGCCCCCGCAAGCGGGCTACGGTTTGCGGCGTGAGTGCCACCTCGGGGACGAGATAAATTGCACTGCCCCCGGCGGCTAGGACCTGCTCGACCGCGCGGAGGTAAACTTCGGTTTTACCCGAACCCGTCACGCCATGCAGCAAATGAACGGCAAATTTTCCCGCCGTAAGGCTAGCGCTGAGCGCCTGCACCACGGTGGCCTGCTCGGCATTAAGTTTAGGGGGCAAGCCCGTCACCACTTCGCCCCCGGTCCAATTATCAGCGTAGGCGACGCGCTCCACGGAACGCGTTTCCTCCCGCACTAAACCCCGTTTGAGCAACGCCGTCACCACCGCCGCGGTGAGATCAAGTCGCGTGAGCACGAGAGATTTTTTTACGGGCTGGATCTGCCCTTGGAGAAATTCTCCCAACCGGGCCTGCTGAGGCGCCTTCTTCCGGAGCAGGCCTAACTCTTCGGCGGTCAGGATACGAGTGAGGCTGAGATATTTTTCAGTTTTCAACCGCGCCCCATCACGTACGGCAGCGGGAATCATCGCCTCCAATACTGTCTCCATTCGGGCGGCATAGTAAGTGTGCATCCACCGAGCGAGCCCGAGTAGATCGGGAGTCAGGGCAGGATAATCATGCAGGACGTCACTGATTAATTTCAATTTCTCGAGCGCACAATCGGGCTGAGCATTAAGCTCCATCACTAAACCAAGGTGGTGACGCGAACTAATCGGTACTCGTACCAGCGAGCCCGCTCGTATTTCCGCGCGGAATGCTTCTGGCACTTTATAGTGCAGAAGTTTGTCGAAACCGGCCATGGGCTGAACTCCCACAATCATCCTGCAAGTGAATGTTCGCCCGCGGGACTGAGTCAATGCACGGTCGTGATATTCTGCCGGCAAGCGGAGCCTGCCCCCGTGCAGTCGCACCATCCGCTAGACTCGGCCAACGGCTCTCAATGCAGCCCGCCGCCGAACAATCGTCGCACGGGGAAGGTGGTCGCCTGCCACAACTCTCTTGCCGGTCAGGATATTTTCCCGCACGCCTTAACGTCATCACCCCCGCTGGACACACCTCGCCTTGACCATTTTCTACACAGCAGTGTGCACTGAGTAAGATCAACCGACCCCATTTTCCGGATTTGCCCTCATCCATGACCCCATCGCCTTCGTCACCTTCCGCTTACCAAAAAACCTGGTCGGTCGGTACCCTGACCTACACGACGGCCGGACTCGCGCTGTTGTTCACTTGGCTGCTATTCGGTGATTTCGCCTATATGATGCGCGAAAGATCAGCGGTCCCCGTCACCCAGCTGATGCTCAAAAAGTATCAGGCTAGCGATTTAGTTACCGGAATTTTTCTCCTCACGATCCCGCAAGCAATTATTTTTTTTGTTGGTCCGATCGTTAGTTATTGGAGTGATCGTCACCGGAGTCGCCGAGGACGGCGTCTGCCTTTTCTTTTATGGCCCACGCCTTTTGTGACGCTCGCAATGTTAGGCCTAGCCTACAGCCCCGCGATCGGGCGGGCCATCCACCACTGGAGCGGCGGCAACCCCGCCAATGTCAACCGCACCATCCTTCTAACCATGGGGGCTTGCTGGATCGTTTTCGAAATCGGGGTAGTCATTTCCAACGCGCTCTTCAACGGACTGATCAACGATGTCGTGCCGCGCGCGTGGCTCGGTCGTTTTTACGGCCTCTTCCGCGCCGTGGGGCTTGGGGCGGGCATTTTCTTTAACTGGAAAATCATCGGCCACGCCGAGGCCAACTACTCGATTATTTTAGCCACCGTGGGCCTTATTTATGGCGTTGGCTTTTCGGTGATGTGCTTGCGGATCAAGGAAGGCGACTATCCGCCGCCGCCGCCCACCACCCCGGGCCGACCTCTCGTGGTCGAGGCGATGGGCGCTTATTTCCGCGATTGCTTATCCAAACCTTATTATCTGTGGGTCTTTTCCTTTATCGCTTTGGCCAACGCGGCCTTTCTCCCGGTCAACACGTTCGCCATTTACACTGCGAAAAGCTACGGAATGACGGTGGAGATTTATGGTAAATACCTCGCGATAACTTTTCTGACCTCATTTGGCCTATCCTTTCCGCTCGGCTGGCTAGCGGATCGCTATCACCCGCTCCGCGTTGGGCAAGGGGCTCTTTTACTCTATGCCGGCCTCATGTTGGCCGGTTTCGTCTGGGTGCACGATCAGCCGTCCTATGGCATCGTGCTCCTCGCCCATGGGATTGTTTCGGGCATTTTCTTCACCGGGACCGCGGCCATCGGCCAAATGCTCTACCCCAAATTAAAATTCGCCCAATTTGCCGCCGCGGGCAGTCTGATCTCGGCCATCTTTAATATGGGTCTGGGCCCACTGCTGGGCGCCATGCTCGACCGACTGGGCAGTGATTATCGCTACACTTTTCTGGCCAGTAGTCTGCTCGCAGCGTTAGCGCTGGGCCTCAGCCGCAGCGTCGCTCGTCGCTGGCAACAGTTCGGCGGTAACACCAGTTACACCGCCCCAGAGTAAACCGCGCCCCCGCCGCCCCGAGTCCCCCGCTTCCGAGTTGACAGGACGAAAGTGCCGCCCCGACATTGCCGCCGTGAGTCACGTTGTTGCCCGCGAAAAATTCCAAGCCTATCTGGCCAGCCGAGGGCTCCGGGTAACTAAACAACGCCTCGCCATTTTTGCCGCCGCCTTGGCGCAAACCGAGCATTTCACCGCGGAACAACTCCTCGACCAAGCCCGCGCGCTCGACGATTCCGTCTCTCGCGCCACGGTGTACCGCACGCTGCCTCTCATGACCGCCTGCCTCCTTTTACGCGAAGTTGATATTGGCTCTGGCGAGAAATTTTATTTTGCCACCAGCAGCGGCGCCACGGAAGTAGCCCAAGTGGTGTGCGTTGATTGCCACAAAATCTCCGAAATTAATGCGCCTTTTATGGAATGGTATGGCAGCACCGTCGCCTTGAAACTCGGCCTCAAACCCATCGCTCAACGTCTGCAAGTGAGCGCCCAGTGCATCGCCTTTCAATCGAGCGGCCGCTGCCCTCACCATCGTAAAAAATAACATGCTCCGTCCCGCTAAACACGATTCGCAATTTGAAATTCAATTCTTTGAAGCGGTCTATCAACGCTGCCCCGGCTACACCGAGGTCGTCGGTCTGCTCGGCGGGCTCTACACGAAAGCCGGCCGCATCGTCGATGGCTTACGCATGGATCGCAAACTTGTGCGGCTCGAACCCGCGAACCCCACCGCCCATTATAATTTAGCCTGCAGCTTAGCCTTGTGCAAAAAACGCCCCGATGCCCTCCGCGCGCTGCGCACGGCAATTTCTTTAGGCTACGATGATCTCGACTGGATGCAGCAGGACCCCGACCTCGAAGGTTTGAAATCTAATCCGGAATTTCAAAAATTGATTCATCAGCTTAAGCCGCAGAGTTGAAACGCCGGGGCCGAGCCTCACCGCAGCCCAAAAATTAGCTGCAGCATGGTCTGCAAATCTCCGCCGGGCGCGTAGCTCGATCCGCGCTGCTTGACCAACGATTTGCAACGATAGGCCCGGACGCTCGCCGCTTCGACCGACCTGATGTGCACCGACTCTGATCGTAACCCCGCGACCTCGGCGGGACCGAGCGGCGTCCAAGCAAACGGGAGGCCCGTCGCGTTGCACTCAATTTCCCAGCCCGAGACAAACCCCAGAGGCAACGGCTTGCGGAGCAAAGCCGGATAGCGCCGGATAAAATCTGGCGTTCGGCTGGTCACGACGCGCACGCGCACGACGCTCCGCATATTAGCGAAATATTGCTGAAGATTATCCACCCGGCGCTCCCGCCATTGCCGGAGAAAATCAAGCGGATCGAGGCCCATTAAATTCATGCCGTTCCACAGTCCGTGCTCGTTGGTACTGCCGAATTTTTTCCAAGCATACCAAGACGAAAAATTAGTCGTTGCCATCAGCCCGATCTCAAAATGCAGATGCGCCCGCTCCGCCGGAATGCCCCCACCCCCGGCACTGTGCCCCATCGTCGCAATCACCTGCCCCAGCTGGACGTGGCTACCCACCCCAACGCCCGGTTCAATTTTAGCCAGATGGGCATAAAGAGTAAAAACCGCCGGCGTTACGCCCGGATGCTCGATGACAATATAGCGACCGTAATTACTTTCCCGGGGCTTGATGCTGAGATAGCGCACCACCCCGGGTAGAGCGGCAAAAATCTTATCGGTGGGCTCACCGCGCGCATCGCGACCCACGGGTTTAATATCGAGCCCTTCGTGAAATTGCCCACCAGCACTCCGCACACAGCCAAAAAGACCGGACTCCGGATCGCCCGACACCGTGGGCTGTACCCAAGCCGCGCTACTGCGACCTTGCGCCCAAGCTCGATTGGGAGTCGGCCAAGTCAGCTCCAAGCGTTGCGCAAAACTAAATGGTGCCACAAAAAAACTGAGTCCGAGCAAACAGCGGCGGCTAGCAGCGGCCCGCCGAAGCCACCCGACCGAGGTCACTCTGAATTTAGCCCTAAACCATAGCTCGATCATGACTCAAGGGGCTGATCGCGCCGCCGCCGTGATCGCATTTGAGGTACGCTTGAGCCGAGCCACTTGCTCGGCCAAATCAGTCGCCGGCGTCTCAATAAAAATCAATATTCCATCTGCCGCCATCTTCGGCTCGAGCCGCCGCGCCCCTACCGGCACATCATTTAAGACCAACACGAGACGCTGCCCGTGCTGGGCGACCGACAATCGATAGAGATCGCGGCTCGCGGCAGGGGTAAGCTCGAGCAGCAGACAGGGCCCTAGATCCACTTGCGCGATCTCGGCGTTGACGATGTCGTTTTCGACGATCACGGGTTTCGCATTAACCGTGATCAGCACTCCGCTCACCGGCAGCGTCAGTGGCACGCCGCCTTCACCCGGCCGGACTTCGAGAAAAAATCGCGCCACCAGTGGTGGGGCCACTGGCCTTGGGGACTGGCACCCAACCACGCCAACCACCAGCAGCAAAACTAGCCCGAGAAATCGTGGATAGCGAGAGATCATGGCGATGATGTTTTTACGGAAGCGGCAAAAGCTTCAAGGATTTCCGCGCCTATCGCATCAGCGAGTAAGCGACCGCGGTCCGTCAGGCTAATTTGTCCGGCCACCGTTGCCTCCAGCAATCCCCCGGCCATAAATTCGGGCAACGCATCGTGCAACTGCGCCCACGGCGCCGCCGGAAAGCGACGTTGTAAATGCGGCAGCGAGACGCCGGCATTCATCCGCAGACCAAAAATTACCGCATCCGCGGCCAGCAAATCGGGCGTCAAAGCGACGCGATCACTGGTCGCCCGTTGCCTCCGCCCCACGTCAGCCAACCACTGAGCGAGATCGGCCGGATTACTGCTCCGCCAACCAATATCCTGCGAAGCCGCCGAAGGCCCCAGCCCGACCCACTCATACATATTCCACGTGTTTAGATTGTGCTGGCAGACCTGCCCCGGGCGCGAAAAATTGGACACCTCGTACTGAGCATAGCCCGCCGCACGCAGATAATCCCACGTGTGTTGATAAAACGCGGCTTCCTTCTCGACGTCCAACTTCACCTTGCCCTGTGATAATTTAACCCAGAGCGCGGTGTCTTCCTCAAAAGTTAAACAGTAGGTGGACAGATGATCCGGCGCGAGACGGAGCGCCTCATCGAGATCGCCCCGCCATTGAGTTTCGGTCTGCCCGGGCAACGCAAACATCAGATCAAGATTAACGCTGGCAAAACCCCGCGCACGAATCAGGTCGTAAGCTCGATAAATTTGGGCCGGCGTGTGCTGCCGGCCCAAAGCATCAAGCAGATCAGATCGAAAACTTTGTACTCCCAGCGAAATTCGCGTAACCCCGAGTGCATGCAACACCGCGAGCCGATCTTCGGTCACGGTGGCAGGAGCCAGTTCCACCGACCACTCCGCGGGCGCCTCGCCGCCCCGCAACATCGTGCGACCTAATTGCTCGATCTCAGCCGGACGCAATAAGCCGGGCGTGCCCCCGCCCCAAAAAGCCGTGCTGATGCGCCGCCCCTGCCACGCCACTAGGCCTGCTTCCATCTCTACCCCATCAAGATATCGGCGCACCGCATCACCTTTGGGTACGGTCTGATAAAATGCACAAAAGTCGCAAGTAGTCGCACAAAACGGGACATGGATATAGACGCCCAGCGGTGACGGGGACGGGGGCGGCAATATCGGCTGCGCTTTTTCTTGCCCTGAGGGGAACTCGACCATTATGAAAGTTGTCAATTTACGACCTGCCAACAGCCTACGTGGCCTCGGCTATCTATAAAACAAATGCATAAGACTCCCTTCCTTCACGCGAGCAGATTTTTTTCCGCCCTCGCCGCCGCCCTCGGGCTGCTGGTGCTGACCGGCTGCAATCTCACGATCACGAACCTGACGCCGGAAACCGTCCCACAAAATCCCTCCCAGATCTATACGATCACCGCGAGCTTCCGGCCCGATTCTAAGCGCATCGATCGCGCCAGCATTGCCCCGCGGATTATCATCGATAGCACCAGCTATCCCATGACCAAAAATTCGGTCGGAGCCGATATTTGGGAATTCGACTATCAGATCCCCGCCGGTCGCGCCGGAGCTTCTTATTACTTTATCTGTAACTACATGATCGAGCATCAGACCAGCGCGCAGTCCAACGAGGTTTATACCGCGCTCCAAACGATGAAAATCATGAGCCGGTATATTATTCGTTCGGAAGCAACCCGCGCCCCCGTCGGCTCCCGCGTCAGCGTACTTGGCGCCGGTTTTACTCCGCAGGACGTCGTCTATTTTGACCAAGTCCCCACCCGCACCGTCTTCGAATCGCCCAGCGCGCTCAGCTTTTTCGTCCCCGCCGTTGATGCTGGTCGCAGCTACAAGCTCAGTGTCGTTGGCGCTGGCGCCAATCTTGACGCGGGCAGCTTCCGCGTCGATGCCATCAATTTTCAAGTATCCCCGTCAGCCATCGTGCTGCGCTCGGGGGAACAACAGGCGCTCACCTTCACCATCCCCACCCCCGCTCCCGGTGGTGGTATGCTGATTGATGTCACCACCGATGTTCCCGCCAGCGTGGTCATGCCTGAAGTCATGGTCGGCGCCGGCCAGACCAGCGTCACCGTCATGATCCAAGGTGGCAACCCAGGCAGTGGCTCGCTCTTCTTCAAGAGCAGCGCCGGCGAAAGCGCCATTACCGTGAACGTCACGGCCAAATAAAACCCGCCTTAACCTCGGCTTGGCGCCGAGGCTTCTTTTCAAGCGCGCCTCGCTTGGCGCGCTTTTTTTATCGCCGTATTTATCCGCCACCTTGGCCCGGCGCACCACTGACAGAATCTTTACGCACGGGCTCGAGCTTGAGTTGCACCAAGACCGGCCGGTGATCGCTCGCGCCAGCTACCCCAGGGCCATCGCCGATCGTCGCTCCAGCACCGATCACGTAAGGCCGGAGGGCTGGGGAAACGAGCATGTAGTCGATCCGACTGTAGCTATCTTCGCGTCGATAATAATGGGTCCAGGTCTCCCCGCGCGAATCACTCGCGCGCAGCAATTCGCCGATCACGGTGCGGCCGCGTTTCTGCAAAGCGCGCACCGGGCGACTATCGCGAGTATCATTCCAATCTCCGCAGACCAGAAATTTGGCCGCAGCCGGATCAGGGTGGCGCGCCAAGACCAAATCCCGCACCGCCTCCGCTTCCGCCGCCCGCAGCAACGCACTCTGGGGGTCATCCTGACGCTCCGTGTAGCGACTCTTTAAATGCACCAGGAAAATCGAGCAATCACCGGCCTCAGTCGCGATTACCACCTCAAGCATACCACGCTTTACCTTGGCGGGCTGTTTAAAATAAGTAAGGGGAACGGCGCTATAACGTCGGACTTCCTTAAAAGGCACCTTGGATAAGATTGCGACATGCCGATCAGGATCCGCGGCCGCGACCAGCGCGGTATAAGGATAATGTTGTCCGGCCTGCTTAAGTTCGCGTTGAAAATCCGCCAAGAAAGGCGCCCCACCCATTTCAGCAAGCGCGAGAATATCGGGGGCGAGCGCCGCAATTACCTGACGCAATGCCGCCTTTTCTTTTTCCGGTTTAGGGTAGGCGGAACGGAAAACTCCGTCCACTAAACGGTCCGCGATCAAGTAATTCTCTACGTTATATGTGGCGACCGTCAGTGCGGCTGACCCCAGTACCCCCGCGCCCAGCCAACTTAAATTGAGCGCGACAAAGTATCCCCGCCAGAGCGAGCGCGGGACTAGCACCTGAGCGCCGGCGTCACAAAAAATCGAGGATGAGCGGCGCACGGCCATTTTTTTATTTTTGCTGGCCCCATCATTATTTCACTCCTGCAGCGCCCGCTCCCGCTCCACCAAAGTGGGATGCGAGTAATACACCGCGCTGTAGAGCGGGTGTGGCGTGAGGTTAGAAAGATTTTTTTGCGACATCTTACGCAGTGCCCCAACGAGCGGCGCGGCGTCGCCCATGGCGTCTTTGGCAAAGGCATCCGCCTCATATTCGTGCTGACGCGAGACCCAGTGACTGATGGGCGAAAACCAGAAGGTCACTAACCCACTCAGTAAACTGAAAAGCAAAAAGGTCGGTGCGAGGACACCCGCGGGGAGATTGAAAGCCGTATTAAACCACGCCGCGTTGGCGAGCCCAGCGATCGCCGCAAACGCCCCCAACTGCATCAGCGCCATCGTCACTAAGCGCTTGGGGATATGGCCGCGTTTATAGTGACCAATCTCATGCGCCAACACGGCCTCAATCTCCGCCTGCCCGAGTTGGGCCATCAACGTATCAAATAATACAATGCGGCGAAAACGGCCAAAGCCGGTAAAGAAAGCGTTGGAATGGGCGGAGCGCTTGGAGCCATCCATGACTTCAATCGTCTGGCAAAGAAAACCCGTGCGATTAGCCAAAGCCATCAACCGCGTGCGGGCTTCACCTTCCGGTAAGGGCGTCAGCTTATTAAAAAGCGGCATAATCAGCTTCGGGTAGAGCACAAACATGAGGAGCTGAAAACTGAACAAGAGGGCAAAACCCCAGATCCACCAATGCGCCCCCACCCAACCGACCAAGGCGAGCAAGGCCCACAACAACGGAAACCCGATGGCGAAACCCAAGAGCCAAGACTTGAGTTGATCCGTCACCCAAAGACGGAGCGTACTCTGATTGAAGCCAAATTTCGCCTCGAGCCGAAATTGTGACCACCACTCGAACGGCAAGCCCGGCAGACCGAGCAGCAGCATCGTGCCGATGAGAAAAAGTGCTCCACTCCACGCGGCCCCAGGCGCGAGAGCGTTAAATTTCTCCCAAAACCACGGCAAGGCACCGCTGCCTAAGATCAGCCCAAGCATCAGGCTATCATAAACTGTCTCAACGGCACTGAAGCGGCTTTTGGCGAGCGTGTATTCGACTGATTTAGCATAAGTCGCGGCATCCATCACCGCGGCTAGCGCGGGGGGACACTGCTGGACGTGCCGCTGCGCTTCCGCGCGATTCATCGCCTCCAACACGAGTTGTGCGCTCAGCCGTAAAATTATGAGGGCCCCCACCAACCAAAATAACCAAGTCATCCCTGATGGAGAACAGCTTTGGGAGACCGCGCCAGCCTTAAGCATCGGACCCCCACACCGCCCCACCGGCTGATTTTGGCGACACAAAGATTGGTTGAAATCACCCACACCCCGCGCATCTTGACGACGTGGATTCCGATAAAACTGCTAAACTTAGTTTCGAAACTGCCCTCACCAAGCTTGAAGCCATCGTTGATGCGATGGAACAAGGCGAAGTTCCGCTGGCTGAACTATTGGCCCAGTACGAAGAGGGCAGCAAGTTACTCAAGGTGTGTGAAAGCCGGTTAAAGGATGCCGAGCTAAAAATCGAGAAATTGAAAAAACAGAAGGATGGCTCAGCGGCCTTCGAATCTCTAACCGCGAGTACGACGGAATAAGGGCACCGAGCCTCCGCTGATCTGATGAGCACTTCTCCGACCGTTCCCACCCTCCTCTCACACATCGCCGGACCGGCTGATGTCAAAGCGCTCCGCGCTGACCAACTGCCGCAACTAGCGCAGGAGATTCGCGCCGAATTGATTGCCGTCACCGCCAAAAATGGCGGCCACATCGGCCCTAACCTCGGGGTCGTTGAGCTCACCATCGTACTCCATCGCGTCTTCGATACGCCGACCGATCAATTCGTCTTCGATGTCGCTCACCAAGGCTACGTGCATAAATTGCTCACGGGGCGCCAGGGCGAATTTTTTCACCAACTCCGCAAGAGTGGCGGCGCCTCCGGTTTCCTCTACCGGGCCGAAAGCCCCCATGATGCCTTCGGCGCTGGCCATGCCGGCACCGCGCTTTCGGCTGCTCTCGGGATGGCCACCGCGCGAGATTTACGCGGTTCGCCCGAACACGTTGTCGCCGTCTGCGGTGACGCCGCCTTCACCTGCGGGATCACGCTCGAAGCCCTCAATAATGTCGTGAGCTCAACCCAGCGCTTGATCGTCATTCTCAATGATAACGAATGGTCCATCGCCAAGAATGTCGGTGCTATTTCCAGCTACCTAAACGTCATCAGCACCAATCCGACTTACAATAAATTGCACCACGACGTGGAAGCTTTCTTCAAAAGCTTCCCCGCCGGCGCGAAAATGAATCGCGTCTACACTAAGTGGAAACGCGAAACGAAGGACTTTTTCGTCGAGTCATCGCTGTTTGAAAAATTCGGCCTCCGCTATCTCGGGCCGGTCGACGGGCACGATTTGGACGCGTTGCGCAAGAATCTAGAATTCGCCAAACACTGCGATGTTCCTGTTCTTATTCACGTGCTCACGAAAAAGGGCAAGGGCCTCGAGGCGGCGCTCGAGCATCCCGAAAAATTTCACGGCGCGGCTCCCTACCATCCAGGATCAGGGCAAAGCATCCTAACGGCGACCGGCACGCCACTGAATTATCAAGATGTTTTCGGCGCCGCCCTCACGCGCTTCGCGCAAGCTAACCCCAAAATATTAGGCATCACCGGCGCGATGCCGAGCGGCACAGGATTGTCACGCCTCGCCGAAGCAGTGCCGGCGCAGTTTTTTGATGTCGGGATTGCGGAAGAACACGCCGTGCTTTTTGCCGCCGGCCTCGCCACCAAGGGCTTTCGCCCCGTCTGCGCCATTTACTCTACCTTTCTGCAGCGCGCCTACGACCAAGTGATTCACGATGTGTGCCTGCAAAATCTGCCCGTCACTTTTTGCCTCGATCGGGCCGGGCTCTCGCCCAATGACGGCCCCACCCACCACGGGCTGTTTGACCTCGCCTACTTGCGCTGCATTCCCAACGCCACGGTCATGCAGCCGAAGGATGAAGATGAATTTGTTGATATGCTGCACACCGCGCTGCACCTGCCCGGACCGGGTTTCATCCGCTACCCGCGTGGCGCCGGTCCCGGAGCGACCATTAAAGCCGCCCCCGCCCAGCTGACGATCGGGCAGGCGGAAGTATTGCGCGAAGGCACGCAACTCATCATCTGGGCCCTCGGTTCTATGGTTCCCGATGCGCTTCAACTCGCCGACCAACTCGCGCGCGAGGAGGGCTGGTCAGTCGGCGTGGTTAATGCCCGCTTTATCAAACCACTCGACCGCCCGTTATTACTCAAGCAGGCCGCCGCGGTTTCCCTGATTGTGACGATGGAAGACCATGTACTCGCGGGCGGTTTTGGTAGCGCCGTGCTGGAAGCATTGCAGGAAGCTGATTGCTTGACCCCCGTCGAACGCATCGGGTGGCCCGATAAATTTGTGGAGCATGGCAGCAATGTCGCGATTCTCCGCGCCGCCTACAACCTCGCGCCCGCTGATATCGCTCGCCGCGTGCAAGATCGCTGCCGGCGCATCCCAGTTGCCGCGAATGGGCCCCGCTGATCTTTAGGCTAAGAATGACAGCCCGTAGCCGATCCAGTTAAAATAACCGGCGATAATGTTATGCCGCCTTGGGCTTTGGGTATAAAAAAGCCGCCACCTCGAGAGGTCGCGGCTCGCAAGCGGGAAATTTACCAGAATTTAGTGCTTGGCTGCGGCGATATTGGTGCCGCCGCATTTCTCGCAATTTTTGCCTTCTTTAGCTGCCGCAACACAGCAGGCGTGATCGCAGACCTTACCAGCTTTTTCAGCCTTCAAGTCACACTTAGCTTTTTGTGAGACCGGAGCATCTGCAGCGGAAGCAAAGCTAGCACCGAAGAGTGCCGCGACAACTAACAGGATTTTAGAGAACTTCATATGGATTTTGGGGTTGGAATTGGTGCGGGCGGAGGGAGTCGAACCCTCCTCTCATGCTTGGGAAGCACGCATAATACCGATATACTACGCCCGCAACTTGCGGTCGAGACCAGAAGCGGAAAAAAGCCTGACGGCAATCACGAATAATCACGCCGCCCATCGAGAGCGCTTTTCAGCGTTACCGCATCGGCGTAGAGCACGCCACTCCCACTCGGCAACCCGAACCCAATCCGCGTCACCTTCACTCCGGCGGCCGGCAGCCGCGCCAAGAGGTAATGGCAGGTAGCTTCGCCTTCGACGTCGTTGGACAAAGCTAAAATAACTTCGCTCACCTCCCCCGCGGCGATCCGTGCAAATAAAGCCGCAAAATTCAAATCCTCGGGAGCCACGCCGCGCAGCGGCGAGAGTTTGCCGTGCAAGACGTGATAGCGCCCCCGATAAGCCCCCGAACGCTCAATCGCGGCGAGATCCTGCACATATTCCACCACACACACCTGACCGTTACGGCGTTGGTCGTGGGCGCAGATGGGACATAACTCTTCTTCGGAGAGATTACCGCAGAGCGTGCAACGGCGGACATTTTTGGCCGCAACTTCGAGCGCGGCCACCAACTCCGGTAAACGGGCCGGCTTTTCCACCAACAAGTGTAAGGCAATGCGCTCGGCCGAACGAAAACCGATGCCAGGCAACTGCTTTAATTGCTTCTGCAAAATCTCGAGCGCGGGGGTCATGGGGTGCTTAAAACTTCCAGAGAGATATCAGCGAGTGGAGCGACGCCAAACATTTGGCTCAAAAATCGTTCAGTTAAAATCAAAGCACCCCCGGCAGCTGAAAACCGGTAGAAATTTTCTGCATCTCGGCCTCATGGCGGGCCTTGGACTTCAGCGCGGCTTCCTGCACCGCCTGCAAAATAGTTTCCTCAATAAATTTCTTATCCTCCTGGAGGAAGTCGGCGTCCAACGTGAACGCTTGAAATTTGCCGGCTCCGTTAATCTTAATCTGCACGGCGCCCCCACCGCTGGAAACATCGATGATCTGCGCTTCGAGCGATGCTTGCATCGACTCGATCTGCTTTTGCATTTTCTGAGCTTGTTTGAGGAGAGTGCCTACGCCGGCCATAGTGTGAGGGGGTTGAATTAAGTGAGGCCAACTAATGAAGACTAATAGACACTAATCACGCAAAATTTCCTAAAAAAATTAGCCCCGCCTTCCGTCCCCTGCGGCCCGGAGCAAAATTTGCCTCAAGGGCGACCGAGAATGGCGCGATAGCCAGCCCGATAGTCAGGAAATTGCGGCTGCCAACCGAGCCTCTGCTGGATTTTTTGGCTACTGATTTGACGATCAGGCGTCAGCCCGCCTCCCCGCAGTGTCTGCAAAGTGCCATCAAATATGGGCGCGGCCCGGCCCAGCTGCGTGGCTAACCACGCCCCCACCTCAGCTCGGCGAGCAGGATGGTTATCTGTCACATTAAAAATTTCATTACCAAAAACGGCCGGCGCCTCCAGGCCCGCCATGATCGCTGACACGATATCATCTCGGTGAATCAAATTCAAAGACGACACCCCCGACCCGCTGAACACGGTCGCGCCGGCTTGCAGTTGGTCGAGCAAGTGATGCCGACCCGGACCATAAATTCCTGCCAGACGAAGTATAAACCAGCGGCGACAGGCTAAGGCGGAGGCCTGCTCCAAAATAATTTCTGACTCTCTGATAATAGCCCCAGTCGGCGATGCTCCGACGGTGGTAGCTGTTTCATCCACAACGGCGCCACCACCTTGAGGATAAACGGAAGTGCTGCTGGTATAAATCAACGTACCCACGGGGACTCGCCCTGTCTGCGCCCAAGCGAGGATGGACGCTTGGCCGGCGACATAAGATTGCCGATAGCCCGCGATGCCCGGCGCACTGGCGCTCACGCAGTTGACCACAAAATCGGCCCCAGGCGTGATCTGACGATGCCAGTCAGACGAAGCCAATTCGGCTACCACGACCGAGGCTAAACCCTCCGCTCGCAAGGCGGCCGCTTTCTCGGCGTTGCGCGTGACGGCTGCAACCTGCGCTCCCGCCGCGAGCGCGGTTCGAGCCACCGCTGACCCCACATAACCGCAACCGAAGATAACCAGTCGCTTTCCGGCGAGATGCATGAGCGCCAAAATGCGACCGGATCAAAGCAACCCAACCTAATTCGATAATGCGAATTAACTGCATCGATAAGCCCTCTTCCTCGAGCGAGCGTTGCTCCTTCGCAAATTCTCAAGGGCCGCAATTGGCTTAAAACTAAACTCCTCCATCCCACCAACCGATGTCACCACGGCTAAGCACGGATTCGATCTAGATTATGAAACCAAGGCCGTTACGGGGATAAATCTCCGGATTGCGCGGCAACCCAGAATCAGTATGTTGGTGAAACGTGGCGCCGCGACTCTCGCGGCGCCGGGTTCCTCTCCTTGAAAACATACGACTTTATCTGCATTGGTGGCGGCAGTGCCGGCTTTAATGCCGCCCGCGTAGCGACTGGGCTCGGCCTGAAGGTGGCCATCATTGATGGCGCCCCACAACTTGGCGGGCTCTGCATTTTGCGGGGCTGCATGCCCTCTAAAACTCTCATTTACGCCGCGGAAGTACTCCACCAGGCCCAGCACGCCAAACGCTTCGGCCTTAAAATTACCGGAGCGAGCGCCGACATGAAAGCAGTGCACGCGCGGAAAATTAAAATCATCGGGGAATTTGCTCATTATCGCCAGCAGGCCCTAAAATCAGGCCGGTATGACCTCTATCAAACGACGGCGACTTTTATCGACTCCCACACTTTGCAATTAGCCGACGGCCGTCAGCTTCGCGGGAAAAAATTTCTGCTCGGCACCGGCTCGAAAGTGAGTGTGCCCGCGATTGCCGGATTAGCCGACGTCAATTGCTGGAGTAGCGACGAGGTACTCGAGCTCGATTTCGTGCCGAAGAGCGTCTTGGTGCTGGGGGGCGGGATCGTGGCCTGCGAGCTGGCCCAATTTTTGCGCCGTATCGGCAGTCAGGTCACCATGATCCAACGGAGTCCCCATATTCTACGCGACTGCTCAGCGGAGTCGGCTCAGGTGGTCGCGCAAGCTTTAGTGGCTGAAGGCATCCGACTATTCACGAACACGCAATTGCAGCACATTCGCCAAGATAAACGCGGCTTCACGGTCACTTTTCTCCAAGCGGGCAAAAAAATCACGCGCCGCGCTGATCATTGCTTTAACGCCCTCGGTCGTGAACCCAACACGGCCGGCCTGGGCCTCGCTGCAGCCGGCGTCAAAACGCTCCCCAGTGGCCAAGTCATCATCAATCGCTGGCAGCAGAGCACTGCCGCACATATTTACGCGGCCGGCGATTGCTCAGGGCCGGCGGAAATTGTACATATTGCCATCGCCCAGGCTGAATTAGCCGCGCGCCACGCCGCTCGAGTTAAAGGCCTCCAGCCCGTTGATTTCTCTCTCCTCCTCAGCGTCGTCTTTACTGATCCCCAGTTGGCCACCATTGGCGTGCTGGAGCGCGATCTGAAAAAGCGTAAAGTGAAATATCTCAGCGCCACCTACCCCTTCAACGACCACGGTAAATCCATCCTCATGGAGGCAAATTATGGCTATGTGAAGGTACTGGCCGAGCCCAAGCGCGGCCGAATCCTCGGGGCGGAGATCGTCGGTAAAGATGCGGGCGAACTGATCCACTGCTTTTCCACCCCGCTAGCTATGCGCGCAACGGTCCACGCCATGCTCCGTGCCCCGTGGTATCATCCAACTCTCGCCGAGATCATTACCTATCCCCTCGAGGAAATCGTCGAGCAGCTGGCGCGGTGAGCCCGCTAAATACCCTGCGCTGCTATTTATTTTACTCGATGAATCTATCCCACTAACAACTCTCCCATGCCAGACTACCAAGCCCCTGAATTTCTCGTTGAATTATTAAAAGCTAAGTCGCCGTCCGGCGCGGAGGCTCAAGCCCAAGCGGTTTACGACAAGTACGTCAAACCTCACGCCGACACTTATGCCCATGATGCACTCGGCTGCCGCTTGGCTACCCTCAATAAAACAGGCGGCCCCACCTTAATGTTCTCCGGTCACATGGATGAACTCGGCCTGATCATCACCTACATCAACAAAGATGGTTACCTCTACTTCGACACCATTGGTGGTCACGACCGGAGCATCATCTCGGGGCGACGCGTCATTATTCAAACGGCCGCGGGCTCGGTGAAAGGCGTAACGGGAAAACGCGCCATCCATTTAATGGAAGAGGCCGATCGGAAGAAAGTTCCGGAGATTCATGAAATCTGGATCGATCTCGGCGCGCGCACAAAAGCAGAGGCCCTCCGTCGCGTGGCGATTGGCGATGTGGCCACTTACGATCACGAATTTGAACTTATCCATGGCAGCATCGGCACCGCGCGCGCCTTCGACAACAAAGTCGGCGCCTACATCGTCGGCGAAGCCTTGATCCGACTGGCTCGCGAAAAAGCGAAACTGAACGCCAAAGTTGTGTCGGTCGCGACCACCCAAGAAGAAATCGGCGTCCGAGGCGCCCAAACCTCCGCCTTTGCGGTTGATCCACAAATCGCACTCGCCGTCGATGTAGGCCATGCCACCGATCACCCGGATTGCGACCCACGCAAACACGGGGAAACCAAGCTTGGCGGCGGTCCTATCATTTGCCGCGGCCCCAATATCAATCCGAAGGTTTATGCGCGACTCGTGGCGTGCGCGAAGAAAGCTAAAATCACGATCCAATTTGATGCCGACCCACGTCCGACCGGAACCGATGCGCGTGCCATCCAGATGGCCCGCGGCGGCGTCGCCTGCGGGTTGGTCTCCATTCCTCTCCGCTACATGCATACCCCGAGCGAGGTGGTCGACCTCGCGGATGTGGAAAACTGCGTGAAGCTCTTCGTCGCCTTTGCTAAATCAATCAGCAAGGACGAGAGCTTTTATTGGTAATCCTCTTCGCGGAGTTTAGGCTATCCCGTCCGAGCTATTAATTATCGCTGGGGCCAAGCTCACTCCGCTAGGAGCGGGACGCGCGGCGCGATAGCCCCGAGGGCTGAAGGTACGGGTCAACTGCACTACCTGGCAAAGCCAACCTTAGGCGGCGTCTTTACCCCGAGAGGAGGCCGCCGGTCGCACTATTTTTACTAACTGCGGCTTTTTGCGACCTTCGACGACCGCTTGGTCAATGATAACTTCCGCAATATCTTCGCGTTGCGGCAGGTCGTACATGACGTCCAGCATCAATTTCTCTAAGATCGCCCGCAAAGCGCGTGCGCCAGTCTTGAGTTCAATCGCCCGCTGCGCAATGGCCCGGAGCGCGTCGCGCGTAAACTTAAGCTGCACGCCATCCATGGCAAAAAGCTTGGAGTACTGCTTCACCATCGAATTTTTCGTCAGCAGCAGCACTTTCTCTAAATCGGCGATCTTCAACTGATCGAGCACTGAAACCACCGGCAAGCGGCCGATGAATTCAGGAATCATTCCGAAGCGAATCAAATCCTCTGGCGCCACCCCCCGCATCATCTCGTCAGGCGTCAGCTGATGATCCTTGGCGTTGATATGGAAACCGAGGGAACGCTGGCCCAAGCGCTTCTTGATCACCTCATCGAGCCCGACAAAAGCGCCGCCGCAAATAAAGAGAATATTGGCGGTGTTAACCTGAATATATTCTTGGTTCGGATGCTTCCGGCCACCTTGCGGCGGAACGTTGCAGGTCGTGCCTTCCAGCACCTTGAGTAAAGCTTGTTGCACCCCCTCGCCGGAAACGTCGCGGGTGATGGAGACATTTTCGGTGGTGCGGCGAATCTTATCGATCTCGTCGATATAGATAATGCCACACTCGGCTTTCTTCACGTCGTAATTAGCCGACTGCAATAAACGCAGCACCACATTTTCGACATCCTCCCCGACGTAACCAGCCTCGGTCAGCGTCGTCGCATCAGAAATCGCAAAAGGAACATCTAAGATTCGCGCCAGCGAACGAGCGAGGAGCGTCTTGCCCGAGCCGGTCGGTCCGACCAAGAGAATATTGCTCTTCTCCACTTCCACCTCGCTGAACTCCGCCGTCAGTAAGGGTTGCGCCGCGGGATCGAAATTAAGGCGCTTATAGTGATTATAGACCGCGACCGAGAGAACCTTCTTCGCGTGTTCCTGACCGATCACGTGATCATCGAGAACTTTCCTGATATCGGCCGGCTTGATGAGACGGAAAGCGGGCTTCGGGGCACCTTCAGCTGGTCCGGCAGCCGCAGCCGTTTCTTTAACTTCGCGATCAATGATCGTCTTACAGACGTTGACGCAAGCATCACAAATATAAACCCCTGGGCCCGCGATGATCTTGCGGACTTCCGCCTGCGATTTGCCGCAGAACGAGCAAAGGGTGACGCGCGATGATTTGGCCATGAGCAGTTATATCGTCTCGGCAGCAGCGTTAGTCGAGGGCTTTTCCCGTCCTAAATCAGGGCTGGGCAGCCGTCGTTTGAGCAATTTTTTGAGCATCACGCGTCGACGCAACTACATGGTCAACAATGCCATAAGTCTTAGCCTCTTCCGCGCTTAAATAATAATCACGGTCGGAGTCAATGCCCACTTGGTCGGCCGTTTTGCCGGTGTGCTTGGCGATGGTTTCATTGAGAGTTTTCCGCCAACGGAGAATTTCCTTGGCCTGAATAGCGATGTCCGCGGCCTGACCACCCGCCCCACCCGAGGGTTGATGAATCATCACGCGACTATTCGGGAGAGCGAAGCGTTTACCCTTGGTCCCAGCGGCGAGCAAAATCGTGCTCATGCTCGCCGCCATCCCAATGCAGTAAGTGACAATGTCACACTGCAAAAAATTCATCGTATCATAGATGGCCATACCCCCCGTTACCACGCCACCAGGTGAGTTGATGTAGAGGTGGATGTCTTTTTTTGGATCCTCCATTTGGAGGAAAAGAAATTGGGCAATGACTACATTGGCGACATCGTCATCGATCGGCGTGCCGATAAAAACAATCCGGTCCTTGAGTAGGCGGGAATAGATATCCATCCGCGATTCACCGCGGCCAGTGTTTTCAATAACGATGGGAACGTAGTAGCTCATGCTTTTGCGGTTGCGGTAGTGACGCTAGCCTTGGAGACCAGAAAATCAAGGGCCTTGTCGAACATGATCTGCTGCTGAATCGCGCGCAGTTGCTCCCGATCCTTACCGAGATCCTTCATGAGTTTGTCCGGACGCTGACCACCCCGCATCGCTTCGCGCATGAGCCAATTATTGAAATCCTTTTCATCGACTTTAATTTTCTCCGCCGCGGCGATTTTGGCGAGGATGAGCTGCACCTTAACCCGCGAGACCGCTGCCTTGGTCGCGCTATCATGGAGTTCCTGCTTATTTTTCTCAAACTGCTCCTGCGGCACGCCGCGGCGCATATTCTCTTCAATAAATTGACGAAGCACCCCATCACGCTCGGATGCGATCAAGCTATCTGGCACGGGGAAATTAGCCTGCGCGGTAATTGCATCGGTCACCTGCCGACGCTGCGCGGCGCGATTTTCATGCTCTTTGCGCATCTTCAAGTTGGTGGTAACCTGGGTTTTTAAACCGGGGAGATCATCCACTTGATGCTGCTTAAAAAAAGCCTCGTCCATTGCGGGCAACACGCGCTCCCGGACTTCCTGCACCTCAATAGCATAAGCAACCGCTTTTCCAGCGAGGGCGGGTACGGGGGCAAATTCAGCCGGGAAGGTAATCGTGACAGTCTTCTTATGCGTCGCCTTTAGCCCAGCGATCTGGGTGGACATACCAGGGAGCAACCCATCGTTGACCCCCTCGACTTCTTCCCAAGTTTGCGGGGCGCTCGCATAAATTGTTTTATCCGCCACCAGCGCGGTCAACGGTTGCCCATCCAAGGTGCCCTCATAGCCAAAGCGCACATAGTCGCCCTTGGCGGCCGCCCGATCGGCTACTTTAAAATCAGCCCGTTCAGCCCGGAGGCTCTCAATCACGGTATCGATCTCGGCTTCAGTGGGCTCAGTTGACTGAACCTCTGTCTTCAGACCGCTATAATCCGGCAGTACAAATTCAGGACGAATATCCACAGTCAACTTGATGGCCGCGGAGAGGCCGGCCTCAATCACGCCCGCCTCCACATCGACGAGCGATAGCACCTCAAGTTTAGACTGCTCCAGACCGTCGCGGTAAGCTTTACCGATAACCTTCTGCTTAAACTCATCCTTCAGCTCTTTACCGAAGCGCTTGGCGACGATCGCCGCAGGCGCCTTGCCGGGACGAAAGCCAGGGAGACTGACTTGCCGGGTAAAATCGGCCAAGACGGCGTTATATTCACCGTCAACCTCGCTCTTATCGAGGGTGACAGTCAGCGCTTTGCGGGTCTCGTTGATATCGGTAATTTGAACGTTCACGGTGTTTAAAATAGGAGGATTTGAAGCGGTAAACCGGCCAAGCTAGGTCACCCCTCCGCGCACGGTCAATGCCAGATTCCAAATCGCTTAAATGGAGAAACCAAAGTCGACATTTCCACGTGCTCGCCCAAGGTAGCTTTCCCGTAATGCCTTCACTTCCACAGCTTTTGAGCAATCACGGTCGCCTCCTCGTCCTCGATGCGGCGTCAACCTGCACGCAGGTCGGCATCCTTAGCCCAACGGCGCCGGCGCTCTGGTCCCAAGCCTCCGAAGAAGCTGGCACCGCGATTTTTATCGCAACGGAAAGCCTGCTGCAACGGGCGAACTGTTCTCTCAGCGATATCCGCGCCTTCGTTTTTTGCGCCGGGCCTGGCTCCATGTTAGGCACTCGTACCATCGCCATGGCGCTACGCACCTGGCAAATAATCGCCCCCCAGCCCATTTATACTTACCAGAGCCTAGCAATCGCGGCGCGCCACGCCTGGGCGCAGGCGCCCGGCCGCAGCTTCAGCGTTATTGCTGATGCGCGTCGCGACACCTGGCATTATCAGCCCATCAACACGGCCGGTGAACTAGCCCCCTTACAACGGCTGCCTGCCGCCGCCCTCCCCTTAGGCGAATGGCTTACGCCCGAAAATTTTCGCGCCTGGGCCCTTCCGCCCCACTCCGCCGCCAATTGCAGCTACGATCTCAGCAAAATTTTCCCCACGCTGGGCGACGGTGATTATTTCACCGCCACCGCTGCGCCCGATGCCTTTCAGCACGAAGCGCCAGCTTATAAAAAATGGTCGGCGCAGATTCACCAAACGCCACCGCGCACCGCGCTAGCCACTGGTCTTTAAGGCTTGCCGATCCCAGCCGCGCGAAAACCGATTTTCCGCAGCGCGGCTAGATCGAGAATATTGCGGCCATCATAAATAAAAGCCGGCTTCGGCATGGCGGCAAAAATTTTCGCGTAATCGAGCGTCTTGAATTCATCCCACTCGGTCACGATCGCGATGGCATGCGCCCCCGCACAAGCAGCATAAGCATCTGCCGCTACGGTGAGACGCGAGTTAGCTCCCCCCTGACCCAGCGTATCAGCCGTGATTTCATGGGCCGGAACCTTGGGATCATAAACACATACCTGGGCCTGCTCCGCTAAAAGACTCCGGCAAATATTAATCGCCGCGGACTCGCGCGTATCATTGGTGTCTTTCTTAAAAGCAAAACCGAGTACCGCAATTTTCTTGTCCGCGACGGTGTTAAATAATTCCTTCACGATCCGATTCGCAAAACGCTGCTTCTGCCAATCATTAATTCCCACCACGCTGGTCCAATAGGCCGCTACTTCAGGCAGCCCAAAACTTTCGCAGAGATAAGTAAGATTGAGGATGTCTTTCTGAAAGCAAGAGCCCCCAAAGCCCACGGAACTTTTGAGGAATTTTGGGCCGATGCGACTATCCTGGCCGATGGCATTAGCAACTTCATCGACGTCCGCACCTGTGGCTTCACAGAGCGCCGAAATCGAATTTATCGAGGAGATGCGTTGCGCCAGAAACGCGTTGGCCACGAGCTTGGAAAGTTCCGCGGACCAAAGGTTAGTGGTGATGATGCGGTCCCGCGCCACCCAGCGAGCGTAGACACTCACCAAGGTCGCCACCGCGCGATTCCCCTCCGGCGTACGCTCGCCGCCGATCAGGACGCGATCGGGATTAGTCAGATCTTTAACGGCGGTGCCTTCCGCGAGAAATTCAGGATTAGAGAGTACTTGAAATTTTAGCCCTTTGGAATTTGCGGCGACGATGGTTTGAATCGCATCGGCGGTCTTTACCGGAATGGTGGATTTCTCGACGATAATCTTATCGCTCTCCGCGTGCTCGGCAATCGTGCGCGCCACCGATTCGATAAAACGCAAATCGGCCGCCCGCCCCGCCCCGACGCCATAGGATTTCGTCGGGGTATTTACGGCTACAAAAATAATGTCTGCCTTTTTAATCTGCCCCGCCACATCCGTAGAAAAAAACAAATTACGACCCCGCGCTTGATTTACCACTTCATCGAGCCCTGGCTCAAAAATAGGCAACTGGCCAGTATTCCATGCCGCGATCCGTTTAGCGTTCATGTCCACCACCGTTACCGTGATGTCAGGGCATTTCAGGGCGATCATGGCCATCGTTGGCCCGCCGACATAACCAGCACCAATGCAGCAGATATTCATAGGGAGAAGCGGCAGATTTGTGCCGGTCCCCAGTGATACGGCAACCCTCAAATGGATCAAGCCAGGAGCGGCTAACCGACCGAGGCCGCCCCGGCCTCTGCCCCCAAGCCCCAGCATAAAAAAAGCCGAGCCCCCCAGCGCGGCTTGAAATTAATACCGGCGAATATTTCTTAAGCCGGAATAGGCGCAACCGTGCCGCTGGGACTAGTAGACTCCGGCGCGGCTGGTGTTTCCACCGACTGGGCTACCGCCACGGCTAGCTTGGGCGGCTTAGCACTGACGATCGGCGTGCGAATCTCTCCGTGCTGAATAATTTCCAACACATGTTTACCTTCGATCGTCTCGTGTTCGAGCAAAGCCGCTCCGATTTTGTCCAAGGAGCCGCGATGATCCGCGATGATCTGCTGCGCGCGGGTGTACTGCGCATGTAAAATACCAGAAATAGCTAAATCTATTTTCCGCGCGGTATCCTCACTCACGTGCTGGGAACGCGTGATGTCGCGACCCAAAAATACGGTGTCCTGATTTTCACCCATCGCAACGGGACCAAGTTCGCTCATGCCATAATCACAGACCATCGCCCGTGCAATGCGGGTGGCCTGCTTGAGATCACCGTAGACGCCATTGCTAAAATCACCGGTCACCATTTCTTCCGCAATGCGTCCGCCCATCGCCATCGCGATTTGATTGAGCAATTTCTTTTTGGGCTGCGTCAAAATATCCTTCGTCGGCAAATAGGTCGTACTCCCTAGACTTTGCCCGCGCGGAATAATTGTTACCTTGTGCACCGGCATCGTGCCGTCATCGAGGACCGCCTGGACGATCGCGTGACCCGCTTCATGCCAAGCGACGAGACGCTTCTCCGCGTCATCCATCACGCGACGACGTTCGCGGCCCCATAACACTTTATCGCGGGCCTCATCGATATCAGTCATCTCCACTTTCTTTTTACCACGACGCGCGGCCAGTAAGGCGGCTTCGTTCAATAGATTAGCTAACTCAGCACCCGACAAACCCGGGGTGCCGCGCGCGATAATTCCGAGCTCCACATTCTCCGAGAGCGAAATCTTTCGCGCATGCACGCGCAAAATTTGTTCCCGGCCAATAATATCGGGCAGATCAATGTAAACTTGCCGATCAAAGCGACCGGGGCGCAGCAAGGCGCTATCGAGCACGTCCGGACGATTCGTCGCGGCGATGATGATGACCCCTTCTTGCGTTTCGAAACCATCCATCTCCACGAGCAGTGAGTTAAGCGTCTGCTCGCGTTCATCGTTACCACCGCCCAAACCGGCGCCGCGTTGGCGGCCAACGGCATCAATTTCATCGATAAAAATCAAGCAAGGGGCGTTTTTGCGACCCTGTTCGAACATGTCACGCACGCGACTCGCGCCGACGCCGACAAACATCTCCACGAAATCTGAACCACTAATGGAGAAGAAGGGCACATCAGCCTCGCCAGCAATCGCCTTGGCGAGGAGCGTCTTGCCGGTCCCAGGAGGCCCAACCATGAGAATGCCCTTCGGGATACGGCCACCGATTTTCTGGAATTTCTTTGGCTCTTTCAGGAAATCGACCACTTCACTCACCTCTTCCTTGGCCTCATCGCAGCCGGCGACATCAGTAAAATTAATGCGATCTTTCTCCCGAGTAAGCATCTTCGCGCGGCTCTTACCAAAGCTGAGCGCGCCCTTCCCTGCTTGGCGCAGTTGCCGCACGAACAGGAAATAAAGTAAGCCAATCACGATCACAAACGGGAGTACCTGCGCGAGCAGGTTCATCATCGCGGTCGTGGCGGGCTTTTCGATAAAGGCCTGGGATTTCTGCAGTCGCTCTAAATTAGGATCAGTCAGCCAACCGGTCGCAATAAAAGCCTTAGTCGAACCAATTTCATTACGAAGCGTGGCCTCCTTGAGATTGCCAGTCACTTCAAACCAATTGCGGCCCCCGGTGGCATCACTGCGAATGGCGCCCTCGGCAATCTTACCTTGCTCGGCCAATTCCACAATCTGCTGAATTTTTAAAGTGGCGGGCTGAGGAGCGCGGGCCGGATTAAACCATAACATCGCGACCAGAATACCGATGCCAATCACCCAGAAAACAATCATCTTGATCGGAAAACTTTCTGGGGGGCTGCTTTTGAGGGGACGGCGCTTCTTATTGTCTTCTTGGTCGGACATGGAGGAGTGAGAGTAGTCGCACACCGTGTAGGTTCCCTCCGAATAAGTCAAATGCACCAGAATTGAATTTCTAATTCATTTTCCATCACCGCCGAAGCTCAGCTCAACCGCACCTTAGCTGTACTGGGAGAATAATTTACCCTGACGGATGACGGCAAAAAAATTTGTGCCCAAGCTGAAACGCGTCGACTGCCCCCGCTCGACGGCGGCCAGTAAACCCTCAAATCCTTGACGCGAAAGATCCGCGGGGCGCTTTTGCGCCAGCAACCAACGATGCAAAGCTCGCCGTACGATCGCCCGCGGCAGTCCGGCAAGGCCGCGCAACGACAATTGCCGATCACGGCCCAGCGCCGCCAAGCTTTCCACCCAAGACTCTAAGGCCACGTCATCCTCTTCCAGGCGCTCCCGCGCCAACGCCGCTCCCGCGAGGGCATCGCGTTCGGCGGCCTGGCTCCACGCGGGGAGCACGTCATGGCGAATCCGGTTCCGGAAATAATCGCGCCCCGCGTTCGAAGCATCCTCGCGCCATTTGACGCCCGCCTGGCTCAAAACCGAGAGCAGCTCAGTTTTTTTAAGCGTCAATAAAGGCCGTACGTGCTGCCGGCCATCACCCGTTGGCTGCACTGGGCGCGGGGCGGCGAGCCCACCGGTGCCACTCCCCCGCGCGAGTCGCATTAAGATACTCTCAGCAATATCATCTTGTTGATGAGCCAACCAGAGAGCACGGCTGCCCGCCCGTTGCATCGCCTGGGCAAAAAACTTCTGTCGCGCGGCGCGGGCCTCGGCTTCGCTCGCCCCCTGATGCTGCCCCCGCCAGCGCCCCACCACCAGCTTGAGCCCCAAGGCCGCACACACGCGGCGGCAATATTTTTCATCGGCCTCGGCGGCTCGTCCTCTCAGCCGGTGATTAAAATGCAAGGCCACCAACTGCGCCCGCCGCTCCGGCCAATGGGCCCACAACACCAAGAGCAACGCGAGCGAGTCAGCACCGCCGGAAAACGCCACGCTCCAAATCTCTGATTGCCGGCGCCGCTGGGCCCAGGCCAACACACCGGAATGCAGCTGGACCGGCGCAATGAGTCCACCAACCAACGCCGCTTGAGCCGGCCAGCCGCGCGGGGACGTTTGCTTGCGTGTCATTGCTTCAGGAACCAGCGGCCCGCGGCGCGCCCAACGTTCAGTTAAAACTTAAATACTCCTTCCCAAAATAGGGCACCAGCACCGCGGGAATTTTTACGCGCCCATCGGCTTGAAGATTATTCTCTAATAAAGCCGCCAGCACGCGCGGCACCGCTAGGCCCGAACCGTTTAAAGTGTGCACCAATTCAGGTTTGCCCGTTTCCTTGCTGCGGTAGCGGATCTGCGCCCGACGCGCTTGGAAGGCTTCAAAATTCGAGCAACTTGAAACCTCGAGCCAGCGCTTTTGTCCTGCCGCCCAAACGTCCAAATCGTATTTCTTCGATTGAGAAAAACCCAAATCCCCCCCGCACATCAGCAAGACGCGATAAGGCAACTCGAGCTTTTGCAACAAGCGCTCAGCGTCCGCACGGAGTTGCTCCAACTCAGTATAACTCGTCGTCGGGTGCACCCACTTGAGCAGTTCAACTTTATCAAATTGATGCACGCGATTGAGCCCGCGAACATCTTTGCCATAACTGCCCGCCTCGCGGCGAAAGCAGGGCGTATAAGCGCAGCGGCAAACGGGCAGCACCGCTTCCTCTAAGATTTCGTCACGGAAAAAATTGGTCAACGGCACTTCCGCGGTCGGCACCGCATAAAGTTTATCGGGGGTCGTTTCATACATTTGCCCTTCTTTGTCGGGGAGTTGTCCCGTCGCCGTGGCACTCGCCGCATTAACGAAGATCGGCGGGCTCACTTCCGTGTAACCAGCCTTGACGGCTTCATCTAAAAAAAACTGCAGCAGCGAGCGCGACAATTTAGCGGCATCGCCAATTAAAAAAGGAAAGCCGGCGCCGGTGACCTTTGCGCCGCGGGCAAAGTCAATCAATTGAGCAAAGCCGGGGATTTCCCAGTGCGGCAACGCATGCGGCGAAACCGCGGTGATCGCGCCATGAGTGGCGAAGACCTGATTCTCTTCGGGCGTGCGCCCCTCCGGCACACTGGCGTGCGGCAGATTAGGCACCGACAACATCGCCGTGTGTAATTTCTCCTCCGTGTGTTTCAGGCTCTCGTCCTTGGCTTTGATCTCAATTGAAATGACCTTCATCTCTTGGACCTTCGCCAAAAAAGCGGGCGTCCCTTTCGGCATGGCGGCCATCTCATTATTAGCGGCTTTTTGCTGAGAACGTAAGGTCTCCACTTCAGTTAACAGCGTGCGCCACGCGGTATCGAGGGCCAGCACCTCCGCTAGGTCCACGGCCAAGTGCTTCTTGGCAATGGCGGCACGGACGACATCAGGCGTTTCACGAAGGATGCGAGGATCAAGCATGGGACGTAAAGTTGAAGGCGATTCACCGCCCTTGAACAGGCTAAATTTAACCG
>CAMAVZ010000003.1:0-92628 GCA_945861645.1 Opitutus sp. GAS368 | reverse complement strand
CGCTCCATTTCGGCGCCGAGCAAATTACACAATACGCGCCGGAAATATTCGTGCCGTGTATAGGAAAGGAAACTGCGCGAATCGGTCAGCATGCCCACGAAGCGCCGTAAAAGACCATTATTCGAAAGCGCATTGAGCTGCCACTCCATCGCTTCTTTTTGATCAAGGAACCACCAGCCGCTACCAAATTGCAGCTTCCCCGCAATGGAGCCGTCCTGGAAATTACCGATCATTGCCGCGAAAACATAATTATCCGCCGGATTAAGATTATAGAGTACGGTCCGCGGAAGCTCATCGGTGGCATCAAGGGTGTCGAGATACCGACTCAGGCCACGCGCTTGCCCGAAGTCACCAATGGAATCAAAACCTGTATCAGGTCCGAGCTTTTGGAACTGGCGCGTATTATTTCCCCGTAGCGCACCGAGGTGCAACTGCTTCGTCCAACCGCGGGCCGCATCCCACCTCCCTAGCACGAGCATCAAATAGGAGCTAAACCGCGCTCCCTCCTCCCGGGTGGCCGCGCGCCCCTGACGAGCCGCCGCAAAAATCGTGCCGGCCTCCGCCGCCGTACAGGGCTCGGCCCAAGCATGCTCCAAACCGTGATCGGACAACCGCCCGCCGATTGCATGAAAGTCGTCGTGACGTTGCTTTAGCGTCGCGAGAAAATCATCAAAGGACTTGATCGTCCCAGCTCCCGCCGCGCCGGCTAATTTCTCGAGATAGGGATTAAAGATCGCCGGCTGATGAACCAAGAAAGCTTTGTCCGGCCGGAAGGTCGGATAAACTCGCGTCGTCAGCCCAGATTTTCTGATCCGCGTATGCGTCTCCAGGGAATCCGCGGGGTCATCCGTCGTGCAGATGACCGCGACGCGATTCGCCGCGAGAATATCATGGACGCGCATGGTCGGGAGCTTCGCATTAGCCTGCTGCCAAATTTCCTGCGCAGAACTCGGATTGATCGTAGCCTCTAGACCGAAGTAACGCTTCAGCTCCAGATGCGACCAATGGTACAGCGGATTGCGGAGGGTGTATGGCACGGTCGCACACCAAGCCTCATGCTTTTCCCGCGGCGTGGCGTCACCCGTACAAAAGCGCTCAGCCACGCCATTCGCCCGCAGCGCCCGCCATTTATAGTGATCTCCCCCGAGCCAGATTTCGCTGAGATCAGCAAACTGATGGTTGTCGGCAATCTGCGACGGCGGCAGGTGACAGTGGTAATCGTAAATCGGTTCAGCGGCCGCGTAAGTGTGATACAATGCGCGCGCGGCATCAGACTGCAGGAGAAAATCGTCGTGAATGAAGGGCTTAGTCATTTTAAATTTTAGATTCGCGATTTTTTTAAGTCATCGACAGCGCGCAGACCCGTGCCGTTGTTAGCGGCGATGGGATCCGACACGCTATCTTGAAATGTCGTTCATCATTGCATTGAGCGAGGGGTAACTTGCGAGCAGCTTAGCGGTCGCGGCACAGCGCGTGGGGTCAACGAGGCCGGTCGTCTCAGCGAGAAAAATGAGGTAACTTGCAACGCCCTTCGAATAGTTGAGCCGAGCTTCGGGACTGAGGGCGTAGAAGCGGGCGCGCTGCGCATAACCAGCCGGTGAATGATCACCGAACGCCGCCTTCTTGGGCTGGCCGCCCGCGGCGAGGACAAAGAGGAAATTATATTCGAAAAAGAACATGTGCTCTGGCGACGGTGGTAACGCCTCGAGCGCGGCCCGAGTGACAGCAGCCGAGGCGAAGACCTCGACCGGCCGGCCGGCCGCAGCCAGGGGAGTGGTGATAAAAGTCCGCGCCATCTTCTGCTCAGTGCCATCGGCAACAAAGGCGCCGAGGAGAGCCAGCTCCAAGGTGAAGCGGTACCAGTCGCGCCAGAGGGCCTGATCAGCGGTATCCTGCGAGTTGAACACCGCTAGCCCCATCTCGTAGGTGTAGCGACCACTGGTCTTGATCTCGAGTCGGCGGCCGGTCACCTCGCCCATGACGCGATAATTTTCAGCGGACTTCCCAGAACCAGAATGGAAACCGATGCTCACTCCGAATTTTACACAGACATCCCACTGTTTCTGGATGAGGGCACGGAGCGCCACGTTGTCGGAATACGGCATATTCTTTTGAAAGCCGAAGGCGGGGGCGACGTAGTTAACCGGCATCCCGAGGACTTCGCAGAGCGCGAGCATGATGGCGGTCGTCTCGGGGGACGTAAGACCGGGCAACTCATCGATCGACAGCTCCCGCAAATAGCGACGGCCGACATCACTCGTGAACGCCGCAGCGCGGGCGGCGGCATAGCACTCATCGCGGCGCTTCATCTTCTGCATTGGCGTCCAGACGGTCGCGAGGAGCTGGTTGAAAGCGGCCTCGTCCAGTTTCAAACCAGCGGCCGCGACGCGCGCGCGCGTCTTCGTGACGACATCAGCTGGAATATCAGCGAGCTTGGCTGGCTGGTTGCGAGCGAGCTCCGGCGAAAGGTCGAAGGTGATGTAGCTGGCGAGCAAGCAGCCGCTCACGAGGGCGTCCTCCCGCGAGTCGAACTTGCCGCCGATAGGTTGGTGATCGGCGTTAAATAACCACGCGATCCGGCGATGATGAAAGCCGGTCTTAAGCTTAGAAAGCACGCAGCCGTGACTCATGCCCTCAACGCTCTGGCCTTGGTGGCCCTCGGGGACCTCGGTGCCGATGAAGGGAAACGGCACGGAATCGAGCCGGCCCGAAAGCATGGCATCCACGTCGTAGACCAGCTCACGCGGGATTGAATTCTGGTTGGCCGTGACCCCGAGTTCGAGAGCGCTCATCGCCCACTCCACCGCCGGCCAGTGCAAGGTGGTGAAACGCGCCCCCACTCCCAGAGTGCGCTGCCCAAGCTGACCAGCGGTCGTCGGGAAGATCGTGGCCGCGGGATCATGTTCCTGAATGAGATTTTTCAGGGTCAGCAGATTTGCCCAGGTCGCGGGAAAGTAGGTCGCGCCGCCAGAGGCGAAACCATCAGCGAGCGGCGCGGTGGCCGCGGACAACTTCCACGCGCAATCGCCCGCCGCATTCTCCACGAGGACGATCTCACCGACCCGAGTCGCGAAGCGGCTCTTGGGATATTCAGAAATGCGCCCCGCCTGGAGGTCAGCGCGCAGCGCGGGCCAATCTAGGCAGAAATCAGGGCTGATGCACGGATTCTGCGCGATCCGCAGATTATGCTGCAGGAGAAAGGCATTGATCGCAGACATGAAATAACGAGTTGAAGTCGGGAATTAAAATTGAAGGAACAGACAGCAGGTGCGGCGACAGGCTCTTCAACTTAAACTTGAGGCTTAAACGGTGCGGCGCAGCGGCGCTCAGATCGTCATCGCGTGATACCCGCCATCGACGATGAGCTCCTCCCCAGTGATGAAGGAGCCAGCGGCATCACTCGCCAAGAGCAGGGTAGCGCCGATGAGCTCGCGGGCCTCGCCGAAACGTTTCATCGGAGTGTGGCCCATGATGTGAGTCACGCGCTCGGGCGTGAGCACCTTCTTGTTCTGCTCCGCGGGGAAAAAGCCAGGGACCAAGACATTCACCCGCACCTGGTGCGGCGCCCACTCGCGGGCAAGGTTGAGCGAAAGATTATGCACGGCGCCTTTGGTGGCCGAGTAGGTGAAAACCCGTGACAACGGCACGACGCCCGACATCGAGCCAAGATTGATAATCGAGCCCCCCTGCCCTCGGCCGACGAGATATTTACCAAAAACCTGACAACCAAGAAAGACGCCCTTGAGATTGACCCGCACGATGCGATCGAACTCTTCTTCCGTAATATCAAAAAATGGCGTGGCGGAATTAATCCCCGCGCCGTTAACGACGATGTCGACTCGACCGCTCCGCGCCAACACCGCCGCCAGCAAGCCCTCGACCTCCGCCTTGCTTGTGGCTTCCGCCGCGTGAAACCACGCGCGGCCGCCGGCGGCACTGATCTGCGCGATTCGCGCCGCCGCTTTTTCTGCATTACGGCCCACAATCACCACTTCGGCGCCCGCCCCAGCCAGGCCGGCCGCCATCGCGCCACACAGTTCACCGGTACCGCCGATGACGACGGCGACCTTGCCGGTGAGACCAAATAGTGCGTTCAGGTAAGTGCTCATAGGTAATTAAGAATTTAAGGGATAAGCCCGAGCATAACGGGAACACCGTCGGCCGTATATATGATATTGCGAAAAAGAGTTTATATTTTGCGAATAGGCACTTTAAGTGACTGGGCCCACCATGACCCCGCCCCGCCGCATCGCCGTCTATCTCTCGCTCGCGACGGAGCATGGTCGGGGTATTTTACGCGGGATCGCGAAATTTTTTCACCAACGCGCGGATGTCACCGTTTTAAAATTTACCGATCCCCTCTCATACGATCGCGCGGCGCTGCGCCGCCTGCGGTTGGCTGGCATCATCGCCCGAGTAGCTACTCGGCGCCATGAACGTGAATTAGCAGAGCTTAGTTGCCCCGTGGTAAATGTTTCTGGGCAAATCGCTACCCCCAGCCTGTCGCTCATCAATACCGATGACCTCCGGGTGGGGCAGTTGGCCTTAGGTCACTTGCACGGCCGCGGCTATCGGCACTTTGCCTATTGCGGTAATAATACTCACCTCGGCTCGATTCTGCGCTACCGTGGCTTCCGCGCGGAGGCGCGCAGCCGCGGAGTGGTCACCGCCATCCCACGACACATTTTACCCCAAGGTGATCAAAACTCGCCGTACCCCGATGCGACGCGTGCCCGCCTCGTCGCTTGGCTAAAAACCCTGCCGCGGCCCGTGGGAATTCTCGGCTTCACCGATCGGGTTGCGCTCGAACTGGACGAGGCCTGCGCCCGTTGCGGGCTCCGCGTACCCGAGGACGTAGCCATTCTCGGCGTCGGTAATGATTTAGCCCGCATCGAATTCGCGCACGTGGCGCTTTCCAGTATTCAACTTAACACGCAACAAATTGGCTGGCTCGCCGCAGAAAAACTTTGGGCCCTCATGACCGAAGCACGCGTGATGCCCTCGGAAATTCTCGTCAGTCCGCAGAAAATAGTAACGCGGCTTTCCACTGATCGTCGGGCGGTGGACGATGAAATTGTCACCCTCGCGCTGGACTACCTCCGCGAGCATGTCGGCAACACTGTTTACGTTGAAGAGGTCGCCCGGGCGGCGGGCGTCACGCGCCGCGTGCTCGAGCTGCGCTTCCGCGCGGCGCTCGGCACCTCGGTTTACGCGGAAGCCCAACGGCTGCATTTTGAACGGGCGCTCGAGCTCATGCCGGAGTCGACCCTCACTCTGAGTGAGATTGCTGATGCCTCAGGATTTGAAAGTCCCTCCGTCTTCGCCTCCGCTTTCCGGCGGCGCTACCATACCTCCCCCTCAGAGTATCGACGCCGCTTAACCGGCCCGCGCTAAAACAGGATGCGCACGGAACCACCCAATTCGCGGGGTGATCCGACCCGCGCGTTGCTTGCCACGAGATCCCGCGCCAGCGCATTGCGCAAACTGAGCCCCAGGGTGCAGCGCCGCGGGCCCACCTTCCACGTGTAGCCGCCGGTGAGGGTGAGCAGCCCATAATTTGGCCAAGCGAGATAAACATGCTTCGCATCCCCATAATTAGCCACGTAGGAACCGAGATAACTGAAACTGACACTGCTGCTAAATCCCGCCATGCCCAGCAGTGGAAGATAACGCAATTGCACCGTCGCGGTGTCGACCGGCAGGCGCGTCAGTTGTTGCCCCACCTCAGGATCTAACGACGGCGACTTCGTAGTAATTGCCTCAAGATGCACCGCCCGCAGCGCCGCGGTCAACCGGGGCGTAAGTTTATAACGGAGATCAACCCGCGCTCCAGTAAAACGCTCCTCGCCGGCCGCCACCAACTGGGGCTGCGTTTGGGCCGCGTCTAAAACGGGATCATCATAGAGCGGATTACGGCGAGCGATATGCTGATTATAGAGCACAAATAATGAAGCGGAGTAATCAACCTTGCCTGCGAGCGCCCGTCCCTTGAGCCCACTCTCATACCCCAAGGTTGTTTCGTTCTGCTGAATTCTCCCGGTGCGGGCATCCACGGGCGTCGAGGGATCAAAGGCCGTACTGGCGCTGGCGAAGAGCAAGACGCGCCGAGGGATCCACTGATAATTGACGCCCATGTGATAACTCAATTGCCCCGTATGATCGCTGAGCTGAGGCCAGAGTGCATTTGGTTTATGATCCTGCACCGCCAAGTTTACTTGATCGAGCCGGAGCCCCGCCGTGACCACGGTCCGGCCACGATCAAAGGCCGCGCGATCGGTGAGTTCCCACGAAGTATAACGGGCAGCCTCCTGCCGATCGGTCAAGAGACGCGCGTAAAGATCAGGAGTATAGGCGGGGAAATAATAATCAGGAGCCAAGGGGTTAAAAGCGCGGACTGAGAGTGGCAGCGCCGCCCGATCGGCGAGACTCAACGCGCGATCTACCCGATCATATTCACCCCAAGTCACCCCGACGTAGCTCAGTAATTTGTGCTCGATCCCTGCGGTGCGAAAACGGCCGTTAAATTCAACATGGGTGGCCAAGGCCTGCTGGCGCTGCTCGATGTGCCGCGGCTCGCGCGTGCCTTCAAATAAACCCGTCGCTAGAACCAACTGCGTCGCCGTGAACCGATCTTGATCAATGGCTCGCCACCAGCCCTCGACCGCGGCCCGCAGTGCCCAAGTTCGATTGATTTGCCCTTCAAATTGCGCGCCAACGACGAGGCTTTGCCGCAAGATGCCTGCATCAGGTCCATTATTATTAAAATAAGCCAAGGGTAAGTACGGCCCGAGCACCAACTGCCCCGCCGCCAATTTATATTCCGGAATGCCGGCAGTTGGGTTGCCGTCGTAGCGGCGGTAATCAACACTGATCAAGCTACTCGCCGCGCGCGTATGCTTGAGGGTCACGGCGCCACTCACCGTAAGATCATTTTCGCGCACAAATTCCTCGGGGCCGAGCTTGCGGGACCAATCAACCGCCCAGCGCTGCCAGATTTTTTTAGGCACGAGGGCGCCGGTTGACTCCCAGCTCGCCCGTTGGCGATTCTCCGTACTCGTCCCTGCCTCAAATTTATTGCGCTCCTTGGCGGACGGCCGTGTGGTCAAGAAATTCTGGATGCCGCCGGGGGCGGCGCGACCCAACACCGGGACGAGCGGGCCTTGAATCACGATAATCTCATTAATGTTCAACGTTTCCAGAATACCCAGTTGCGCGAAGCCGTTGCGCAAAATTGGGGCAGGAAAACCTCGGAGGTTCAGCCGGGTTTCCCCGGCCGCCGCCGCGGCGGGCGACGCACTGCTGATCGCGGCCAACTCGGCGGAGATTTCAACGCCGAGTCCCTCCTCGCCGGTAAAATCGACCTCGGTCAGCTCGTTAGAAAACGGCGCACTGCGCAGCTCTTCTGCCACCGTCCCCATGCCGGTGGCATCAAACTGATCATCCCCCGCGTGCTCGATTACTAATAATTTTGGCAAGGCAACCGCGCGCTCCCCGACGTGAATGGCCGGCGTCTGCGCGATCCCCGCAATCCAGAGGGCACCCCAGAGCCCAGCCCAGCCCCCACATCGACCGCGGGATCGGCCGAGAGTGAGTAAAAGGGGAAAAAGGCGCACCGGATATTTATTTATCCAATCCGCAGCGAAGGTCAGCACATAATTTGCGCCAAGCGATAATTTAACCTGCGACCCAGCAGCGCCCCCGCGCAGGGGCCCGAGTGCTTCAGGGCCGAAACTGCTGCGCCCGCCAGCCAACATAATCTTGGGCGAGGAGCCTAGCCGGCCAATTTCCTAGATAATCATAACCCACGCGCCGCTCACGCTCGATTTCATTATAATCGTAATGCACGATTTTATCGCGCCCGACAAAAATCGGCTGATTGGTGCCAAGCTCGTAAAAGCGCGCCCACAGCGGGGGCGCCGCTGGGTCCGCCACGACGTGGCGATCATTTCGACCATCCGCGCCGGGGGTATCGTCAAGGCGGTAACCAGAAATTTTTACTGACTCCAACCATGCCACGGCGCCCTCGATCGCCGCCACGATGGCCGGACTGGGCCGCTGCACCGCGAGTAGAAATCTAACAATCCCCACACTTTCATTAGCGGTGAGGGCTGGCGGCTCAAAATTGCGCGCCCCGGCCGGCGCGAAGGTGACTTCATCATGTTGTGCCGCCCAAGCGGTGAGCTTGCCCGCCTGACGTACTTGGGTTCGCAACAGACAAGCGATGCCCTGCTCAACCGCGGCCGCCACGCGCGCCTGACGTCGAGCATCAACCAAGGCGTTCGGTCCGCTGTGCCTGGCGACAGCCCGCAAACACTCGAGCACATTCACCATCGCGTTATCATTATAGGTGATGTGCGCATAGTAACCAGCCCGCAGCGGGTAAAATTGTGGCCAACCGCCGGACGGATACTGCGCGGTGAGCAAATAATCGAGGCCCTGCTCATACGCCGCTCGAAAGGTGAGATCACCCGTCGCGGCCACGACCTTGGCCAAAAAATTGAGCTGCGTTGTCGTCGCATGATTATCAATGGTCGCCGCCTGTGCCGCGGATCCTTTGGCCGCCAAATATTCTGCAGACAGCGGTTGCGTCATATCGATATTTTTTGGCCAACCGCCACTCGGGGCCTGATAACTAAGGACGTGCGTAGCGATGACGTGCGCCGCCGAACCAGCGTACCAGGCCGGGGGCTGGCGATTAATGTCAGCCCAACGCACTTCTGCCCCGGCCGTCGTGACGACACCGATCGCCAGCAGACAGAGAACGCCGGACCGCTGCATCAGACTCCCTTTAGCTCAATCAGTTTAAATTTAGCTGCGCGTACGTGCATATTAATCCCCGCGGGTAAATAGGTCTGGGATCACTCCGCCAGTCGGACTGCTTCCAGCTTGGGCGACAGAGTCTGCAAAACAAGTAAAGCGAGGAGGTAGGCGGAAGCCGCGATGGCGAAAAGCGGCACGTAGCCACCGGTGTTGATGATGAACCCGACCTTGGCGGCAAGCAGTGCACCGCCGAGGCCACCAGCGAGGCCACCGATGCCGACCACGCTACCCACCGCGCGGCGGGGAAACTGGTCGGAAACGGTCGTGAAGAGATTAGCGCTCCAGCCTTGGTGCGCCGCGGTAGCGAGGGCGATGAGGGCAATCGCGACCCAAAGGCTGCTGGTGATCGAAGCAAAGATGATGGGCACAACGGAGACGGCGCAGATGAACATGGTGGTCTTGCGGGCCTTATTCACGCTCCAGCCGAGGCTGATGAATTTCGTGGCCAGCCAGCCGAAGAAGATGCTGCCGCCGTCCGAGACTAAATAAATAACAAGAAACGGGAGACCGACTTGCTTCAAATCTACCTTGGTCGTGAACTCGGGGTTACTGTTGAAGAAAGTGGGCAACCACGTCAGGTAGAACCACCAGATGGCGTCGGTCATAAATTTCGGAATCGCGAACGCCCAAGTTGCGCGGTACCGGATCAGCTCGCGCCACTTGACTGGCTGCTCGGTGTCGAGCGCTCCGTCTTGCTGAATGTGAGCGAGCTCGGCGGGCGTGACCTTGGGGTGCTCATGAGGCTTGCGGTAATCGGCCAGCCACCAAAAGAGCACGAGGATGCCGACGGCGCCGGTGAGGATGAAACTAGCCCGCCAGCCCCACTGGGCGATGATCAGCGGCACGAAAATAGCGGTGAGGATGATGCCGACATTCGCGCCAGCGTTGAAGACGCCGGTGGCAAAGCTGCGCTCCTTTTTGGGGAACCACTCGGACACAGTTTTAATGGCGGCGGGAAAATTGCACGCCTCGCCGACCCCCAGCAGACCGCGCGCCCAGGCCATGCCGGGCACGGAACTCGCGAGGCCATGGCCGACGGCCGCGAAGCTCCAACCAGTGATACCAGCAGCATAGCCGCGGCGGATACCGATGCGGTCGATCATATAGCCGGCCAGCAAGAAGCCGAAGGCGTAACAGTATTTGAAGATCGAATCCAAGAAGCTCATCTTCTCCCGGAACAGCGCCATGTCCGCCTCAGTCAGGGGCACTTCAAGCGGGATGCCCAGCATCTGGTGACGAAAGATGGGGTCTAGCATCGTAAACGAGAAGACATTCCGGTCGATGTAGTTGATGGTGGTGGCCATGAAGAGCACGGCGCAGATGCGCCAGCGGTATCGGCCGATCACGGGACTGGAGGGGGACGGAGCCATAGTGGTCATGAAGCGCAGGGGTTGAGGCGGACCTTGGACTTAATTGTTAGCGGGGCTGAGGGCAATTTGCACGGGCCAAGCCGCACGTGCCGCCCAAGCGGCCACATAATCGTTCCAAGCCTGCGGGGTAGAGAATTCACCGGCCTTAGACCAGCCGGCCCCGGCATAATATCGCAGCGGCTGACCGGTCGCGACCTTTGCGAGCAGCAGGTGATTGCGCTCGTCCTCAGCCCAACCGAGGAACCCGGCAGGCACGATGACCGCCGTGCCGAGCGACCCGTTAGTTTTTTGGACGATCCACTGGGTGAAGCTCCCGTCTGCCGGATTGGGCGTGAGGGTGACCTGCGGTTCCTGGCCCTTGTCGGTGGGGGTCTTATTCAGACCGATACCCACGGTGATTTCCTTTGCTCCGGTCACCGTGAAGGTGCTCTCAATCTGGTCTAGATTATGACCGGCATCGACCGTGAAGCGTTTGACCTCGGAGACCATCAAGCCTCCCGCGGGCCACGCCTCATAAGTTAATTCAAAAATTGCCCGGATCGGACCATTGGCGATGACCTTCCAAGATTTATAATTCCGGCTGACATATAACTGCTGATTAATCCAAACCCCCGTGCCGCCGCAGCCGCGGGAAGCCCCCACTTGGTACATATCCATGCCTTCGCCCTCATCTTTATGATAGTGATCGTGGCCTTTATTGTACCAACGATCGACAATGGGATAGCTGACCCGCTTACACCATACATCGAGGCCGCTCGTGACTAACACTTCTTTATTAATGCCCGGCTGCGCGGGCGCCGCGAGCGCGGGTCCGTAGGTACGATGCCCAATCTTGTCATTCTCCCAGCCAAAATCATCGAGCCGCTCCGGTACATAACGCGCAGAAACCTGCGCCGGAAATACGGGGGCGACCGTAGAAATTTTTTCGATCGTGAAGGTAGCAGATTTTTCGCCCGCCGCAAAATCATGCTGGAAAATTAGCTCCCCGTAAGCGACGCCCGCGCCACTGGGATCCTTGGCTTGAGGCGCAATATTCGTCACTTGATAAGGCAAGCCGCGACCGGTCGCATCCTTAACCGCGAGCTGCTGCAACAAGGCGCCGGGCAAGGCGCGCGCCACGTCGGCCCACGGCACCGTAATCGTTTCCGCGGGGCGCGCTACAGGGAGTTGCTGTGTGACGGTGACCGTCAGAGCACTCGCGGCGACCGCCAGCGTGATGGCCAAAATAAACGGCGCCCAGCGACAGAATGTTTTTTTCATAGAAAATTAACGGGCCAACCAACCCCCATCGACCGCCAGCGTGTGGCCATGCATATAATCTGCTGCCGGTGAGGCTAGAAAAACGACCGCTCCCGCCAAATCAGCCGGGGCCCCCCAGCGCGCGGCGGGAATACGATCAAGAATAGACTGATTGCGGGCGGCATCGGCGCGTATGGCCGCCGTGTTGTCCGTGATCATATAACCCGGGGCGATGGCATTGACGTTAATGCCCAGGGGCGCGAGCTCGTTGGCCATGAGTTTAGTCAGACCATTCAGACCACTTTTAGCCGCCGTGTAAGAAGCCACGCGGAGCCCACCTTGAAAGGATAGCATGGAGGCGAGGTGGATAATTTTGCCCGTGCCTTTTCGCGCTACAATCGCGCGCGCAAAATGCTGACTCAGTCGAAAGGCTCCGCTCAAATTAACATCCAGCACTTCCTGCCAATCCTGTTCGGTAAAATCAAGAAAACCGGCGCGACGAATAATGCCGGCGTTGTTCACCAAAATATCCGCCCGCCCAAAAGCGGCCACTGCGGCGGCCATAATTTTAGCGGCCGCAGTCGGCGCCGCGACATCCGCTGCGACCGTGATACTCCGGCGGCCGAGGGCGGCGATGGATTTTTCCAGCGCGGCCATATCCCCGCGGGCAACCAGGACCAGATCAGCCCCCGCTTCCGCCAGCGCTTGCGCCATCGCCGCACCGAGGCCGCGCGAGGCCCCAGTCACAATCGCAACTTTACCGTCGAGACGAAAGCGATCAAGAATCGAGCTCACGAGTTAGCTCAGGCTAGCCACCGGGGCCGGATCCATGTCGGCAAATTCTTGGTTTTCCCCACCCATGCCCCAGACAAAACTATAGGCGGCAGTCCCGACACCACTGTGAATCGACCACGGCGGTGACAGGACCGCCTCGAGATCGCGCACGACCAAGTGACGCGTCGTGGCCGGCGCGCCCATGAAATGGAAGACGGCCTGAGCCGCTGGCACCTGGAAATAACAATAAACCTCCGAGCGCCGCAAGTGCGTGTGGGGCGGCATCGTGTTCCACACACTGCCCGGCTCGAGTCGCGTGAAGCCCATGACCAACTGACAGGTTGGAAATGCGCCCGGATGAAAATATTTATAGATCGTACGATCATTCGCCGTGACGGCAGCTCCCAATCGAGCCGGCGTGGCGGCTTGAAAAGCGACGTGTCTCACTGGGTAAACCGCGTGCGCCGGATAAGAGAGGAAATAGAAACGAGCCGGCTGCTCAGCCGAGCCCGAAGCAAAAGAAACAATCTTGGTCCCGCGCCCCAGATAAAGACCATCGAGCGACGCGAGGGTTTGGATGACCCCGTCGACTGTAATTGTGCCCGGACCGCCGAGATTGATCACGCCCGCTTCCCGTCGCTCGAGAAAAAAAGTGCTCCGCACCTCGGGAGGATTAGGCAGCTCGAGCGCGGTTGCGCCCGGCACAATTGCCCCCACAATGGTGCGATCCGTCGTCCAATAATGGAAATTAGCCGCGCCGACCTCAAATAAATTGCTGAGGAGAAACTCGGCGCGCAATACCTCCGTGGGCAAGGTAGCGGCGATGCTCGCGGTACTGGTATCATGAATATGCATAATATATGGTTTTAGTATAAGGCAAATGGGGCCGCCGGAAAGGATCCTTTTGCTTAACGCGATAACGCTGCCCGAGCCTAATCGCGGGTAGCGACGGCTCTTTTAGCGGCTAACCTCAGCAGAAATTTTAAAATGGGCGGACTCATTGCGCCGCGAGCGACCGCCCACTCAACGCTAATGAACTTGTAATCCAGATTTGATCTTGCGGGGATGGCGGCACGGTTGGTTGGCCCTGAGGGTCGTTGCGCTAAATTCGCTTACGCCCGCGCGGGTGGCCCACTGCCGCACTCCTTTTTTGCCCATGGCCCTCGCTCCCTATCGCTCCCTCGCGCCGACCGGCCAAGCGCTCACCGCTGAGCAAGTGCGCGCCTTCGTCCAATCGGCCTGCCCGGCAGCCAACTACCGCGGCCAACGAATTGTCCTCATCATCCCCGATGCCACCCGCACCGCGCCCGTTGGCTTAATGTTCAAAACGCTTTTTAACCAAATCGCGGGCGTCGCCAAAAAATTTGATGTCATGCTCGCGCTCGGTACCCACCCCGCGATGACCGAGGAGGCGATCAATGAACGCGTGGAAATTACGGCCGCGGAACGCGCGTCTACTTATCAAAGCGTAGAATTCATTAATCACGAATGGGACAACCCCGCGGCTCTCCGCGACCTCGGCTCAATCCCCGCCGAGGACATTAAGACTCTCTCCGGTGGCCTCTTCGCCATGGATGTACCGGTGCACATCAACCGAAGCCTTTTCGACTACGACCAAATCATTATTTGTGGTCCCGTCTTCCCCCACGAAGTTGTCGGTTTTTCTGGCGGCAATAAATATCTTTTCCCGGGGGTCGCGGGCCCCGGCATTTTAAATTTCTTCCATTGGCTCGGCGCCGTCGTCACCAACCCGATGATCATCGGCAATAAATGGACTGCCGTCCGCAAAGTAGTCGATCGCGCGGGCGCCATGGTCACCGTCCCCAAGCTCTGCTTTTGTTTAGTGGTACACGGTCACGGCGAACTCGCGGGCCTCTTCGCGGGCACGCCGGAACAAGCCTGGGATGACGCCAGTGAACTTTCCCGCGAGCTGCACATCACCTATAAAGACCGCCCCTTTCATACCGTACTATCGTGCGCCCCGAAAATGTATGATGAGCTCTGGGTCGGCGGAAAATGCATGTACAAACTCGAGCCCATCGTGGCGGACGGCGGGGAGTTGATCATTTACGCGCCGCACATCCACGAGATCTCCCTCGTCCACGGCCAGATGATCGAGCGCCTCGGCTACCACTGCGTGCAATATTTCCTCAAACAATGGGATAAATTTAAGGCTGAACCGTGGGGCACCATGGCTCACTCCACCCACGTGCATGGCATCGGGACCTACGATGAAAAGACGGGCCGCGAAAACCCGCGCGTCCGCGTGACCCTTGCCACCGGGATCCCCGAAGCGACGTGCAAAAAAATTAATCTCGGCTACCGCGACTGGCGCACGATTAACCCGGCCGACTACGCCAATCGCGAGGCCGAAGGAATTTTCTACGAACCCAAGGCCGGTGAACGCCTCTACCATCTGCGCCAGAAACCGAAGTGGGCGGGTGGAGCCTGATATGACAGGCGCAACGATTGAGTAGCGCGCCGTTAACATGATCAAACTCGCTCCGCCCGCGCCTTGATGGTCGTGGACATAATTTTAATTCATCACCCCATTTTCGTGACTCACGCTCCCTTCCTTCCATGAACAAAACTGAAATCCTCGCTAAAATTAAGGCGGAAAAAGTCATCGCGCTCATTCGGGCCGATAGCCCAGCTAGTCTGCTCGACTGCGCGCGTGCGCTCTCGGCCGGGGGGCTCAATTGCTTGGAACTCACCATGACCACTCCGGGCGCGCTTGAGCTGTGCGCCCAAGTTTCCCGCGAGCTGCCGCATATTCTACTGGGTCTGGGCACGGTGCTCGACGCTGCCACCGCCCGCGCCGGCATCGCCGCTGGCGCCAAATTTATTGTCACTCCCGCCGTGCGCCCCGCAGTCATCGCCGTGTGCAAGGAGCTGGGCGTGCCGGTCCTGGGTGGCGCGCTCACGCCGACCGAAGTTTATACCTCGTGGGAACTCGGCGTCGATATCGTGAAAATTTTTCCCGCCGAATTTTTTGGCCCCACTTATATTAAATCGGTGAAAGCCCCGTTCCCCCAGATCGAGGTCATGCCCACGGGCGGCGTTACGCCTGAGACGGTTGGTGAATTTCTTCAAGCCGGAGCCTTCGCCACTGCCGCCGGCAGCGCCCTCGTCTCAGCCGCCGCGCTCAAGGCCCGCGATTGGCCCGCGATTACGGCGCGCGCTCAGCAATTTGTCGCCGCCGCCGCTAAAGTTTAATGAGTAAACCATTCAGTAGTTTATTTCTTCGCCGGCTCATCGCTGAAATTTTCTGATGCAAACCTCCTTTCGCTGGTACGGTCACTCCGATCGCGTCCCACTCGTCTGGCTGCGCCAAATGATGCCGCGACCCCTCGTCGTGACTCATCTCGGGCATGTTCCGCCGGGGGAAGCTTGGTCCCGCGAGGATTTACAACTGCTGCGCACGGAACTGACCGAACACGGACTGCGTCTTGGCCCGATCGAAAGTGTTTTTTGGACTGATGCGATGAAGCTCGGCCGCCCCGAGCGTGATGAGCACATCGAAAATTATATTAAGACCCTCGATCACCTGCGGGAAGTTTTCCCGGACGAGCCCGAGATCATCATCACCTATAATCTCATGCCGCTCGATTGGGGGCGGACCGCCGTGGCCCATCTTCATGCGAACGGCACGCGGGGCCTCGCCTATGATCACGCTGCGATGGACCGGATTGATTTATCACGTGGACTTTTTCTACCGGGCTGGTCGAAACGTTACAGCGCCGAAGATTTTCGCGCACTGCAACAAGCCTACGCGAAATGTGGCGAAGAGGGTTTCTGGAAAAATGCCCGCTACGTGCTCGATGCCCTCGTTCCCGCCGCGGCCGTGCGGAGCATGCGCTTAGCTGCCCACCCCAATGATCCGCCCTGGGGTTATTTGGGCCTACCCGCGTACCTCGGCAACGCCGCGCAGATTCGGCGACTCCTCGCGCTACACCCGCACCGCGCGAATGCGCTGTGCTTCTGCACCGGCAGCTACGGGGCGGAGCCGAGTAACGATATCATTGGCATGATTCGTGAATTTAAGGATTCCATTGCGTGGATGCATTTGCGCAGCGTTAAAACCACAGGTGAAAAACGCTTCCACGAAGCGGATCATGCCGATCCAACCGGTAACGTTAATTTACTCCAGGTCATGCGCACGCTCGTCGCCATCGGCTGGGATGGAATTTTCCGCTCTGACCACGGCCTAGAACTGCTCCACGAAAGCGACACCGTCACGAACGGCTATCCCGCCATCGACCGCTACGTCGCCAACAAGATGCTCTGGGCCTACCAGCAGGCTTTGACCGCAGCTCCGTAAGCGCCGCCCGCCTCGTTCCAAACTTGGCTTTGGCCATGACTCCCTTACCAATCGTCCTCGCCTCACCGACTTTTACTCCCGTCTACCATGTCACTAAAAATTCGCCCCGCTAGTTCTTGCCGCTGGGATCAGCTTTCACTCGGTGAAGTCATGCTACGCCTCGATCCTGGCGAGGGCCGCGTCCGTACCGCCCGCGCTTTCACCGCCTGGGAGGGTGGCGGCGAATACAATACCTCCCGCGGCCTCCGGAAATGCTTTAATCTAAAAACCGCGGTCTGCACTGCCTTCGTCGACAATGAAGTCGGCCATCTCGTCGAAGATTTTATTATGCAAGGAGGTGTGGCCACCGATTTTATCCAGTGGCGCGAGGATGACGGCATCGGCCGCATCGTGCGCAACGGCCTTAATTTTACCGAGCGGGGCTTCGGCGTGCGCGGTGCGGTTGGCGTACCCGATCGCGGCAACACCGCCGCCTCACAACTTAAACCGGGCGACTTCGACTGGGATGACATTTTTGGCCAACAAGGCGTGCGTTGGTTTCATACGGGGGGGATTTTTGCGGCCCTCTCTCCGTCAACCGCCGCCCTCACGGTCGAGGCGGTTAAGGCCGCGAATAAATACGGCACGATCGTCAGCTATGATCTGAATTACCGCCCTTCCCTCTGGAAATCGATTGGCGGCCTCAAGAAAGCGCAGGAGGTCAATCGCGAGATCGCTCGCTCTGTTGATGTCATGATCGGCAACGAAGAAGATTTTACCGCCTCACTTGGCTTCGCGGTAAAAGGAGCCGACACGCTGGCGCACCTCGAGACGGATGCCTTCAAGACGATGATTAAAACCGCCGTGGCAGAATTTCCTAATTTCAAAGTGGCGGCCACCACCTTACGCCACGTGATCACTGCGACCAAAAATGATTGGGGCGCGATCCTTTATCACGACGGCAAATTCTATGACAGCCGCGCTTATCCTGGACTCGAAATTCTGGACCGCGTCGGCGGGGGCGACTCCTTTGCCTCCGGACTGCAGTTTGGTTTTCTCGCTAAGAATGATCCTCAACTAGCCGTTGATTATGGCGCAGCGCATGGCGCTTTGGCCTCGACGACGCCGGGGGACACTTCGATGGTGACCCAGAAGGAAGTGGAGAAACTCATGCAGGGCGGCGACGCCCGCGTAGTGCGGTAAAATTAACCTGCTGACAGCCTGAGCCCGCGCGGGCTCAGACTTCTTTTTCCCAGCCATCCGCCGGCGGATAAAAAATAACGAGCAGGATATTAATCGCGGCGAGCACCGCTAGACCCGCGCCGGCATTCTGCGTCGAACGAGCGAGATGCTGCCAAGGATATTCCGTCTCCATAAAAGCCGGGATGAAATATTGCACGCTAACCGCCAGGCCTTTCGCGGCTACCCACGCGAGCGGCGCGGCCCAGCGGAATCGCGGCCACTGCGCCGCCACCACGACAAAAAAGGCGATTTCTAGACTCAGGGCCATGAGACTCGTCGAGACCGGCAAACCGGTCACCAGCAGGTTAATCACGGGAGTAACTAACCCGACGAGCAAGCCGATGAACGGGCCCCGAAAATATACGGCCACAAAAGTTGTCCAAAATACCGGCAGCAGATAAACCCCGAGTGGTCGATGCCCTGACCACGGGAGCAGGTGAACCAAAAACGGGATGAGCCCCGCAACGGCCAACAAGATGGTGGTCTCACGCCACCCGGCGCGGGATAAAATAAAAGCTGGTCGAACCGTGTTACTCATAGTCGTCCACACTAAGGCGCTACCCGCAACAGCGGAAGCCGAAATTCTCGCTTAACCCAGGCGAGCCCAGCGCCAGGGCGAACCCCCGTCCGCTCCCCGACCCCACCATTTAGCGCTGAATGCGAGCGGAGCCACCTTGGGCAAAAGCGCGCACCTGCTCCACGGTCGCCATGCTGGTATCCCCGGGGAACGTAGTGAGCAGCGCTCCATGTGCCCAGCCAAGATTAACGGACTCTTGTTCGGAGGCGCCGGTCAATAATCCATAAATAAAGCCGGCCGCATAACCGTCGCCCCCGCCAACTCGGTCAACGACATCAAGCTCGCACATCGGGGATTGATAGGTTTGACCCTTGATCCAAGCGACCGCGCCCCACGTATGGCGATTCGTAGAATGCACTTCGCGCAATGTGGTAGCGACGGCTTTAACCTTCGGAAACTTCTTCACGGCTTTATCGATGACCGCATAAAAAGCGGAAGGGTCGAGCTTCCCCTTGCTCTCCACATCTTGGCCCTCGATGCCGAGGCCCTTCTGTAGATCTTCTTCATTGCCCACGAGGACATCGACGTGTTCGACGATCCGGCCCAGCACATTGAGCGCCTTGGTCTGGCCACCCCAGATATCCCACAATTTCTGGCGGTAATTTAAATCAAAGGAGGTCACCGCGCCCGCGGCCTTGGCGGCTTGCATCGCCTCGACGATCAACTCGCCCGTGGTGTCCGAGAGCGCCGCAAAAATGCCCCCGCTGTGAAACCAGCGCACCCCACCCCCAAAGATTTCTGCCCAATTGAAATCACCCGCCTTGAGCTGGGCGGCAGCTTCGTTGCTGCGATTATAAAAAACCACTGGGCCGCGCACGCCTTGCCCACGATCAGAATACACGGTGGCCATGTTGGGTCCGCGGACGCCGTCGTGTTTAAATTTTTTATAAAAAGGGGTTACCCCCATCGCGCGCACACGCTCCGCAATCAAATCACCCACCGGATAATCAACCATGGCCGAGGCGACGCCCGTCTTGAGGCGAAAACAATCGGAGAGATTGGCGGCTACATTAAATTCCCCCCCGCTGACATGAATATCGCAGTGCTGCGCCTTGCGAAAGGGCATGATGCCCGGATCTAGGCGGTGCACGAGGGCGCCCAGGGACAGAAAATCGAGCGCACCGGTGGGACGAATAGCAAGGGGGTTGGCCATATTAAAAAAATTGCGGATTTTTTAAATCAGCTCGGCCGCGGACCGAACGCAATATTTAATCGAGCGATGAGGGAAGCGAGCTAGCGCTTTAGGGGCCGGCCGGAGCTTCAGCGGCGAGTTTTTTTACCGCCGCTCAACGCTTATGGCGTTAACTGCCTAGCGCATCGAGCCGATTGCTTAAATCTTGTCCGTGCCCGGACCCACCCTACTTTCCGCTCGAGGCCCGGCCTGCCCTCCCGTGTTTACCACCAGCCACTCCTTCCCCCGCCGCACCGCGGCCTTTACTTTAGTCGAGGGAATGATGGCGCGGGCCGGACCCACCGACTAAACCACTCCAGTCGCTCGCTCGGTTTGTAATATAATATATTACCAACGAACGGAGGGGGGAGCGGCGGGGAGCTCGCGTTGTAATTGCGCGAGAAAATCCCGCAGGTAGACCGTGCGGGTTTGCGCCGCGCGCCGACCACTCGCGGTTTGCATCGTGTGCTCTAGTTGGAGCAACTTCGCATAAAAATGATCAACCGTGGCGGCGCGGTCGTCCGGCTCGCGGTTCGCACAAAAAGGATCCGCCGCCGCGTAGAGTGGCCGGCCCATCGCCCCACCCAGCATCAAGCAGCGCGCCAACCCGATGGCGCCAAGCGCCTCGAGGCGATCAGCATCTTGGATAATTTTTGCCTCAAGCGTTCGGGGCGTGATTCCCGCACTAAAACTGTGGGCCTCGATGGCGTGCGCGATGTCCGCCAGAAAAACTGCGGGATAATGCCACTCGCGCAACCAAGTCACGGCTTGCTGCGCGGCGAGTCGCGACGCGATGGGGCGCTGGGGGGAATCTTTTGGCACCGTCACGCAATCATGCAGCCAGGCGGCCGGCAAGATCACCTCAACGCGCGCCGACTCACCCGCAGCCAACATTTGGGCGTTGGCCACCACCCGGCGAACGTGCGCCAGATCGTGCGCGACATCACCACCTTGCGCCGCGAGGGCCGTGATACAGCGCTCTTCCCATTTAGAAAAATCAACCACCATAGGATGAGCAAAAGCTTCGCTCCTCTACGCACAACTAGAATTACAGAGGGCCCTAACGGCTAGGCTACTTTCTTGGACCAACCACTCCACTTGGCTCGAGCGCGAGCCAAACCGACCCCACCACCCAACTGGGTTTAGGGGTGAGCACCAGCAGGAGCACCGGAGCCTAAATTTACGGACGGGCGGGAGTTTTTACCCCAACAGCTGGTAATATTTTTACCCGCGAGGCACGGTCAGCGCTAAGATAAGTTTTGGCGAGAATGCTTAATTCTGCCGGCGTAATGGCTTCTAGATCGGGCAAACGCGTGCGGGCCCAATCCAAGGCCTCAGGCTTTTCTTGCGCGCGAGCCAACACCGTGCCGCCCCAATAACTATTGGTCCGCGATGACTCTTTAGCCGCTGTGAGCGCGGGCTGACGCGCCCGATTGAGCTCTTCAGGTGTCACCCCGCGCTGCGCAAGATCATCCCCGAGAGCAATAATCACTGCCGTAATTTTATCCGCCAATGCCGGATCTACCACGCAGCCGGCCTGGATGTAACCGTAGCTCGGGAAGGTGTCGCTGGCGTTGCTGCCGGCATTCGGGGTGTAGGTGCCGCCGATTTCCTCGCGCACTTTCACGCGCAAGCGGTCGTTGAGCACGCTAGCCAGCAGATTAAGCCGGCGGGCGCGCTTGACGTCGAAGCCATCGGTCGTCGGCCAATAGATGGCCACATTACCCTTGGGGATTTCGGACGCGATGGTGTAGCTCTTAGTGAAGGGCGTCGCGGGGAAGGAGATTTTTTTCAACGCGTCGAGCGCGGGCTTGGGCTCGCGGGGTGGGAGCGCGCCGAGCGTTTGCGCCACGGCGGCAATGGCGGCCTCGATCTCAAGGTCGCCCACGAGCGAGACCTCGAGTGCACCATGCGCCAGCTGCGACGCGAGCCAGGCCTTGGCCTCGACGAGATTGCGGGACATCATCACTTCCTGGGCCGGCAGGCCGAAGCGCGGGTCGCCATTGGCGAGCAAATTGGCCACCTCGGTGGCCATCGGGCCATTGGCCGTGTGCTCAAATCCGAGATACATTTGCTCCATGCTTTTCTGCGCCTGCCGCAGCGCTTCCGGGCGCCAGCCGGCGTCCGTGAGCAGGGCGGCCAGGAGCTGCAGCTGCAAGCTAAGGTCGCCAGAGGTGGTGCCGCCGGTGAAGTTAAAGGCATCGCTGCCCGGCTGGAACTGCACACTGACATTTTTACCGGCGAACAGCCGGCGCAGTTCATCCGCGCTATGCTGGCTCAGACCGCCCGCGCCAAACGTGCCGCCGGCGAGCGCCGCTAGACCGCGCTGACCGGCCGGTTCAGTGATGGTGCCGCTGCCCACGCGCACCCCCGTGCGGATGCGGCCGGCCTCGAAGTCAGTTTTCTTGAGGTTTAATTTTACGCCGTTGGCAAAACTCACCAGCTCCACGTCGAGATCAGCGACCCGCGTGCGCTGCACCACTTTTCCCGGAGCGCCCCACTGGGCGTAAGCCCAAACGGACTCGGCCTGCGCGGTCGGTGCCGCAACGGGGGTAGCGCGGGATTTTTCAAAGGCCACGGCAATCGTCGCATTGGCCTCACCGGGAATGAGGACATTGCCCGTCACCATCACGAAGAGACCGGGCGCCGCGAAAGCGCGACGGAGCGCGGCTTGGCAATCGGCCAAGGAGACTTGGTCGAGGGCCGGCTGATAAAGGGCGCGCTCAGCGACGGGATGGGTAAAGACTTCCTGATCGAAGAGGCCGCCGAGAATTTCGTCAGCCAGGGCATGAGATTGGCGCGTGGCCGCGGTCTTGACGGCTTGATCAAGGCCGTTGGTAAACGTGGCGACGATCTCCTTCAGCTCGCTGGGCTGGAAGCCGTGCTCGAGCGCGCGGCGCAATTCTTGCTCGCCGACGGCCAGGGCCGCAGGCCACTGCTCGGGTTTGCAGGTGAGTTCGATGCTCGCTTCGCGTATGAAACGATACGCCTTAGAGACGCTGGCCCGGGCCGCACTGAAGGGAGCGCCCTCCTTCTTAACGAGTTCGCTGAACCGGCGGTTGAGGATCGCCAGCGCAATCTGACGCGGGAGTTCCTTAACTCGATTCGCGGCGGTGTCGGGTTCATCGACAAATGGCGTCAAGTTGGTCATCTTCACTCCAGTCGAGGACGCTTCTGGTTCCGCATGAAAATGGGCCCGAACGCCGTCGAATTGCGGCACTACACCCAGTGTCGGCGCAGGGGCCGCGGGGGCACGAGCCACAAGAGGCGTGAACGCGGCAATAATCAGTTGCTCGACGACCACTGGGTCAAAATCACCAACTGCCACGATCCCGATTTTCTCTGGGCGATACCACGTGTCCCAAAACTCGGTGAAACGCGCCCGCGGCGCCTGTTCAATAACCTCAGGCAGGCCGATGGGGAGCCGCTTGGGCAGGCGCGTGTCGCCCAGCATAAATTCGAACTGCGCGATGAAGGTGCGGTAGCCCACATTGTCGCGGGTGCGCTTCTCGCTCATGATAATGCCCCGCTCTTTATTAATTTCTGCATCGAGGAGCAACAGGCCGCTCGCGTAATCGGTCAACACCCGCAACCCCTCCGATAAGGTCGCGCCATCCGTGTGCGGCAGCTCCAGCAAATATTGCGTGCGATCAAGCCCAGTGGACGCATTCGTGTCGCCCCCCAAGCTCATACCCATGCGCTGGAAAAACTCCACGAGCGTGCCCGGCGCATAGTGCTTGCTACCATTGAAGGCCATGTGCTCGAGAAAATGTGCGACGCCGCGTTGATCTTCGTTCTCCATCAGTGAGCCGGCCTCGACGAGTAAGCGCAGCGAGGCACGGCCCCGCGGTTCCTTGTTGGGGTAGATGACGTACCGCACCCCATTCGGGAGCGTGCCAAAATGCGCCGCCGGATCAACCGGCAGATCGCTCGTCGCTTGCGCAAAAGGTCGCGCCAAGGCGGCTGCGACCAGCACCGATAGCCCCAATTGAAAAGCAATGAGGAGCGATAATTTAATTTTCATAGAATATATCAACCAAAGGAATTGTTACGCAAATTGAGGCAGGAAACAGATGCAACCAGCAAACCCAGCTTACGCTGGCTCGCGCAAGGCCGCGATCAGCCGCATCCGAGAAGATAGCCCAAATTTTCGCCAACCGGCGCTGACCTGATGCTTCACCGTGGGCCCGGCCTGGCCGAGAAACCAGGCAATTCAGCCGCGTCCAAGCAGTGGTCGGCACGGCTGATCGGTGATGAGGAACGTTTAAAATTAACCGGCCCATTCAGCGCATGGACTCGCGCTTTTTTAGATCCTCGGCGCCTTTGGCGATGAGAGCGGGATCAACCTTGATTCCAGCCTTCGCCAGCGCGGCATCGAGAATGGACTCGCCCTTGAGGTAGCCGGTGACGAGCGCAGCGACTTTGCCGTCACGATCGATGATGAACTGCTGCGGGATGCCGCCGACCCCGTAGAGTTTATGCGAGGCCCGATTAGGCCCGCGCTCCTGCGGATCATGCGAAAAATTAATATCGGGATACTGTTCCTGATTCCGCTTCACCCAAGTATCGAATTTCTTGCGATCATCGGAGGTGCACGAAGCCAGCACCACGACTCCTTGATTTTTGTAATGAGCCGCCACTTCCTGAGTATGCGGCATCGAAGCGATACAGGGTCCGCACCAGGTAGCCCAAAAATCAAGAATGACGACCTTGCCGCGATAATCAGAAATCTTCACGGCTTTGCCGGTGGCGTCGGTGGCGATAAAATCAGGGGCCGCGTCACCAATTTTCAGCATCGGCACCTTGGCCTCCGGCGGCTTCTCCTTTGTCTCCTCCGCGGAGAAGATCTTCTTTGGCCTATCTTCCGGCTTTAGCTTCACCCCCGCGCGGAGGAGCAAATTGCCGAGTGATTCGGCGCTCTGCGGGCCACTGCCCACATAGAAACCGAGGAATTTGCCTTGGGCGTCGATGACAATATTGTTCGGGACCGGCGCCATGGCGCCGCCAGAGAACGCCATGGGGATGACCTTGCTGTAGTGCGCGCGATTGGCCTCCCGGAAAGCTTTTTTATCCTCGGCTGTCATTTCGTCCATGGACTCTTTGGCCGGCTTCGGCGCCGCCCCGGCCGGGTCGAACAGCACCGGATAGGCCAGCTTGGCGGCCGCAGGTGCATGATACTTATCAAAGTCAGCGCGTGAGCCATAAGCGGCGAGCTCGACAAACAGGACGCCCTGATCGGCATAGCGGCGGGCCCAAGCATCTTGAAAAGCCACCATATCGTCAGGCCGAGCGCCACGCGCCGAGCAGACCATCAACACCACCGTCTTGCCCTGAGTGAGCTCAGAAAATTTGACCGCAGAGCCATCAACAGCCTGCGCGGTAAAATCTGGCACTGGCAAACCTCGCTGCAGCTGAGCAAAGCCTTCACGGAATTTTGGCTTGGGATTTTTTTTCTCCTCCTCGATCGCGGCCAGACGGTCGGCCGCATCCTCTGCAGCAGCCTTAAGCTGCCTCTCTCCCGCGGCAACGCGCGCGGCATCCACTTTCACCCCCGCCCTCGCTAGCGCAGCCTCTGTGCGGGCGTCCTCTTTACCGCCGTTGCCGACAATCGTCGCCGTGATCACACCATCCCGACCAACGACAAACTGCGAGGGAATGCCAACGACCCCGTAAAGCTTGCTCGAAGCCCGCTCCTCGAAGGTGGCTGCGCCGCGCTCGTTGAGGTCAAAAAAGAATTGCAGGTTTGGAAATTTCGACTGGTTCGCCGGAATCCATTGCTTGAACATGGCGATGGTGTCGCTCGTGCCGGAGGCCACGACGACGACCTCCTGATCCTTGTATTTCGCGGCGATCTCATCGGTGTGCGGCATCGAGGCGATGCATGGTCCGCACCACGTCGCCCAGAAATCGAGAATGACGACTTTGCCCTTGAAGGACGAAAGGCGGACCTCCTGGTCGTGAATGTCATGCATCGCGAAATCTGGCGCGACCGCGCCAGCGGCGAGCGTAGCGATTGGTTGGTTAACTGACTTTGCCGTTTGCATCTGGGCCCAAGCCAGAGTGGCAACGCAGCTGAAAACACCAAATACGAGTGAATGAATTAATTTCATGATCGGGGGAAAAACGGCTGGGTATGCAAAAATTTACTTGGCCACCGCGGCCGGCGTGATCGCCGGTTTGGCGGTATAGCCCGACGGGAAAAATACTTTGGGCTGGTCTTCTCTCGCTAGCTCGACGCCAGCGATCATGAGTAAATTAGCCAAGCCGTCGTGCGTGGCTTCGCTGTAGCCGACATAGGACCCGACCAGCTTGCCCGCGGAATTGATGACGAGCGTCGTCGGCAGCGGCGTGACCGCTCCGCGAGTCAGCTGCATCATGATCGTCTTACGCATCGCTTCTTTGTCCCCTGAGGGTGGTTTACCGACCGGATCAAAGACTGTAGCGAAAGTATATTTATTTTTATTTTCGATTAGCCACTTGTCGTAGTTCGCGCGGGTGTCGAAACCGCAGACCCCGAAAATAACTACGCCCTTAGAGCCATACTTGCGGTGGATCTCTTCGTAGTGCGGCATGGCCTTTTGGCACGGCCCGCACCAGGTGGCCCAAAAATCAAGAATGACCGTCTTGCCCTTGGCGTAGTCAGAAAATTTGGCCTCTTTGCCTTCAGGGGTAAGCACCGTGAAGTCGGGCACCAATTCGCCCGCTTTGAGTTTGCCGTAACTTTCGTAGAAGGGAGCCTTGGGTTTCTTGATTGCCGCCGCCGTGCTCGCTGCGCGGGCTTGTTCCTGCTTACCCACCTGCTCCTTGCCCTGCGCCAGAATCGCGTCACTCACTTTCACCCCCGCGGCGGCCAGCGCAAATTCGGTCCGAGCATCCCCCGCTCCGCCATTACCCACTACCACGCCGGTGATCTTACCATCGCGGCCGATCACAAACTGCGTCGGAATGCCCACCACATGATAGAGCTTTGCGGAAGCGCGTTCTTCAAAATTGAGCGATTCGCGTTCGTGCAGATCGTACGCGAAGCGAATGTCAGGATATTTTGCCTGATTCTTAGGAATCCATTCCTGGAATTTCGCAATCGAGTCGCTCGTTCCAGCGCCCAGCACAATGACATCCTGGTCTTTATATTTCGCGGCGATTTCCTGAGTATGCGGAAATGAGCTAATGCACGGTCCACACCAAGTGGCCCAAAAATCGAGGATCACTACCTTGCCTTTAAAATCGGAAAGACGGACATCCTTGGCCGCGACATCCTTCATCAGAAAATCGGGGGCGATTGCGCCGACGGCGAGCAACGCGGCCTTCGGCGCCGCGGCCGGATTATTAGGCATGGGTATGATCGTAGCGGCAGCCATCACCCCGCCGGCGGCAACCGCGGCCGGTTGATCGCGAGCCGCAAAAATTTCGGCCATAACTTTATCCGCCGCCGCCTTATCTTCGGCGGTGAGCTTAAGATCAGCGACCTGCAAGCTTGCGCGCATCCAACCAGCGATCTTTGGGCCCATGCCAATCAGGCCACCGCGAAAATAGCCGCCGGCATTCACCACCATGAAAGCGGGATACATGCCGATGCCAAATTTCATATAGGAAAGGGACTCCATGACGGCCTTCCCTGCTGGATCCCAAGCGACGGTATAACCCAGGCCAGCCGCATTCGCTTTTGCCCAGGCGTCGAATTCAGCGCGATCCGTGGCAACGTTGATGGCCCATACCGCTAAACCCTGATCTTTATAATTGGCCGCAAGCTTAGCAAAATCTTCGTTGGGCGAACGCGCTCCGGTCCAGAAGGAAATAAGCACCGGCTTGCCCTTGAAGGACGAGAGCTTCACTTCCTTGCCGTCCACGCCGATAGCGGCGAAATCGGCCACCTGGTCATCAAATTTAAGTGAGCCTAACCGAATGGTTGGCGGGCGCGCAGCGGCAGATTTTCCACTGGCAGGAATAGCCCCAATCAGCGTTGCCGCCGTCTTGCCTATCATGGGAATGGACTGACGCTCACGTTTTTCCTCCGGTGGTAAATGCGAGGTATCGACCGGCACGCCACCCTTGGCGAGCAGGCGCGTGACGTGCGGGTTTTCGCCCGGGCCACCGCCGGAGGTGGAGCCGACCACCTTCCCGTCTTTGTCGATCAGGAAAAGCGTGGGGAAGCCACTGACACCATACTGAGTATTAAAAACAGATTTATCCCAACCGTCCTTGCCGGCCGGATCATGCGCGGTGAGAAATTTATATTTAGCGGCGTTGCGCTTCACCCAGCCATCATAATTGGCGCGCGAGTCATCGGCGCAGACCGCCAGGATCACGAGACCGTCTTTAGCATGCTGCTCGGCTAGTTCGCTGTTATGGGGCATGGAAGCCACGCACGGCCCGCACCAGGTGGCCCAAATATCGATTAAGACGGTCCGGCCGCGAAAATCAGCCAGTTTGATCGCTTGGCCATCGGGGCCCACGACGGTAAAATCAGGGGCGAGCTCGCCCACCTTCGGTCCAATATGATGAACGCTCGGCGTAGAAGTCGGCACGATGGCCGGCTGCGCGCCTGCCGGCATCACCGTTAAACAAAAAATGCTAAGCGCAACAGACCAGAGAAAATTTTTCATAACTAAAATAAAACAGCCAGGCCGCCGTGCGCAGAGTTGCACGGCGGCGCGTAAAAATAATCACTGAGTGATTAAAGCGGCAGAATGAAGGCGAACTCGTAACTGCGGCCGAGAATAAACTGACTATGTAAGCCGGCATTGAAACCCCAGACGGTGTCGGAGAACGGCGGCTCTTGATCGAACACGTTATTTACGCCCAACGTGACGCGTAGACGCTTACCATAACCGCGCCACAGACCTTTGCGAAATTCATAGCCGGCCCGCAGATCAAGTTTGGTAATCGAAGGCGTAGGGAAAAAAGTTACAGCGGTACTATTGGCCACCAAGTTACTTCCCGCGCTGTTGACCGTGAATCCATCCAGATAGGAAACAAAGGCGGAGGCATTCCAATCCCCTTTACTCCAAAACACGGCGGCGTTGATGCGCCATTTGGGCGGAGCCGCCGTGTCGTCTTCGAGAATAACCGCCGGCTGACCCGGGGCCAGTTGACGCGTAGCCTCCAGCGTACGACTGGCCGCAAGATTCAAGCGCCAACGACCCAATTGCTCCCCAGGCAGACGATAGTCGGCCACAAAATCCATACTCCGATTCACCACTTGGCCGAAATTGACGAAGATGCGACTGATCGCCGTGATTTGTCCGGGCTGATTAAGTGCGGTATCCGCCGGCGTGGCCGCGGCCCGCGTGATGCGATCAGTGAAGAGCGACTCATTGTTGATGATCGACTGGGCGGTGATCAACTGCAGCACATCTTTCTGCACGGTATCATAATAATTAACCTGTAAACTGAGCCCCTTGACCCAAGAGGGCTCATAGACGATGCCCGCAAACGTGTTTTTCGAAAGTTCGGGCCGAGGATTTAAATTAGAGCCCCGTGATTCCACGATACCTGTCGTCGATGTTGGCGTGCGCCGAGGATCGAGCAGGGTTGAGGTCACAATTGATGGCGCGACCATGTATTCCGTAATGCCAGGGGCCCGGAAGCCCTCGCTCCAATTTGCACGGATTAACAACGACTGCACGGGAGTCCAGGAGACCCCATACTTCGGCACCGTTTTCGAGAAGCGGCCGTTATCTTCATAACGTTCCGCCAGATTTAAATCTAAACGACGCAGCAGCGGCTGCGCATTGGGCTTGCCCACGATCGGCACACTCAACTCGGCAAACATGGCCTTCGTGGTTTGCTCGCCGGTGACAGTCGTCATCGTCGCGACGGGAATCAGCACGGAAGAATAATTGACCGCGGTGCTCTGCATCTCGCCCTTCAAATTGGAGCCACCGACAGCCATTTTCATCGAGCCGCCCCAGAGGTCGAGCAGATTACCGTTGGCGGAAAAATCTAATCCCATCTGCTTGGAAACTGAGGCCAGCGACGGATAAAGCGCGAGTGTCTCGAGCAAGGCCGCTTGGGAAGGCGCCCCGGGGGCACTGGAATCGATAAAGGGATTAAAACGCTGGGCCGGATCGGCGGCGATTAACATCGCGGCGAACGGGGCCGGATTAAAATTACGCGAGATCTGCCGAACTTTTTGCTCTTCCCAATTGGTCCCGAGTTCCCATTCCCACGTCTGGCCAAACTTACCCCTCAAGCCAGCCGTAATTGCATCATCTAAAGTCCGCACGCGCTGGGATTGCGCACCCCATTCAGGCAGAATCATGCCGATGGTCACATTTTGATTAAATGGATTATAAGCTGCCGGCAAAGTTACGGCAGCACCGAAACCACCGGTAATCGAATTCGCCCCGGGCTGCGCGGTGTAAAAACTGCGCGTCTCGCTGGTGCGGAGACTCGTGAAAACATCCAGATGATCGTTAAAGCGATAATTGAAATTACCGCTCAAGCCCTTTCGCTTTGATTCAGGAATCAAGGCGAGATATTCGGCCGTGTTGGCTCGGCGCTGCTGCGAGGCATTCACCAACGTGGCTCCAGGGGCCGGCGTCAGCACCGTCTGAAATTGCGCCAATGTTGGGGTGCTCGTAGCCCCGACGGGAACCATCACAACGCGCACGCCGGGCAGGGCATCAAAATTTCCCGAGACCGTACCGCCGGAAGCTTGGATTACAGCTGGGAAGCCCCAATTAAGCCGCCAATCGACGCCGTATTTAGGCAAGCCGGTTGCCGTCAGCGTGCCAGCCTGAATGCCAGTGTGATTTTGGTTTTTAGAGAAAGAACGCTGAGCAGCTTTGAGGTCTTCTCGGTCATAATACTCGATCGCTACCGAGCCGCTCAATTTTCCATAAGAAAATCCACTAATGACGGAAACATTCCGCTCCGCGCCGCCACCATGCTGGGAGACTTTATAGCCGCCTGATAATTCGGTGCCGGTGAAATTCTTTTTGAGGATGATGTTGATAACCCCCGCCACCGCATCGGCACCATAAATCGCCGAGGCCCCATCAGTGATGACCTCAATGCGATCAACCATGCCTAACGGAATGGTATTCAAATCAACGAAACCCTGCCGCGTGTCCGTCGAGCGATTACCGTTACCCGATTGCGCTGCCCGCCGGCCATCGACTAATACAAGCGTCGAGCCAGATCCAAGGCCGCGCAAGCTGACTCCCGAAACGCCCGTCTGCCCCGGAGGAGCGGCGGATGAGCCTAGCACCAGATTGAACGCCGGATTGCTCGTCTCAGTACGTTGGCCGAATTCAGGATTCAATTCGTTCGGCGCGCTCCCGCGACCGGAGGCAATACCCGCATAGGTTTGCGGGATTTGATTAAGAAAATCTGACAACGTCATCGAGCCAGTAGCCCGAATATATTCTTTATCATATGAACTAACGGGGGAAGGGCCAGCGGTCTCGGTTTGCCGAATGCGGGAACCGAGGACCGAATAAGTCTCAAGCTTAAGGGCGCCCGTTTCACTTTTTGTGACCTTGGCCGTCGGCACCATGACCTGACGGCTCTCGACGTTTTTTGCGCGGTCAGGATTAAGGCGCAGACCAAGGGCTCCGGTTTTTTCATCCTGAATGACAACCAACCCCGTGCCCGCCACCATCTGTTCCAACGCTTGTCGCGGCGTCATGTCCCCTTCCACCGCATGGGTACTGATGCCGGCCACCGCGTCCGTGGGCACCAAGACCTCGCCCCCTGATTGGCTGGAAAAATCTTTAATCGCGGCGGTCGCGGAAGCAGCAGAGATGCTAAAATGCTTAACCTCAGCTGCATGAGATACTAGTGTTAACGCCAGAGCGCACAGCGCTGCTAGCGCGTAATGATTTCGTAGACGGGGAAACGAGATTACTTGGGTCATGGTGTGTTGTGATTGGCCCCCCACAGAATGTGGACGACCGAGTCGAGTGAAGGTTAACTAAGATTTTAACCTTAGTTGTTGCGTAAAGGCAACAAACATACCCTTGCCTAATCGTTCGCAAATATTTTTTTAAAAATAACAGGGGTAAGCATTCAGCTGTAAAAATACTCCAAGGGAGGACCGCAGGGGTTTCCTACACCACGCCCCAGCCGGCAAAATCTGTTACAATTATTTTTGCCGCCCTTGGATGCTCAAGTTCAGGGCGTACGCCGTAATAGAAGCAAGTGCTCGCCTTGCTTATCAGTTTGCAGGTCAAAACTCTCCCCGACGATTCGGGCAAACCCCTCAGGATTATCCGAGCGAAAACTCCCGCTGACGCGCCAGGCGCCCACCACCGGATCTTCAATCGATATTTGCGTTACATTATGTCGGTTTAATAACGCCACCGCTTCGCTCAATGTCGTGCCGTTGAAATCCTGCCGAGTATCACGCCAAGCTAGCTGGTGAGCCATCTCCGCTGCAGATACCAACTGCGGCTCGGCAAAGGATTCCAGGCGAACGGGGGCCGTTCCTTTAATCGATTTGGGTAACCTTAATTTAGTCAAAGCGACAAATCGCTTCCCGGCAACGACCCGCACCACGCGGTTATCGCCGCCCGCGGGCGCTCGTCCGACCGCGGTGCGCCCGACATCAACCGCACCTTCTTTCACAAAAATCTCTACGGCCGACGGCTGCAGCTGCACCGAGAAAGCCGTCCCGACGGCGCGGACCGCAATGCCGTTAGCTTCCACATAAAATGGGCGAGCCGTGTCTTTCATTACGCGAAAATAGGCCTCGCCATTAATGAGCGTTACGCGACGCGCTGCCGCCTCATAATGCACCGAAATTTCTGCCCCCACTTTCAGCTCTACAATGGATCCATCTGGCAACTGACGAATAGCATTATTAGCCACGATCGAGATTTCTTGAATCGGGGCCTTCGCTGCCGGGCGGCTCATTGGCTCAGCTTCCCCAAGACGAGAGCGCAGGAAAAATAATCCGCTGACTAAAATAATCCCAGCCGCGGCCGCTCCTTGCAGCTGACGCCGGCGCCGTTGGCTAGCCCGCACCGCCAATCCAGCTAGGACCGCGCTGATTGCCCCGCTGCCTTGGACTCGATCAAATACAGACCAAGCCTCGGTTAGCCGATCAAAGGCATCCGCATGACGCGCATCTGCGCCCAGCCAATCTTGAAAAATCTGCTGCTCGGCGGAGGTCAGACCCGCATCACAGCGCGTCACCCAATCAGCTGCCGCCGCCTCAATCGCCGGCGGGGAAGTTTGCCCATAAGTCGAAGAAGTGCTCATAGTGGGCTCAGTTGCCGGCGGAGTGAATCGGCCACGCGCCGCAACCCACGGGCCGCTTGCACTTGGACCGTTTGCTCGGAAAGCCCGAGCCGGGCAGCGATATCTTTTTGGGAGACCCCACGAAGTTTACGGAGAATAAAAATTTCACGACAGCGAGCCGGCAGCGCATCAATCGCGGCCACCAGCAGGGCAATTTCCTGCTGACGAGCAGCGGCCGCAGCGGCATCCGGTCTATCATCTATGACGAACAGGTGGGCTAAATCTGTTACGACCTTTATCGGTGAACGGCGATCGTGTCGGACGGTGTCGAGGGCGAGATTACGCGCGATCCGAAATAAAAAGGCCCGCGCCGACTGAATGGGATGCCGCGCCCGTGCCTGCCAAATGCGGAGATAAGATTCCTGCACCACATCGTCCACATCCCGTATGCCCGGGAAACGCCCGCGGACGTATGCCCGCAGGGAGGTGCCGTGCGGCTGCACCTCATCCTTGAACCATTGCTCAGGTGGCGCCGGGGGTTTAGGGGGTAGGTTCACAAATCTAAAGAATGAGTTCTAGCTTTCCCGCTTGCGGCAAACCAGCCCAAATAAATCCGTCCTTTAATCCCATCGGCCTATCGCCAGAGTCTTGTCTTTGGAGCCGACTCGCGCATCTTGTCACTTAGCCTTCGCTAAAATATTTCTTTCCCCGCTACTTGCCCGATGAATTTTCTTCGCCACCTCTCTGTTCTGTTTCTCCTGCCCGCGCTGCTTTGGGCCGCTGAATCCCCAGTAGTAAAAAATGGCTCGGTCCAGGTCTCTCTCGTATCGGCATCTGCCGCCCTCGAAGCGGGCAAGCCATTTACGATTGCCCTGCGAATGCAGCACGACCCGCACTGGCACAGTTACTGGATTGCCGCAGGCACCGGCTATCCCACTTCCATCAATTGGACTTTGCCGGCTGGTTTTAAGGCCGGCGAAATTCAATGGCCGACGCCCACCATTTTGCGCGACTCCTCGAGAAAAATTGTGGGCAATGGCTACAGCGACGAGTCCTTTCTCCTTGTGGAAATCACGCCGCCAGCACGGCCCGAGCTTCGTGCCGGCGAGAATCTAGGCCCAACATCGAGCGGCCAACCGGCCGCTGCCGCGCCCCTGGCTCCCGGCACAAAAATCAAACTCGCGGCCGCCACCGAGTGGCTCATGTGCCAAGACGTCTGCATGCCCGGTGAGGCGAAACTGGAAATCGCTTTCGACGTCGCCTCCACCGCCCAACCTGACGCCCAATGGGCCCAGCCGATTACTCAGGCTCGGGCGCAACTCCCCGTCGCCGCCACCGAGTGGAATCTCACCGCTACGCACGACGACAAAAATGTCACCCTACGGCTCACCCCAAAGTCGGGTAATACCCATAAGCCGACGGAGCTGCATTTCTTCGCGACTGATGCCCTCACCGATTATACTCAGCTAGCGAAAGTGACCGCTGACCATGACGGCTGGGTCTTAGTTCTGCCGCTCGATGCCGCCGCTGATAAAACGACGAAGCGCCTCACCGGAGTGCTCGCCTCAGCCAATGGCTGGTCGGCTGGTGCCAGCTACGGCGGTTTGGTGATCGATGTGGCCTTCAGTGCCGATGCAGGGCCGACCCTTCCCACGGTCACGCGCCCAACAGCCAACCCGACCCCGCCGCCCACTGCACTCGTCGCTCCCAGCAGCTTGCTCGCCACCCTCGGCTTGGCTTTCATTGGTGGCTTAATCTTGAATCTGATGCCCTGCGTTTTCCCCGTGCTCGGCATCAAGATCCTCGGCTTCGTTAACCAATCCGGTAATGACCGTAAAAAAATCACCGCGCATGGTCTGACTTTTACGCTCGGCGTACTGGTTTCATTTTGGGCGCTAGCGGGCGCGCTTTTGATGCTCCGCGCCGGCGGCGCTCAACTCGGCTGGGGATTCCAACTCCAATCGCCCGTTTTTGTTTTTGGCATGGCCGTGTTCCTGCTGATTTTTGCCCTCAACTTAAGTGGGCTTTTTGAAGTAGGGCTGTCCGCCACGAGTGTCGGCGGCAATCTACAGATGCAGGATGGTTTTGCCGGATCATTTTTCACCGGCGCTTTAGCCACGCTCGTCGCGACTCCCTGCAGTGCCCCCTTTCTGGCGCCAGCGTTGGGCGCGGCGCTGTCCCTCTCCGCGGGACAAGCTTTCCTGATTTTTACCGCGATCGCCCTCGGGCTCGCGCTCCCGTACCTGCTGTTTTCAATTTTTCCGCAAGCGATCAAACTGCTCCCCAAGCCTGGCGCATGGATGGAAACGTTTAAACAATTCATGGCCTTCCCCCTTTATGCGACCGTCGGCTGGTTGTTGTGGGTACTCGCCGGCCAGACTAAGGATGATGACAACGCCCTGTTGTTAATCTCCTTCGGCTTCGTGCTCGTCGCGATGGCAGCATGGGCTTACGGCCGTTTTGGTCAGGCGTCAGGAAAACCTCAGCGCCAATTAGCCGGTCGGATCGGCGCGGCACTCCTGCTCGCGAGCGGTCTTTATACGGGTTGGCCCCAAACAACCGCAGCCCCCACGACAGCTGGCAGCTACCAAGTCACTTGGGAGAAATGGAGTCCCGCGGCCATAGCTGCAGCTCAAGCCGCGGGCAAATTTGTCTATGTAGATTTCACCGCGCGCTGGTGCGCCACTTGCCAAACGAATAAGGCGACCGTGTTCCATCACGACGCCGTGCTCGCCGCGCTGGCGCAGCACCAGACCGTGTTACTCCGCGGCGATTGGACGAATCGTGATCCTCTCATCACCGCCGAGCTCGCCCGCTGGAACCGCTCCGCAGTGCCTTTCAATTTAATCTACGCTCCAGGTAAACTCCAACCGATCATTCTGCCCGAACTGCTAACCCCGCAGATCGTCCTCGATGCTTTAGCTCAAGCCGGAAAATAATTTCCGGGGGCTAACTGCTAAGACGATTAGTTATTTAGGGCAGCATCCCCTCTGAACAAGGTCGCCTTTGCGGCCATTATTCAGAGTTCCCACCCCGCTCTAATTTCGTCATAGGTGGTTTCTGCGTGAAGGATCCTGCTCATCGAAAATCTGTCGGCCTCTTACTGTTGGCGGCCCTTTGTTGGAGCCTAGGCGGAGTCCTTCTTAAATCCGTGGCCTGGCCGAGCCTGGCCGTGGCTGGTGGTCGCGGAGGTATTGCCGCCCTATTTTTACTCATCGTATGTTGGCGCACCTTGCGCTTCACGTGGTCGCCCCTGCAACTCGGCGCTGCGGTGGCTTTTGCCGGCTGCACCATCCTTTTTGCTGCGGCCAATAAACTTACTACGGCGGCCAATGCGATACTTCTTCAATATACCGCGCCCGTTTGGGTGGCGCTTTTAGGTGCCTGGCTGCTTGGTGAACGCGCCTCACGGGCCGACTGGTGGACAATTCTCGCCACCTTTATCGGCATGGGTGTTTTTCTCTTTGATGGCCTCCGCCTCCATGATCTTACCGGGATCGCCGTCTCGATCGCGAGTGGCTTCTGCTTCGGTCTCATGATTCTGCTCCTCCGCAAGCAGAAGAACGGCTCGCCTATTGAATCGATAATTTTAGGCAACGGGCTCGCGTTGCTCATTGGATTGCCTGCACTGAGTTCGGCCCCGGCCCTCGCCCCGAGCGGCATGGTGGCGTTACTTTTACTCGGCTTAGTGCAACTCGGCCTCGCCTATCTTTTCTATGCCCGTGCGCTCAAGCAGGTCACCGCCCTTGAAGCCGTGCTCATTCCGATCATCGAGCCAATTTTAAATCCACTCTGGGTGTTGCTCTTCATCGGCGAACGACCCAGCCGCCTCGCCCTAGTCGGCGGAGCTATCGTGGTGGGGGCCGTCACCTGGCGCGCGCTTCATTCCTTACGCCGCGTCACTCCGCTTGCCGCCGCGACCAGTTAAAAAACTCGGCCGGCGAACACGCACCGGAGCGCTTTAAGTTTTAGCCGGGGGGTTGAGCTGGAGCAGCACGTTGGCGAGCGTGATGAGCCCACCGCCGAGCAACAAATGCCAAGTCAGCTGTTCGTTGGCGTAAGTGAACCCAGCCCACGCCGCAAAAATAGCTGGTAAAAATAGCGCCATGATTGAAGCAAAGATCGGCTCCAAACAGTAAATGAGCCCCGCCTCGGTGGCCGTGATTTTTGGCTGCCACTGATTCATTAGAATAAAAGAGCCCAGCGTGCAGAAGACCGTCAACAGGCCGGTGAACACGAGCCAAGGACCGTTGGTCCACGGGATCAGCAAATCGCTGAGTTGAGGGGCCGTGACCCCCGATACGATTGAAAACACCAGCGCTTCCACCACAAACATGACCAAGGTAATCGGCAGCGCCCGGTTGGCAGCGTAGCGCTTGCCCTCGAGCAACAAAATCTGCGCCATAAAGAATCCCGAGCAAAGGAGTGTTTCAAGTTCACCCCGCCCAATCCGCAGGGCCCAAAAATCAAATCGCCCCAGCACGGCAACCCCGACAAAAACCAGCGCCGCACAACCGAGGATCAGCGGGGAGGGCCAGCGCCGGAGCTGCAACGCAAAGTAAAAGGGAATCATGATCGCGTAAAGCTGGGTCAGAAAAGATGAAACCGAGACCGAGGTAAATTGGAGTCCATCATTTTGTAAGAGCATTCCGCCGCCGGCCATTAACCCGAGCCAGCTGCCTTGCTCAATTTCTCGCCGCGTGATGGTGCGGATTTTCTGCCCCAAGACTACCGTGAGCACCAAGGTCGCGAGTAAAAATCGCGGGGCAATGGTATAGGCGGCAATAAACCAAGTGCTACTCGCCGGCACCAGCTGCGCATGGACTAAAGCGATCGACTTAACCAACGGGAAACTCAGCCCCCAATACAAATTGGCGAGCAGGAGCATCCCAACAGCTCGGCGGTGCAGCGAATGATCGGCGACCATAAAATCAGTAAACAGTTAAGCAAGGCACCCCCGCAGCCGCGGACGACTCACTCGAGCCGCAAGGCTTAATGGAAGGCTATTTTACGCGCCGCGCGGCGCATTAAAACAAAACCGCCGCGGATTACTCCGCGGCGGTTTCTTGAATTTCGCTAAAAAGCAAAAGTCTTACGAGACGTGCTTGCTGACCAACTTGGTCATGTCGAACATGCTCACTTGAGTCTTGCCGTTGAAGACCGCCTTGAGGGCGTCGTCGGCATTGATCATGCGGCGATTCTTTTTGTCCTGGAGGCCATTCTTCTTGATGTAGACCCAGAGTTTCTTGGTCATTTCCGTGCGGGGCAGCGGATTGGAACCAACGACAAGCGCGAGCTTGGCATCGGGAGTTACCGGCTTCATGAAAGCGGCGTTTGGTTTACGAGTGGATTTTTTTGCCATAGTGGTATTCTTGATAGCAGTGCTTTAGGGCAATGCAACGATTTTCTAGAGGGGAATCATCTTTTTTCAGAGGGGAAATGAAAGGGGTTTCCCCTAATTTATTTTTGCCCTTTCCGCGTAATTCACCCGGGCCGACTCACCCTTGATCGTCCACCTGCACAAATTGACGGTACAAGGCGGCGTAATGTCCGCGGCGCATCAGGAGCTCATGATGCGAACCACGCTCAATAATCCGCCCTTGATCCAGCACGAGGACAACATCCGCATGCCGAATCGTGCTGAGGCGATGGGCGACCACTAAACTCGTGCGGCCCACCAGTAATTTCTGCAACGCCTGCTGTAAGCGCGCTTCCGTGAGGGCATCGATCGAACTGGTGGCCTCATCGAGCAAGAGAATGCGCGGATCCGCGAGCAGCGCTCGCGTAAAACAGATCAGCTGGCGCTGACCAACGGACAACCCCGCGCCCTTCTCCCCCACCTCAGTTTGCAGACCAAGCGGCAAGGCCTCCAGCAGATCGAGACAAGCTAGCGAGGCTGCCGCCGCGCGAACCTCTTGATCCGTGGCCTCCGGCCGACTCAGTCGAATATTTTCCATCACGGTGCCGCTAAAGAGCACATTCTGTTGCTGGACCATCCCCATTTGGCGATGCAGCGATTGGCCCGTCAGGGTCCGCATGTCTCGATCATCGACCAACACCTGGCCGCCAGTGGCCAAATAAAACTTGGCGACCAGATTAATAATCGAGCTCTTGCCGCTGCCCGTATGCCCAACCAGCGCGATGGTCTGACCGGGCTCAGCGACGAAACTGACGTCATGCAAAACCGCGCGCGCGGGGTCATAGCCAAAAGTCACCCCACGCAACTCGACCCGCGCCCCCCGCCCACTCGATGGATTGATCAAGCGCGGATCCGGTAAATTAATGGCCGTCGGTGCATCCGCCCAATCCGGCACGACATCAATCAAGCGGAAGACGCGCTCGGCGCCCGCCATCGCGATGAGCGCCTGATTGTATTGATTACCAATAATGGCGATGGGCGCAAAGAACTGGTTAGCCAGCAGAAAAAAGGTGATGAGGCCGCCTATCGACATGTCGCCGTGAAACACGCGGCCGCCGCCCACCAAGAGGAGAATGGCCACGAAAAACTGACTGTTCAATTCCAAGAGCGGGGTGAGAATAGCCGAGGTCCGCGCTAGGGCGATATTGTACCGCGCATGATCAGCCAATAAACTGCGAAACAAACCGGCGTTGGTTTCCTGACGAACAAAACCTTGGGTCACGCGAATGCCGTTCACCGACTCAGCCAAAGTGGCGGTGACCCGACTAAAACTTTCCTGCGAAGCCCGCGAGTATTGACTAAGCCGCGAACGAAAATGCCGGCTGATGAGCCACAACACTGGCGCCAACGCGAGTACGACGAGAAAAAGCACCCAGTCGCTCCACGCCATCACAATAGCGGAAAATATCATCGAGCCGAATTGGATCACGCTGACAAAAAGCACATCCTGAATCCCCGTCCGTACGGCCTCCACATCGCTCGTGACTCGGCCAATAATGCGCCCGAGCTTGATGCGATGGAAAAAGCTCATCGGCTGACGGAGCAGCTTCGTGAAAATCTCCGCGCGTAAACCATTCACCACCGTCTCCCCAATCTCTAAAGCAAAACGCTGCCGGAAGTGAAACAGCCCATCGGTCGTCAGCGCGAGGACCCCGTACGCCGCCACCCCCCAAGCGAGGCCGGCAAAATCTCGGCCGGTAATTGGTCCTTTAATAATTAAAGCCATGAGCCAGCCGAGCGCCGGTAATTGCGCCGAGCGAACAATGGTCATGACCACCAAGATGATGACCTTGCTCTTGATCGGAGCAGTATAAGTAAAGAGGCGGCGAATCAGGCCCCATTCGAGCGGCTTGAATTGCTCATCAGCAGCATCTTCATCCCGTGGATGCTGCACGAGGGTCATGGCCCGGGCTAATGGCTTGGGCAAACTCATGGGGTGGCCTCCCCGCCGGCTAAACCGAGCAGCTGCAAATCACGCCCATCGACTAACTGCAGATTGGCCACCCGCAGATAAGGACCGGGGCGCTGCATTAATTCTTCATGCGTGCCGCGCTGCACAATGCGACCGGCTTCCATCACGATAATAAAATCAGCCCGCCGCAAGGTGCTCAGGCGATGCGCTACGATAAAAGTAGTCCGACCCGCAATCGCTCGATCGAGCGCCTCGAAAATTTCGTGTTCGGTTTCGCTGTCGATCGCAGCCGTCGGATCATCAAGCAATAAAATGGCCGGTTCCAGCAAGACGGCCCGCGCAATAGCCAACCGCTGCCGTTGCCCACCCGAAAGACTATTACCGCTCTCCCCCAACACGGTATCGTAACCCTGCGGGAGGGCCGTGATAAAATCATGGGCCGCGGCAATTTTGGCCGCCCGCTCAATTTGCTCACGGGTCGCGCGCGGATGACCAAAAGCAATATTCGCCCCAATGGTGTTAGAAAACAGGAAGCTTTCCTGAAAAACCAAACCGATATTACGCCGCAAATCTTCGAGGCTGAGCCGCCGAACATCAAGGCCATCGATTAATACCTGCCCAGCCGTGGGATCAAAAAAACGCGGGATCAAACTCATCAAGACGCTCTTCCCTGCTCCGGTTTCGCCGAGAATTGCAACGCACTGGCCGGGCTTCACCGTTAAATTAAGGTCGCGCACCACCGCTTCCGCCCCGTCGTAGGCAAAAGAAACGTTCACAAACTCGACGGCCCCATCGAACTTAACCCGCCGCACCGCATCAGCCGCACTCTTCACTTCCACGGGCGCGTCGAGAATTTCAAACACTCGGCGCGCGCCAATCAGCGATTGCTGCACGCTATTAACGATGCCCGCGACGTTATTAACCTGACCAGAAAATTGCTCGAGGAGTCCGGCAAAGACGATGAGCCCAGTCCCGAGCGGCAGGCGATCATGGGCCACCAGCCAACCGCCATAGCCCAGCAAAACCATCATGTTAATGCGCGTCAGGAAGCCAACCGCCGGGGAAAACAAACTCATGTGCCAAAAAATATCTCCCTGCTGCGCGAGTACGGCGTTGTTCGCCGCCGCAAATTTCGCGCGGGCCTCCGCCTCACGACCAAAGCCCTTCGTCACCGCTATGCCTTGAATGCTCTCGGCCAAAATCTGGACCATTTTCTCCACGAGCGTCCGGTTGTGCAACATCTCCGGCTGAACTTTCCGCGAGAACCACGCCGACAACACCCACAAGATCGGGGTCGTCGCCAAACAAGCCAGCGTCAAACTAGGACTCAGACTCGCCATGTAGAAAACGTAAGCGGTCAGTGAAATCACCATGATCACACTCTGAATCAGCACCTGATCCACGAACATACGCACCGATTGCACATCACCGGTTACTCGCGTAATAATTGAACCGGTCGTGTTCGCGTCAAAGAACCGAAAACTTAACTGCTGGAGCTTATCATAAACCTCTCCGCGCAGATCGACGACAAGTTTTTGCTGAACTAGTTGGTTCACCGAAACTGCGTAGATATAATTGAGCCCCGCGCGCACGAGGGCGAAAAGCAAAATTAGCCCCGCCAAGAGTGCCAGCACGTGCATCGGCGGCCAGTCAGTAGGCAGCAGCCTAGGCAGCGAGCCAACCACTGGCGTGTGGTCAAGTTGATGCCGAATATAATCGATTCCGACTCCCGTGAAGCTGAGACCGCCGATTCCAAGGGTCAGCAGAATCAGCTGAATCCCGAGCACCTGCAGCGAATGGAGGCGATAACGCCACGCTAGGCCGAAAAGTCGTCGCACCAAAACTCCGTCCCCTGCATTAAGCAACGGCATGGGATCTGGGCGGGACATAGGAGATTCCATCTTAGGCGAACTGCCGAGCGGTGCACGAAATATTTCATCAACCGGCGCGCCCCTGCCTCCCCTTTTACGGCGCCGGCCGCCAGCGAGGCATGGGAAAATCGCTTGCCTAAAACGCCTAAATCTCCAGCCTACACCTCGTTGAGTTGGTTATTTGTTAGATTCTATCGCTACGGAGAATTGTCAGGTGAGCGTTGAGTTCAGTGATGATTTGAAATCCGAGTTTCGGAGACGGGCGGTCGGGCGACATCATCAGCTCTCATCATCCCATGGAAAACAGTAAGCTCTACGTCGGGAATTTGCCCTTCGCTAGCACCGCCCAGGACCTCGAAGCCCTGTTTGGCCAAGTTGGTACCGTCAATGTCGTCGAAATTATCTTCGACAAATTCACTGGCCGCTCCCGCGGCTTTGCCTTCGTGACGATGGGCAATGGCGACGAGGCGCAAAAGGCAGTTGAACAATTTCACGGCCACGAAATCGAAGGCCGGGCCCTCTCCGTTAATATCGCTCGTCCCCGCGAAGAGCGCGCCCCCCGTTCATTTGGCGAAGGTGGCGGCGGTGGTGGTTATCGCGGTGGTGGTGGTGGCCGCGGCGGGCGCGGCGGCGGCGGTGGTTATCGCGGCGGGCGCGGTGAAGGTGGGGGTGAACGCGATGGCGGCGGCTACGGTCGCGAATAACTGATCACACCACGGCAAGCTCCTTGCCTCTGAGGATTTTCAAAAGCCGGACTTAGTCCGGCTTTTTTATTGAAACATTGGCCCAGCCTTACGGCACCCCAGCCGATCGCCAAAAAAATTTAGGCCTGAGCAGTCCCTTGCTCGGGCCATGCTGCCACGATAAAAGTTAAGCTGACACGCAGCAGGACCGCGACCCCCGAACCCAGCAAAATGCCCATCAGCCGCTGCTTCGGCGGGAGTGTTCGCACCGCGAGAGCAATCACCACGGCGTTGTCGCTCGCCAGCACAATATCGATCAACCCGATGCTGAGCACCGCCCAAGCAAACTCCCAAGGAGGGTTAAAGGCGCCATGCGGAAAAGAAAGGGACCTAATAGCTAGCGCCGATGTTTCTGGCCCGCCCGCGAGCGTCAATCCGTTCGTCCTTAACCGATCACTCGCTTTAACCCCGCCCGCTGGGGCAGCTTGGCGCCCCGACGCCCCACTTAAAATTTCCGTGGCGTCCCTGCGGTCCGTAGTTTTACTTACCGACTTCACCCATGACCTTTGATTTCGACCATGTTCCTCAGCGCCTGGGCACCGACTCCCAGAAATGGCAGAAATATGCGGGCCGCGACATTCTCCCCCTATGGGTCGCCGACATGGACTTCAAGGCCTCCCCCGCCATCGTGGCCGCCCTGCAGCAACGCGTGGCGGAAGGTGTTTACGGTTACGCCCGCCCAATGGCTTCGACGGTAAATGCTTTTGTCGATGCCATGGCTCAGCGTTACAGCTGGACGATTGATCCCACCTGGATCGTGTGGCTCCCGGGCTTAGTGGCGGGGCTCAATTTAACTGCGCAAGCTTACGCCGAACCCGGCGAAGAAGTCCTGACGCTGACGCCGGTTTATCCTCCCTTTATTTCTGGGCCAAAAAATAGCGGGAGAATTTCTACGTCGGTGCCGCTGTGCCTCGGCGCCCATCGCTGGGAAATTGACTGGGTGGCGCTCGAACGAGCCGTCACCCCACGCACCAAGCTATTTTTTCTCTGCAACCCGCACAATCCCGTCGGGCGCGTCTGGCGCCGCGCAGAGCTCGAGCGCCTCGGCGAATTCTGTATCCGCCATAATCTGATACTCTGCTCTGATGAAATCCATTGCGGGCTGATTCTGGACGATCTCCCTCATCTCCCCGCGGCTTCTTTAGGAGCTGCCCTGGCCCAACGCACCATCACGTTGATGGCACCGAGTAAGACGTATAATGTTCCCGGCCTTTGCACTTCGATGGCCATTATTTCTGATGCTGCCCTGCGCGCCAAATTTATCCGCGCTTCAGCCGGTATTATGGCCGAAGTGAACGCCTTAGGCTTTACCGCCTGCGAGGCCGCTTATCGTGATAGCGAGCCTTGGCGCCAAGCTTTGCTCCAAACGCTCCGGAGCAATCGCGAGCTCATCCTTGATTTCGTCGCACGCGAGCTCCCCGGCATCACCATCGAGGCGCCCATTGAGGCAACTTATCTCGCGTGGCTTAATGTAGCTGCGCTGAAACTCGCTGACCCCGTCGCCTATTTTGAACAACATGGCGTCGGCTTAAGTGAAGGTTCTTTTTTCGGTGAACCGCGCGGCCGCCACGTCCGCCTGAACTTTGGCTGCCCTCGCGCAACCCTCCAGGAAGCTCTCCAGCGCATGAAACGCGCGGTCGCCGCAAAGTTAACTTAATTCCTGCCACGGCCCGATTTATTCCATCGGTCAGTGAGCTTAAAAATGCGCCGCTGGGCGCCTTTTTTTAAATAAATAGTAAGATGCCCCCGACGATGATCATGGGCACGCCGATGATTAAACCGAAGAAAGTGAGGCAAGCGATTGCCCCCAATATCACCAGCAACAGACCTATGGTTTTTCTGAGTGGCTTAAAAGTTAAAGCGGCCGCCGCCAATAACCCGAGCACGATTAGCGCTAAAATAATGGTTCCGCTCATGCCGGTAATTTGGCCCGAAGAATCCCGGCGGTCAATGGCCAGATTCAGCCCGCCGCCCCAGTCTATGCACCTCGATCGCATGCGACTTCGGCCCATCCTTGCATCTGTGGCCACCCGCGATAACGACTGAAGCTGATTATGCGTATTGGGCCTTACGAATTCGGTTCAAATCTCTTTCTCTCGCCGCTCGCGGGCTACACCAATCTGCCCTTCCGGCTGGTCGTGCGCGAAATTGGTGGACTGGACTGGACCACGACAGATTTGGTTAACGCCCGCTCTCTGATCGAAAAAAACCCGCGCGCGCTGCAAATGATCCGTACCGCTCCGGCTGAGCAACGGCTCGCGGTGCAGCTTTTCGGCGCAGTGCCAGAAGAAATGCGCGACGCTGCCCTCATCGTGGAGTCACTGGGCATTGCCTCTGTTGATATTAACATGGGGTGTCCGGTTAAAAAAGTAACCGAGATTGGCGGTGGCTCCGCTATGATGACAGAGCTAGCCAAGACTGCGCGGCTCGTGCGTGGGATGGTCGACGCCGTTAAAATTCCGATCACCGCTAAGATGCGACTCGGCTGGGATGAAAATAATCTGACCGCCCCCGATCTAGCCCGCGTCCTCGAAGATACCGGCGTGGCCGCAATTTTCGTGCATGGCCGAACCCGCGCGCAGGGTTTTAGCGGAACCGTCAATTTAGCGGGCATTCGCGCCGTGGTGGCCGCCGTGAAAAATATCCCCGTCATTGGTAACGGCGACGTCACCACGCCGGCAGCGGCTCGCCATATGTTCAATGAAACCGGTTGCGCCGGCGTGGGCATTGGCCGCGGGGCATTTTATAATCCCTGGATTTTTACCCACACCCAGCACTACCTCAAAACCGGCGAGCTCCGTGCCGAAGCTGGCTACCGCGAACGGGTGCACGTCATGCGTCGCCACCTCGATTTGATGATTGAGGTCTTTGGCGAAGATCATGGCTGCCGCCTCTTTCGCAAACCCGCGAGCTGGTACGCAAAACGCTTTGGTCCCGCTAAAGAATTTAAAAAGGGGATTACGCAATTTTGCACCCGCGCGGAATTTGAAACCCTGCTCGTGAATTATGAAAAATGGCGTGCGCCTTTTCTTGACGCGACGGGTGAGTTGCTCCCGCGCTTTCAGCCAGATCCCATGGTGGCGTCCTTTATGCTCAGCCCAGAAGAGCTCGCGCTCCGCCGACGCGAATCGATTTCCGTGCCGAAAGGACCCGTTGATGTTTGGTGAGCGCGGCCTCATGGTTTCACCTTAATTTTAAATCTCATGTCTAACGTTATTCACCTCTGGGCAATTTTCCTCGGAACCTTCATGGGGCTTCTCCCCATCATTAATCCCCTCGCGGCCGCCCCGACTTTTCTGGCCATTACGGAAGGCGACAGCGATGCCCGCCGCCGCGAGCAGGCCCGCAAAGGCTGCATCTATATGATCTGTATTTTGGTGAGCGCACTCACTGGCGGCACCTTCATCATGAATTTTTTTGGCATCTCGGTTCCTGGCCTCCGCATCGCCGGGGGAATTTTAATGGCGGGTATCGGCATGGGCATGCTGACGAATCATCAAAATCTCGGCAAACCCGATGAGGAGGAGCGCGAGGCCGCCCGCAAAAAAACCGATATTTCTTTTTCCCCCCTAGCGATGCCGATGCTCAGCGGTCCTGGTTCGATTGCCGTCACCCTCGGCTTCACCTCACTGGCGACTCATTGGACTGACTACCTAGCGATCATCGCCGGCATTATTTCGATCGCCGCCCTCACCTACGCGATGCTTCGTGTATCCGGTAAGATTGTGGCGATCATTGGTCCGGTGGGGGTTAACGCGATGACCAAGATCATGGGGTTTCTCATTATGTGCATCGGGGTGCAATTCGTGGTCAACGGAGTGCTGGGCATTGCGACCGATCCCGACCTATTGCGGAGCATTAAGGAAGTGCTCGCCGCGCATTAAGCGCTCAATGCGTAGCCGCTTCAGGTCGAGTGAGTTGATTATTTATGTTACCCGCAACTGCGCAGCGCCGGCGCCCACCACGCGACTAACGACGGCGATGCTTAACGGTGGCGCCGGTCTTGTCTTTGAAAATGAGCAGGCGAGTCGCTGGCTCGTAACCGACAAAACTGATACCGAGCGGCCCATTAACTAGCTCCCCCGCCGCATAGGCGATCCCGTCAATCAAAATCCGTGGATAATCGGTGGCACTGACGCCATTGATTTTTAGGCTTTCTCCCCAAGCTTTAAAAATTGCTGAGGGGACCGATGGCCCGACGGGCGCGACCGAGGGAGGCGTAACTGCCTGCGCGGGGGCGATGAGCGTGACGACTGAGACAACTACCGCGGCCAGCGGCGCCACTTTCAAGACGGTCGACGGGCTAAGCGGTGTTACGCGTTTGGCTACCAGCGGCGGCGAGAGCGGCTGAGTTTTTCCCCGCAGGATAAAATAAAGCCCGTAGCTCAGCGCACATAACCAAACAACTCCGGCAAAAATAAAAATCGTTTTTTTGATTGATCTCGGCGCCACCTGATTGGGAATAAGTGTGTGCCGCCGCGGCGAAGAATTTTCTGCCGCCGCCCTCGATGATTTTGCCGCCAACGGGAGGGCCGGACTTCCTGCGGGCGCCGAGTCAACCGCCGGCAATTCACTGACCGAATCCCCTGGGAACTTGGGCTGCAAACGAAGCTTGGGGACAATGGCGGCACTCATGACTCTTGCGTAGCAGTTCCCCTGCGCAGCAGAATCAAAAAGTTAGGCGATCATGACCATCAAGCTTGAGCCCGAGCACTGGCCTGACAGCTTAATTTCTTCATGAAGCGCCCCGCTTTCCCTCTTAGCGGCCAGCCCGCGACCGCGACGACCCCGGAGTTGGTCCGCGCGCTGGGCCGGTGGTCCTTAACCGCGCTCGTGGTTAATGCAGTGATTGGCAGCGGGGTCTTCGGGCTGCCGGATGATTTGGTTCGATTTGTAGGGGCGGCGGCTCCTTGGGCCTATGTGCTCGCGGCCGCCGGCATCGCCATCTTTATGGGCGTCTTTGCCGAACTTGGTTCGCAATTCAAGCAGGCGGGGGGCCCGTATCTTTTTGCCCGCGAGGCGTGTGGTCAATTTTGGGGAATTCAGATGGGCTGGTTTATTTGGTTAGTTCGCCTGACGGCCGCGGCGGCTAACACTAATCTGTTTGTCGTCTATCTCGGCGAATTCTGGCCCGGAGCCACTGCGCCCATCCCGCGCATCGTCATCATGGCGAGCTTACTGGGCGCCCTAACGTTCACAAATATTCGCGGGATAGACCGAGGCGCTCGGCTCGCCAACTGCCTGACCGCGGCTAAACTTCTCCCGCTAATACTACTGATCGTGATGGGATTTTTGTGGTCGGGCCCGAGCTGGTCCCAACCGAGCGTAACCGCCACGACGACCGGCTGGCTCAATGCCGTCCTCGTACTGTTGTTTGCCTTCGGCGGCTTTGAAGCCGCCCTGATGCCGCTCGCCGAAGGGAAAAATCCGCGCCGCGATATTCCTTTTGCGCTTTTTACCGGCCTGCTCGTTATCGCCGCCTGCTATTTTCTCACGCAGATTGTCGCCATGCGCACCGTGCCCAATCTCGCGGGGAGTGAACGCCCCTTGGCGGATGCGGCCCGCACCTTACTCGGCCCGATCGGGGCGGCGTTCATCGCCCTCGGCGCCATGATCTCCACCTCCGGCTATCTGAGTGCGCAGATCATCGGCGTGCCGCGCCAGACCTATGCCATGGCGGCACGCGGCGACTTTCCCGCAGTCTTCGCGAGCGTGCATCCTCGCTTTCGCACCCCGTATATTTCCATCCTAGTATGGTGTCTCCTAGTGCTTGCCCTCGCCATTTACGGAAATTTTATTTGGAACGCGGTGATCTCAGCGGGCGCGCGTCTCGTCACCTACGCGCTCGCCTGTGTTTCTCTCATCCGCTTGCGTCAGCAGCGACCTCAAGCTGATGCCTTCCGCTTGCCGGCCGGTAGCATAATCGCTCTCGCCGGCCTAGCCCTGTGCGGGGCGCTGCTCGCCCAGATGAACCTAACCCATGCAGTGGTCATCAGTGGAATTGTCGCGATCGCTAGCCTCAATTGGTTTATGGTGCGGCGCTCGCCAGCTGATTAAGCCGCCATTGCCATCGATCGCACCCCCTGCCTTGCTGCTGCCATGCCCTTGACCAAAGTCGAACTCTCTCGTCTGCGTGACTTGCGCGAGAAAAAAAATCGCGAGAGTGCGGGGCTTTTTGTCATCGAAGGTGAAAAAGTAATCGGCGAATTATTAGCCGCCCATTATCCTCTTTTAGAAATTTATGCGACGGCGGCCTGGTTTAACGCCGCCCCTCGTGCAGAAGCGGCCGCCCGCTCCGTGCAACTGATCACGCCAGAGGAAATGGCGCGCGCTAGTCATTTCCCTACGCCCGCCTCGATTTTAGCGGTCGGTAAAATCACGCGCCCCCCCTTGGTTCACGGCACGCTTAACCACGGGCTGACCATCGCCCTCGATGGAATACAAGATCCGGGCAATGTTGGCACGTTGTTACGGCTAGCTGATTGGTACGGATTAGATCGCGTCGTGCTGTCACCGGATAGCGCTGATCTCTTTTCCCAGAAAGTTATTAACGCGAGTATGGGCTCGTTCGCGCGGGTGACCGTCCACACTCAGCTTCTCCCCGAGGCCTTAGCGGGGTGCACCGCGGCGGTGCTCGGCTGCGATTTGCAGGGCGCGCCAGTGCACGCCCTCGCCCCTCACCACCATGCGGTGATTGTGATCGGGAGCGAAGGTCGCGGCTTGTCGCCGGCCGTGCAGGCGTGCGTGACCCAACGCGTGACCATTCCGCGTTACGGCCACGCTGAATCGCTCAACGCCGCGGTGGCGGCGGCCATTGTTTGCGACAATCTTCGGCGGAGCACGGCGACGCCCTAAACTCCCGCTTTAATTTTTCTGCGGCGCAATCCAAGCGCGCACGTTTTCTTCCAAGAGGTCCAGCGGAACGGCCCCATTTTTTAACACGAGGTCGTGGTACTCACGCAAGTCGAAGGCGGCCCCCAATTGTTTTTTGGCCAGCTCCCGTAATTCGAGAATTTTGAGCATCCCAATTTTATAGGCGGTCGCCTGACTGGGCCAAACAATATAGCGATTGGTCTCGGTAAAAATATCCCGCTCAGGATTTGGCGTGTTCTGTCGGAAATACTCCATGACCTGAGCGCGCGTCCATTTTTTGGCATGCAGCCCCGTGTCGACGACTAGGCGCACAGCGCGCAGTAGTTCATCATACAGTCGGCCAAAATCCTGATAGGGATCTTGATAATAACCGAACTCCTTGGGGAAATATTCCGCATAGAGCGCCCAGCCCTCCGCGTACGCGGTATTGCCGCCATACATGCGAAACTTGGGCATATTCTTTAACTCCTGCGCGATCGCGATCTGCATGTGATGGCCGGGGATAGCTTCATGGTGAGCCAGCGTTTCCATTTCAAAAATTGGCACGCCGCGCATGTCGATGGTATTAACATAATACGCCCCAGGGCGCGTACCATCGGCGGAAGGTTGCTCATAGAAAGCGCCCGCCGAACCTTGTTCACGAAAAGGCTCCACCGGTTTCACGACCAACGGCGCCTGTGGCTTGGTGATAAAAAATTCATCTAGGCGGGCGCGCATAGCATCAATGATTTGATTCGCGCGTTTAAGATAGGCCGCTTTTCCCGCCGGGGTCGTGGGATAATAAAACTGCGGGTCCTCTTTTATGAATTTAAAAAAAGCCTGCAGATCACCTTTAAACCCAACCTGCTGCATGATGGCCGCCATATCATGATGAATGCGCGCCACCTCACTCAGCCCCAATTGATGAATCTCCGCCGCGGTTAATTGCGTGGTGGTCGAGCCGCGCAGGGCGAAAGCGTAATAATCAAGCCCCTCCGCAAATTTCCACACGCCATCATCATCGGTCGCGATCTGTTGCTGCGCCACTAGCACTTTGATTAATTTTTCGTAGGCTGGCCCCACCGCTTCGAGGAGCGCCGCTCGCGCCTCGGCCAATAAACTGGCCCGGATGGCCGCATCGATCGAGGGCAACGCGCCGACTTTAGTGGAGAAATCTTCCCACAAGGCACTGGATTTTTCGGTCTGCACAAAAGGCTGACCACTGATCACCTCTTTGATCGAATCGATCACTAAAGGAAACACGAAGCGCGGCGGAATAATATTTTTCGCGGCCCGGAGCTCCACCCCGGCAATGAGCTGATCAAATAACCGGGCCAGCCCCCGCAACCGCGCAATGTAAGCCTGCGCTTCAACGACGGTGGTAATCGGATGATAATTAATTAAAAAAGCCGCCGCTTCCGAATGCAGCCCCGACATCTGGTTGAGCGGATAATTGTAATGCCGCCACTTCCAGCCCTCAATACTCCGCTCCGCGTCTTTAACAAACATGCGGTAGCTCACCTTGGCTTGATCATCGAGGAGCGCAAAATTGATTTGCTGCTTCAGCTCGGCAAAATGCTGCACCGTCAGCGCGAAGTCCTCAAGCGCCCGCGCCTCGGAGATATCATCCCACCGATCCATGTCTTTTTTTATCCCTAACGCCCCCATCATCATCGGACTGCGGGCGACGGCCTCATCAAAGACTTGGTCGAAAAAAGCATTGGCCTTCGCCGATTCGGCCGCGACCGCTGCCGCGGCGAGTGGCTCGGCCGCGCGCGCGGCCACTCCCTGAGTCAGCGGCGCCAGCAGAAGCGCCCCACCCAACAGCCAGCGATAAATATTTTTCATAAAAAATTGGTTAAGTTTCCCGAGTCACCCGCCAGCCCTCGTGGATTTGGCCCGAAGAGTGCGTGTTACCAGGCCCGCTCCGCATCAGCCATCATCTGTTGCAGCACGGGGAAACGAATCTCCCCGTAGTTAAAAGCAACTCGCAGTTTGCCGTCACGAAAAACCCACGTGGTGGGAATCCAGGTCACCGGCAGACCCAAAAAAGTATTAAGCCGATCCGCCACCAAGCGCGAAGCATTGGGGTGATTGCGCAGCACCAAATTTGGCTGGGGGCCGAGTCCGCCGGCGGTGAGGGCCGAGACCGGACTTTGCCCGCCATGCCAAATGTTCAGGAGGACAAATTTAACCGATGGATTGGCCGCGATGAACTGCGCCCAACCCTCGGGCTTTAGCTCGGCTTGGCAATTGGAGCACCAAGGCGCCCAAAAATGCACCACCGTCGTTACGGCCGGGCTGGCCACGATTGCGCCGATTTCTTTTTCGAGATCGGCCGTCGGATTTTGCGCGGAGAGCCAAGGGGCGAAGGCCAGCGCGCCCAATAAAATAAAATGTCTCATAGGATCTAAGCTGCGCGCCAACTGAAGCTTTTCCAGCCCCAATTTCTGCGGATAATTTACGGGGCCCCGTCGTGCAAGACGACCGGGACAGATTTCTTGCGCAACTTAAGATTGAGCAGCTCCACCCCGAACGAGAAAGCCATGGCGAAATAAATGTAACCTTTGTTGACGTGCTGATGCGTGCCCTCCGCGACGAGCGTGACGCCAATCAAGAGCAAAAAAGACAACGCGAGCATTTTTAGCGTAGGGTGCTCGTGCACGAAGTCGCTAATCGCGTCCGCATACCACAGCATAACCCCAAGCGCGATCACGACGGCTGTAATCATTACCCCAAGCGTGTTGGCCATCCCGATCGCGGTGATCACGGAATCGAGCGAAAAGACAATGTCGAGCAGCAGGATTTGCGCGATGACCGCATTAAATTTGGCGGGGCCTTTTTTCTGCGCAGTAGCCTCGGCGCCCTCTAACTTTTCGTGAATCTCCATGGTGCTTTTCACCATGAGAAAAAGCCCGCCGCCGAGCAAAATGAGGTCGCGGCCAGAAACGCTAAACCCACCCACCAAAAAAATCGGGGCCGTTAATTTAATCATCCACGCCAAGCTGCAAAGCAGCAAGATGCGCGTGACTAAGGCGAGCATGAGGCCGGTTTTACGCGCTTTGGCCTGCTGCTCAGCCGGGAGTTTGCCGGCCAAAATTGAAATAAAAATGACGTTGTCGATGCCGAGTACGATCTCGAGGGCGGTCAACGTGATCAGGCTAATCCAAATTTGCGGGTCAGTCATCCATTCCATAAGGCGGCGAGTCAGGAGGCCCACCGTGCCCGCGTCAAGTGGAGCCGGACTGCAATCTCCCGCTTTTTTTCCACTCGCCCTGTGGCCGCTATTGCCGGCTGAACTTACGGCGCGAGCCCGACCAAGCTCAGGCCAAAGCGCAACCAAAGCGGAATCGTAAAGAGCGCCAAGACTGTCGTCCCGACAATAATCTGGACCGCGACCTAGGGCTGACCGCCGTAGACGCGGGCCACAATCACGGACACCACCGCCGCCGGCATCGCGGCCTGAACTACGAGCACGCGCTTGAGTTCAATCGAGCAAGGCGCCCAGTAAACCACGCTGAGCAGCAGTAACGGCAGCACCGCGAGCCGAAGCAAACAAGCGATCAGAGTTACGCGGGGATTAACCAATTGCTGCGGATCGGTGAGGTGCGGCGCTAAGCTCACCCCCGACATCAGCAATCCCAGTGGGATCGCACACCCAGCCAAGGCATGAATAAAATTCATCACGAGGGTCGGCAGCTGATCGGCCACTCCGGTAAAATTGGCCAAGACCGCGAGCAGGAGCGCCATTAGGGGGGCATTGATTAATTTGCGCCAGCCCGCGAGCGGGGATAAACCGCTGACAACCAAAACCCCGCCCGTCCAAATTGCCGCCTCTAAGCCAACGTTATAAATCAACAGTACGGCGCGACTTTCTGGACCAAACAGGGCGTCCATGAGTGGTAGCGGCAGATAGCCATAATTCGTTAAGCCCACCGTTAGGGCGAAGGTCCGGAGTCCGTGACCGATGGTTAACCCCAGTGCCCGCGCCACATACCAACCGATGACCATCGATAACAGCGTCAGCCCAAATCCAAGCAACGGCGGCAATAATAGGTTACCCGGTTGCCGCAGCGCGGGGTTCAGCGCCACGGATTCAAAAATGAGACAGGGGGTGGTGACCATGAGGACCAAGTTAAACAAGCTCCCCTCGGCCGCTTCCGTGATCAGCCGCGTGCGCCGCAATCCGACCCCCAAGGCGATCATGGCGAAGACCGGTACAATGGTGAGAAACAGCTGACCGTAAGTCATCATCGGAAGGCCAGATTGGTGACACCGTCTCGAGCAAAGCCAAAATAAATTGTGCTCACCGCGCCATCGCTTGGCCTGCTAGCCAACCGCCGGTCCAAGCCGCTTGGAAATTAAATCCGCCGGTAATTCCATCAATATCCAAGACCTCTCCCGCAAAATAGAGTCCAGGCACGAGGCGGCTTTCCATGGTCTTAAAATCCACCTCGCTCAATCGCACCCCGCCACAAGTCACGAACTCTTCTTTGAAAGCGCTCTTACCGGTGACGGCAAACTCGCCCGCGCCCACCTGCGCCGCCAACGCCCGCAAGGCCGCGCCTGAGGCCATAGCCCACTGCGTCTCGGGGGCGAGGCCGGCGGCAATTAATAATTTTTCCCACAAGCGCAGCGGCAAACCCACGGGACACCACGTGGCGACCTGTCTCTTAGGCTGCGCCGCGCGAGCTTGCTCCAATGCGTTATGCAACGTGGCCGCGCTAAACGTCGGCGCCCAGTTGACGAGCAAAGTAAATTGATAACTGCAGTCGTGAAGGATCCGCGCGCCCCATGATGAAAGCTTGAGAATTGCCGGGCCGCTCTGCCCCCAGTGCGTCACCAGCAACGGCCCGCTCGCCTGCAAATTTGTGCCCCGCACCGTGGTCAGGGCTTCCTCCACCGCAACCCCCGCGAGACCTGCTAAACGCGGGTCCTTAATGTGAAAGGTAAACAGCGAAGGCACCGGCGGCTCGATCGTGTGACCGAACTGCTGCGCGAAGGTGAAGCCGAGGTTAGTTTGGTTGCCGCCGGTCGCGAGCAAGAGCCGATCACTCGTCACCACTTCCCCGGTCGTTAAGGTGACCTGAAAAGGACCCGCCTCACCGGGCCTAGACGGAGCAAGCCGCCGCACTGATTTAATTCCCGTCTGCAAGACGAGCGACACCCCCGCTCGCTCCGCCGCGCCGCGCAAACAATCGATAATCGTCTGCGAATTATCCGTCACCGGAAACATCCGACCATCCGCCTCAATTTTTAGCGCCACCCCGCGTTGCTCAAACCAATCGACCGTATCCCGCGGCTGCCAGCGATGAAAAGCCCCGAGCAATTCCCGCGAACCGCGCGGATACCGTTTCACTAATTCGCGAGGATCAAAACACGCATGCGTCACATTACAACGACCGCCACCGGACACTTTCACTTTCGCTAACGGGTGCGCGGTCGCCTCGTAAATCGTCACGCGACCATGCGGATTGGCTTCCGCACAAGCGATGGCCGCAAAAAATCCGGCGGCTCCCCCCCCAGCGATGATGATTTTTTGCGGCTGCATCCGCTGGCAGCGTGAGCCGGCGCTGAGCCGTTGTCCAAAAATAAAAATGCCGCGACCTAAGTCGCGGCACGCTTAAATAAAACCAGCCAAGCTAAAGCCTAAATTTGCTGGCGCGGCGCTTCCGCCGAGCCGTTACTTATCTTTTTTATCTTTCTTGGGTCCGCGTGCACCGGCTTTGCGCATCTCATCGAACTTTTTCAACTGCTCGGGATTCAACCCCGCGCGCCGTTGATCGGCGAAAGGCTTGTTAGCTGCCCGCAGCTGAGCGCGTTTGGCCTCAGGAGCGAGCGTGCTATCATTCATGATTGCATCGGCGGCCGCTTTTTCCTGCTGATTAATGGCCTGCCATTTAGCCTGCTGGTCAGCGCTCAGGCCGAGTTCTTGCGCGGCGCGCTTCATCATCTGACCGGGGCGACCAGGGCCGCGACCGTGTTCGGGTTGACCGGCAGGGGGAGCCGGCGGGGCTTCCGCGCGCAGGGCGGGAGCGCCGAGTAACAGGAGACCAACAAATGCGATACTAAGCTTAAGTAAGTTTTTCATAGAGGGAATTAATGGTTACTCGACATAGGACGCTGAGGAAGAAGCGAGGTTTCAGCCCTGCATTAAATCGTGCCAACCCCCCACCCCCAATGCTCGCGCTCGGCGCCGCTTTACTCCTGCGGAAATTAACTCACCCTCATCTGCGCCCTTATTCACCCCGACTCATGAACTTAATCCCACGCGTACAAATCGCCGTGCAAGTGGTGACCGCCGCACAAAATCAGTTGCCCGCGACTGTTCGCGCCGTGGCCCGGGAGGTGCCGGTTTGCTATGAATCTCGCCCTCATCTCGCCCTCATCGCCGATGGTCTAGATACCGATCTGCTCGGCTTATTTGTGGGTGATGAGCACGGCGCAGAACTCGGTGAAGCGCAGCCCTTACCCCCGCAGATCCTGCTGTTTCTTGATAATATCTGGGACCTAGCAGAAGCGGATGAAGCAAATTATCGCGCTGAAGTGCGCCTAACTTACCTCCACGAACTCGGCCATGATCTGGGCTGGGACGAAGAGGAAATTGCGCAGCGCGGCCTAGAATGATTGGCCCGCCCACCCCGCCACCGCGCCCTCGCCCAGAGTCCCCGTGAAGTAGGGCTTTCATTTAGCTGCTAAATCTGCTTATTCCGTTCTTAAAAACAGCTTTGCGCTAACCGCGCGATCGCCTATATCTAATCATTATGAAGAAGCTCCTCACCGCCATTTTTTGTGCCACCGCCCTGGCGGGCGCTCTGTCCGCTGCCGGCGAATTAACCCGCGCGTCCGTCATTGAGCGCCTCGATAGCTGCGAAGCAATTTTGCAGTCCATCCAAGGTAACTATAAAACCGCCATTCCCGCCGACATTCTTCGTCGTGCGAAGGGCATCGTCATCGTCAACCAATTCCAGGCCGGTTTTATCTTTGGGATCAAAGATGGCTACGCGATCGCCTTAGTCCGCCGCCCCAATGGTAAATGGTCCGTCCCCGCCTTTATGCGCGCGGGTGAACTCAGCCTCGGCCTGCAAGCGGGCGGTAAATCAATCAATGCGGTTTATGTTTTAATGGACGACGCCACCGCCCGCCTCCTCTTCAAAAACCGCATGAATCTCGGTGCGGAAGCCAAAGTCTTGGCCGGCATTCGCTCAGCGGAGCGCGAAAAAATAACTTCCGCGCTTCAAACCGAAGCGAATGTCTTAGTCTATTCCAACAACGAAGGCCTGTACATCGGCGCCGCCGTTAAAACCGGTTACATGTCACCCCATGACGAAGCCAATCGCCTGTTCTACAGCAGCACCAATCGGCTGCCAGAATTACTGTTCAGTGATTGGGTCACGCCTCCCACTGAGGCGCACTTCTTGATCGATCACGTGACACGCATCACGCAGTAGGCACCCCCACTGCCGCCACCAACCCGCCTTAGCTGGCGGGTTTTTTTATGCCCTAATTTTGGCCGGGCCGGGCCGCCGGAACTCTTGCAGATAAATCACCAGCGCGGCCAGTACCTCGGCCACGACCCGCGCCTGCGCCGTCGCGCGATCGGCCCCCGGCATTTCCACCTGCCCAGAAATAACCACGAGTTTTCCGCCGCGCCGCCGATGACATAACGCCCACCAAGTCATCGGCACCGCCACGCCGTGCTCAACACTCGGCTCAGCGTAACCGGTCGTCGCGAGCCCCAAATCCGCCCCAAACAAAACGCCGGCCCCCTCTGCCATTTCTACGGCGACGCGCTGCGAGACGCTATTAACCCGCTGCGCATGGGCTCGATTGACCCCGAGATGGCGCACCTTTTGCGCGAGTGAATAGGTCGTGATCCCGCCCAAAAAATAATGGGAAGCTCCCGCCCCCGCCCCAATTTTCGCCTGCACTTGGCCACAAGTCAGACTCTCCGCGACCGCGAGCGTCAGACGTGGTTTTCCTAAAAATAAAGGGGCTAGGTCCGGGTTCATTCTCATCGCCACCAGCATGGGTTCTACGGTGGAAAAGGAAAGTCTCCTTAACGAGTCCGCCCCGCCACCGCCGGCTATCAATTATTTTCCCCGGCCAGCCGGCGCCGCACCCGCCACCGCTGGGCAGCATTAATAATATGACCGACGCACTCCGTAGCCCCGCAGCGACAGGGATGATCTCGCCACTCCGTATAGGAAAATCCGTAATCGTAAGTCAGCTCCTCCCCCGACGCGATATCGCGACACGCCACCACCCAAATATGGCCGCGGATATTTTGCGTTTCACAATTCGGCCCACAGGAATGATTGATGCGCCGCGCTAAATTCCACGCGACGTCCCCATCGATATCGTACCGTTGATTTAATTCAAAAATATAAACGCCCCCATCGCCCCCCACCGCGCGTCGCGCCAGCCGACGATCCTCGCGCCGCTGCGCTTCAGCCTTGGTGATGCGCTCGCCGACATATTCCATCAGACGGTCGCCCTGCGGCACAAAATCGCGCGCAAATAATCCATAGCCGTGCACGCCTGAGCGGCGCAGCTGAATCAGGGGAGCGGAATAAGTTTTGCGGGGACGTGGCACCGTCAGGCGAGCTCAAGCCCCACCGGACAATGATCACTGCCCATTACCTGGGGTTCAATCCAGGCGCGCTGCAGCTGTGACTTGAGCCCGGCTGAAGCCATGAGGTAATCGATGCGCCAGCCAATGTTGCGCTCGCGGGCCCCCGCCCGATACGTCCACCAACTATAATGATCAGGCCCCTCCTCGAAATGCCGAAAGGTATCAACGTATCCGGCGGCCAAATAATCCCGAAAGCCCGCCCGCTCCTGATCAGAGCATCCGGGGCTACCCACATTTTCTTTAGGCCGAGCGAGATCGATCGCCTCATGGGCCACATTGAGATCCCCACAAAAAACGACCGGCTTTTTCTTTTCTAATTTTTTCACATAAGCCAGCAAGGCGCGATCCCAGGCTTGCCGAAAGTCGATCCGCGCCAACTCCGGCTGGGCATTGGGCACATAGACCCCCACCACATAACAATCAGCAAATTCCGCCGTCAGCGCGCGGCCTTCGGCGTCGTGTAGCGGTGAACCAATCCCCGTCGTCACCGCAAGCGGCGGCCGCCGCAGAAAAAAGGCCGTTCCACTATACCCTTTTTTCTCCGCCGCATTCCAATGCACCGTATAGCCCGCCGGCCAAACTACGCCCTGCACGTCTCCCGGCAGGGCTTTTACTTCTTGGAGGCAAATGACATCAGCTTTCGCTGCCGCCATCCAATCGAGCAAACCCTTGCCGAGAGCAGCCCGTACGCCATTCACATTCCAGGAAAGTATTTTCATGAGCCCCCACTGCTTCGTGGTTTCTCGCTCGCGGTGCAACACGTTTTGCCTTTCGTGCGATAAAACTCCGGCGCAAGCTCCTCGCCATGCTCGGCTCACCCCACCCTCGGCTTAAATTATCAACCTTTCCCCTAGGCCGCCCCGCTGGCTTATCTTTTATTTATCCTGATTTATGACGCTCGGGCCGCATGACACACCGCTCGATTGCTTCCCCAGCTAACGGGCAATGAACTAAACTTGCTTTTGCTATGTCCATCTTTTCTCCCATTCCTCTGGGTCAACGCATCCCGGGCAGCCCACACTCGGTGGCCTGCAGTCTGCCCACCTTAGCGGATGTCATTGGCTACGAAGAAGGCCAGACCGAGACCACGCGGCATATCTCTTCCGGTTATCCACGCTTTGTGGTGCATACGTACGCCAAGCAACTGTGTGAGCTACTCCAACAGCAGACCGAATTTGCGGGCCGTTCCCTGTGGCTTGTGACCTCAGCTAAAATGGCGGCGGCGCTGGCTGACCATCTGGGCCGGACTGGTGCCGCCCGCGCCGTGCCGTTCCTCGCCGCCGGGATCCATGGGGTTGCGCATAATGACACCCCCGAGCTCAACACGCGCGGCAAACAATTCCTGCAGCACTTAGGTGGTTTTCTCTCTACCCGAGCCGCGGAGGATCAACTCGTCGCCCAGGGTCTCCGTCCCGCCGCGGCCGCAGAAACTCTTTTTGCTGGCAACGCTACGGCGGAAATCAAACGCTGCCTCCACCGAGTTTACCCTGGGGTAAGCGACCCCGATCTCCTGCTCGCCCCAAGCGGCATGAACGCCCTACACGCGGCCTTCCGTGCGATTAGTACCTTGCAGGCAACCCGCGGCCGCACCGCTTGGGTGCAGCTCGGCTGGCTTTATCTCGATACGATTGCGCTGCTCAAAAAATTCACCCCCGACCCCACGCGCGATTACTTGCGTCATGGTGATGTGGCCGACCTCAGCGGGCTCGAACGCTTGTTGGCCACTGACGGCGCGCGTATCGCGGGAATAATTATTGAGGCGCCCACGAATCCGCTCATCCAAACGCCAGACATCGCGGCCGTGGCCGCCTTAGCCCGCCGCCATGGGGTGCGGCTTATTTTAGATCCCGCCATCAGCTCACCTTACAACGTTGATCTGCTCCCGGCCGCTGATCTCGTGGCGCAAAGTCTTACCAAATATACCGCGCATGAAGGCGACGTCATTGCGGGAGCGGTCGTCGTCAATCCCCAAGGGCCCGATGCGCCTGAGCTGCGGCGGCTCGTTAGTGAATATCTTGAGCCGGTTCATCCGCGCGATCTGGCCCGTCTCGCTGCGCAAATTGGCGCCACTGAAGACGTCGTGCGGAAAATCAATGCGAGCACGATGCAAGTCGCAGCCTTGCTCGAAAATCATCCCGCGGTGCAGCAAGTCTGGTGGGCACTGCAGCCCGGTTCCCGCGAAAATTATTTAAAAATTGCCCGTTCCCCAACGGCCGTGGGCAGCATAATCTCATTCACGCTCAAGGCGCCGATGAAAGATTTTTACGACCGCGTACGCCTACCCAAGGGTCCGAGTTTCGGCATGCGCACGACTCTAATCTCACCATTTATCTACCTCGCCCATTACGATCTGGTGACCTCACCGGCAGGTCGCGCCGAGCTAGCGGCTCATGGCCTCTCGCCCGATTTGCTGCGCCTCTCCGTCGGCTTAGAACCCATCGAAGATATCTTGGCGGCTCTCCGCGAAGCTTTGATCTGAGATCCGCCGACGCCGGCGGACGCTTGCAGTCCGGGCACCTGGCTGAATTTTACCTGTCTAGCGCGGCGCGGCGCTAAACTCACCGTTACCTGCGTCTAAGTAGCGCACGCCGTTAACTTCACTGATCTGGAGATACTGCGTCCAACGCCCACCGTTAATCTCCTGCTGTGCGTTGAGCCGCTTTAGCTCATAGGATGTCAGCGGCGGCGCCGGCTGAGTCAGGGCCTCGCTCAGCACGCGACCATCCATTTTCTGGGCAGCCTCCTTTAGACCCAACAGCCAAAGAATCGTGGGGGCGACATCGAGATTGCCCGACGGCAATGTGCTGATAACGCCGGCCCGAATATCAGGCCCAACAGCAACTAAAGTATTGTGCATATCGAACGGGCTGAGGCTCGCATGATTGGCCAATTTAGGACTGGTCGCAGCTAAGTCAGAAATTTGAAGCCCCGGCACGCCCGCGGCATTTTTACCATCCTGCCATTTAAAAGAAACTACCAGATCCGGAGCTTCTGGCGCATCAATGTTGGCCGCCGCCAGCGGAAAAGCTCCGGCCAGCGGGGAGCGCGAGAAAATGACGCCGGTCCACGATTGCTGCTGCAGAAAAGTAACGACGCGTTCGATCGTAGCTGCATCGTGTCCCCCCACATAAATAAGCGAACTACCGCCATTCCCCACCACCAGCACCTCGCTTTGTTTTAGCCCCCCCAGCGCCACCCGCTGGGCCGAGAAGCCGGCGACCGAAAGCTCGACCGCGAGATCAACTTTTTCAGCAATGGTGGAAAAGCCATGATCGGATACGATAAAAATATTTGTCGTGGCGAGCTCACCGCGCCGCGTCAATTCCGCTACCAGCAACCCGAGCTTCTCATCACTTTTTTTAAGGGCCGCGAGCGATTGTGCCGAACCCAAGCCCGACGCGTGCTGTGAGCTATCGGGCTCCGCCAACCACAGCAATGAGTAGGGTGGCACGCCGTTGCGCCAGAGAGTCCCGAGGAGAGCCTGCGTGGTCCAATCATCCCGCGCGGTCTTATCGTCGCGCTCCGTCGCACTGGGCAAAGCACCTTGCGTGGCCTTGAGCGCGGTGGTCACAGCCTCAGGGCGCGCCTCGCCTTGAGACACCAGCGCAGAAACTCCTGGGGTAGCCGACGGGAGAGCGCGGTCGTGTAATAAGGCCACCGGCTTGGAGCCCGCGATGGCCGTCGCTAAACCCTGCGCGTGGAGAATTTCTGCGACCGTGGGCCGCGCGAGATAATGACCCCCGCTGAGTTCATCGCCGCGGCGGACCATGTCCGGGGCTTGGGTAGCAATCGCATTTTGTGGATCGAGCCGTGGGCGAAACTCATTATTCGCGATGATGCCGCTATGGGCAGAATAAGACCCCGTCGCTAGCGCCGTGCCATTGACCTCGGTTGAGCTCAGGTAAACCGGGTGATGATGGGCAAAAAATACGCCCGCGGCCGCGAGCTTCGCCAGTTGCGGGGTGGTCTCAGGTGAAACAAAATCTGGCCGTAAACCATCGATGACCACCACGACGGCGGGGTGCGGCCGCGGCGGTTCGGCCGCCGGCGCGCGTACTGCAAAATCTTCTGGCCGGACCGCCAAAGAATTTGAGCTGCTCCCGGCATCGGCCGCTCGAAGCGACTGCGCCAAAAGCGCCGCCAACGTTAATGGAAAAAGAATTCGGAGCTGTCTGCGCTGGGTGTTCATGCACCGATAAAATCCCGAACATTCCGTCAGCCTGACAAGCGGACTGAGGGCACTTTTATGACGAACCGGTGATAATTTGGTGACGGGCGTGCAAATCACCGTCGAACAGGTCTAGCCCGCGCCCGCGCGAGCTTCACCCATGCCTCGATGACGAATCAATTACGGCGCAGCTCCGGGGGCGGATAAACCAACGTTACCCCACGCTCGCTGACTGACGCCGCTGATCTAACCAGTGCGCAAAGCGGTCGAGGTAAATATAAATTACCGGCATGATATAGAGCGTGAGCATTGGGCAGACGATCAACCCACCGACGACCGCAAGCCCGAGGGAACGGCGCGCATCAGCTCCCGCGCCGGGCCGTAATTTATTTTGAAAACGGCGGTGCCCTAAGCTTGCAGCCAAGCCATAATCAAAGCAGATAAATCTGATCATCAATCGCCTCCTCTTTATGAAAAGCACCCCTCTCCTTGCCGCAGCCGTCTTGATGTTAATCTTGAGCCTAAATGCCCGCGCCGAAGTAGGCACGGTGCCCAGCCCGGCACCCACAGTGACCCCCGCGCCCATCGCGCCTGCCACAGAGAATCCCACCGACTTAGCGCCGCGCCTCAGCGAAGCCGAAAGCAAATTGGAGGTCGCTCTGAACAGTTATGGTCTGTTGCAGAAAGAATTTGATGCGCTCACTGAAAATTCGAACAAAGCGGCCGAGGCTAGCCTCAGCGAAAAAAACACCTTAGCCGCCCAAGTCGCCGCCGCGGAAAGTCGGATCGCGGCGGCTCAAGCGGAAGCCACGCGGGCTAATGAAGCCCTCGCCACTCTCCAGCGGGCATCAGCGCAATACGCCAGCGATCTCGCCACGGCCCGCGCTCTGATCAGACAGTTGCAGGGCACCAACACCATTATTGTCACTGAAAATTACCAACTGAAAACTCGCCTGGCGGGCATCGCGACCTCCGCAGTCAGTCCCACCCCGCCCGCCGTAAGCCCCAGTGAAAAATCTCATTTGGTGGTGGCGGGCGATTCACTCGCCCGCATCAGCCAACGCTACTATGGGACGGCTAATCGTTGGCAGGATATTTATTTGGCCAACCCGGATAAAATTGGCCTGGACGGCGTGCTGCGCCTCGGCACGCAATTGCGCATCCCCTAAGCGACAGCTCCCCGGGCGGAATCACCCCTGATCTAACCGCCGCGTCAGCACGCTCAGCGCGATGGTGCCGGAGGCCAAGGCCGCGGCAAATATTGCTTCGCCTCGCTTCAGCAAATTTGTTCCGGTGGCGCTATGTCTCAATCTATCGCCTTCATCGGCACCGGCGTCATGGGTCGCAGCATGGCAGGGCATCTCCTCGCCGCGGGCCACCAACTGCATATTTTTAATCGCACCAAAGCCAATGCGCAGGCCTTGCTAGAGCGCGGCGCTCAGTGGCACGAGTCGGCGGGGGCCGCGGCCGCGCAGGCGAATTTTGTGTTCACCATCGTCGGCTTTCCCGCGGATGTAGAGCAGACTTACTTTGGTCCGACGGGCATTTTGGCTCAGGCTAAGCTCGGCACCGTGCTCGTTGATATGACTACCTCGAGTCCGTTGCTGGCCCAACGCATCGCCACCGCGGCCACGGCGCGAGGTTTAGCCGCGCTGGATGCGCCGGTGTCCGGGGGTGATATTGGGGCGAAAGAAGCGCGCCTCGTGATTATGGTCGGGGGCGAGGAACCCGCTTTTCAGCAGGCGCGGCCATTATTAGAATGTATGGGTAAAAACATCATTCGCCAAGGTGGACCCGGCGCCGGCCAACACTGCAAAATGGCTAATCAAATTTCCATCGCTTCGATTATGATGTCTTGGTGCGAAGCGATCACGTACGCGCAAAAAGCCGGCCTCGATCCCAGTCGCGTCATCGAAAGCATCGGGGGCGGCGCCGCCGCGAGCTGGTCCCTCAATAATTTGGCCCCGCGCGCCCTGCGCGGTGATTTTGCTCCGGGGTTTTACGTGAAACATTTCCTCAAAGATATGCGCATCGCCCTCGAATCAGCGCGCGCGATGCAGCTCGACCTGCCGGGCTTGCAACAGGCCAATAAACTCTACGAAGAAGTCGCCGCGCAGGGTTGGTCCGAAAACGGGACGCAAGTTCTGTTAAAATGGTATCAAGCTCAGGGCTAAATCCCCGACTCTCCGCCCCCCTCTCACGATTTCCCCCTAACCATTATCCATCTCATGGCTCTGCCCTCTTCCTTTGCCGGCGTCACCGTACACTCGAAAGCTAATATTTATTTCGACGGTCGCGTCGTCAGCCACACCGTCCTGCTGCCTGATGGGGCCAAAAAAACCCTCGGGTTAATCTACCCAGGCAGCTATCACTTTGGCACTGGCGCGCCGGAGCGGATGGAAATTGTCGCGGGAAGCTGCCACGTGACCCTTGATGGTCAAACTGGCCTAAAAAATTATGCGGAGGGCACGGCGTTTGATGTGCCAGGCAAAAGCGGTTTCACGATCGAGGTAAAAACCGGGATCTGCGAATACATCTGCTCGTTCCTCTAAGCGGCGCGCGGTGCGGCCTGCACCCGCGACCGGCTGAGCTACCCTGACGCACAAACTTGCTCGCGCGAGAGCGGGAGCCCGCTAGGTTGCAGAAATGCGCTTCCTTTCGACTGCCGTTTTGGCCGCGAGCTTAGGCTTAGCTCTCTTCGCTGCCCCGTTAGCGGCGGAGCAACTCCCCGATGGACTGTACGCGGATTTTATCACGCCGCACGGCGTGATTACCGCCGAACTCTATTACCCCCAAGCTCCCCTCACTTGCGCTAATTTCACCGGACTCGCGGAAGGCACCCTCGCCCCGAAAAATGGGCAACCTTTTTACACTGGCCTCACTTTTTACCGCGTCGTTCCGGGTTTTGTGATCCAAAGCGGCAACCCCGGCCTCAAGGACACTGATGATGAAAAAGTTCCAAGCCCGCATCATTTTGCGGATGAGTTTGTCCCCGGTCTGCGGCACGACGCAGCGGGCATTCTCTCGATGGCCAACGCCGGGCCGGACACCAACAGTTGCGAATTTTTTCTCACCTTAGCCCCAACCGATCGGCTTAATTATCTGCACAGCGTATTTGGCCGCGTGGTGCGGGGCTTGGCCATTCTCCCGCTCATTAAACCCAACGAAGCTTTCACGATTAAGATTCAACGAGTGGGCCCCGCGGCGCAGGCCTTCAAGAATGATCGCGCCACCTTTCAAGCGCTGGCGGCGGCGGCTAAAAAATACTCGGGCGCGTCCGCCCCGGGCCCGACCGCACCTTTTGACGATCCCGCCCATCTCTTACCCCAGGAGATTCCGCGGGCCAAAAACTTTAATTTCAAGCTGGCGAACTTCGAGCGCGTTACGGGGTTGAAAATTGTCGCGCGGTTATTGGCCAAATCCCCGAGTGCTGCGGAAGACAATGCGCCCGGCGCTTTCATGCAGGCGCTCGCGCAACAACTCGGCACGGCGCAACGCGGCGCCGTCGCGGCTTATTTTGCCGATGAAGACGACTGGCGCATCTGGATCGGCACCGAGTCTACGCCCGCTTTTTTTGGCTCACCCCCGACGCAGGCTGAGCGAAAGCCAGACGGGACTTTTCATCAACAAAAGGAAATCTTCTTGGCGCAAGCCGCCGCGGCGGGCGACGCCGCTTTTGCACAGCAGAAAAAAAATGCTCCGGCCGATCAGCCGCCATCCCCCGCGCAACACCTCAAGCTCCGCACCGATGCGTTACTTGATAGCCTAATCTTTAAGCTCGAACCTAACATTAAACCTCCCGCTCAAAAATGAACGCCCCCACCCGTATTGTGCTCGCTGCGCTCCTCTTCGCCCCCGGCCCGCTCTTGTTCGCCGCCGATGGCCTCCATGGCCTCGTCGCTGATAAAGTAGCGGCTGAATATCCTTCGCTCGAGCGGCTCTATCAAGACCTGCACGCGCACCCTGAGCTCTCGCTGATGGAAGAGAAAACTTCGGCCAAAATCGCGAACGAGCTTCGCCAAGCAGGTTTTGAGGTTACCGAAAAATTTGGCGGCTACGGCATCGTCGGCGTACTTAAAAATGGCCCCGGACTCACCTTGCTGATTCGCACCGATCTCGACGGCCTGCCGGTCACCGAGGAAACCGGCCTCGCCTACGCGAGCCAAACCCGCACCAGCGACTTGTCCGGCCAGACGGTCGGGGTGATGCAGGCCTGTGGGCATGATATTCACATGACAATTTTCACCGGCAGCGCACGGACTCTCGCGGCGCTCAAGGACCACTGGTCAGGCACCTTAGTGCTAATCGGCCAGCCGGCCGAAGAGCTGGGCGTCGGTGCGCGCGCGATGCTCACGGCCGGACTTTATCGGAAATTTCCCGTACCGGATTTTGCTATCGCGGTGCATGATAGCGCCACCTTGCCAGCGGGTACGGTCGGCATCGTTGAAGGCTACATTATGGCCAACGTCGATTCGATGGACATCACGGTGCACGGCGTTGGTGGCCATGGCGCGTATCCGCATACGACCAAAGATCCCATTGTGCTCGCTGCACGAATCATTGGAGCGCTTCAGACGATTATCAGTCGCGAAACCCGGCCCATTGATCCAGCGGTGATCACCGTGGGTTCCATTCACGGTGGGACCAAGCACAACATCATCCCTAATGAGGTGAAACTGCAGCTCACGCTCCGTTCCTATTCTGATGGAGTGCGGCTGCATACCATCGAAGCCGTCAAGCGGATTTGTCGCGGTGAGGCCATCGCGGCCGGCCTGCCCGAAAACCTGATGCCGACGATTACCTTAGTCGGGGCTCAATTCACGCCCGCGACGTACAACGACCCCCAGCTCACCCGGAGAATCCGCGGCACGCTCAACACGTGGCTGGGGGCCGAGCAGGTGCGGACCATTGAAGCAGAAATGGGCGGCGAAGATTTCAGTGAGTTCGGTCGCACGGCAGAAAAAGTGCCGCTGTGCCTTTTCCGTATTGGGGCGGTGGCCCCGGAGAAAGTCGCCGAGAGTGAGCGTACGGGGGTGGCCCTGCCCTCGCTGCATTCCAGCAAGTTCGCCCCTGTCCCGGAGCCAACAATCAAGACGGGCATCACCGCGGTCACCGCGGCCGCGCTCGACTTACTGGCTAAAAAATAGTCCGCTCTCCGCCTCATGCGTAAATTTGGCATCCTCCTCATTCTTGGCCTGCTGCTCGCCTTCATCGCTTTCCAAGCCCGCACCGGCATCCTCCGCCGCAAAAATATCGGGGAGCCGATGAATATTTACATGCGGCAGGTGCTCGAGAATCCCCAGCTCAGCACAGCCGATGCGGCGATCCTGCGCGAACAATACGGGACCGCGCATCCCCAGCCCTCGGGTCTGCGTTATCTCGTGCGCCGACCGGGCACCGGTCCCGCGCCCACGCTCGGCGCGGAAGTTGTCATGCACTATGATGGCTATTTACTGGACGGCGCCAAATTCGACAGCTCGCGCGATCGGGGCACCCCATTTATTTTTCGCGTGGGCACGGGCCGCGTAATCAAAGGTTGGGATGAAGCCGTCGGCACCATGAAAAAAGGCGAAAAACGCACCCTCTTGATTCCGTGGTGGCTCGCTTATGGCGAGACCGGCAAAGGCGCGATTCCCGGTCGGGCGACCCTGCGTTTTGAGGTCGAGCTGCTCGAGATTAAGTAAAGCGGCCAGCGCCGAGAGCGGGCCAGCGCCCCACCGAGCAATTCACCTTTTCGGCGATGCCCATCCCTTCGGCGCGGCTGAAAGATTTTCCGCCGGCCGCGCCGTGACGTGGCTGAGGCTGGCGATCAGATAATTATCGAGCTCGCGCAGGCTGTTAGACTGACGCTTATTTTCCGCCATTTTTTGCTGCAGCGCGGCGACCGCTAAAAGTAATTTTTGGTACCGCTCCACGTGGATAGATTTAGTCAACGGGCCCAGTTCTTGCGCATCCGGCCAAGCGGCCTTGTTGGCTTTATAACCGGCCGGGTCGTCGCGATATTCAGCGAGCGCATCGGCAATTAAATCTTCGGTTTGACCCCGCGCTAAGCGAGCGCGGCCGATCAATAAAATAGCCGTCGTAGCCCCACGCACGCGATCATCATTCCACTTAATCTTTAACTGCATAAAATTATTTTTCGCCGCGCAGTGTTTAGGGCGTTAGTCGACGCGCGGCGGCTTGCGCCTTTAAGCAGAGCTCAGCCGCCTTGAAAGCATGCGCTTGGCTCATCGCTTGCTCGGTCCGATTGAGGCAATCGAGAATCAATTCGCCAAAGAAGCGGTACCCGACTTGACCCGCCACACTCAAGTGCTGCTCGCCTTGGTCATCCACGAGGTAGAGCTGATCCCCCACCGCGGCGCGGCCGACGTCGACATATTTACGCAATTCAATGTAGCCCTTGGTGCCGAGAATAACCGTGCGCCCATCGCCCCAAGTGCTGAGGCCGCGCGGGGTGAACCAGTCGACGCGAAAATAGTTACTCGTGGCATTGTTGCCGACCAAAGAAGCCTCGCCGAAATCCTCAAACTCCGGCGTGTCCGCATTGCCGTAATTAGCGATGGCCGCCTGCGTCACGGTCGCATCCGTGGCTCCGCTATAAAAAAGATACTGTTCAATCTGATGACTACCGATGTCGCACAAAATGCCGCCGTAGCGCAGGTGTTCGTAAAACCATGGAGGTCGGCCCGCTTTATCGCCGATCCGGTGTGGCCCGAGTCCGAGGACCTGAATAACTTTCCCGATCGCGCCGCCCTGCACGAGATCACCCGCATGCATCGCGCACTCCACGTGGAGTCGCTCGCTAAAATAAACCATGTATTTGCGACCCGTGTCGGCCACGACCTGCCGCGCCTGCGCCAATTGTTCGAGTGTGGTGAAAGGGGTTTTATCCGTAAAATAATCTTTGCCCGCCGCCATCACCCGGCAGCCGATGCCGCCGCGAACATTAGGAATGGCAGCCGCGGCGACTAGCTTAACCGCGGGATCGTCGAGAATTTCATCAAAAGAACGCGCGACCTGCACCGTCGGATATTTAGCGCGAAAGGCCTCTCCTTTTTTAGCATCGGGATCGTACACCCATTTGAGCTCAGCCCCGGCTTCAATGAGACCGTTGCATTGACCATAGATGTGGCCGTGCTCGAGATAAGCGGCGGCGAAAATAAATTCCCCAGCTTTAACGACGGGCCGCACTTTGCCTTGGGGCGCGTAATTCATGCCGTCTGCTTTTTGAGCCATGGCGCGAGAAAGGCGCTCACCCCGCGCGATGGCAATGCCATTGGCAAATCGCTGAGGGAAAAACCCTGGGAAGGATGGAGACCCACGCAGATCGATCGATTTCGCGGTTGCTCCGCGGGGGATCTCGGGGCTTGTTGGCGGCGAGTCGCGTTATTAATTACCCATGAAAATTCCCCCTTGGTTGCGTATTGTGCTTTGGAGTTTAGTCGCGGTGCTTGGCGCACTGGCGATCGGTGTGCTGGCTTGGTCGCGCGGCGAGCCGGTCAATGCCCTCTGGATGGTCGTCGCGACTGGGTGCGTTTTTGCGGTGAGCTATCGTTTTCATTCGGCCTGGCTCATGGCCAAGGTGTTGACACTCGATGAGCAGCGGGCGACTCCGGCGGAAGTTAATGCCGACGGCAAAGATTACGTGAAGACCAATAAGTGGGTGGTGTTTGGTCACCACTTTGCGGCTATTGCGGGACCAGGGCCTTTAGTGGGGCCCGTGCTCGCGGCACAATTTGGCTTTTTGCCGGGCCTTTTGTGGATGCTCGTCGGCGCGACGCTCGGGGGCGCGGTGCATGATTCTGTTATTTTATTTTGCTCTATTCGGCGCCGCGGAAAATCACTCAGTCAAATGGTGCGGGAGGAAGTTGGCTCATTTGCGGGCGGGGTGGCCTCCATCAGCGTTTTGGCCATTATGGTTATTTTGCTCGCCGTGCTGGCGCTCGTGGTCGTGAAGGCCCTCGCCGAAAGCCCCTGGGGATTGTTTACGATTGCGGCAACCATGCCGATTGCGGTGGTGATGGGACTGGGCATGAAGGCCGTCGGGCAGAGTTCGCGGGGCTTAGCCATCATCAGCATTTTCGGGGTCATAGGCCTGCTCGCGGCCGTCTGGGGTGGACAATTTTTGCACGGCTCGGTGTTCGAAAGCGCCTTCACGTTATCCGGCACCGCCATTGCTTGGTGGATTATGGGCTACGGCTTACTGGCTTCCATTTTGCCCGTATGGCTCCTGCTCACGCCGCGAGATTATCTGAGCACCTTCATGAAAATTGGGACAGTAGCGGCGCTGGCCGTAGCGGTGGTGATGCTGGCGCCGATGCTGAAGATGCCCTCGGTGACAAAATTTATCGACGGCACGGGTCCCGTGTTTGCCGGACCGGTGTTTCCGTTCTGCTTTATCACGATCGCTTGCGCCGCCATTTCGGGCTTCCACTCGCTGATCGCCAGCGGGGTGACGCCTAAATTACTCGCCCGCGAGTCACACATTCGGGTCGTCGGTTATGGCGCGATGGTAACGGAGATGTGTGTGGGCGTTATGGCGCTCATCGCGGCGTGCGCGATGGAGCCGGGGCAATATTTTGCGATTAATATGGCAGGGACGGCTGAAGTGGTGACGGCCAAAGTGACGGCCCTCGGCTTTCCCGTTTCGACCGCCCAGATGGCTGATCTCGCGGCGAGTGTCGGCGAAAAAACCATGGTGGGTCGCACCGGAGGCGCGCCCACTTTTGCGGTGGGGATGGCCCATATGTTCGCTGGCGTTATGGGCAGCCGGGCGGGGCTCGCGCTCTGGTATCATTTTGCCATCATGTTTGAGGCCTTGTTTATTTTGACGACCATCGACGCCGGCACGCGCGTCGGGCGTTTCTTAATGCAGGATTTGCTCGGCACGCTCTGGGCCCCACTCGGCGACACGCGTTCGCTCGGGGCCGGCACGCTGGCCACGGCGCTATTTGTCAGCCTCTGGGGCTGGTTTCTCTATCAAGGGGTGGTTGATCCCCTCGGCGGAATCAATTCGTTGTGGCCGATCTTCGGTATCGCGAACCAACTGCTCGCCGTCCTCGCGCTCGCGCTAGGCACAACCGTACTCATCAAGATGGGTCGGGTGCGTTACCTCTGGGTCACCGTAGTGCCGCTCCTGTGGTTACTGGCGGTCACCCTGACGGCCGGCCTGATGAAAATTTTCAGCCCCGCCCCGCTCGGATTTTTAGCTACGGCTCGCGCGCTCGAGGCTAAGCTGGCCGCAGGCGGCAAGGCGGCGGAACTCATCACCTGGCAAGCCCAGCTGTTCAATAATCGCGTCGACGCCGTTGTCACCGGACTTTTCCTCCTCCTCGTTAGTACCGTCGTGGTGGCGAATGCCCGGGTGTGGTGGAAATTACTGGTGCACCAGAGCCCCGCTCAGCTGCGTGAAGAACCTTACGTTTCTATTTCAGGAGTGTCGGTTAAATGATGCGCATCGCGGTCATAGCCGATACCCACGATCAGTTTCCGCCAAATTTACCAGCGCGACTAGCCGCCGCCGATGAGATTTGGCATCTCGGCGATGTTTGTGATCCGGCTACGCTCACGGCGTTCGAAGCCTTGGGTAAACCGCTCTTGGTGGTGCTCGGCAACAATGAGCTCCATGATCTCTGGCCCTGGGAGCTCCGCTTAGAGCGGGCGGGCCGGAAATTTTTCCTCACGCATATCCCTCCCGAGCGAGTGCCGCCGGGAACTCAGGTAGTGTTACATGGGCACACGCACATACCGCGTGATGAAACCGATGCCGCGGGCATCCGTTGGCTCAACCCCGGCTGCATCTCTCGACCCAAACGGGGAAAGCACGCCAGTTTTGCCTGGCTCACCTTGTCGCCACGCCGACCGCTCGATTGGCGGCTAGAATTACTCTGAGCGCAGGACCCTAGTTTAGCACTTTGCGCCAACGCGAATTGCCCGAGCCAACATTAACCGCATCAGGGGGCAGTTCGGCAATCACCCCGACGGTCATCCCATTTGTAATATCCGCCGATGGGAGATTTGCGTTCGAAGCTCGCGCCTAAGGAACCCGCCATCTCCGCAGGAATCACGCGCGCGGCTTCGTCCGCCGGCCATTGGCCATTTTGCAGATTGTACGTGATGAAGGCAGTTGAAAAAGCGCGTAAATAATATCGGATAAATTCTCGACTGGCTTTGCGGGATATCTCCATTTAGCCCCAGTCTACGTGAGCGACGAACAGCAGGAGTTTTTCTCCCCCCAGACCATGGTAGCGGCGCCCGATTTAGTTTTTGTGCGCAGCAGCCGCGCCCGTAATTACCGCCTGACTTTGCGGCGGAATGGCGTGGCGGTGGCGACGATTCCTGCCCGCGGCACGGAGCGGGAAGCGCAGCGTTTTGTGACCGAGCAGCACGCCTGGCTCACCCGCGCCCGCGCGCGCCAAGCCAAAAAGCCTCGCAGCGCGGAGGTTTGGTCACTTGGTACCACGGTATTATGGCGCGGGCTAATGACAGAAATTCGCGGGACCAATACGAGCGCGAAGCCCGTGGTCAGTCTCGCGGCCGATACTTTTCGCGTCGCCACCTTGGAGCGAGATTTACGCCCGACGCTCGAGGCGCATTTTGCGCGTCGCGCGCGCTTAGAATTGCCCGGCCGCACGTGGGAGCTAGCGGCGGAAACGGGGGTGGCGGTGAAACAAGTCTCCGTGCGCAATCAACGTTCGCGCTGGGGCTCGTGCTCGGCGAGTGGCACCATTTCCCTCAATTGGCGGCTCATGCAAGCTCCCGCCACCGTGCGTGATTATATTATTTTACATGAACTGATGCATTTACGGGAAATGAATCATTCCGCCCGCTTTTGGGCGCGCGTCGAAGAAGTATGTCCGTGGTGGCGCGACGCCGAGCAATGGCTCAAGCGCAGCGGCAGCCTCCTCGGCTTGTAATCAAAGCGCCCAAACTGCACGGCGAGGACTAGCTTCCTCCTGCTGATGCTTTAACCCCTGGGCGGCTTCAGGCCAAAGGCCACGCTCGACATCATTCGACCGCCCTCAAAGCTAGCTCCGCAAACTAACTCTTTTCGCCGCACTCTCTTCTCTCTATGGCCGCAGCACCTCTTGGCTTTGGTATCATTGGCACCGGCATGATCGCCGGCTTTCACGCTCAAGCGATCGCCGCCGCGCAAGGCGCTAAACTCATCGGCATCGCCGGCCGCTCTGAAAAAAATGTCGCCGCCTTCACCGCGAAACATCCCGTGCCCTTCGCCACGACCGACGTCGCCGCCCTGCTCGCTCGATCTGATATTCAGGTCGTCTGCATCACGACCCCCAGCGGAGCTCACCTCGCCCCGGCCCTCGCCGCCATCCGCGCGGGCAAACATGTGATTATTGAAAAACCGCTAGAAGTGACCACGGCGCGGGTTGACGAAATTATCCAAGCCGCGGCGGTCGCCGGCGTGCGCCTCGCGCCCATCTTCCAAGCTCGCTTCGGCGTGGGCGCCCAAACCGTGAAAGCCGCCTTGGACGCGGGTCGCTTCGGCCGACTCGTACTCGCGAGCGCCTACGTTAAGTGGCATCGTCCCGCCACCTATTATACCGGCTGGAAAGGCACCCTCGCCCTCGACGGTGGTGGCGCCGTCATCAATCAAGCCATTCATGGCCTCGATTTACTCCAGTGGTTTGCCGGTTTGCCCAGTGAAGTTTTTGCGTGGACCACCCGGCGCGTACATACCGCCATTGAAGCGGAAGACACCGCCTGCGCTGCCCTCCGGTTTCCCAGCGGTGCGCTCGGGACCGTTGAGGCCACAACTGCCCTCTGGCCGGGTTGGTCACGGCGGATCGAATTGGGGGGAGAACACGGTTCGATTTGCCTGGAAGATGATCATATCGCGCGCTGGGATTTTTCCCAGGAAGCTCCGGGAGATGCGGCCATTCGCAATGCCAAGTTGGACAACACCCTGGGCTCCGGCGCCAGTGTCCCCAACGCCATTTCCTTCGCCGGCCATTTGCGCCAGATTCAAGATTTGATCGATGCCGTGCGCGAAAATCGCCCGCTGGCCATCGATGGTCACGAGGGCCGCAAGGCCGTCGCGCTAGTTAACGCCATCTACGCCTCGGCTCAAGCGGGCGCGCCGGTGAAATTATGACCCCAGCCCTGCTGGCTTGGCGCGGCGGCCTCATCAGCTGATGACCGGGTCGTCGTTGCTGCCACGATCAAATTTTAACCCTCTCTCATGCCAACCTCTACCCCATCCCCGGCGCAACCTTGGTGGCGTCTGCTCACGCGCGAACATTGGTTCGTCTTCAGCGTCGCCTCACTCGCTTGGCTATTCGATTGCCTCGATCAGCAAATTTTCAACCTCGCGCGCGATGGCGCCATGGAGGCGCTGATTCCTAATAAAAAACTCGCCACCGAATACGGTCCCTACACGACCTCTATATTTCTCGTGGGCTGGGCCATCGGTGGACTTATTTTTGGCGCGCTGGGCGATAAATACGGTCGCGCGAAAATGCTGACTTGGACCATTCTCCTTTACTCGCTTAGCACTGGCCTGAGTGCTTTCTCCACCGGATTTTTTGATTTCTGCGTCTACCGCTTTATCACCGGACTCGGCGTCGGCGGCGTCTTCGGTCTCGCGGTGGCGCTCGTGGCCGACACCGTCCCCGACCGCAGCCGCGCCCCAGCGCTGGGCTTACTGCAATCGCTTTCGACCTGGGGCAATCTGGCGGCGGGCCTTATCGGCATCGGCCTCAGCGCTCTCGCCGCGCAACACCTCCTGCCCTTTGGCCTCGCGCACTGGCAGGCCATGTTTCTGATCGGCGCGTTGCCCGCTTTTCTCTGCGTCTTGGTGATGCGGCAATTACAGGAACCCCCGAAATGGGTTGAAGCCAAAGCCGCCGGAGAGAAGCGCGGGATCAAATTTGGCTCTTACGCCAGCCTGCTTCGCCACCCCAAATGGTCCAAGCATGCTTGGCTGGGGCTCATCGCTTGCAGCGCGGGCATCGTCGGGCTCTGGGGCATCGGCAATTTCCATCCCAAAATTGTCGGTGACATCGTGGAAAAAACTTTTGCCGCCTTGCAACTGAGTCCGGCCGAAATCGCCGATAAAAAATCTCACTGGCGCTCCGTGGGCTTGCTTTTGCAAAATCTCGGGGGATTTATCGGCATGCTTTCGCTGGCGAAACTCGCGCAGATCTGGGGCCGCCGCCCAGCATTCGCCCTCGCTTTACTTTTATCGTTTCTGTCGACGCTGCTGGTTTTCAAATTCATGCGCCAGCTCAGCGATCTTTACTGGATGCTGCCCATCATGGGGTTTGGCCAACTCTCCGTCTTTGGGGTTTACGCCATCTATCTCCCCGAGCTCTTCCCCACCAGCCTGCGCAGCACGGGCACCAGCTTCTGTTATAATGTTGGCCGCTTTCTCGCCGCCACCGCGCCGTTTACGATCAGCCAGATTACCAAACGGCTCGGCGGTGATATCGAGGGCTTCCGCACCGCCGGCATGGGGGTCAGCCTCGTCCTGCTCATCGGCCTCGCCGTGTTGCCCTTTCTGCCCGAAACCAAAGATCAACCCCTACCGGAAGAATGAGAGCAATTGGCGGCGGCGCTGATTATAGGTTAATTTCTTCCGCCCCTCTCTCTCCACCGTTCTGCGCATGAGCCAAAATTACGTTATCACCCACCTCAACGACGTCGCCCCGGTTGCCTGCCCATGCGGCTTGACGCGCCGCGCCTTTACCACGCCCGATAATCCCGTCGCGACGATCCACCTCGTCGATATCCAAGTGGATGCCCGGACGCATTATCATAAAAAGCTCACCGAGATTTACCTCATCCTCGAAGGCGAAGGTCACCTGGAGCTCGATGGCGTGCTGCACCCCGTGAAGCCGCTGAGCAGCATTTTAATTAAACCGGGCTGCCGCCACCGCGCCATCGGGAAATTGCGTATCATCAACGTGCCCATCCCCGCCTTCGACCCGCACGACGAATGGTTCGACTAAGCACGCCGCGAGATTTTTTACCCACTCTTCGTATTTTTCATGCGAATTTCTGCTCTCTTGTTCAGCGCAATGCTGACCGGACCGCTCCTCGCCCAGCACGGCGATAAAGCCGGCGCAACCCAACCCTAGCTACCCGCGCATATTCAGGTGCCACCGGCGCCCATCCTCACCGCCGAGGAAGCGATGGCGACCTTCCGCCTGGGCGACCGCCTGCAACGGATGCAAAAATATAAAGCAGCCGAGGCTTGTTTTAATTTTAGCGCCGAGCTTGCCTGCCCTGATGCTTACCTCTGCTCGCTTGATGTGGTGGAATTTAATGAGCCTGGCCATTCTGGCCGCTCGGCTGACCGCGGGCCCGTGGGAGCCGCTCTTCAATGGCCGTGATCTCACGGGATGGCGAACGATCAACGGCACGGCTCCTTTCACCGTCGTGGCTGGCACCATTGTAGGAACGACCGTCGTCGGTTCACCGAATAGTTTTTTAGCGACGGATAAAATCTACGGAGATTTTATTTTTGAATGCGAAGTTAAGCAGGCCGGCGGTCGCAGTAATTCAGGGATCCAGTTTCGCGGCGTGAGCGAAGCCGCCGCGGAGAACGGCCGCGTGCGGGGTTATCAGCTGGAGATCGATCCCTCGGAGCGCGCTTGGACCGGGGGAATTTATGATGAAGCCCGCCGCGGTTGGTTTTATCCGGTCACGCTCAATCCTGCCGCGCAGTCAGCGTATCATTACGGCGAGTGGAATCAGCTGCGCATTGAAGCGATCGGTTCATCCCTGCGCACGTGGGTTAACGGCCGGCCGGTGGCGCACGTCATTGATGCCCAAACCGCGACCGGCTTTTTGGCCCTCCAAATCCACGGGATAAAAAATAATGCCGCGGCAGCCGGCGCCCTGGTGCATTGGCGCAATCTGCGCATTCAGACTACCGCTCTGAGCTCGACGCCTCCCGATGATATTTTTATCCGCAACACGACGCCGAATAACGTCAGTGCCGCGGAGCAACTAACCGGTTGGCGCTTACTTTGGGATGGGCGCAGTGCCGCGGGTTGGCGGGGAATTAAAGATTCCCGTTTCCCCGCCGAGAGTTGGCAGATCGCAGCGGGGGTGCTCACGGTGGTGGGCAACACGCACGGGAATGACATAATCACGACGGATGAATTTTCCGCTTTTGAACTGCAATGGGATTTCCAACTTACGCCCGGCGCAAATAGCGGGGTTAAATATTTTCTCAATGAGGTGCCGGCTGGCTACACGGGGCTGGAGTATCAGCTGCTTGATGATGAACGACACCTTGACGCCAAACTCGGTCTCAACGGCAATCGGACGCTCGGCTCACTTTACGATTTAATCCCCCGCAGTAAAATGCCGGGCGGACTGGCCATTGTCCCCCGCATCGGCGAGTGGCAACACGCCCGCATTGTCGTAACCAAAAAAAATCACGTCGAGCACTGGCTCAATGGCATTAAAGTGCTCGAATATGAGCGCGGATCACCGGCCTGGGCCGCCGCCGTCGCCCGCAGTAAGTTTGCGAAAATGCCTGGCTTTGGGTTGGCCGAAAAAGGCCCCATCTTGCTCCAAGACCACGGCAACAAAGTCCAGTTCCACAGCCTGAAAATCCGTCCGCTCTAGACCCAGCCGCCCGCGGAGCGCCCCCTCACCCCGACCCCCCCCGCCCGCGCCCACCTGCGCCCACTTGGGCCCATATAGGCCCGCCCGCGCCCGCCTGGCTCCGCCTGCGCAAAAACACCCCCGCCAGATTCGCTCGGTTTGTAATATAATATATTACAAACCGAGCTCTGTCGCTGGGCTCTGTCGCCGGGCTTTGTCTGCGTGAGCTGCCCTCAAGCCTTGGGTGATTGCTGCGGGGGTAAATTAAATCGGGGTTTGTTTTCGCGGGAGCGGGCTGGTTGAACTTCTCTGGTCCCGATTCCCTTTTCTATATGGCCGCATCCTCTCCGTCCGCTGGTTCGCCTGATATTCGAGCTCTCTTCGAACGAGCCTACGGATCCGCCCCGTCGATCATCGCCCGAGCGCCGGGCCGGGTGGAATTTATCGGCAACCACACCGACTATAATGGCGGCGCCGTGTTGGGGGCGGCCATTGATCGCTTTGTCTGGGTCGCGGTGGCGCCCAATGCGGCGGGCCGCTTCCGACTGCGGAGCACGAGCGGGTCGACGACGCTGGAACTAGCGGCCATCCCCACCACGCGCCTAACGGGCGCCGAGGCGTGGGCCAATTATCCTATCGGCGTCTGGCACAGTCTGCGCGATTTCAATCTCCCGGCCCCCGCGGGCTTTGATTTGCTCGTGCATTCTGATCTCCCCGCCGGCGCTGGACTCAGCAGCAGTGCAGCCCTCGAACTCGCCACTGCTCTCGCCTTACTTAATCTAGCTCGCCCCACGGCCATCGCCCCCGATCGGTTGGCGGCCCTCGGGCGCCATGCTGAAAACAAATATGTTGGCGTGCCCTGCGGCATCCTCGATCAAGGCACGAGTGCTTTTGGGCGCGCCGGCCAACTCGTACAGATCGACTGTCGGACCCCGGCTTTTTCCCTCGTCCCACTGCCGACGGCCGCTCACCTCTGGGTTTTCAACGCGCGCGAAAAGCATGCCTTGATTGATGGCCTTTACGCCACCCGCCATCAGGAATGCCTCTCCGCCGCAAGCGCCCTCGGGGTTAAGTGGCTGGCCGACCTCACGCCCGAACAATTAGCCCCGCTCAAACCAAAACTCTCCCCCGTGCTCGCACGACGGGCCGAGCACATCGCCGCCGAACACGCGCGGGTCCACGCCACGGCTGTTGCTTTGCAACAAAATGATCTCGCGGCCGTGGGTCGTTTATTAACCGCCTCCCACCGCAGCTCGCAGCGACTCTTCGAAAATAGCACCGCCAGCTTAGACCAACTGGTGGATTTGCTCACGGCCCATCCCGCCGTCTATGGCGCGCGCTTAACCGGGGGTGGCTTTGGCGGCGCGGTGCTTGCGCTGACGCAGGCTGATTTTACGGCGGCCCAGGCCGCTGAAATTCTAGCGCCCTACACGGCCGCGCACGGCGCCCCCGCGGAGACGTTACATTTGCAGACTGCCGATGGGGCTCGCTTGGCCCCGAATGATTAAGCGGCCGACTCCCGTTGCCGCTGGTGCTCGTTAAAATTGACGGGCCGCAGAGTGCACGCCGCGCTTTACGTGCTGGTCCCAGCTGTCTAAGGTTTACCAAGCCCATCACCCCACGGCCTGCCCTTTTATTTTATGCCTAACCCTTGGACTGGAAAAGGAAATCCCTACACGCGCGAAGAAGTCCGCGAACGTCTCCGCACCACCCTCGCCAAGGGCGATGCCATTATCGCTGCCGGTGCCGGCACCGGCATCAGCGCTAAGTTCATCGAACAGGGCGGCGCCGATCTCATCATTATCTATAATAGCGGTCGCTTCCGCATGATGGGCCATGGCTCGACCGCGGGGATGATGGCTTACGGCGACGCCAATGCCATCGCCATGGAGATCGGCGAATATGAGGTGCTCCCCGTCGTCGAAGAATGTCCCGTCATCTGCGGCGTCCATGCGACCGATCCGCGCCGCCGGATGTGGCACTGGTTGGGCCAAGTAAAAGAAATGGGCTTCTCCGGCGTAAATAATTTCCCCACGCACACGATCGTCGATGGCCATTTCCGCCACGTCCTCGAAGAAACCGGCATGTCTGTGAAAAAAGAATATGAAATGATCGCACTCGCTCGGCGTATGGATCTTTTTTCTATCGCCTACGTCGGGACACCAGAAGAGGCCATCGAGATGGCTAAGGCAGGCGCTGACGCCATCATCGCGCATGTCGGCACCACCGTCGGCGGAAGTATCGGCGTAAAAAATGCCCTCGTGAGTTGGGACCATACCATCAAAACGACCCAAGCAATTATCGATGCCGCCTCCAACATTCGGAAAGATATTTTCTTCCTCTGTCATGGTGGCCCGATCAATACCCCAGAAGATGCGGCCCGAGTCCTCGCCGGCACCACCGCCAATGGGTTCGTCGGCGCGAGCAGCCTGGAGCGCATGGGGGTTGAACAATCACTGACCAATCTGACCCGTAAATTTAAAACCCTGAAGCGGGGCGCTAAAAAGTAAGCGCGGCGCGGCTTAGTTCCCGAGTCTCAATCTGCCGAAATATTTTTGTGCAGAAATAATCGTTCATGATCTGAGCCGCCTTAGCCAAAACTAATCCGAGCCCAAATCAGTAACGCCCGTTGCTGACTGCCCCCTCCCCCTCGACTCATTTTCCCCTATGAATCCTGCCGAACGTCGCTTTGTCCCCACCGTCGATGCCGTTTGCGAAACCAGCGCTTGGACGAAGAGCGAATGGCTCTGTCGCCCCGACTTGGTGGCCGCCGATAAGCTTCTAATGGTTCGCGCGACGATGGATCCGTTTCACTCGCACCCGTTTCACCAACACCCCCATCGCGAAGAAATTATTTATATTATCGCTGGCCGCGCTGAACAATGGGTCGGCCGCGAATATCGGATCCTCGTCGCTGGCGACACCGCCCACATTCCCGCGGGAATGGTGCACGCGACCTACAATCCCCATCCTGAACCGCTGGTCTTTCTTGCTATTCTCTCCCCCGCGCAACTCCCCGCCGATCTCGCCGCCGCACCTGATCCTTACGATGTCTCGACACAAGCCCCGTGGTCTGGGCTCCGGAAAAATCTGCTGCCCTGTGGCACCCGTGAATAAATTTACCGTTACCTCCTTAACCTCCCTCGCATGTCCCGCCTACTCGCCCTCGTCACACTCTGCGCCCTGGCCTTCACGTCTTCGCTGGCTGCCGTCGAAGCTTCGCTGCGCGTCTTCATTCGCTCGGGCCCCAAAACCCACGGCCCAGGAGCCCATGACCACCCGCGCTTTCTCGCCGAATGGACCGTCCTCCTCAACGCTCGCGGAGCCGCCGCCACCGGGGGCGATTATTTTCCGTCTGCCGCCCAGCTCGCGGCCACCGATGTCCTCGTGCTTAACGCCCCGCATGCCGGCGATATTTCAACGGCTGAGCGTGCCGCGCTTGAACCGTTCCTCGCTCGGGGCGGCGGCCTCGTCGTCATCCATGCCGCGGCCGTCTCCCATGATCCTGACTGGTATAAATCAATCATCGGGGGCTCGTGGCGCTACGGCACCACCCAATGGCTCGAAGCGCCGATGCATCTCTATTTTGCCGACCGCACGCATCCGATCACTCACGGCGTCTCTAACTGGCAAATGGATGACGAAATTTATTACGACATGGACCTCCTCCCTGAGGCTCAAGTGCTCGCCACCGCCTACACCCCTAAGTCCCGCGATACCGGCGGCAAAGGCGACAAAGCGGCTCAAGCCCGCGCGGCGGAAGCCGTCGCCAAACATAAAGGCGTCAATGTCTACGACCACCAACCGCAGCTCTGGACCTATGAGCGCCAGCTCGCCGGCGGGAGTAAACCCTACCGCGCGTTCGTTTCGATTCCCGGACATTTCGCGGAAAATTTTAACCGCGCCAATTACCGCGCCCTTCTCCTCCGCGGCATAGCTTGGGCCGGCCACCGGACCAAGGTTGATGAATTTTGTCTCCCCAGCGAACTCGGCGACACCCTCCGCTATCCCGAGGGTGGTCCGACGGCTCCGGCCCAAGCTACCGCCAAAATTGAACTTCATCCTGATTTTAATCTGAGCCTCGTCGCCGCCGAACCCCTCATTAATAAAGTTATGGGCATCGACTGGGATGAACATGGCCGCCTGTGGGTCTGCGAGACGCCTGAATATCCCAATGGCCGCCGTCCGCTCAACACCAACGCTCGCTGGCAAGATTCCGGCGCCCTCACCCCCACTGGCGCAGACCGCCCGGCGGCCGATAGCATCTCCGTGCTAACCGATACTAACGGTGACGGCGTCATGGATCATAAAAAGGTTTTTGCGGATCAACTCGAACTCATCACCAGCTTTGTCCTCTACCGGCATGGAGTGATTGCCGCTGCCGCCCCAGATATTTGGTACCTCGAGGACACGGATGGCGATGGCGTCGCTGATCGCCGCACCAAACTTTACACCGGCCTCGGCATTAATGATACCCATGCCGTCATCAATAATCTGCGCTGGGGCCGCGATGGCTGGATTTACGCCACGCATGGCTATTCTCAGGGCAATGTCACCTCGGGCGACGGGACCAAGAAGTTTGGCCCCGATGGCTCGGGGGTCGTTCGCTTCAAGGCGGATGGCTCCGCCTTCGAGCAATACAGCAGCCGCCCGGCTAACACGTGGGGTCTGACGCTCACGTGGGACGGCGAGGTTTTCTGGACGCAGCCGACGAGCGGCACAGTTTTTTTCCACACGCTGCTCTCGGAAAAAATTCTCGCCCTCGGCAAAATCCCCGGGACGACATCTGCCAAGGGCATGATCATCAATCAGCCTACCTTCCCCGCCATGACCTGGCCGGAGCAGGCGTACGCGCAGATCGACCAAGTGGGTCGCTTCACCGCCGCCGCGGGCTGCGCCATCTACGAAGGGGGCGCCTGGCCAGCCCCATGGAATTACAGTTACTTCACAACCGAGCCCACGCTCAACATCGTCCACCACGAATTCGTGCGACCCGACGGCGTCAGTTATGCCGCGGCCAAAGAAAAGGGTCGCGAGGAAACCGAGTTTATCCGCAGCACCGACCTCTGGTTTCGCCCGATCGAGAATCGCGTCGGGCCCGATGGCGCCTTGTACATCGTCGATTTCTATAACCAAGCGGTCGTCCACAACGACACCCGCGGCCCCATTCACAGCAAAGCTAATTCGGCCTTCCGGCCCGATCGCGACCACTACTTTTCGCGCATCTGGCGCGTACAACATAAAGCCGCCACGGTGCTCCCGGCGGTCGCCCTCAACTCAACTGACCTGCCCGGTCTGCTCCGGACAATCGCGACCAGTCCCAATGCCCACGTCAAGCTGACCGCGCTCCGCCTCGCGCAAGAAAACTTTCCGGACGCGCCCGAACTGGTGGCCTTATCCCAACCGTTAGGGAGCCGAGCCTTTCTACGGTACGAGGCCGCCCGCGCCGCGACGACGCCCATCGAACGCGCCGCCGTGCTCGCGGAATTTGTCGCCGCCACAGATGACTGGACGAAGTCCGCTTTGATTGCGGCCGCCAACCAACAGGCCTTGGCGTATATCGCTGACGCCCTCACCAGTAAAAACCCCGCCCTTGGTCCCTTCGTTCAAGCGCTGACCCCTGCGGTAGCTTTAGCGCAAGCCCCGCAACTTATCCAAGCGAGCATTCAATCGACCCACTTACTTGCGGCGAATCTCCTGCGCGGCCTCAGTCAATCGACCAATCCACCACCGCCACTTGATGCGACCACCGCGGCCGCTTTGCAAAAAGCTTTAGCCAGCAATGAGACGGCTCCGGCCGCTCTCGTCGTGGTGCTCAAATGGGATCCTACGAGCCAGCTCGCCGCCGCCGTCGCCGCCACGGCCGAACGCCTGCTGACCGAATTGGCCGCCCCGCAAATCCCGGACGAGCGCCGCGCGGAAATTGCGACGGCGCTCGTGCCTCTGCCGCCCTATCGGACGGCGGCTCTCAGTAAAATTGGGGCCTTGCTCAGCGATCCCGCCACGGCCGACGCCGTCAAAATTCCTCTCCTTGCCACAATCGGTGAACTCACCACCAGTTCGGAAGCCATCGAGACGCTGGTCGGAGCTTACGTCCAATCGAAGTCGCCCCTGATTTTCGAACAATTATTCCGGCGCAAAGAATTTGCCGTCGCGCTCCTCCGCGCTATCAGCGCGAACCGGATCTCCCCCTCAGCCCTCGGCTCAGCTAACATCGATCGTCTCCGTAAACATCCCGCTAACGTGGTTTCAATGGAAGCCGCCACCGCCTTGGGGGCCGCTAATCTTTCGAGCAAAGAGAAAGCCGCCATCATCGCGGCGCTGCTGCCCGAAATCCAAAAGCCCGGCAACCCCGAAGCCGGCCGCGTCCTCTTTGCGGGCGCTTGCGCGATCTGCCATAAGTTAGGCTCGGTCGGCCTGCGCGATGTCGGTCCCCCGCTCTCGGGCATTGGCGCTCAAGGTCCGACTGAGTTGCTGACGCACATCGTCGATCCCAACCGACAAGTGGAACCCAATTATTGGCAATGGAACGTCACGACAAAAAAAGGCGACATCGCCGCCGGCGTAATCACCAATGAAAACGCCGCGAGCCTCACGATTAGAAATCAAGTTAATGATACCGAGATTAAGCTGACGGATATCGCCATTCGCGAAAACACCCGACGCTCACTCATGCCCGAAGGCTTCGAGGGGATCGGGGCGGAAGGCCTCCGTGATCTCATCGCCTACCTCGTCTGGATCTCAGCGCCAATTAAAGCGGTGAGTACGCCTATAGCGCAGCCCAGCGACAGCTCCCCCAAGTCGGGTGGCAAGGGCGACGCGCCCCTCCCGCCGCTTACCCCGATCACATGGGTCGCCGGTAAAACCAAAGTCCTCCTGATTGGTGGCGGCAGTTCCCATAAATTTTCTGAGTACTTCGGTTCAACCGATCGCGCTACCCTGCAAGCGGCCGGCTACAGCGTTAATTACACCGAAGATCGCGACCAAGCCACCGCCGCCCTCGCCGAAGCTGATGTCGCCATCATCAGCGTAAATCGGAAATTTTTTGACACCCCCGCTTATCGCCAAGCCCTCTTCGCCTTCGCGGCAGGCGGTAAGGGCATCATCATGCATCATCCCGGGACTTGGTACGGCTACGTCGATTGGCCAGAGCTTAACGCGCAGATCGTCGGCGGCGGTGCCCGCGGCCATGATAAAATTGCTCCCTATTCAGTCCACGTGCGTCAACCCACTCATCCCATCATGCGCGGCGTACCCGCGAGCTTCCTCGTCGAAGATGAACTCTATCACTTTAATGCCGAGGCCGCAAAAATTCCGGCCGGCACCGCCGCGATTCAAGTTCTCGCGGAGTCATCGCCTTCCGTAAAATTTAAAACTGCGCACCCCGTCGTGTGGCTTACCCCGCACCCAAAGGCGCGCATCGTTGGCTTAACCATTGGTCATGATAACCGCGTCCACGACCTTCCGGCTTTCCAAACCCTCCTCACAAACGCGGTGCAATGGGCGAGCGGAAAATAATTACCCACGCCGGTCCGCTCTTCGCTTCAATTTTACCCCATGACTACGATCGCCGTTCTCGGGACCTTTGACACCAAGGGTCCCGAACATGCCTTTATCGCGGCGACGATCCGCGCGGCGGGCTTAGCACCGCTCTTGATTGATGTCGGCACCGGCGCAAACCCGATCATCACCCCCGACTTCTCCAGCGACACCGTCGCTCGCGCCGCCGGTGAACCTGATTATCTCGCCCTCCTCGCTCGACGCGATCGGGGCGAAGCCGTCACTTTTATGGGGCGCGCGGCGGCGAAACTGGTTAGTCAGCTCGCCGCCGCCGGTAAAATTCATGGGATTATTTCTCTCGGCGGCGGCGGCGGCACGGCCATCGCCACGGCCGCCATGCGCGCGCTGCCCATCGGCTTTCCTAAGGTGATGGTTTCAACGCTCGCGAGCGGCCAAACCGCGCCTTACGTCGGCACCAGCGATATCACCATGATGCCCGCCATCGTGGATGTCGCGGGGATCAATCGCGTGTCGCGCATAATTTTTACCAACGCCGCCGCCGCGATCTGCGGCATGGTTAACGCCGCGGTTGCCCGCCAAGCGGCTCCTGTAGCTGCGGGCGAAAAACCACTCATCGTCGCCAGCATGTTCGGCAACACGACCGCTTGTGTCACCGAAGCCCAACGCATCATGGAGGCTGCCGGCTATGAAGTCCTCGTCTTCGCTGCTACCGGCAACGGTGGTCGCGCGATGGAATCACTCATCGCCAGCGGGCTGGTTGCGGGCGTGCTCGATCTCACTACCACGGAATGGGCCGACGAATTAGTCGGGGGAGTGCTGACCGCTGGACCGGAACGACTCGACGCTACCGCCCGCGCTAAAATCCCCGCGGTCATCGCGCCGGGTTGTCTCGATATGGTTAATTTTGGCGAACGGGCCAGCGTGCCCGCTAAATTTTCCGGCCGCACGTTTTATCAACACAATCCGCAAGTCACCCTGATGCGGACCACGCCTGCTGAATGCACCGAACTCGGGCGCATCATCGCTGAAAAAATTAACCGCTACCCCGCGCCCGTTAGCGTACTACTGCCCCGTCGCGCCATCAGTATCATTAGCGCGCCCGGCCAGCCATTTCACGATCCGGCGGCAGACGCGGCGCTCTTCACCGCACTGCGCGCCCACCTTCGGCCAGATTTACCGGTGCGCGAATATGATATCGTGATCAACGATCCGCTCTTTGCCCGCGCCTGCGCGGAAACTCTCCTCGCTCATCTCGCCGCCTCCGCTCCTGCTCGCTAAGACCTAGGTCAGTGGTGCAATCGAGCCCCGCCCCCTGACCTTGGCTTAACCGCACCAGTGGCATTTTTTTCTTCCCCTCGCTTATGTCTCGCCTCCCCCGTCTCCTCGCCGCCTTGTTCGTCATTAGTCTTGCCCCGCTCACGCAGGGTGCGACCGAACTCTTCGACGGCAAAACTCTCACCGGTTGGGAAGGTGACCTGCAATGGTGGCGCGTCCAAGACGGTGTCATCACCGGTGGCTCGACGACCTCTAAAATCCCGGAGAATCAATTTCTTGCGACCACGCGTTCGTTTCAAAATTTTGAATTACGCTTACAACTTAAACTAACGGGTGATCCGAAAGTTGGCTTTATTAACAGCGGCGTGCAGTTGCGGAGCTTGCGCGTGCCGCAATCCACTGAGATGTCCGGCTACCAAGTTGATGCGGGCGATCCGTGGTGGGGAAAACTTTACGACGAATCCCGGCGCAATAAAGTCATCGCCGAATCCGCCAACCTCGCCGCCGTCGCGGCAGCCGTGCGTGTTAATGACTGGAATGACTACCGCATCCGCGTCGAGGGTCCGCGTTTGCGCTCCTGGATCAATGGCGTCGCCGCCCTCGATTACACCGAAACTGATCCGACGATCGCGCTCGATGGTCACATCGGTCTGCAAATTCACAGCGGCGGCCCCGCCCTCGCGCAATTTAGGGCGATCGAGATTGAAGAACTCCCGCCCACCCCTGGCGCCCCGACCTGGGATAAAGTGGGGCACCCCCAACCGCGTGCGCCGCGCGCTGCGCCAGCCACCCCCATTCCCGCCACGGGCCGCGATCTGAGTTACAATACCGTCGGCACCGGTCCGCGCTCACCCGAGGAAGAACGTCTCGCCTTCAAATTACCCCCGGGTTTTGAAATTGAACTCGTCGCCGCGGAATCACCGGGCTTCGGTAAATTTATCACCGTGGATTGGGATGCGCGCATGCGGCTCTGGTCCATGACCGCGCTCGAATATCCCGTCGACGGTAACGAACAGAAAGCAGCCTCCGATGCCCTCTTTGCCGCCGGCGGTCGCGACAAAGTAGTCGTCTTCGATGCTCCCTACGCGATCCCCGCCCCCGGCCGCGCCGCTGTCACTGCGCCGCCGCGAATTTTTGCCGACAATCTCGTGATGCCACTGGGAATTTTGCCTTATCAGGATGGCGTGTTAATTCAATACGGCCCTGATATTCGCTTCTACCACGACACCAACGGCGATGGTCGCGCCGATCATCATGAGGTGATTCTGACGGGCTTTGGCACCGAAGACTCGCACTTGTTTCCTCACCAATTTCTGCGCCAACCCGGCGGCCAGATTTTTGCGGCGCAAGGGCTCTTTAATTATTCCAAGGTACGCCGCCCCGGGAACCGCGCCTTCGCGAATGGCGCCACGGAAATTCCTTTTAACCAATGTAAGCTTGGCCGCTTCACTCCCGATGGCGCAAATTTTGAAAGTCTCACCGCCGGCCCCAATAATATTTGGGGTCTGGTCAGCTCGCGTGAAGGCGAAATCTTTATGCAGGAAGCCAACGATCTCGGCTATCCCGTCATTCCTTTTGAGCCGGGCATTTGGGTGTCCACGGGATCGAAAGATCGTCTGCGCCCTTATCAACCGCTGATGCCCCCGCCGCTCGCGCCTGCGCAGATGGGCGGCACGGGACTGAGCGGACTCGCGCTCGCCGAGGATGCGGATGGACTTTTCCGCAGCTTCGGGGCCACCGCGGCTGATGGCTCTAAGATTTTCTTCCTCGCCAATCCCATCACCAACACGATCAACACGGTCAAGGCGACGCCCGAGGGCCCGCGCTATCGTTACGAAAAACTGCCCGACTTTCTCACCACCGAAGATAAGTGGTTTCGCCCCGTTTCAATTCACTTTGGCCCCGACGGCGCGCTCTACATCGTCGATTGGTATAATAAAATTATTTCGCACAACGAAGTGCCGCGCTCACATCCCGATCGCGATAAATCACGGGGCCGCATCTGGCGCGTGCGCCATGTTGCACAACCGCGAACGACACCCCCCGACCTCACTGCGCTCAACGAGCGAGACCTGCTCGCTCATCTCGGAGATGCGAATGCCCGCATCGCGCATCTCGCCTGGCTCGAACTAGTCGACCGCCATGCGCTCGGTCTCATTCCTGATTTAGAAAAAATTGTCAGCGATCGCACCGCCGCGCGCGACCGTCGCCTCGCGGCTCTTTGGGTGCTCGAAAGTTTTGCCCCCCTTTCAAATCACCTCTTACAGCAACTCGCCACCGATTCCGCCGCCACCCTGCGTCGCCAAGCAGCGCGCTTAACAGCGACGGGGACGCGCTCGGAGGCAGAATTTCTCGCGCTCGCCACGCCGCTCATCACCGATCCGAGTCCGACCGTGCGCGCCGCGATGGGTGACGCGCTGCGCCGCCGGCCAGCTCCGAGTCCCCGGGTGTTGGCGCTCGCGGCGCAACTTGGCGGGGCCTCCCTCACCAGCGGCGGCGGCTGGGAAAAGTATGACCGCGAGTTCGAGCGTTACTTAGCCCGTTGGGCCATGGAATTAAATCCCGCCGCTACGGCGGCCTTGCTCGGCTCGCCTTTGGGCCAAGCACTGCCACTGGAAAATCGCCTCCTCGCCACCCTCGCGCTTGGAGGTAAAACCGCGGCGCTTGGTCTAGCGCAACTTGCCCCGCAACTTAATCGCCTACCCAGCGATGAAGAAGTCCGCACGCTCGCGGCCGACCTGGCTGATCCCACTGTGCGGGCAGCGCTCACCACCGCGCTCGCTCAGCCCGGTTCACGCGCGGCGGTCTTGCGGGCCTTGCTCGCACTGCGCACGAGTCTCGATGTGAGTTCGCTCACGTCTGAACTCACGACAGCAGCTCGCCTGCTCATTGCGAGTCCTCTCGCCACTGACGTGTTACTCGGGGCCCAAGTGGCCGGAGCTTTCAAACTTACCGGGAACGAAGCTGAGCTAACCGGCGTATTAAAACGCGCCGCGACTGAGCCTAACCTTCCCACTGCGCTGGCCGCACTGCGCGCCTTGCGGGAAAATCGGGTCGGGCCGAGCGACGTGTTTGCCCAACTGGCACGGGAATCGTTGGAGCCGACGATTCGTGATGAAGCGTTAACCGCGTTAGCGGTTTCTACCGCCGCCGGCGCCCCAGCCCAGCTCGTGGCTTTACTGCCCGCCTTGACGCCAGCGCAGCGGAGCGCCGCTCTCGATCGTCTCGCCGGCCGGCCGATTGGCGCCACGGCGATCATCACTGGTCTGCATAGTGGCACCGTAGCGCGCACGGATATCAGCGTGAGCGCGGCCGAAAAACTACGCCTACTTTTCCCCACTGACCCCAGGGTCGCAGCCCGCTGGCAAGAACTGGGCGGCGATGCCCAACGGGCGCTCCGCCTGCCCGGCGGTCCCGGCAATTACGCTGATACCCAAATTGCCCTCATCGGCCCTTTCACCATCGAATGTTGGGCGAAGTTGGATCCAGAGATCGATCACCGCGACGGTTTGCTTGGGCTTTCCGGTACGATTGATTTTAATTTTTATGAAGGCCGTTTCCGCGTTTGGCTGGCCGAAGCCAATGACGTCGTCATAGCGCAGAAAAAAGCCGTCCCCAATGTGTGGACCCATTATGCCATCACGCGTGATACCGGCGGATTTTTTCGCCTTTTTATTAATGGAGAGCTTGAAGCGAGTAGCGCTGGCACCAGCCCGACCGCTTTCACCGGCGTCAATCTCGGCCGGAGCCGGCTGAATCCGACGATCGGCACCACAGCCGGTTGGCTCGCTGAGTATCGCGTGTGGAATGTCGCCCGCACGGCACAAGAAATTCGCGATCATTTTGATCGCAGCTTGGCCGGCAGCGACGCCGGTCCGCGCCCCGCTGGCTTGGTCGAGGTTTTTGCCGGGGCGGGCTGGGGACCGTTGAAAGGCACGGTGCGAGTCGAAGTCACCGATGACGCTCCCGGCTTGCTGACCGCGGCCCAAGCGGCCGCCCAGACCGAGAAATTTGCCCACTTCCGCGCGCTCGCCAACGCCGGCGGCCAAGCGGAACGCGGTCGACAAGTTTTCACCACGCTCTGTCTCGCGTGCCACCAACAAGGCGGCCAAGGCGGCCAAATCGCGCCACCCCTCGACGGTCTCGGCAACACCAACGTTGAAGCGCTGCTCAGAAATATTCTGACGCCCAGCGCCGCCATGCAAAGCGCGTATCGCACGTTCCGAGTTATGCTCAAAGATGGCAGCGTGCGCGACGGCTTCCTCGCCGAAGAAACGGCCGACGCGATTATTCTGCGGGTACCAGGGGCCGAGGATAGCCGAATCGCCAGCACGGATATTCGGCAGACGAGCTATTTGAACCGTTCGCTTATGCCCGAGGGATTGCTGGAAGCGATGTCCCCAGCCGAAGTCAGCGATCTTTTTGCTTATCTGCGGGCCTTAAAATAACCGAGCGACCCACGCTTCCTTAGCCCTATGCTAAAATTTATCTTAATTATGGCCGTCCTGCTGGTGATTTTCATTTTAGTCGCGGTGCTGAAAGATCGGTGGTCGTCGTAAGGGCTCACGGGGATTCCCTTTGGTGTTTTCTGGTTTTATTTTTTGGCCGTGAGCGCGGCATTGCAGTCGTCGCCATTTTTAGTTTTTTTTCGGCGCCGTGGCCATGAAACACCCTTACTATCCTAGCTTAGATGGATTACGCGCGATTGCCGTGGGCATCGTGTTGGCCGCCCACGGGGGCGTGCCTTACTTTCGCAGCGGCGGGGTGGGCGTGGATATGTTTTTTGTCCTGAGCGGATTTCTCATCACCACGATTCTCAGCACCGAGTGGGCGCGGACGGGATCCATCAATTTTAGAAATTTTTATGCGCGGCGATTCTTGCGCCTCGCGCCCGCCCTTTTGCTCACCTGTGCTTTTGTGGCGGTGGGCATGCTCTGGCTGGAAGATCGTTTCCCCGGCACCGAAATCGCCCTCGTTTTAAGTTACACCTCCAATTGGGCGCAGGCGCTTTATAAGGTCCATTTGACGTGGCTGAACCACTGCTGGTCCTTGTCGATTGAAGAACAGTTTTATCTGCTTTGGCCGTTGGTCATCGTGGGGCTGGAGCGACTAGAACGTTCGCCGGCGACGAAGGTAAAAATGTTGCTCGGCGGCGCCTTACTCGTGGCGATTTACCGCGCGAGCTGGGCGGGAATTTATTCGGATGAGCGGATTAATTTTGGCCTCGATACCCGCATGGACACCTTAATGGCGGGCGCCGCGCTGGCCTATTTTGTCCAAAGCTTACCAACGCGACGCTTAGCCGAAGGCGTGAGTTGGTGGTTAGGTCGCCTCGTGGCGCCCCTTGCGCTCGCTGGCATTTTTGGGATTATTCATTTTGTGACCTGGTACAGCCCATGGATGGGCTGGGTTGGTTACATCTTGGTGGCCGGCGCCGCGGTCTTGGTCGTAATGGATCTCGTCGTGGGTGGGCATTCGTGGCTAGCGCGAGTCTTAGCGTGGCAGCCATTGGTTTTTATCGGTAAAATTTCCTACGGGATCTATCTGCTGCACCTGCCCGTTTATTATATCATCGAAAAACTGATGCCCACCGCCGCTTTGCCCATACGACTTGGCATCAAGCTGGCAATCAGCCTGAGCCTCGCGACCGCTTCCTATTACCTCATCGAGCAGCAATTTTTGCGCTTGAAAGGGCGATTTGAGCCACCCCAAGGCGCGAGCAAGGTTTAGCCTGCACCCCGGCCGATAATCAAGGGCCCGAAAAGACCCTAAGCCTTGGGGCATAATCGTATAATTGGGGAGGACTAGAAAATCCTTGCGCGGTCAGGTTCAGTCCGTAGCTTCCCCGATTCCGCGCTGGGTCCCCATCGTCTAGCCCGGTTAGGACGCCTCCCTTTCACGGAGAGAACCGGGGTTCGAATCCCCGTGGGGACGCCAACGGCGCCTGAAGCGGAGCTTCAGGTTCGAACGAAGTT
>CAMAVZ010000002.1:0-108786 GCA_945861645.1 Opitutus sp. GAS368 | reverse complement strand
GCCTGGGTGCAGGTCAAAAACTAATTCTTGCCATGGCCTACGTCGTCGAACGCAAACCTCTCACCCTCGCGGAACGGCTTTATCTGCCGCAGATTTTCGCGGGCTTACGCATCACCTTAAAGCATTTGTTCGCGCCGAATGTGACGCTGCAGTACCCCGAGGAGCGTCCCGTTATTCCGCCAGGCTATCGGGGTGTCCCGACGCTGGTGCGTGATCCTCAGGGGCGCGAGAAATGTGTTTCTTGTCAACTGTGTGAGTTTGTTTGTCCGCCGAAGGCGATTCGCATCACGCCGGGGGCGGTGCCAGCGGACCAGCCGGACCAGTTGCATATTGAAAAAGCGCCGCAAGCCTTCGATATCGACATGCTGCGCTGTATCTATTGCGGCCTTTGCCAGGAAGTCTGCCCGGAGGAAGCGATCTTTTTGCAGAATCAATATTCCCTGAGCGGCTACACCCGCGCTGAAATGGTGAATGATAAAGCCCGACTTTATGAGCTGGGTGGCACTTTGCCGGATCAACATTATAAATGGGATAAAAAGAAAGCAGCGGCCGAGCACGGCAACACTCATTAATTCCGATGGCTAACTTCTTATTTTATTTTTTCGCTTTGCTTGCCCTCGTCAGCGCTGCGCTGGTCGTGGTGAGTAGAAATCCCGTTAACGCGGCGCTCGGTTTGCTCTTAAGCCTCGTCGGTGTCGCCGGTTTGTTTGTGCTCCTTCATGCAGCCCTCTTGGCGTTTGTCCTTCTCTTGGTCTATGCTGGGGCCGTCGTCGCCCTTTTTCTTTTCATTATCATGTTGCTGGATACGCGGCCGGAACAGTCCAAGCCGTTTCCACGCATGACGCTCATCGCCGCCACCCTCGGTGGGGCCCTGCTCGTCGTTGGCGTGCTGTCGTTAAACCAGCGCGCGGCCTTGTCGGCGGGGGGCGCGGCCGTAACGGGGCCCACTTTAAAGCATTATGCGGAGCAATTATTCACCACCTATCTTTTGCCGGTGCAACTCGTGGGTTTTCTACTCCTGATTGCGATGCTTGGCGTGATCGTCTTAAGTAAAAAATCCGACCAAGCGGAGGAGAGGTCATGATCGTAGATCTTCAGCATTATTTATTATTGAGCGCGGTGCTTTTTGTCCTCGGCTTTTTCGGGGTACTCCTGCGCAAGAATACGTTGGTGATTTATATGTGTCTGGAGCTGATGCTGATTGCCGCGACGATCGCCTTGGTCGCCTTCTCGCACTTCAACGATACGCTCGACGGTAACGTTTTTGTTTTTTTCATCCTCACGATTGCCGCCGCGGAGGTTGCGGTTGGGCTCGCCATCATTGTCGCCCTCTTCCGGCAGCGGGGCACGGTGCAGGTGAAGGCCCTCAACCATCTGCGGCACTGATATGAATCCCGTTCACACGACTCTGCTTATTCTGCTGTTGCCGCTTTTTTCGGCGACCGTGATTGCGTTGGGCTTGCGGCGGCAAGGGGCCTGGGCGGCTGGGCTCGCGACGGCGGTCGCGGGCGCCATTGCGATATTGTCATGGCAGCTGATTTTCAGCGGGCAGCGTAACTTCCCGGCGGCATGGGAGTGGTTACGCCTAGGGGATTTTGTGGTCTCCCTCGGTTTTAAATTTGATGACCTCGCCGCGCTGATGCTTTTCGTGGTCAGCTTCGTCGGTTTCCTGATTCATATTTTTTCGCTAGGCTACATGCGCGCTGATGCGGCGCGGGCTCGGTTCTTTGGTGGTTTATCGATCTTCATGTTTTCAATGCTCGGCATCGTCCTGGCGGATAATTTGTTCATGATTTTTATTTTTTGGGAACTGGTGGGCTTCAGCTCCTATTTGCTCATCGGACACTGGCACGAGCGGACCGCGGCGGCAGAGGCGGCGAAAAAGGCCTTTATCGTTAATCGGGTGGGCGACTTCGGCTTTCTGCTCGGTATCATCATGTGCTACTGGAGCAATGGTACGGTGAATCTCACTGCACTCGGGGCGCAACACGTGCCGAGTACGCTGATCGCTTTGCTGCTGTTCTGTGGCGCCGCGGGCAAATCGGCCCAGCTGCCGCTGCAGGTTTGGCTGCCGGACGCGATGGAAGGTCCTACGCCGGTGTCGGCGCTGATTCATGCGGCTACCATGGTGGCCGCCGGCATTTATCTGCTCTGTCGGATCAATGTCCTCATGGTCCCTGCTGCCCTCACCGTCATCATGTGGATCGGCACCCTCACGGCGTTGTATGCGGCGCTTTGTGCTGTTGTGCAGCGTGACATCAAGAAGGTCCTCGCTTACTCAACGCTTTCGCAGCTCGGCTACATGGTCGCCGCTTTTGGGTTAGGCTCGCTTACTCTCCGGCATGAAATGGGCGGCGTCGTTCATGAAATGGTCATCGCGACCGGCGTGGGCGCCGCGATGTTCCATCTGACGACGCATGCTTTTTTTAAGGCCCTGCTCTTCTTGGGTTCGGGCTCGGTGATTCACGGCTGTCATCATGAGCAGGATATTTTTAAAATGGGCGGGCTGCGCGCCAAAATGCCGCTTACTTTCATCACCTTTACTCTCGGGGTCCTGGCGATTATCGGGATGCCCGGACTAGCCGGATTTTTCTCCAAAGATGCTATTCTCTATTTAGCGCTGGAGAAAAATACGGCGGTCTTCGCGGTCTTAGTTTTCACGGCAGTGCTGACGTCGTTTTATATGATTCGCTTGTGGAAATTAACCTTCTGGGGCGCCGCTCGCTCAGATCACGCGGCGCAAGCGCATGAAAGTGGTTTCACGATGACGTTGCCCCTCGTGGTACTCGCGGTGCTCTCGATCATTGGAGGCTATGCGGGATTTTTTAGTCGCTTGGCGGGGGCAGTCGCGGACCTCGTGCCCGAGGCTACCGGGGCCGCGCATAGCACGATCTTGTTGGTTTCGCTCGGCGTTATGCTAACGGGTGCCAGCGGGGCTTGGCTTTTCTATGCGTCAGCCGAAACCGATTCATTAGAAGGAAAATTCCGCCTGGGCTTCCGTGGGCTCACGGGGTTGAAGGAATCGTTCGACCGCTTATATACTTACTACGTCGCGAAGGTGCAGCAGCGCTTGGCCATGTTGTTGAATTTTATTGAGCAAATATTTTTAGCCGGATTGCTGATCCGCGGATTGGGGGGCGTTGTAACGCTGGTCGGTTATGGCGCGCGGTCGCTCTATACCGGCAGCCTGCATACCTATGTTTATTGGTTTTTATGGGGGACCGCACTCCTTTGGGCCTTCGCCGTTGGTATTTTTTAATCCGTGAACTCTCTGCACGCTCAACTCCTTCAGCTGGCGATCGCGACTCCGTTGGTTGCTGCCCTCATCATGGCGGGTGGCTTGCCTAAGCGGTTGGCCGTTAAACTCGCTGGGGTCGCCTTTGTGGTCCCAGCCCTCATCGCCGCTTGGTTGTGGCAGCAGTTTCCCGCCGAGGGTGGGGCAACTTATCATTACCTGAGTAACTTGGATACTGGCCTCGGCCGATTCGGCATCACGCTCAAGCTCGGACTCAATGGCATCGCGCTTCCCTTGTTTTTGTTGGCTGCCACGGTGGGCTTAGCGGCCGGTCTCTATGCGCTCCGTTCGGGGGCTGAGCGGCTCAAGCTCTACCTCACGCTACTCCTGATTATGCAGGGCGGTTTACTGGGCGTTTTTGCCTCGGTGGATATTTTCTTTTTCTATTTCTTTCATGAATTAGCCCTGATTCCTACTTTCATCATGGTCGGGCTTTGGGGTGGCCGGGATCGCAATTATGCGGCGATGAAGATGACGATTTATCTGACGGCCGGCGCGTTGCTTTCACTGCTCGGTCTTATTGCTATTTATGTTAAGAGCGGGGCGCAGAGCTTTGATTTAATCGAGCTGAAGGCGGTCCTGGCGCACCAGGGCCTCACGCCCACCGTGCAAAAATATATTTTTGGCCTCCTCCTCTTTGGCTTCGGCACGCTGGTTTCGCTTTGGCCGCTGCATACCTGGGCGCCGCTGGGCTACGGGGCCGCGCCGAGTTCTGCGGCGATGTTACATGCCGGGGTTCTGAAAAAGTTTGGCCTCTATGGGCTAATCCAGATTGCTCTGCCGCTGCTCCCGGTGGGCGCGCAAACTTGGGCGTGGCAGTTAGCGCTGCTCGCGGGCATCGGTAACGTGTTGGTTATTGGCTTTATCACCCTCGCCCAGCGCGACCTGAAACAAATGTTGGGTTATAGTTCTGTCATGCACATGGGCTACTGCTTTCTCGGCATAGCCTGCCTTTCAACGATCGGCTCGGGTGGGGTGGTGCTCTTGATGGTCGCTCATGGGTTGTCCGTGGCCTTGCTGTTTATGTTGGCCACGAGTGTGCATCATCGTACGCATACTTTTGATTTAACGGAGATGGGTGGTTTGGCGCAAAAAACTCCTGTGCTGGCGGCCTGCTTCGTCGCAGGAACGATGGCGAGCATCGGCCTGCCGGCTTTCGCTAATTTTTGGGGCGAGCTTGCGATTTTTGTCGCCCTCTGGAAATTCTCTCCCGGCCTCACGGCCGTGGCAGTCGCCGGCGTGGTGATTTCAGCGATCTATGGTCTCCGGGCTGTCGCGCGAATTTTCTTTGGCCCGCCGAGCGAACATCTGCAGCAGGTGATGGCGCAGCATCCGCCCGCTGACCTTGGGTGGGGCGAGCGCTTACCCGCGCTCATCTTGCTCGCCGCTCTCCTCTGGTTGGGTTTTTACCCCCAAGCTCTCTCCCGCTCGATCGATCAGGCTTTACCCGTGGGGATGGCGAAAGTCTCCGCTGGTTCCGTAACCGCTTCTCCCGCGCAACCATGACAACTGATTATCTCAAAAGCGTCGCTGAGTCTAATCAGTGGTGGGCTCTCGGGCCGGAAATAATGCTGGCCTGCGCCGCTCTCGGGTTGCTGGTCATGGAGATTATTTTGCCGAAGAAGGATCATCGCTTTATTCCGTTCGTCGCGATTGTGGCTCAAGCCATGGTGCTGCTGACGGTAATTTTTAATTTTCAAACCATCGGGCTCGGTGAAAATCTTTTTGGGGGCCTGATTAAGCTCAGCCCTTGGGGGCAGGTCGCGCGGGTTTTCTTTCTCGTCTCGTCCTTATTGGTCTCATTTTTGGGCACGATTTGCTTGCCGCGAACCAAACTGCCGCGGGTTGAATTTTACCACATTGTGATGGTGGTGACCGCGGCCATGATGCTGCTGGTTCACAGTAGTCATTTCGTGATGTTTTTCGTCGCGCTCGAAACCGTGACGATCGGTTTCTATATTCTGGTGAGTTATTTCCGCGATAACGCGCTGACGTTGGAGGCCGGTTTAAAATATCTGGTGCTCGGCGCTTTGAGTTCGGCGATCATGCTTTTCGGCATCGTCTTGCTTTATGGCGCGGTGGGCAAAGTTAGCGTCAACGGCGTCACGCACACGGGCTTTGAGTTTGAGACTCTTAATAATTTCCTGCGGCACCACCCCGATAATTTCCTAGCCATCGCCGGCGCGCTGCTGGTGGTCGGCGGCGTGGCGTTTAAGATCGGCGCTTTTCCCTTTCAGATTTGGATTCCTGATGTTTATCAAGGGGCGCCGACGCCGGTCACCGCCTTCTTGGCCGTTTCTTCCAAAGCGGCTGGCTTTGCGGTGCTCTTGACGCTCGTCAATCAGGTCTTCACCCCGCTCGCGGGTGTTTTGGTGCCGGTGCTTTCTCTGCTGGCTGCGGCCACAATTATGATGGGCAATCTGGCCGCGCTCACCCAGCGCAACACGAAACGACTCATGGGGCTCTCGGGGATATCGCACGCCGGTTATTTGCTCATTGGCGTGGTGGCTTCGTTTACGGTGCCTTGGGCCACGAGTGCCGTGTGGTTTTATCTGGGTACCTATCTGCTAGCCTCGATGGCTGTATTTGGCGTCATGGCTTACCTGACCGGCCCAGATGATACCAATCAAACCTTGGATCACTATGAGCACTTAGCCAAGCAGCACCCGTTCTTAGGTGGCGTCTTAGCGGTGGGGGTCGGTTCGCTCGCGGGCATTCCTCCCTTGGCGGGCTTTATGGGGAAATTGCTGCTGTTTATCGTCGCCTTCCAAGCTGAACTTTACCCCTTGCTGGCGATTGCCATGGGGGGCGTAATAATCTCGATTTATTATTATTTTGGTTGGATTAAATCTGCCTATTTTGAAGCGTGGCGTCCGGCTGCAACCGTCACAACCGAGGCGCCGCAATCCGCCATCACGATCCCTTCGCTTAGCGGGAAATTAATTTTAGGCTTACTGGCACTGGCGACCTTGCTGCTGGGCTGCTATCCCGGTCCGCTGAGTCACTGGCTGCCCTTTTAAGTCCATCGGTCATCCGGCCGAATCTTGCGGGCGCGTGGTCTCATAATAGGTCGCAGATTTTCTTCGCCTCCTCGGGTGAATATGTTTCGTCTGAACCCGTATGAAAGTCACCGGACTCGCCATTGTGCCACCCCCTGCGGCGGCTGATCTTCCCCGCGTAACCCCAGAGTTGCTGGCTTCCGTGCTGGCTCGCTATTCGCGGAGCAATGAGGGCATCGGTAAGATCATGGAGAAGGTTGATCTCGCCAATCCGGATGCTTCGATCGATCGAATTTTAAAATTTGTTGATTATGGCCATGCTTCCATTGGCGGGCTGACGGGGGGGCTCGCCATAGCGATCGACGACGTCTCGATGTGGCTGGCTTATAAAATTTTTGAAATTGCCCAAATGGCGGACGGGCAAGAGTCGAGTACGCGTTACATTACGATGGAGGCCACGAATCTGCCGACCCCGGTGGAGCTGGCTATTCCCGCGGACCTGGCCCCGCGCTGGACCGCCTTGATGGCCCAATCTTTTGCGGCCTATCATGCCGAGTACGATCGGCTGGATCGGGCCGCGCTCGCTGACCCTGGTTTGGTGCGCTTGCCCCCCGACGCAAAACCTGCGGTCATCACTCGACTGCGGAAGAATTACGCGCTCGACCGGGCGCGTTATTTCATCCCGCTCGCCACGCGCACCAATCTCGGACTGGTGCAAAGTTCGCGGATGTGGGCGGCGACGGTGAAGCAGCTCGACTCTCTGCCGATGCCGGAGGCGCAAGCGGCGGCCCAGTTGATACGAAATGAATTATTGAAATCATCGCCGCGCTTGATGCGTTACAGCGTCGCCGAGAAATCTTATCAAGCTCAAGCGGAACAGGAATTAGCGGCGAGTTTGCAGCTCGGGTTAGCGCGCCTCTCGATTCAGCCGCTTGCCGATCAGGTGTGGGTGAAGGTTGATAACGACTCACCCCCTTGGTTGCGCGAGGAGCAAACCATGGCGGAAGCCTTACAGCATCGGACTAATCGTTATGGGTACCAAGGCAAGGCGACGCGGCGGATGCGCGTCAGTTTTGCCTGGAATAATATGGCGATTGCGGAGCTCCGTGATTTGAACCGCCACCGGACTGGTCATCGCTACACGCCACTGATCCAAGCGGGTTTTTATTTGCCGCCGGAAATTAAACCCGCGGCGCATCAGTCGTTGCTGGAGGAACAAGCCGCCTTGACCCGCGAGCTGATGACGCGGGGTTCAGCTGCCTATGTTTATTCGTTATTGCTGGGGGCGCAGACGCCTTTTGAGCACACCACGCAGGCGGATAAATTTATCTATGAGGCTGAGTTGCGGACCGGCATGGGGGCGCATTTTCGCTATGCGGAACATTTGAGCGCCGCCTTGCGCGAATTCTTGCGCGCCGTCCCGACGGCGCGAGATTGGGTGGTCGAGGGTACCGCTGAACCAGAATAAAGGTCAGGGGTGGGTCACCCGTTGGCGGAATTATTTGGCGTGCCGCACGCGTTCTTTTTCTTCCTCGCGCTCTTCTTCAAGCCGCGCTTTCTCCCCCGCCGCTTGTTTGCGGATTTTATCCACCTCATCAAATTTTTGCTCAGCTAAAGCGGTGTTGAGCTGTTGCTGCAGGAATATTTCGCGCTCCGCGAGCTTGCCTTGATAGACGCGTTGAATTTCAGCGAGGCGCGCTTTTTTTTCGGCGGTGAGCGGGGCGGTGGTTGGTTCAGATTTAGCCAGTCGTTCCATCGCGAGTTCGTAAGCGCTTTTCATGCAGTCATCGTTACCATGAAAAATGAGAAATACACCGAAAATATAAAGCAACTCGGCCGACCTAGTCTGAGACGAAAGCGCTCAACCAAAATGGACGCCGAACAACAGAAGCAAAGCGAGCAGCAGCACCGGCGGCCAGAAACCACCATACCGAGGACTCCATTTTCCTGCCAGTCCCGCCAGCATCACGGTGGTCATACCGACCAGCGAGGCGGGGGCCAGCCAGCTGACCACGAACTGGGCGTTGTAATACATTCCCGGCCAGGCGATGCCTTGCTGCACCAGCCAGTCCATCAGGATTAAAATAAGTGCCGCGGCGGAGTTAAAGAGGATGCTCCAGGTGGCGAGGCCGACCAGGCCGGTCAGGAGCGCCAAGAATCCGGCCACCAAGGCGAACGAGGAAATCGGCATAATGATGAGATTAGCCACGAGCGATCCCGGCGAAAGCGTTTGAAAATAACCGATCCCCGATGGGGTACTTGCGAGAAAGGCCACCCAACAGACGGCCCCGGCACTGAGTAACTCGCGCCCACCCCAATCGACGTGCGGTTGATACCCGCGCCAATGAGCTCGGGGGATTAAGGCGTAAGGCTGCCAGCCTTCAGTCCATTTCTTGCTTAGGGGAATACCCATGACGACCAACGCCACTACCACGGCGTAAGACATCTGAAATCCCGTGCTGAACAACTGGAGCGGTTCCAGTAGCACTGTCACGAGCGCCGCACCAGCCAGCGCCGCCAAAGGATTTTGCGGTAAGCGAAAAATTTGGGCAGCATATAAAAATGCGATCATCAAAAAGGAGCGCTCGGCCGGTGAGCTGGCCCCAGTAATTTGCACGTAAAGCCAAAGCAGTGGTAAACACAGGGCGGCCGCGAGCCGTTGGGGTAAGCGTAATAAGCGAAAGAGTGAGTGGAGCGAAAGGGCGATCACCCCGACATGCAGACCACTGACAGAAAAAATATGGAAAGTCCCACTGCGCATAAAAGCATTCTGCTGCGCTTGAGAGAGAACGGCCTTCTCGCCGAGGAGCATGCCAAGGTAGAGCGAGCGCGTTTGCGGATGATGCTCGAGCCCACGTTGTAAAATAGTTTCGAGGTGGTTTTCTGCGCGGTTGCAGAAATCAATAAACCATCCCGGGGGGCGCACCTCGCGCAGGATACGTCCGCGGGTGAGTTTCTGGCGAATGCCAAGGCTGGCGAGGTAGTCGTTGAAACTGGCGGCCGCTGCCTCCGGGGCGAGCGGCTCGATCAGGCCTTGCATTAAGTAATGGCCGGCGCGGCGCGGGGGAAGGCTGATTTTCCTGATCGCGGAAAAATAAATTCTGCGGCCAATCAGTTCACGATCTTGCGCGCCCGCTGCGATAATTACCCCCAGTCCGGTCAAACTTCGAGCGATGGGGGTCGGCGAAAATAACTGTAAGACCTCAAAGGTCACGGTAACTTCGCGCGCGGGTCGGTCGATCAACGCGTGCAGCTGCGGGTAGCGAGCCTGCAACAAGATAAATCCGGCGAGTCCCATGGTCAGACTGAGGCTCAGCTGCCAACCGAAGTGAGCGTAACGGGTTGGCCCGAAAGTGCAGCTGGCCGCCGCTAGACTTAAGGCACCAGCCAGCGCGGTTAACCAGCCTAAGCCAATGGAAGGCGGTGGCCAGAGTTTGGCGGCGGTCAGGCCAGCCAGCAGCGGCAGCAATAACCAGAGAAGCGGCGCACGAAGGTGCGTGGCGGGCGAGGGCATAAGCAGTATCTGCGCCTTGGCCCAAGCAAACAGTGGTAGGAGTGGACAGTATTTTGGGTTCCCTTCAAACTTGTTTCTCGGGCTGTCGGGCCACAACCTACGGCAGTCCATGGCGCGTTCGCACAATAATTCTGATTCCCTGTTTGAGGCTGAGCCGTCCACGGCGGTCACCCCACTGACGGCCAAGTCCACGGCCCATCAACCATTAGCCGCGCGGATGCGCCCCCGGCGGTTGGCGGAAATCGTCGGGCAGGAGCATATTTTAAAAGCAGGCAATTTGCTACCCCGCCTGATCGCCAGTAATCGAATCGGCAGTCTGCTGTTTTATGGACCGCCGGGCTGCGGCAAAACCAGCCTCGCTGAGGTGATAGCGCGGGAGACGAAGAGCCGCTTTGTGCGGGTTAATGCGGTCATGTCCAATGTGGCCGAGTTGCGGGAGATTTTGGCGGCGGCGCGCCGGCAGCCTGAGGCGGGCACCTTGCTTTTTATCGATGAGCTGCATCGTTTTAATAAATCACAGCAGGATCTTTTGCTGCCGGATGTTGAAGAGGGTACCGTGCGACTCATCGGGGCGACGACGCACAATCCAGGGTTTTATGTGAATCCTCCTCTGCTCAGTCGCAGTCATCTCTTCCGGCTGGAGCCTCTGTCGGCCGAGGCCGTGGCAGGGGTTTTGCGGCAGGCTTTGGTCGATCGTGAGCGCGGGCTCGGCCAGCGCGGGCACACGGCGGAGGACAAGCTATTGGCTGATCTCGCGGTGCTCTGTGATGGCGATCTGCGCCGCGCGCTCAACGCGCTGGAAGTGGTCGCGCTGAGCCTGCCGGAACAGGCGGCCATTACGGCGCAGGAGTTGGAATTATTTGCCCGCGAGCGGCGCATTCGGTACGACGCGGATGAAGATGAGCATTATGATACGATTTCCGCATTCATCAAAAGTTGTCGGGGTAGCGATCCCGATGCGGCGATGTACTGGTTGGCTAAAATGCTCGCGGGCGGCGAAGACCCGCGTTTTATAGCACGGCGGTTGGTGATTTTGGCGAGTGAGGATGTCGGCTTAGCGGATCCGCAGGCCTTGCCGCTGACCGTCGCGGCGCATCATGCCTGTGACTTTATCGGCCTGCCGGAGGCCGAGCTGACCTTGGCTCACGCCACGCTTTACATTGCGACGGCCCCTAAAAGTAATTCAGCCACGCTCGCACTCGCGGCGGCGCACCGCGAACTGAAGGAGCGACCGGTGCAGGCGATCCCGCTTTCCTTACGGGATAAAAGTGGGGCGGCGAGCAAGCAGGCGGGCCATGGGCAGGATTATTTATATGCACACGATTTTCCGGAAAATATTTCGGGGGAAATTTACCTAGAAGAACCTCGGCCAATTTATACGCCAAAAATCGCCGGGTGGGAGGCGAAGATTGCCGAACGCCTGGCTCGGTGGAGCGAATTGCGCCGGCAGCGGCGGAGCTAGTTTGCGCGGAGGCTTGCGCGGAGCGCCCCTTGGACTAGAGTGGCTAGATGAAAAATGCCTTCGCCATGATCTTTGCGGGATTTTTAACCTTCACCGGCCTGTGGGCGGCTCCGCACGCCGCAGTCTCTCAGGGGGAGAACCCCGAGGCGGAGCCCAAGATTTTGGGCGCGGTGATCACACGGGCTGATGGTACCTTCTTGGGGCTAGAGGTGGTGGCGGGTAATTTTAAACTTTCCTTTTACAACGCTAAGAAAAAGGCCATCACCCCAAATGTAAGTCAGGCGCGCGCCACGTGGCCCAATCCACGCGGGCTAGGGGACTTGCGTACGATGCTGAATCTGAGCGAAAATGCCTTAGTTGGCGCTAAGCCAGTTTTACCTCCTTACACCTATAATGTTCGGTTGGTGCTCTTGCAGGGCACTGGTGAACAACAGCAAGTCGTGGAATCTTTTGTGGTGCCATTTAGGGGCTGAGCGAGCGCAGATTTGACAGTCGCGCGCGCGCGGCAAAGGCTCTCCTTCCTTCACGCCATGGCTACTTCCCAAGCTTTTGATTCGATCGAGACCGCGATTCAGACCATCGCGGGTGGCGGGGTTATTATTGTGACGGATGATGAAGGGCGAGAAAATGAAGGGGATTTGGTGATGGCAGCTGAGAAGGCAACGCCTGAACTGGTTAATATGATGATACGCCACGCCCGTGGGCTCATCTGCGTTCCGATGACGGAATCCCAGCTTAAGCGACTCGGCATTAATCCCATGGTGCAGCAAAATCGCGAGGCGATGCGCACCGCTTTCACCGTTTCGGTGGACGCCGCCGAGGGGATCACAACGGGGATCAGTGCTTTTGATCGGGCTCGAACAATTTTACTGTTGGCTAACCCCGAGACCCGTCCTGATGGGCTCGTGCAGCCCGGGCATATTTTTCCGCTTTGCTCGCGCCCCGGTGGGGTCTTGGAGCGGGCGGGGCATACGGAAGCGGCGGTGGATCTAGCGGCGTTAGCGGGCCTGAAGCCGGCGGCCGTCATTTGCGAAATTCTCAGCGAAGATGGGACGATGGCCCGACTCCCTGAGTTGGTAGCATTTAAGCGTCAGCATAAAATTCCGCTCATCTCAATCGCCGCGCTCATCGAATATCGGCATCAACGTGAGCAGCTCGTCGAAGCGGTGGCGCAGCGCCCTTTTGCCTCCGAATATGGTGAGTTTCAGCTGCATGTTTTTCGCAGCAAAGTCGATGGACGGCATCATTTAGCTTTTGCCAAAGGGCGGCTTGATGCCTCGCCGACACTGGTCCGGGTGCATACGGAAAATTTGCTGAGCGATGTTTTCCATGCTCAGGGCATGGATAGCCACCGCTCGTTAATGGCCTCCCTAGCTCACGTCGCTAAAGCTGGCCATGGCGTGATTGTTTACATGGAGCAATCCGGCCGAATGCAGGAGGCGCTTTTGGGTGAGGCCTCGTCGCCGCCAGGGCTAGGGCGGGGTAATCTTCGCGACTATGGGATTGGGGCTCAAATTTTGACGGCACTCGGCTTGCGTAAGATTCGGCTGATGGCGCATTCCCCGCGTCGCGTCGTCGGCTTAGATGGCTATGGACTCGAGATTGTGGAACAGATTCCAGTATGAAGATTTTAGCCTTAAATATCGGATTACTGATTGGCGCTTGCGCGTAGGCTTTAGCGCAATTGTCTCCTCCCAGCTATCCGCGGAAATTCTATGAGTCTTTTGGTTGCAAACCCTCTCTCGATTAACGGCGCCCCCTTTACCTTTGGGGTCGTGGCGGCGCGTTATAATAACGTACTGGTTGATGGGTTGCTCGCGGTGGTGCTGGCTAAATTGGGGGCGGCTGGGGTGAAAGCTAAGCGACTCACCGTTTTGCGGGTGCCGGGCTCCCATGAGGTGCCTTGGGCGGTGCAAGTGTTAGCGGCGCAGCGCGGTTGCGATTGTGTCATCGCTCTCGGGGTGTTGATCGCGGGCGACACCCATCATCACGAGATGGTCGGGCAAAGCGTTTCGCAGGCATTGCAGCAGGTCGCGCTCACGACGGGCACGCCCATCATCAATGGGGTGATCGTGGTTAATAATCTTAAGCAGGCTCGCGCGCGGTGTCTGGGCCCCATTAATCGCGGGGCTGAGTTGGCGGCGGCTGGACTTGAAGTGGCGGCACTCAAGCGCTCGCTCGGAGAAAAATTATGAATAGTCAGTTTACCCAACGCCGCGAATGTCGCGCGGCTGCCTTTCAATATCTTTACGCTTGGAGTGTGAATCAACCGGCCGCGCTCGGTGACGATTTGCGGTTGTTTTTTGAACATCTCGAGCAACCGCGCGATTATTATGCTTTTGCGGAGGAGCTCATTCACGGAGCGATTGAGCATGTGGTGGAACTTGACGGCCACATCAAGGGGTTGGCGCACAATTGGGAATTCGAGCGCATCGCTAAAATTGATTTAGCAATTCTGCGGTTGGCGATGTTCGAGATGTTGCATCGGAAGGACATCCCGCCGGTGGTTTCGATCAACGAGGCCATTGACCTCAGCAAACTCTATTCAAGCGCCGATGCTAAACGGTTCATCAACGGAGTGCTCGATCGCATGAAGGATCAACTGGGTCGAGATTTGCGCAAGCCGTCGACGGAATGAGCCTCGGGCATGGCCCTCGGGGCTTGAGTTGGTCTGCCACCAAGCAAGCTTGCGGGGCTTAACGGGCCGGAGATTTTTTGATGTTTTCACTTTTTAATAAATTTAAAGATGGGTTGCATAAGACCGTCGCGGCGCTGGCGGCGAAGACGCATGACCTCTTTGGTGGGCGAAAAATTGATCCCGCTTCGCTGGCTGAATTAGAGGAAGCGCTTTATACGGCTGATTTTGGGGTCGAGACGACGACGGAAATTTTGGCTGAAATTAAAGCGGCCTACCGCAAAGATCCTGAGCTCAAAGGGCAGCAAGCGGCGAATATTGGGGTCGCGGTGCTTCAACGGGTATTGGCGGGAGCTGAGGGCAAGTTGCTTCCCGCCGTGCAGAAACCTACCGTCATTTGTTTGATCGGCGTTAATGGCTCGGGCAAGACGACCACCACCGCCAAGCTAGCACATAAGTTAAAAAACGACGGTCAGACCGTGATCGTTGCCGCCTGTGATACCTTTCGGGCGGCCGCAGTGGAGCAATTAAAAAGCTGGGCCGAGCGGCTGCAGATCGAAATTGTCGCTAGCCATACCGGTGCGGATTCCGCGGCTGTGGCCTATGATGCCTGGCAAGCCGCCAAGGCGCGCGGTCACGCTTGGCTCATCGTCGACACCGCGGGTCGGTTGCATACGAAGGGGAATTTATTAGAGGAATTAGCCAAAATTCGGCGCGTGCTGCAGAAGCATGATGCAACCGCGCCTCAACATCGGTGGCTGGTGGTTGATGGCAGCTTAGGGGCTAATTCCATCGAGCAGGCGAAGGTGTTTCACCAGAGCTTTGGGCTCACTGGTTTGGTCGTGACAAAATTAGACGGCACCAGTCGCGGTGGCGCGCTGGCGGGAATTTATCGGCAATTAAAAATCCCCATTTATTTTATCGGGCTGGGTGAGCAGCCTGATGATCTGCAGCCCTTTTCCGTTGAGCATTACGCGCGGGCTGTCTTTGGGTTGGAGGCATGAACTTGCGCAGCGCACTAGGTTTCTGCCTGTTATTAAGTTTTGCGATCGGCCAACCCGTCGTGGCACCGGCGATGCGGCTAAGTTCAGGTGCCGTGCGCACGGATGTGAAAGCAGTGGTGGCGGCTCAATTAAAGGCCTTGCAGGCTCGTGATTTTGACGCGGCTTATACTTACGCGGCGCGAGGAATTAAGGCGCAATTCGATCGGCCGTTATTCGCTGCTCTGATGGAACGCGGGTATGCTCCGCTGTTGCAGCACCAATCGGTAGAAATTGGGGTGGTCCGCGATACCGGTGCAGGCTTAACCCAAGTAACCGTCACGGTACTTGATCAACGGCAACGGCGGACCACTTATCGTTACGCACTCGTTCAGGAAGACGGCGATTGGCGGATTGCAGGTGTCGTGCTGGAGCAGTCGCCTTTGCTCGGTGATACTTAGTCGGTTTGCAGGTGCTGGGAGGCTCATGATTAGAAATTCAAGCGCCCGCCAACTGCCATGCCACGGCCCGGCAGCGGGGCGATGTCTTTAAGAAAGGAGGTGCTGATGCGGGCATCTTGATTGGTTAGATTAGAACCGCGGGCGAAAAATTCCCACTCGGTATGCGCTTGGGTAAAGCGGTAGCTGGCATCGACGCTGACCAAAGTATAGCCGTCGGTGGTGCTTTCATCCGGTGAGACCCGCTCTTGCTGGAACGAGTGGCGCAGGCTGGCCCCGAGGTTCCACGGCCCGCTGGTGTAGCGCAGCGTGGCCCTAAGGCGAAACGGGGGGATCCGCGGGAGCGGCTCGTCATCGGTGGTTTGCTGTGCGCGAACATAATCTGCACTGAGATCCAGATGCAGGTGCTGCTCCTGCGCATCATGAAGATGCAGCGAGACCTCGGCCTCACCGCCGTAGAAAAGCGCATCCCGAGCGATGAATTGATAGATCGGCAGAAATCCTTTGTTAGGTGGAACGGGATAGCGCAATAAGTTCCCGGTCGCTTCATCGAAGTAGCTGGTGGGGTCTTTTTGCTCGAAGATATAATTCTTGAATTGGTTAACAAAGGCGCCGATGGAGCCAGTGGCAAAGCCCGCGCGCTTACGCAGCGTGAGGTCGAGGCCGAGCGATTTTTCCTTACCGAGGCCAGTCGAACCGATTTCATAGGCTCCCGTGCCGCCATGCGGACCGTTCGAGGCTATCTCCTGAGCCATCGGCAGGCGTTCAGAGAAGGCGAGGGAGAAGCCCAAGGAATAATCTTTGGCCGGATAATAAACCGCGCCCGCCGACAGGCTCACGCCCTGCTCAGAGCGTTTTTCGCCGGTGGTAGCGGCATAGCCACGGTAAGCAGGTAAAAATTTATTAACGGTCCCCAGCGTGATGCTTTGCCTCTCATAGCGTCCGCCAAATTGCAGCGAGAGTTGCGGGTGGAGTTGGTAGGATTCTAGCAAGAAAAGCGCGTGATGATAGGATAAGGTTGGCGGGGTGACGACCTCCGCCCCCACGGCAGAGAAATCACCGCGGGAAGTTTGGAGCCCTACTGTGCCGGTGAGGTTGCCGCGATCTTGTTGCGCAAATTCAAGCCGGCCTTCGTAGGCTTTATTTTTGAAGGTAGTATTAGGCTCCCCCGTGGAAGCATCGATTTCGGCATGGGTATAATTGGCTAGACCAAAGCGAAATTTAGCGGACTTGAAGAGGCCCCCGAGCCGATGGTGTTCAGCCCGCAGATCGACCCGCTGCTGTTTCATATCGATTAGAATCGGCTCACCCACCGGCACCCCGTAGATGGTGGCGTATTCACTCACGGCCAGACCGAGACTGCTGTTAGCGCCAAAGCGGGTGCCTCCGACGGAGACGCTTTGGGCGGAGCGGGCGCTGTTGACCAAGGTGCCTCGATCGGCGGGATGAGCCCGATCGGCATAGCCGGGGATGCTGACATCATCAGACTCAGAGCGCAGTCCATTGACTTGCAGCGCGTAGGTTTGGTTACCGGCCCCGAGCGCGATCACGCCGGTGCGTTCGTTGGCGGCCGAGTCGTAGCGAAATTCTGCGCGGCGGCGGCGGGACTCACTCGTCGCGGCGGTTGGGATGCGATTATCGATCACATTGACGACGCCACCCACGGCTGAGCTGCCGTAGAGAAGGGTAGCCGGACCGCGTAATACTTCGATGCGATCGACCAACAGTGGTTCGACGCTCACATTATGGTCAGGGCTAACGCTGGAGGCGTCGAGTGAGCCGACGCCGTTGTCGAGCATGCGCACGCGATCGCCGCCGAGCCCGCGGATAATCGGGCGGCTAGCGCCCGGACCATAATAGGTGGCATTCACCCCGGGCGTGTCGATGAGCGTGTCACCTAAAGTGGCCGCAATATTTCGGCGGAGTTGATCGCTCATGAGGACAGAAGTCCCTTGGGCGAGGTCGAAAGCAGATTTAGGATCGGGGCCAACGCTCACGACCATCACTTCAAGGTTGATGGGATGATCGGGTTTATCAGCGGATTGGCTGGGGGCGATTTGGGCGGAAGCCAAACCAGCTAGAATAGAAAATAAGGTGCAGAAATAGAAAGGTTTCATCGGCAAAGTCAGAATTCGTGAAGGCAAGACCGCCCGTCGGCCGAATGGCTGGACAGGCTTTAACGCGGCCGCAATGACGGCGCCGCGGGACGAACTTAACTTAGCAGAGAGGCGGACCGCAGGTCGGGGGCAAGCGATCAGCGGTCACCCTCAAGAGAGCCAGCGGGCTGCGCGCTAGACCCGTGAAAATTAGCTGGGGCGTAAAAATTAAGTCGACCTGAACGGCGGTCGTTTCCACGCCATGGCTAAACAGGGTGATCGCGCACGTGTGATTGGCTTCATCGCCGTCGTGGTGAAATGGCGCGTGCAGTTGCGGACTGACATTAAGCAGACCGAGCAGCCAAATCGCTAAAGCGCAGAACGCCGCGAGCCAGCGGAAGGCTGGCATGGGGAGCGGGTGGGACTGAGCGGCGGAGGCGGACATGGCGGAAAAGGTCTTTTCGTATCTTACTCTATTCGTCAAGCGCGCGCACCCGGGTCCAGTCGCTTTGATAAAAAAGAGGCGGCGGTCTTGTTGAGCTCCAGCGGTGGCCGGGGCACGCACAAATTATGCAGGTTCTTGTTGCACCTAAAATAAGGCGATTTAGCGCGTCCGTTATAAACTCAAAATATGGTTTTATAGCAGTGCAGTGATCGACTTTGGCAACAAAGGAGAAAGCTGCTCAAAGGGGTTCGCGGGTACTTGACTGGCCCGTTGTGTGCACGCGAACCCCGATACTTTTGCAGGTGGCCGGCTAGTAAATAAAAAAGGCGCAGTAAATCCTGCGCCTTTTTTATTGGATCGAGGTTTGTTCAGCGCACGCCGCCCATGAGCTTTTTAACCCAAGGGACTAAGGCGAAGAGAACCAAGGTGCAGGCGCCCACGGCGAGCGCTTGGTGCCAGAAAAAAGTCGCGAGCTGGTCGGCGTTGTCGCTTTTGAATTCCCCCGCCAGTACCCCGGCGAGTTTATTGCCCAACGCGGCGGCGAGAAACCAAATGCCCATCACCATGCCGAGCAGACGCTGCGGCGCGAGTTTGGTCATGGTGGATAGACCCACCGGGCTAAGCAGCATCTCGCCGACCGTTTGCAGGAAAAAAAGACCGACGAGCCAAAGCGGCCCAACTTTTCCTTCGGCGGTGAGTTTAGCCGCCGGCACCATCAGGACAAAGGAGAGGGCCACGAACAACAGCCCGAGGACGAATTTCATCGGGCTGGAAGGTTGTTTCGATCCGAGGGAGATCCAGAGAAAGGCAAAGACTGGTGCGAGTAAGATTACCCAAATGGAGTTAACTGATTGCCACCACGAGGAGGGGAACGATTGGCCGAGGATTTCGTTCCGCGTTAAATTATCGGCAAACAGAGAGATGGTCGAACCCGTCTGTTCGAAGATGGCCCAAAAAATTTCGGCGGCGAAAAAGAAAACCAGAATAGCGGCGATACGTTTGCTGTCGGCCGTTGGCTTGAAGGCAAAAAATAAAATTGCGGCGATTTGCAGGGCGAAGAGAACATAAACGAGCGCGGGATATTGATCACTCGCTTTCATGGCGGCGATGAGCGCCAGTGAACCAAGGGCGACGAGCGCCAGTTTGCCCCAGGGGCGGCCATGATTGTTTTCGGCCACCGGCGCGTGCCCGACCTGGGCGAGCCGCTCGCGCTGGAGCACATACACCACCAAACCGAAGGTCATACCGACGCCGGCGGCGGCGAAGCCCCAGTGCCAACTATGGACAGGATCAAGGCCCCAGCTACTCAGTTGCGCTTTCCAGCTGGCGCTCTGGGCGAGGTAACCCGTGACGAGTGGAGCGAGAAAGGCCCCAATATTGATACCCATATAGAAAATGGAGAAGCCGGCGTCGCGGCGCTCATCCGTCGGGCTATAAAGGCTGCCCACCATCGTCGAGATGTTGGGTTTCAGGAGACCGGTGCCGAGAGCAATGAGAACGAGGCCAGCGAAAAAAGTACTTTGCGCGCTGAAGGCCATGGCGAAATGACCGCAGGCAATAATGATACCGCCGATTAAGACTGAGCGCCGCGCACCGATAAAATTATCGGCGATAAAGCCGCCTAAGATTGAGAGCAGATAAACGCTCATCGTGTAGGTGCCATAAATTGCCGCCGCTTTTTTGGTATCGTAGCCGAGGCCGCCGTCGGCCGCCGTCTTCACCATAAAAAGAATGAGCAAGGCCCGCATGCCGTAGTAGGAAAATCGTTCCCACATTTCGGTGAAGAAGAGGGTGGTGAGGCCGCGGGGGTGACCGCCGAGACCGCCGGTGTCCATGACGGAGGGAACCGATGGTTCAGCGTGAGGGGTAGGAGAGGAAGACATGGCCGGATATTTCGGCTAGGAATGGCCGAGAGCGCAAGCGCAGGAATCGTCCGAATTGCTTGGGGTCGGTCTGCCGCATTCACCGCCTCCATTCAAAATTCCCATTCCGCTCCAAGGTAAAAATTACGCCGCGGGGCGGGATCAATTCCATCGGGACGGATGCGACAGTAATAATCTTCATCCAGGAGATTGTTGATCCCAGCAATCAGGCGAAGCGGGGCGTAAGGAATGCGCCACTCAGCGGTGAAATCCCAGACGGCATAGGCGGGCACGTAACGCTGGGCGGTATTACTATCATCGGCATAGGCATCGGCTGCTAGGGTTCCGGTCAGCGCTAACTTGAGGGCATCGGTCTCCGCGTAGACTAAGCCAAGCCGCACCGTGTGGCTCGGCGCGTACTGCGGAGTCTTGCCGGCAGTCGGACCTTCCTTAAAATTAGCATCGAGCAATAGCGCGTTCGCATAAAGGCTGAGAGCGGTGGCTTGTTTCCCTTTGTCGCGTTGCGCGAATAAATCATAGCTGATAGCCAACTCCGTCCCTTGGTGCACCGCGCGACCCGCATTAATGACGGAGCTCAGTCCGCTGGGGAGGGTGGTCGTACCAATTTGGTTATAAAATTTAAGATAAAAAATACTGGCATCAAGCACGAGGCCCAGTCGGGGCTGGGCGCGGTAGCCTAATTCGTATTGCACGGCGCGGCCTGATTCTAGATCGGCATTAACTACGGTCGTGGCTCCATTGGGTACGGCTTCAGTAAAAATCATCGGGCGGTAGCTTTGGGATGCGTTGGCGTACCACTCGGCTTTAGCGGACGAATTGTAAGCGCCGCCGATGCCAAACAAGGGAATCGCGACGCGTTCAGCGCGTTGCTGAAGGGCCGTTGTCGCGCGGTTAACGTTAATGATTTCACGCACACTTTGGTCGACGAATTCAACCCGTGCACCTGGGGTGAGGCTGAACGCCCCAAAGCGAAATAGGTTTTCGGCGAAAACCGGGGTGGATAATATTTTCCGCTCAGATTGTAGGCGTACCGATCCGCTGGTGGCATCGGCCGTGGCCCCCCGCGAGTCGGTGCGGGTCGATTGGCTAGAGTAAAGTTGGGCCCCGCCGGTCAGGACGTGTCCACGGCCACCGCCCCAATCAAGGCGTCCTCGGGCTTCAGCGCCGAGCTGGGTGAATGGTTGAGCCTCAATGGTGTTGGTGAGCGCGGCGGAGCCCGTGGGCATCATCCCGAAGCCACCGCCACCTTGTCGACGGCTGGTGCGATTATAGTCAATTTGCCAAATTCGACTAACCCACGTACCGCAGGCGAAGTCGCGTTCCCACACAATCGAGTGGGCCCGGCGATGCAGGGTGAGGCGATCATGCAGTCGTGAGGGAGTTTTTCTTGCGCTAGAATAATTAACCGTACCGGGGCCAGTCGCAAAAGTAAGTCCTCCTGGTTCGCCGTGTTCTTCCGTATAAGATTCTGTGGCGAAAATGAGACGTGAGCGAGTGTCCGCCCCGATTACGCCTTGAGCGCTGTAGGCGTCTAAGGTATAATCGCTGTTGGCTAAGCGAATCCCGGCAGACTCTCGATGGTTATAATAACCGTAATAACCTAGTTTTCCCGTCGTACCATCAAGGTAGTTAAAGGTGGAGTAGTAATCTTGGCTACCGAAGGTCTGTAGGGTGCTGGCTCCGAGCCGAGTGTCCCGCCGCGGGCGGTGGGTGACGTAGTTTAGCGCCCCACCAGGTTGTGGACCGTACATCAGCGCGGCCCCACCGCGGGTGAATTCAATGCGATCGACCGTATCAAGCGGTGGGGTGTAGTAAGCTTCGGGATAGCCAAATTGATCGGCGTGGATGGGGATTCCGTCCTTCAGCACTTGGGTGAATTGAACTCGGTGCGGGGCGAGGCCACGGTAGCCGATGCTAATTAGAGGCGACGTCTCTTCGCTGAGAATTAACCCCGGGGCCTGGGCAAGGGCTTGACGATAATTATTGCCGGAGATTCGGGGCAAACCATCAAAGTCGATGACCGTGGTCTTTTTGCCCGCGTTGATTTTAACTCCCTGAGTGGCCGGTAAAAATGGGCCCTGAATAGTGTGATCTGTTTCTGCTTCTGCTTCCACGCGATAGGTAGGCAAAACAAGAACCTTATCCGGCGAATCGGTCGGGCTCACTTGGCCTTGCAGTATGGTCGGAAGCCATAGAGCAACAGCTACCATTTGTGATAATAGGGGGCTTAGTTTTATTAATTGCTGCGGGTCAGACGGTAACTGATCAATAGCGGGATTAGTAGAGTGATGCATTTAGCAAAATAGCGTGGAGGAACGATAAAATAGGGAATTAAGCCAGCGGCGTTTTATTTGAAGTTGAGACTCATAATCATGTCAATTAATATTATGAGAATCAGTCTCTTAAGGGTTAATATAACGGGCGTTGACCCATGCAAGTCACTGCCTTTAAACGAGCCTATGCTGCAGGCGCTCACAGTTGAAATCGGGGCAAAAAATTACCCGATTCATTTTCTGGCAACAGGTGCAACTGATATCTGCTTAGCCATCCGGGGCTTCGCGGCAGCTGGCCGCCCCTCAGTTTTGCTCACCGATCGCGGCGTGGCGGCAGCGCAGCAGGAATTTCTGACCGCCGCCTTTGCGGATATCCCGCGACTCGTGGTGGGGATGGGCGAGGCTTCAAAATCGCTGGAGGTTTTTGGGCAGGTTTTGGAATTTTTAGCACAGCACCGCATTACGCGCCACGGTTTGCTCTGGATCGTGGGCGGCGGCGTGACGGGCGATTTGGGCGGATTTGCGGCCGCGAGTTATTTGCGAGGCATCGAGTATCTGCAGGTGCCGACCACCTTGCTCGCCATGGTGGACAGCGCAGTCGGCGGTAAGACGGGCTTAAATCTTGCCGCCGGAAAAAATCTGGTCGGCGCCTTTCATCATCCGCGGGCCGTTTATGTCGGGACCCATTTTCTGGCGACGCTGCCGCCGCGCGAATTCGCGGCTGGGGCCGCCGAAGTAATTAAATACGGATTACTGGGTGACGCGGCTCTATTTGCCCAATTAGAGGAAGCGCCCATGCAGATTGGTAGCCCAGCTTTGCCGGCCATTATCCGGCGGTGCTGTGAAATTAAGGCAGCCATCGTGCGTGCGGATGAGCGGGAGATGGCGGCGGAGGGTGGGCGCGCTTTGCTCAATCTTGGACATACTTTTGGTCATGCGATTGAGCAGGTGACCGGTTATGGCACTTACTTACACGGGGAAGCGGTGGCGGTTGGTCTGGTGGGTGCAGTGCGGCTATCTCATCGCCTAGGACTGCGACCATTAGCTGATATTGCGCGGGTAGAACGCGTACTTTTGGCGCATCAGCTGCCGATCAGATTGCGCGCCCCGTTGGCCATCACCGCGCTGCAAGATGCGATGTCGCGCGATAAGAAAAATCGGGCCGATGGTCTGCGCTTTATTGTTCTCCCGGCCATTGGGGCCGCGGCGACACGCTCAGGGATTGCGCCTGAACTCGTCGCCTCCATTTGGCATGAGTTGGGGGCAATTTAAAAATTGGTGTGCTATCCCCGCGCAACTGACTAAGTTGCTGATCTTATGTCAGCTATCGATGAAGGCATTGTCCGCGAATATTTCGAGCAAAGTGGATTTTTGGTCCGCCAAGTGCGCAAGTATCAGGTCCAGGCGCGGCGCAAAACGGGCGATGAGGAGGTTGATTTGGTGGTTTATAATCCGGCCTATTCCGCGCGCAATGCCCGGAAACCGGATTTCTTTCTTTTCGCCAATGAACTCGCCTTCGTGCATCGAGCCATCGTGGTGGTCAAGGGCTGGCACACGGGGAAATTCACGCCTAATATGTTGAAAAGTAGCCCAGAGATTTTCCGCTTTCTGGAGGAGAATGTACTCAAGGAGGTCACGCGATTTTTCCCCGTGGATGAAGAGGAGCCCGGCAATGCGCCCGATGTGACAAAAATTCTCGTACTACCGAGTCTCCCGACGGCCGAACCCTTTCGCTCCCAGAGCGTGGCCATGCTGAAGGCACACGGCATTGACGGCATCATTTCATTTCGCTCCATGTTACTCGATATCATCGAGCGGGTGGAGATTAACAAAAGCTACGGAAAATCCGACACGCTGCAGGTTATCCGGATTTTAAAAAATTATGACCTGCTGAAAGATGCGCAGCTTGATCTGATCGCCGAGCGTCCCAACGCAGCACGAGCTAACGCTACCCGCTTATGAGTATTCATCCCACAGCGATTATTGAAGCGGGCGCGCAGGTGGGCGCGGGCTGCGAGGTTCATGCCCATGCAATTATCAAAAAGCATACCGTCCTGGGCGCGGGCGTGGTGGTGCATGCTTTCGCGGTTATCGGCGGTGATCCGCAGTTTCTTAAATTTGATCCGGCCACTATTTCTGGTGTGCATATCGGAGCCGGCACGATTGTGCGCGAGCAGGTGACCATTAATCGCTCGATTCATGCAGGCCAGGCGACGCGGATTGGGGCGCGCTGTTTTTTGATGGCGAGTGCGCACGTCGGCCACGATTGCGTGTTGGCCGATGAGGTAGTGTTGGCCAATAATGTGATGCTCGCCGGACACGTCGAAATCGGCGGTTTCACTTTTGTCGGTGGCGGCGCGGGCATTCATCAATTCGTCCGCATCGGCGAAGGCGTCATGGTGAGTGGCCTGACCCGTCTGACCCGCGATGTGGCGCCTTTTTTGATGGTCGCGGAGCGGGATGAGGTCCCGGGCTTTAACGTCGTGGGCTTCAAGCGGCGGGGTTTCAGTCGCGAGGCGATCCATGAGCTTAAAGAATGTTACCGAGCAATTTTTGCGGGGGGTGATCCGCGGCGCTTAGCCGCGGCGCTACTCGCGGCGGGAGTGACGAGTGCCGAGGCGCGGTGTTTTCTCGATTTTTTTTCCGCGGGCAAGCGTGGCTTTGTGCGACCAACCGGAAGTCCTTTGCGTAAAGATGAGCCCGCGGGGTAAACTTGCTTTTACTTGCGGTGATCCGGCGGGAGTGGGTCCGGAGATCATTGCGGCTTGGCTATCCAAGCAGGGGGCGGCCGCGAAAGACATCGCGGTGATCGGTCCGCTGGGCTGGTTGGCGACGCTGGATACTCCGGCTGAAAAAATTGCAGTTGGCCTTGAGGATTTTTCGGCAACGCCTGGACAGCCGACTGGCGCTGGCGCCTTGGTCGCGTGGGCGGCAATGGAACGAGCGGCGGCCGGTTGTCTCAGCGGAGAATTTTCTGGGGTCGTGACTGGGCCCGTCAGCAAGGCACGCTTGGCCGCCATCGGTTATGAATTTCCGGGCCAAACAGAATTTTTCTCCGCGCGGTGGGGGGGGGAGCCCGTGATGGCTTTTTGTGGTGGTCGGTTGCAGGTCGTCCTCGCGACTTGGCACGTGCCGCTCAGCGCGGTCGCGCCATTGCTTGAGCTGAAATTGTTACGGCGTACGGTGGCCGCGGCTGATCAGCTGGCGCGGGTTTTTTCTTTGGGGCAGGGCGCCTCGTCAGCCGGCAAATATCCGCGCATTGGAGTCTGCGGACTCAATCCCCACGCTGGCGAAGGGGGCTGGTTGGGGACGGAGGAGCGTGATTTTCTGAATCCTGCGCTGACCGCCTTGCGGCAGGAATTTCCCGGGCTCTCGCTTTGTCAACCTGGGGATACGCTGTTTGCCCGCGCCTTGCGGGGGGAATTTGATGTTATTATCGCACTTTATCACGATCAGGGCCTCGCGCCGCTCAAGGTGATTGATTTTGATGAAGCGGTAAATGTGACCTTGGGCCTACCCTTTATTCGCACGAGTCCCGATCACGGCACCGCTTTTAGCCTGGCTGGTCGGGGTCAAGCCAGCGACCGCAGTTTCACTAATGCGGTGAGCGTTGCGCAGTGCTTGATAAAATCGCGGGCGGGGGCATAGGATTACGCTGTGTCCATTGCTCCACCTCTCATTTTACCGCCCGAGGGCGTGCGCGAAGGTAATGAAAACCTCGTGCGCCTCACGCCCGAGGCGGGCGCCAAGGTGGCGGCGCTCATTGCCCGCGAAGTGCAGGGGGATTATCTGCGCATCGCGATCACGGGTGGTGGCTGCAACGGTTTAAGCTATAAAATGCGCTTTGTCCCGGACGCGCGGAAGGGCGATATCCTTGTGCGCACAGCCGGGGTGCCGGTCGTGGTTGACCCTAAAACTGCGCTGTACCTCAAGGGCACGCAGCTCGATTATTCCGCTAAAATGGTCGCCGGAGGTTTTAAATTTTCCAATCCCAATGCCAAGGCCAGTTGTTCCTGCGGGGAAAGCTTTAGCGTCTGACGAGGGCGATTTCGCTCTAAATAGGTGTTGTCTTCACCGCGCTGAGAAGCGAAAACACCCCTCGACCTCTCTTCCTCGCAACCCCCTCATCCTGAATGGCACTTCCTTCCTCTCCGCCCGCTGGCCGCATCCCTTATAATCGCGATAATCGTCGCAACAACGATCCCTTCGCCGCCATTCGCCGCAATTTGCGGATCAAGTCGCCGCAAGTGCGGGTCATTAGCCCAGAAGGTCGCCAGCTCGGAATTTTGGACACCCCCAAGGCCATCGCTCTCGCGATGCAGTTTAATTTGGATTTAGTCGAAGTGGCGGCCGCCGCCACGCCGCCAGTTTGCCGGATCATGGATTTCGGTAAGTATGTTTACGAGGAGCAGAAGAAAACGTCGCACGTCAAATCGACCGCCAGCAAGATCAAGGAGATCGAATTTACCCTGCGCATTGAAAAAGGGGATTTCTTGACGAAGGTTCGCCATGCCGAAGAATTTCTCGACCACGGCAATAAAGTGAAATTGCGACTGAAATTTCGCGGCCGCGAGATGGCCCACACCGAGATGGGCTTTGAGGTCATGAACCGCGCCCTCAAAGAGCTTGAGACGATGGGTCTACCGGATTCACCACCCAAGCTGAATGGTAAGCAAATTAACGTGATGCTTTCGGCCTTACCGCCGAATAAGCGGAAGCTTAAATTTCACGTTCGCGAGACGCCCTCGGCGCCGCCCCCGGCGGCGGCTCCCGCGGTTTGATTCACTTTGCGTTTATGGCGCGGCTCCCCGCTTTCGGGCTAGTGCCGTGGTTGATTGGCTTGAGCGTAGGGTGCGCCTCAGCGCAAGAATCCTTGGCCACCGCTAAACTTGCGCCCGCCTCGGTGGCGCCGGCGGCGCCAGCTGCTAGGACCGAGTCGGCTCCCGCGCAAGTTGCCCCCTCACGGCCGGCGCCAGCTCCCGTGCTGTGGGCCGTGACCTCATTACGCGGCACCGACTACGTTAGTCTACGGGAAGTGGCGCAACGGTTTTCCCTAAAAGCGGCGGGGGCCAAGCCGGAAGTGGCCATGACCCTCGGTGATGCGCGGGGAGTTCGCTTGGCCTTTGAGGGCAACCAGCACGATTTCTATTTTGATAATCTGCGCATCTTTTTAGGCGCGCCGGTATTGCATTATAAGGATGGCCTGTGGATCAGTTTACTCGATGCGATTAAAATAGTGGCGCCCCTTTTGCGGCCGGCCGCTCACTTCGCTTTTTTGCCCCAGACGGCGCCCAAGCTCATTGTCCTCGACCCCGGCCATGGCGGGATTGATCCCGGCGCGGAAAATAAGCGACTGAGTTTGAATGAAAAAACTTTAACCCTCGAGGTCGCGTTGCGGTTGAAGCCGCTACTCGAGGCCCGCGGGTGGCGGGTTTTGCTAACCCGCACCGAAGATCGGGAGCTTTCGAAGGATAAAAAAACCGACCTGCTGATGCGCAACGAATACGCTAATCGGCAAAAGGCGGATGTTTTTCTGAGCATTCACTTTAATTCCGCCCCAGATAATATTACTGGCATCGAAACCTACGTCATGGCGCCGCAGTCGATGCGATCTACGGGCGACGAGCTCGGCGATGAAATGACTAAAGTGGCGTATCCTAGTAATCGATTTGATTACGCCAATTTGCTTTTTGGAGTGGAAATGCATCGGGCGCTGCGGGCGACGTTGAAAACCCCTGACCGTGGTTATAAACGGAGTCGGCTCGCCGTCTTGCGCATGCTCGATTGCCCCGGCGTGCTGGTGGAATGCGGTTATCTTTCCAATGAGACTGAGGCGCGGCGACTGGCGACTCCGGTTTTTCGGCAGCAAATCGCGGAAGCTTTGGCGGCGGGTTTAGATAATTACGCGAGTGCGCTCACCGCCTTGCGGACGCAGGCCAATTCCCCTAAATCTTAATCTTTTCCTATGAAAATATTTGATCGCTACGCATGGCTCGCTCTATCCATTTCGCTGTTGATGACCGTGGCCGCGCGCGCCTGGGATTATGAGGGGCACCGCACCGTCAATCAGCTGGCCCTGGCGGCACTCCCGCTAGATTTTCCGCAGTTTGTCCGAGAGCCGGCCAATGCTGAGCGAGTGGCTTTTCTCTCGGGGGAACCTGATCGCTGGCGGAACACGGCCGATTTGCCGATTAAACATTTTAATGGGGTCGATCATTATTGCGATCTGGAGGAGTTGACGGAAGCGGGCCTGACCCCCGCGACGGTGTCGGCCCTGCGCTATGAATTTGCCCTGCAATTCGCCGCGGGCCGCGCGGCGCATCCGGTAAATTTTCCGGCACTTGATCCGACTAAAAATTCGGATCGAACCCGTGAATGGCCGGGTTTCGCGCCGTGGGCGATCGCCGAATATTACGGTAAATTAAAATCAGCCTTTTCTTATTGGAACGCGTTCCGCGAGGCCGGCACCGCGGAAGAAATCGCTAATGCCCAGGCCGACATTATTTATGTCATGGGGGTTATGGGGCATTTCGTCGGGGACTGTGCGCAGCCGCTGCATACCACCAAGCACCACAATGGTTGGGTGGGAGAAAATCCTCAGGGTTACACGAAGTGGTCGGGCTTACATAGCTGGATCGATAGCGGTTTTATTGGCCGAGCTGGTATTAAATTTGCCGATCTCGCGCCGCGCGTAGAGTCAGCCGCCCCGCTCGTTCTGGCGGCGAGCGTCGACGGGCGAGACCCTCTGTTTTCCGCGGTGATGACTTACGTGGTCACCCAACAAAAATTAGTGGAACCCCTCTATATTCTAGAGAAAAAAGGGGCGTTAAAAATTGATGCGGCGGGGGTGAATGCGGAGGCGAGGAAATTTATCGAGGCCCGTTTGCTGGTTGGCGGGGACATGCTCGCCCGTATTTGGCTAACCGCCTGGCAACAGGCTGGGCCGGACGTTTATTTGCGGGCCCAATTGTTGAAACGCTCCGTCGCTCGCCCTCAAGCTACGCCATGACTACGCTGGTTACGCTTTGTTGGGTGGCGCTGGGCGGCGCTTTAGGCTCAGTGGTGCGGGCCTTGGTGGGGATGGCTTGTACCACCCGTTTTCCTTGGGCGACCTTGGTGATTAATGTTAGTGGGTCGTTGTTGATCGGCTGGTTAATGGCCCGCGTGGGTCCAGGGAAAACCGCCACCTCGGCATCCCTGCGTAGCTTATTGATCGCGGGATTTTGTGGCGGCTACACGACTTTCTCTACCTTCAGCTGGCAAACTTTGGAGCAAATGCAGAAAGGGCAGTGGGCTGGGGCGCTGCTGAACGTGCTGCTTTCCGTCGGGCTATCCTTGATCGCGGTCTGGGCAGGTTTTCGCTTGGGCCGCGCTTAAAATACCAGCCAAAAAAAGCCCGCCGGAAGGCGGGTTGAGTGCGAGGAGATAAGCGGTGGGTCACACTTTATCTACGATCTTATCCGCTAGGCCATAGGCGATGGCCTCTTCGGCATTCAGATAAAAATCGCGGTCCGAATCTTTGGCGACTTTGGCAAATGATTGGCCCGAAGCGGTGGCTAGAATTTGATTCAACTCGTTGCGCAGTTTTTCCATTTCCTGTGCTTGGATATTAATATCAGAGGCGGGGCCGACCATCCGGCCGGTGATCAGCGGTTGGTGGATCAGCACGCGCGCGTGCGGATAAATCAGGCGTCGGCCCTTTTTGGCGGCGCTGAGGAGAATGGACCCCATGGAAGCGGCCATGCCCGTAACCACGATGGTAACGGGAGAAGTGATGAGCTTAATCGTGTCGTACACGGCCATCCCCGCGGTGATCGAGCCACCGGGGGTGTTCATATAAAAAGTAATATCCTTACCCGGCCCTGTAGTCTCAAGATAAAGCAGCTTTTCCGTGAGATCTTTCGCGGTCGCATCAGTGACGGCGCCCCACAGGAAAATTTTTCGCTGTTCCAGGAATTTCTTTTGGATCATGGCGCCCACGGGGGTGGGCGTCGTTTTAACGGCATCCTCGTCCTCATCATCGTCATCGCAGCGAGGCACAATGGGGTTCTGGTAATCGCGGGTAGGCTTATAGGCAGACATGGACTCGAAACGTGCACCGCTGTGGCCGTTTTGCGAGTAGTTTTTGTGCACTAAGGTTGCCAACGGGGGAGTGGGTGGGACAGGCTGATTCTGGTGAAAAATCGCAGGCAACGCCTCTCAGGCAATATCGTCGATTTGCACGCGCGGCGCATTTATCCGGGCACCGTGGAGTGGGCTGACGGGCGCATTGTGCGGCTGCAGGCCGAGCCGGGGAAAAGCTACGCGCATTACCTCGCGCCCGGATTAGTTGATGCGCATATTCATATCGAGAGCTCGCTCTTGCCGCCGGCAGAATTTGCGCGCTGGGCCGTGTGCCATGGCACGGTGGCCACCGTTTCTGATCCCCATGAAATTGCTAATGTTTTAGGAGTGGCCGGGGTCAATTACATGATTCGCGATGGGGCGCGGACGCCGTTTAAATTTAATTTTGGCGCGCCCTCGTGTGTGCCCGCGACAACTTTTGAGACCGCCGGAGCGCGGTTGGGCGTCACCGCAGTGACCCGATTACTAGCGCGGCGAGAAATTAAATTTCTCAGTGAGGTCATGAATTTCCCCGGGGTACTGGCGCGCGATCCTGCGCTGATGGCGATGATAGCGGCCGCTCAACGCCGGGGTAAAAAAATCGATGGGCACGCGCCAGGGTTGCGCGGTAAAATTGCCGCAAGTTATGCGGGTGCGGGAATTACGACGGAGCATGAATGTTTTACGCTCCCGGAGGCGTTGGATAAATTAGCGGCGGGCATGAAGATTTTAATTCGGGAAGGCTCAGCGGCGCGCAATTTGTCGGCGCTCATCTCGTTGCTGAAGACCCATCCAGAGCACGTGATGTTCTGTTGTGACGATCTGCATCCTGACTTGTTGATGCAGCGCCATCTGGGTGAGCATGTGCGGCGGGCTTTGCAGTCCGGCGCGGATCGCTTTGATGTCCTCCGCGCAGCCTCGGTTAATCCGGTCGAACACTATGGGCTGGAGGTGGGGTTGCTGCGAGTGGGTGAGGCGGCTGACTTTATTGTTTTCACGGGCTGGAAGAACTTTCGGGTGCGGCGCACCTATTTGCGCGGCGAATTAGTGGCGAGCGAGGGGCGCAGTCGCTTGCCAAGGCAGCCTTCGCCCCAGCCCAATAAATTTAAAGCGACGGCGAGAAAACCAGCCGATTTCGTGCTGCCGGCCGTACGCGAGGTGCCGCCTGGGTCACCGGTTAAAGCCACAACTCGTCCCGCTTTGCAGGTGATTGAGGCGATTAATGGGCAACTCATCACGCGGCACCGGCGCGAAATTCCCTCGATCATCAATGGCGCGGTGGTGACTGATCTGAAGCGCGACATCCTCAAAATTGCCGTAGTCAATCGTTACGCGGCCCAGGCTCCGATCGCTCTCGGTTTTATTCATGGCTTTGGGCTTAAAGCAGGCGCCTTGGCTTCTTCCGTGGCGCACGATTCGCACAATATAGTCGCCGTGGGTGTAGACGATGTGGCCTTGTGTGCGGCGATCAATCTCGTGCTCAAAGCGCGGGGCGGAATCAGCGTAGTCGGGCGTGGCGGGTCGGCGGTTTTACCGTTGCCGATCGCCGGCCTGATGTCGGGGCTCGATGGCCGCACGGTGGCTCGGCGTTACATGCAGCTCGATCAGCAGGCGAAGCGCCTCGGCTCCAAACTTGATGCGCCGTTCATGACATTGTCCTTCATGGCGCTCTTGGTTATTCCTGATCTTAAAATGAGTGACCAAGGTTTATTTTCGGCGCGTCGCTGGGCTTTCACGCCCGTGCTGCGCCCTAAATAGACGAATGTAGCGGGACTCGCTCTCGCTCTTTTAAACTACTCGTGGGGGTCGCCCCGAACGATGTGCGGTGCCATTCCTGCCAGTGTTCATGACCCGCAAAAAGAGGCAGCGAATCAGCCACCGGAATGTCCTTCACCAGTAGAAAATAGCGGGCAAATAATTCATCGGCCGTACCCCAAGCAAAGCCAAAGGGTGGGCCCGCTTGGAGATCAGGGGTCTGATAATAAAAATAACCGAGCAAGGCGCCGCGATATTTCAACAAGGCCGCGATGCGGTCGCGATAAGCGTTCCGTTGTTCTGGTAATAAGGCGCAGATAAAAGTCCGCTCATAGACGACATCAAATTGGGTGGACCCAAAGTCGTGCTGAAAGAAATCACTGGCGAAGATATTAGGTGCAGAATCCGGGCCGACCAACTGCCGTGCGCGAGCAACGGCCACCGGAGAAAGATCGAGGGCGGTGACGGTGTAACCAGCCTCGATAAAGGCTTTGATTTCATAACCTGAGCCGCAGCCTGGAATGAGCACGCGGCCGCCCTGTGGGTGGGTTTTAAGGTAGGCCTTTAAATCAGCCGGCACGCCGCCAAAATCCCACGGCGTCTGGTTACTCAGATAACGTGAGTTCCAGAAATCAGGGGTGGTGGACGGAAGAGGATCCATAGACGGAAAGTTAAGCGTCTCTTAATCGAAACGATTGAGCCGCACCTGCCTGAGTTCAAAAGGAACGCCTGCCAACTGAAATCCGATCCGGCCTTCCGCTGGGTTGCGTTACCTGCCCTAGATCAGCCCGAGCTTCATTTTCCCTTCTTCTGAAATCATCGATTGATTCCACGCTGGCTCCCAGGTGATGCGGACGTCGGCAGCACTAACGCCAGGCACGAGCAGAATTTTTCCTTTAGCGTCTTCCGCAATGGCTGGCCCCATTCCGCAACCCGGGGCGGTGAGAGTCATGGCAACGTCCACCTGAAAGCCGCCTTCGGGTGTTTGGGCCACATCCATGGTGTAGACAAGGCCGAGGTCGACGATGTTAACGGGAATCTCTGGATCAAAGACTTTGCGCAGTTGGTCCCAGATAGCGGCCGGATCAGGCGCCCCATCGGCCAGCGTAGCGGCGGTGACGGTCTGCACCGCGACGGTTTCGCCAATGGCATCGGCGTCTTTAGCCTCGATTCGAAAAAGTCCGGTTGAGGTTTGTACCGTAAAGCTACCGCCGAGGACTTGATGAATGAACACCGTATCACCGCTAAACAGCGTGTGCTTATCGCCGCTGGGGATTTGCGTGACGGTGATTTCTCGAGAGAGGATGCGGTCGCGTTTATCGGTCATGGGGAAATTAAAATTGTTACTGCGCTAAAGCTTAGGCCTTAAATTTCTCACGAATGATCTCGGCGAGCGAGTCGTGGAGTTGGGGATTTGCTATTTTGCCTAGTACTTCTTCGAAAAAGCCGAACACCAAGAGTTCCTGCGCCGAGGTAGGATTGATGCCACGGGACTCGAGGTAAAATTCTTGTTCAGCATCGATGCGAGCCGAAGTGGCGCCGTGCGTGCAGCGCACGTCGTTCGCCTGAATTTCGAGGCCGGGGAGTGAATTAGCTTCCGCTTCATCACTGAGCATTAAGTTGCGGTTGCTCTGGTAGGCGTCCGTTTTTTGGGCGTCAGGATCAACGACGATGAGGCCGGAAAAGATGGTCTTCGCTTGGTCGAGCAGCGCATTTTTATACAGCAGGTTGGAGCTGGTGTTGGGCGCTTGATGAATCTGCAGGGTGCGTTGATCAAATTCCTGCGTGCCGTGCGCAATCGTTAGGGCGAGCATCTCGGAATGGGCCCCGGGGGCTTGGAGTTGGGAAAAACTTTCGTGACGGGCTTGGCGCGCCCCGGCGTGAAGATTGATTGAAAGTACGCGAGTGTCGCGGCGCGCCACCGTGGCGTTAAATTGAAACGACAAAGTTTCGCGGCTCCAATCTTGCATCGCGAGGTAAGTGACTTGGGCGCCGTGGCCCGCGTAGAGATCATTGCCCCCGCAGGCAAATTGGGCCCCGGCGCCAGTCGAGGAGCGAAAGAAGTCCGCGATCGTGACCTGCGCATTTTCCTCCGCGACGACCAAGGTATGAGGGAAAAGTGCCGTGCCGGTGCCGGAGGCATAGTGGAACACGCCCAAGGGTAGGTCGACTGTCACGTTGCGGGGCACGTAGATGAAGGCGCCGTTTTCCAAGAAGGCCTCGTGGAGGGCGACAAATTTTTCGGACCCTAATTTGGAAGGTTGGGCGAGGAGGTGCGGCCGCACGAGATCGCTGTGTTTGAGCAAAGCTTCTTGGAGCGTGGTAAAGATGACTCCCTGCTCGGCGAATTTTGCGGCGAGCGGTTCCGCGTAGACAAGTTGGTGATTGGCGAGCAGCAGAGTGCCGGCGCCGGGGGCCCCGAGGTCTTGGTTAGTGACTTGTTGATGATTGATTGGCTCAGCCAATTTATAACCATCAAGGGAGAGGCCGCTTAAATGAGAGAAGCGCCAGCCCTCATCCGTGCGCTTAGGCAACGGCAGAGCGGCAAAGCGGGCGTAGGCTGCGCGTTTACGGTCCAGCCACCAAGCGGGCAGGTGTTGAACGCGTGCCAGATGTGCGGCAAAAACTTCGGCGGTGAAGGCACCGACGGTAGTAGCAGAAAGAGAGGTGAGAGAGGCCATGGGATTGTCTGGTGGTCGGGGACGGTTTAGGCCGCGCTTAAAATCGTGGCGGCGTAAAGCGGCTCCTCCTCGTCGGAATAGTTAACCGACGGAGCCTTCCATTTCGAGGTCGATGAGGCGTTTGAGTTCGACGGAATATTCCATCGGGAATTGGCGGGCGAGGTCATTGATGAAACCATTGACCGCTAGGCTCATGGCCTGGGCCTCTGTCAGGCCGCGCGATTGCATGTAGAAGATCATATCTTCGCTGACCTTCGAAACGCTCGCCTCATGCTGCGTGGCGTTGCGATCGCCGCGCACCGAGATGGCGGGATAAGTGTCGGTCCGGCTATTGGTATTAATCAGCAGCGCATCACACTCGGTGTTATTTTTGCAGCCTTTGAGGTGCTTAGGAATATGCACTACGCCGCGGTAAGTGGAGCGGCCTTGGCCGACCGAGATAGATTTGGCGATGATGTTCGACGTCGTGTTGTTGGCCGCGTGGACCATTTTGGCGCCGGTGTCCTGATGTTGGCCATCGTTGGCGAGAGCGATGGAGAGGACTTCGCCGCGGGCCCGTTCGCCCTTTAGGACCACGCCGGGGTATTTCATCGTGAGCCGACTACCAATATTGCAGTCGATCCATTTAATTTCAGCATCCTCGTAGGCGACGCCCCGTTTGGTGACCAAATTGAAAACATTATTAGCCCAATTCTGGACGGTGATGTATTGGATTTTCGCGCCCTTGAGCGCGACGAGTTCTACCACGGCGCTGTGCAGAGTGGACGTGGAGAATTTGGGTGCGGTGCAGCCCTCCATATAAACCACTTCAGCGCCTTCATCCGCGATGATAAGCGTGCGCTCGAATTGGCCAAAATTTTCGGCGTTAATGCGGAAGTAAGCTTGCAGCGGCTGGGCGACTTTAACGCCGGGCGGCACGTAGATGAAGGAACCACCGGAGAACACCGCGCTGTTCAAGGCGGAGAATTTATTATCGCCCGTAGGAATAACTTTGCCGAAGAATTTCTTAAAAATCTCCGGATGTTCGCGGAGACCCTCAGTGGAATTAACAAAGATGACGCCCTGTTTGGCGACGATGTCTTTGATGTTGGAGTAAGCGGCCTCGGAATCAAATTGCGCTTCGACACCCGCTAGAAATTTCCGCTCCTGCTCGGGGATGCCGAGGCGCTCGAAGGTTTTCTTGATGTCGTCGGGCACTTCGTCCCAGGTGCGTTTGGGCTTTTGACCTTGCGAGAGATAGTAGCGAATTTTTTGAAAATCGATATTCTCCAGATCCTTGGTCGCCCAATGGGTGGGCATGGGTTTATCCCAAAAGGTTTTGAGGGCCTTGAGGCGGAATTCCAGAATCCACGGCGCTTCTTTTTTGACGGAGCTGATGTAGCGGACGGTGTCTTCGCTCAGGCCGGTGCCGGCGTCGAAGGCGTAGTCGACCTTGTAGCTAAAGTTGCCAGCGGTTTGATCGATGCCGACGACGGGGCTGGTGGAGGCGGGCGCGCCGTCGATTTCAGTGATTGGTTTCATGGGAAAAAAGGGAGGCGACGTGGCGCAACGCAGAGCGGCGTGAATTAAATTTAGGCATTCGCGGCGGCGAATTCCTGTTTGACCCAATCATAGCCCTTGGCCTCGAGTTCCAGGGCGAGGGATTTGTTGCCGCTCTTAACGATGCGGCCGTCGTACATGACGTGCACAAAATCGGGCACGATGTAGTCAAGCAGGCGCTGGTAGTGCGTGATGAGCAAGATGCCAAGCGGGCCGCTGCGGAGCGTATTGACGCCGTCGGCCACAATGCGCAGGGCATCGATATCGAGACCCGAGTCGGTTTCATCCATGAGCGCAAAGTGCGGCTCGAGCATGGCCATTTGGAGGATTTCGCAGCGCTTTTTCTCGCCGCCGGAGAAGCCATCATTGACGGCCCGCGAGGTGAATTTCCGGTCGATCTTCAGCAGGTCCATTCTGTTGTAGAGTTTCTTGTAATAGCCGGAGGCATCGAGCTCTTCGCCTTCAGCCATGCGGGCTTGCACGGCGGCGCGTAGAAAATTGGCGATGGAGACGCCGGGGATTTCGCTCGGATATTGGAAGGCGAGGAATAAGCCGCTGCGCGCACGTTCGTCGGGCTGCATCGCCAAGATCGACTTACCGCCGAGGAGCACATCGCCCTCCGTGATGGTGTAGCTCGGGTGGCCGGCGATCGCCTTGGCGAGGGTGCTTTTGCCCGTGCCATTGGGCCCCATAATGGCATGCACTTCGCCCGGCTTAATGGTCAGATTAAAGCCTTTAACAATGGCTTTATCCCCGATGCTGATGTGCAGGTTTTTGATTTCGAGTAGGCTCATGGGAAATAGTTGGGCTCAGTTGGTGCCGTGCGGGTTGTTCAGCGTCGGCGCACAATCTGCGGTGACGGTGGGCTGCGCGGTGCCGGCGGCGGCGCCGCGGAAAGTGAGTTCAATACTGGAGGCGATAAAACCCGCCGGTAGGACGTCGTGCAGTTGAGCCATGAGTTCGATCGGCAGGTCGATGTCATGGATTTGCCCCGTAGTCTCATCATGAAAATGGGCGTGCTGATGGAGATTCGGGCAGTAGCGGGTGGGGGCCCGCTCGAGGTTGACTTGGCGGATCAGCTGGCAATGCACCAAGGTCTCGAGACAGTTGTAGACCGTCGCGAGCGAGATGGTCGGCATCTGCGATTTTACTCGGGCAAAAATCTCATCGGCTGTCGGATGGTCGCGCTTTTCTAGAATGACTTTAAACACCACTTCACGCTGGGCGGTAGGCCGAAGGCCGCTGTCGATGAGACGCTTGGTAAGGGTGGCAGAATTTTCGCTGGGGGTATTCATGGGAGGATTATTTCAAAACGAATTGGAATAAGACTGAATTGCAACAAGGATTTAGAATAATTCTAAACTCTTTTCATGATAATTATATAATAATGATAATAAGTTACTTATAAAATATCATATTATTTAATAACTCGGCAATTGGGTCCCCTGGCAAATATTTCACTAGATAAGCTGTTTAGCTGTGCACCTGATTTCAGTTAAAATTCAGCTCACTGGGTTAGACCGAGGTGGGTCTTAACTCCCATCACTTGCACCATTTTCAGGGTCGACCGCGCCCGTTGGCGCGGATGAGGTTTTTTAACCTGTTCGGCGCGCGACTGGAGGGGTTTAGAAATGAGGCGGAAATTTTAAGCTGGATCAGGGCGTTGGCGGCTGGTGGGGCGCCAGCACCAGTGCCAGGGTTCGTAGCCGATGCGGTAGCGGTTGCGGCGAGGGTAACTGAGATGAAAATCAAATTGGCCGGCGTTCTTTTTTAACCAGCGGAATGCTGGCGTGCGGGCGAAATGTTCTTCCAGGCTGGGATTCTCGGGGGTGCTGATATCGATCGCACAGCCGGTGTGATGTTCACTACAACCCGGGGCCGCGACTAGTTTTAAGATCTCGGCCAGTGGCATACCCGCGGCCAATTTCCGCCGAATGATTGCTGTTTGCCGCGCAATGCTGCGAAAACCCGAGATGGGGCGCAGCGCGATGTCAGCACGCGCCGCGGCCGCCCGGAGGCGTTGCCACGCCGCCGCCGCGCTGGGGGTGAGTTTAATTAAGCGTCGGTCAACGGTGCGTCCAATCGTGATCAACGCTTGAGCCTCGCGCTGGATCGGCAACTGGCGCGCTTCGGCGTAATCCGCGGGAATTCCGAGGCTCGCCCAAATAGTCGGGAGGGAATCAGGCACCTTTCTCAGCTAGCCAGCGTTCCGCTTCGATCGCCGCTTGGCAACCCATGCCGGCAGCGGTGATGGCCTGACGATAATGATGATCGGCGCAATCCCCCGCCACGTACACGCCGGGGGTCTTGGTCTTCACTTGGCTGTGGCCGGTCGGGACAAAATAGCCCTGCTCATCGGTGTCGACCGCATCCTTAAAGGGCGCGGTGTTGGGCACGTGACCGATCGCGACAAAAACACCTTTCACGGGGAGCACGCTTTCCACGCCCGTTTTAATATTTTTAATTTTCAAACCACTGACGGCGCCGGCGGCAACCCCTTCCACGGCGACGGGCACGCTGTCCCACACGCACTGAATTTTTGGATGCGACGTCGCGCGATCAGCCATAATTTTCGAGGCGCGGAGAGCGTCGCGGCGATGCACCAAGTAAACCTTGCTGGCAAAACGGGTGAGGAAGAGGGCTTCCTCCGCGGCGCTATCGCCGCCGCCGATGACCACGACCTCCATGTTGCGATAAAAAGCTCCGTCGCAAGTGGCGCAGGTGGTTACGCCTTTGCCGCCGTAAAGTTCTGCTTCGCCGGGAATGCCGGTGAGCCGGGGGGAGGCCCCCGTGGCGACAATGATGATTTTTGCCTTAATCGTACGATCGGCGAGTTTAAGGGTGTAGGGCCACTGCGCCGTATCGAGTCCTTGCACGGTGCCACTTTCGTAATGCGTCCCAAATTTTTCCGCCTGCTTACGGAGATTTTGCATCAATTGATAGCCGTCGATGCCCTCAGGGAAGCCGGGGAAATTCTCCACTTCAGAAGTCGTGGTGAGCTGGCCGCCGGGCAAAACGCCCTCAATCACGAGAGGCTGGAGATTAGCGCGGCCACTATAAATGGCAGCGGTGAGACCGGCACAGCCGGTACCGACGATCACGACATTTTCAATTTTCTCGGACATATAATAGAGGGCTTCAAATGAGCGCAACATTTCGGCCAGCGCAACCCCCGAGATGGGGCTAGGCGAATAAGCGCTGGCTGATTTGTCGCCGGTCCGCGGGCTGAGCCCCGAGTTTCACCCCAGTAAATGATGGAGTAGGCCGAGGCTGACGCTGGCGATAATCACCGGGAAAAGCGCGGATGGGAAACGCCGCAGCGCCCACCAGGCCAGTCCCGCGACGATAATAATAAACCAATCCGGGTGGCCCGCCTGGGGGAAAATCACGTGCTGGCCGAACCAGAGCGCGAGGTTGAGCACTACGCCCACCACGGCGGCGGTGACGGCGGTGAGCGCGCACGTTAGGCGCGTTTGGCGTCGCAATTGCTCGATAAAAGGTGCCCCGAGTAAAATCCAAATGAAGCAAGGGACAAAAGTTACCCACGTCGTCAGGGCGGCCCCAAGGGTGGCGGCGAGGAGCGGGGATAAATTTCCGGGCTGCTGCCAGCCACCGAGGAAGCCCACGAATTGGAGCACCATGATCAGCGGTCCGGGCGTGGTTTCCGCTAGGCCAAGCCCATCGAGCATCTGCGGTGCGGTGAGCCAGTGGAAATGCTCGACCGCTTGTTGCGCCACATAAGGGAGCACGGCGTAGGCGCCGCCAAAAGTGACTAAGGCGGCTTTGCTAAAAAAAATCCCCTCTTGCGTGAGCGTGGCCCCCCTCCCTTGCCAGAGCCCGATCAGCAACACCGGGGTCCACCAGGCGGCCAAGCCCACCAATAGAACTTGGCCGGCGCGGGTCCAGGAAGGGCGCGTATGGGCCGGCGCCGCTTCGGCATCATCGATGACGGCAGAAGCTGTGGCGGTCGTTGGGCTTCCGTGGCCCGCTGTCACATTAAAAACTTTCTCCCAGCGGAGTCCGCCGAAGTAGCCGATGACAGCGGCACTGCTGATGATGAGCGGGAAGGGCGTGTGAAAAAAGAACAGCGCGACAAAAGCGAGGGCCGCGATCGAAACGAGGATCGAGTTTTTCAGCACCTTAGTCCCGAGACGGATTCCTGCTGTAGCGACGAGGGCGAGGACCGCCGGTTTTAGCCCGTAGAAAATTGCGCTGATCCAAGGCACGTTGCCATAGGCGACATAAACGTAACTGAGGCCCCACAGGAGCAAGGCGGAGGGCAGCACAAAGAGGAGGCCGGCGGCGAGTCCGCCCCAAGTGCGATGCAGGAGCCACCCGCAGTAGATGGCGAGTTGTTGGGCTTCGGGACCGGGCAACAGCATGCAGTAGTTGAGCGCATGCAAGAAACGCGCCTCGCCGATCCAGCGTTTTTTTTCAACCAACTCCGTATGCATGAGCGCAATCTGGCCGGTGGGTCCGCCAAAGCTGATGCAACCGAGTTTTAGCCAGAAGCGCAGCGCCGTCCGAAAAGTCGGATGGGCGGGGGGCGTGGCGGGCGGCAGTGATGATGCACTCATGCAGTGGGGAACCGATAAATGGGGGCCTGCTAGACGTCAATGGCGAGAGGGGCGGAGTAAATAATTTTATTATGAAGCGGCTTCTCTCGGCGAAAAAATGGGGGATTGCTCGATGGGGACGCGGGCTCAGATTAGCGATCAATGCATGATTTATCTCCGCTCCCCCTTGAACCGACCCCGGGACTTTATCGTCATTACAAGGGCAACGATTATCGCGTGCTCGGCTTGGCGCGACATTGCGAGACGCTAGCTCCTCTCGTTGTTTATCAAGCGCTTTACGGCGAGCGCGGTCTCTGGGTGCGGCCCGCCGCCATGTTCATCGAGAGTATTCTCCTAGCGGGGCAGAGCCAGCCGCGGTTTAGGCGCGTCGGCGACTAATCAATAAATTCGATCGCCCGCCGGCCAAGACTAGCTGTTCGCTTAGATTACTTCGGGTAATTTGCGCTCCCGCAACCAGGCGAAGAGCACGGGCGTGACGACGAGAATATGGATGAGGCTCGACAGCATGCCGCCCACGACGGGCGCCGCAAGGGGCCGCATGACTTCAACCCCAGTGCGGTCTAACCAAAAGATGGGCAGCAGCGAGGCGATGGCGGTGGCGACGGTCATGACCTTGGGGCGCAAACGCAAACGGGCTCCCGCTTTGATCGCCTCAAGTAAAGCGGCGCGGGTCAAGGTGCCCCCGAGCTCGAGTTGTTTTTTGGCCACGGCTTCCTCGAGATAGATGACCATGATTATGCCGGTCTGGATGGCGGTACCGAACAGCGCGATGTAACCAACCCAGACCGCCACGCTGAAATTGTATCCGAGCATGGCTTGAAGCATGACACCGCCGGTGAGGGCAAACGGGACCGCGAGGATAACATGCGCTGCTTCCATGATGGACTTAAAAGTCATGATGAGTAACCCAAAAATAATCAGCAGAACCGTGGGGAAAACATAGAATAAGGTCTGCCGGGCTCGCAGCTGATGCTCATATTGACCGGAGTATTCGATGGTCATGCCTGGATCGAGGGGAACGTCTTGGGTGACGCGCGTTTTGATCTCCTCGACAAATCCGCCCAAATCCCGATCGCCCACATTCGCCTGCACAAATACCCGGAGGCGGCCATTTTCAGACGAAATTTCACTGGGGCCAACTACGCGTTTGATTTCAGCGAGCTCCCGCAAAGGCACATGAGGTCCAGCGGGAGTGGGAATAAGGAGATCACCAAATTTATCGATGTCGTCGCGATCGGCTTGTTCGAGTCTCACCTGTAACGGCCAACGTTCGCGGCCCTGGAGTGTGGTGCTGATGGTCGTGCCGCCGAAGCCGGTTTCCACATATTCAAGCAATTGTTGGGCGCGGAGTCCGTAGCGGCTCATGCGATCACGATCGATCGTGATTTCAAGATACGGCTTGCCCTGCACACGCGACGGCGCGACGCCGACGGCGCCCTGCACCTGATTTATCACGCGCTCCACTTCAAAGGCTTTGCGCTGCAGTGCGGCCAGATCATCGCCAAATATTTTGACCCCGACTTGGGCGCGAATACCGGTACTCGTCATGAGAATACGATTTTCAATGGGCTGGAGAAAACCCGGCACATAGCCCGGCACGTTCATGAGTTTACTGGAGAGATCGGCAATAATAGAGGCCTTGGTCGTCCCCAGCGGCCACTGGTCCGCTGGCTTCAGCATAATAGTGGTTTCGATCATCTCGACGGGAGCGGTATCCGTGGCGGTATCGGCGCGGCCCAATTTACCAGCGACGGAGGCGACGGCCGGATGAGCGCTGATGACGCGATCTTGCCAGGCCATGATCCGCTTAACTTCGCTCAGCGAAGTCGCCGGGAGTAGGACCGGCATAAATAGCAAGCTGCCTTCCTCGAGCGTCGGCATGAATTCGCTCCCGAAGCCGGTAAAATGGCGGGCAATTTGGGGAGAAAGCCGAGCGGTGATTGAGCGGGGCAAACCAAAAGCCACGAGCGTGGCGCTGGCGAGTAGCGCCGCGGCGAGGCCGATTACGATTTTACGATGCGCGAGCGCCCAATCGAGTACCGGATCATAAAGTCGGAGCAAATACTTCATCAGCAAATTTTCGCTCTCAGGCTTAAATGGGCCGCGCACGAGGATGGTGCAAAAAACGGGCACCGCCGTGATGGCCAGCAGAACAGCGCCGAGCAGGGCGAAAGATTTAGTTAACGCCAGCGGGTGGAAAAGTTTTCCCTCTTGGCCCGTCAGCATAAATACCGGAACGAATGCGAATATGATGATCGCCATGGAGAAGACCATGGGCCGGCCTACTTGCGTGGCGGCGGTGAGCGTTTCCTGAAATACCTCGGGTCCGGTCAGGCGCCGGCGAAGTCTTATCTCTGCCAGCTCGCAATGGCGGATAACATTTTCGGTCATCACAATACCGGCATCGACCAGCACGCCGATGGAAATCGCGATGCCGGTGAGCGACATGATATGGGACGGAATGCCGAAGCGATCCATGAGGATAAAGGATATCAACAGGGAGGCTGGTAGGGGCAGCGTGACGACGAGGATGCTGCGGAAATGAAACAAAAAGAGAATGTGCATGAGTGTCACGAGGATGATTTCCTCCGTGAGGGCATGCTTAAGCGTCTTGATCGCTCGATCGATGAGTTCGCTCCGGTCGTAGAACGAGGCGATCGATACGCCGGCGGGCAGGCCCGCTGCCATGGTGGCGAGGCGGGCTTTGACGGCTTCAATCACGCGATAGGCATTTTCACCGTAGCGCATGATCACGATACCACCGACAACCTCGCGACCGTTTACATCGAGGGTGCCGCGGCGAAAATCACCGCCGATCTGGATGGTCGCTACATCCCGGAGGTAGAGCGGCTGGTCGCCGCGCGTTAGGAGGGGGATTTTTTCTAAATCGGCGCTGCTCGTAATGAGGCCGATGCCGCGGACAATAAATTCTGCGCCATTTTCTTCGACAGTTTTGCCGCCCACGTTGAGATTGCTTTGGCTCACGGCGGCAATGATGTCCCCGAGCATAAGGTCGAATTGCTTTAATTTTAAGGCCGAGACTTCGATTTGATATTGGCGAACGAAGCCCCCGATACTGGCGACCTCGGCGACGCCGGATACGCCGGCCAGTTGGTAGCGGATAAAATTATCCTGCAGCGTGCGGAGGGTGCCGAGATTCTGCGTACCCGAAGCGTCTTCGAGGTAATATTGATAAACCCAGCCCAGCCCAGTGGCATCGGGTCCCAGCCGAGCGACTACCCCGGTAGGAAGCATATCACCAATGGCATTGAGGCGTTCCAACACGCGCGAGCGAGCGAAGTAGGGGTCGATCTTGTCTTCAAAAATTACCGTGAGAAACGAGAAGCCAAACATCGACGTCGCCCGTACCACCTTAACTCCGGCGAGACCCTGCAGCGTAACCGAAAGTCGATAAGTGATTTGATCTTCCACTTCCTGGGGCGAACGGCCTGGCCAGTCGGCATAGACGATCACCTGATTCTCTGACAAATCAGGGATCGCATCAATGGGGACCCGCTGCAGAGCCACTACGCCCCACGCGCAGAGGGCAAGAAATGCCGCCAACACAATAAAACGATTTTGTAGCGACCAACGAATAATCCCGTTAATCATGGGCGGATAAATTTATTTTACCTCTTCGCCGCAGCGCAGCATCGCCGACCCAAAAAAAGGATTTTTTAGCTCGGCGGTACGCTGCAGCCACCGCCCAGTGCCTAAGACGGGCGACATCGGGCACTCAAAGATCCAGATTTTTTCATGGGTCGGTAAACGTTGCTCACGGACAAGATCGGCGAGCGCGGTACTAAAAGATTCGAAGTCGCGCCGCGCCAGGCGCAGGTCAGCTTGGTCGGGCAAGGCCAGGTCGGCGAGCGGACTACGTTTGTCCTCACCGGAATTTGCCAGGTAGCTGGTCAGCGCGCTACGCATGATGGGGAGACTTTTCTGGTAAGCCCCGAGATTATCAGTAGCCAGTGCGGCGGCCCCATCGGCGCTCGCTAAGGCCAAGGTGATTAAATGCGCTGAGCTAGCCGCGGAGGCTTTGCGGGGAGTGGCGTCGCGCACGCGTGATGGCGTTGCGATAACTTCGTTCGCGGGAGCGCTCGTCGCGGCATGAGCGAGTTGAGCTTGGCTATCCAGTAGCAGCGCCGCTTCGGTGACGACGCGATCGCCCTCGGCTAGGCCCGCGAGTACCTCGGCGAATTCGTCCCCAATTCGTCCGAGCTGAATCGCCCGCGCAATATAACGATGGTTGGCTTGTTCTAGATAAACGATCGGCGCCCCGCTGTGTTGGAGCACGGCTCGGCGTTCGACGATGAGCGTGTCAGGTTGTTCGATGCGCACACGACCTAAGGCCGTTTGTTCGTGGAGTAAGGTGCGATCGGTATTCGTGAGGACGACCCGCACACTGACAGTCCGCGTGGCGGCGTTGAGGTTGGGATTAATGAAGGCGATCGGGGCGGTTAAAATCTGCCCAGGCCGACTGGCGGTGGATACTTCCACCTGTTGCCCGAGCTGAAGCCACGGTAAATCGCTTTCGTGCGCATCAAACACAAACCACATCGTGGCAAAATCACCGATCTCAAAGAGCGGGTCGTTGGTTTGCACATATTGCCCTTCGTAGGCCGCCCGCGTCACCACGGTGCCAGTCATCGGCGCGCGCACCGTGAGAATCGCGGTCGGCTCTTGGGTGTGCTCCAAGATCGTGATTTCCTCGTTGGTCAGACCAAGTTCTAGCAACCGTTCGCGGGCGGCGGAACGTTCCGACTGGGTGTAGGCCGAAGTTCCCGCTTTTAGCCGCTCGAGGTAAACGCGTTGGGCGGTGAGCAATTCTGGACTGTAAATGGTTACGAGAGGCGCGCCGGCGGTTACCTCGGCGCCGACATAATTCACGAATAATTTTTCGACGCGGCCGGGGACGCGTGCGGCCAGAATGCGGTGACGAGTTTCGTCATCAGCAATCACGCCAGCCACCCGGGTGGTGCGAATTAATGGACCGCGTTTGACGATCGCTGTTTGGACGCCCGTGATGGCGGCGCTCGTTGGCGTCAAGGTGACAAGATCAGGGTCCGCCGCCGTCGAGTCGTTGCCTCCCGGCTGATTGGTCGTAACCAAATCCATCCCACAGATTGTGCATTTACCGGGTCGATCCAATTTAATCCACGGGTGCATGGGGCACTGATAGGTGCGCGCGGCGACGCTGGACAGAGCGCCCGGTGCAGCGACGGGTAAGCCGGCGAAGAAATAGCCTGCTCCCGCTGCCGCGCCCAGCGCGAGTACGAGCCATAAGCGTGTGATCATTGGGTCGGGGGTGTCTGGGGGTGGTTTTTTGAGGGAAAGAAGCGGGCCCTTATGGCGGCGCCGTGACGAGCCAGGCCAGGGCGCGTGGAAGGTTATTTTGCCTTAGCGGCGGCGTCGTCGATGAGCTTGAGATACTTGACGGGTGCTTGATCGAAATCCTGCTGGCAATGTTTGCAGCAGAAGCGCACCAGCCGATCGGGTTGGCCCGCTTGTTGATAAACATAGTCGATGCCCGGGCCCATCGCCCCACCGATCTCTTCTGCCGATACGACGCAGGTCTTTAGCGGATACTGGCTTTGGGCTTGGGCTAGCCACGTCGCCGAGGGCGCTAGGGGGGCATTCGGCGAGGGTGCTTTCGTTTCGGCAAAGCTCAGGGCGGCGCCGAGCGTAAATAAAATAGCAAAGAGCGGGCGGATGTTTTTCATGATAGCGGGATAGGTTAATTTGAGCATTGGACAAAAGATGAGACGAGCGTCATTGATTAATACACCACTGAGGCATAAATCCCTCGGAATATTTTAGTGCTCGTGAGTGATTTGTCCGGTCGCGGTGTATTAAGTACAACTCTCTATGACTATTCCCCCTGATAGCTTAACCGAGCGTTTGCGTGCTTGGCGGGTGAGTCCACCTGCGGATTCAGCCTTTCGGCCGCAGGTTTGGGCGCGCCTGCGGCGATCAGCTCACGATACCTGGGCAGATTATTTGCGGCCCCATGCGGTGGTTTGGCTGTTCACAGCTATCGCGGCCTGCGGGATCGCGGCCTACACCGGTCGAACTGCGGCCGTCATCCGTGCGCGCATGGATCGTGAGGTGTTGGTCAGCACCTATTTAGTAGAGCTCGACCCTCGAGTGCAGGCTGGGCTGTTGTCGATCCAGCCATGAAATATTTAGTCAGCACCTTAGCTTTGATTGTGCTGGGCGCAGCGATTTTTGGTTTTGTTTGTTATCGCCTGAGCTGTGACTCAGCACTGCATGCTGCGGCTGAAAAGGGAGACGCTTGGCATTGGCTGCGGCAAGATTTCCATCTCACCGATCAGCAGTTTGCTGCGATTCAAGTCGTGCACCAAGCTTACGCCGGTAGCTGCGTTGAGCACTGCCGGTTAATTCAAGAGGCGACTAAAGTGCGCGATGCGCTGACGGCTAAGACCAGTTCGCCGGGGCCCCGAGCTGCCGCCGAGTTGGCCGTCAAAGAATTACGCTCAATTTGCGAACAAGCGCTTACGGTTCATGTACAAAAAGTGGCCGCGCTGATGGCCGCCGAAGATGGCCGCCGCTATCTGGCGCTGATGTTGCCGAAAATTGCCGCTTTTGATCATGCGACGGCGCCCAATTTGCAGATGAATCATACGCATTGAATCATGGCTGCTGATCTAGCTACTGGCGCCAGCGATGAAGAGTTGATGCGCCGCTTACAGGGTGGAGAAGAAGCGGCTTTGGCGGCGCTGATGGAGCGGTGGGAGATGCCCGTGAAGCGTTTTATTTTTAGGCTACTCGGTAATGCGACGGAAGCGGAGAATCTCGCGCAGGAAGTTTTTTGCCGGATTTTTACTAAGCGCACTCATTATCGGCCGGGCGCAAAATTTTCCACTTGGTGTTACGCGATTACGGCTAATTTAGCTAAGAATCGTTTGCGTTGGTGGCAGCGTCACCCGGTGCATTCCCTCGATGCGTGGATTGAGGCCGGCGGGGAAATCGCCGATGAATCCCGTTCAGGGGGTTCCGCGGCGCAGAGCGCGTTACGGCAGGAGCAAATTCTAGCCGTGCAACAAGCGGTGGCGGCGCTGCCGCTCGACTTGCGCACCGCGCTCATTCTTTTCGAATATGAGGAGCAAACTACCGCCGAGATTGCCGCAGCCTTGGACTGCACCCCGAAAGCAGTGGAGAATCGCCTCTATCGTGCGCGGCAACTGCTCAAGCGCACTTTATTTTCTGCCGACTAAGTGGCTGTGGAAAAGATCTTCAGGTCGCTTGCCGGCGAGGCCTGAAGCAGTTTTTGCGGGTATTTTTTATAATTATTATGCCGAGCAATAATTAATTTACAGAGTCGAAGCAAAAACTTCGCGTAGTTGAATACTATCAATGCGCCGATCTTTCGTCTGGATATCGGAAACAATGATCAATTTGTCGCCCTCGCGAATGCGGCCCAATTTTAGTAGGGAGGCGATCGCTCGTTCGATCGTGGCTTCGGGATTGCTGAAGGGCGTGAGTAAAAAAGGCTCTACGGCTCGGACGATGCGCAAATGACGCATCGTTTCCACGCAGTCAGTGATGGCGAGAATAGGTGCATGCGGTGGTCGGTGGGCGGCGAGGCCAGCGGCATTGGTGCCATGCCGCGTAAATACGACAATCAGTGATCGCGGAATTTCGTTGGCCAGCACGACGGCGGCACGAAATACCTTCATGCGCTCCCCGATAAACACGGCGGGCTCGAGGATATCTGTTGTCTGCTCCGCCTCAATCCGGCGCGCGATGGTGTCGAGAATCCGCACGCACTCGAGCGGATATTGCCCGATGGTCGTTTCCCCTGAGAGCATGACGCAGTCGGCCTGCTCATAAACCGCGTTCGCTACATCCGTAATTTCCGCGCGGTTGGGCATCGGCTGGGTGATCATTGATTCCAGCATGTGGGTGGCAATAATGACAGGTCGGCCGATCGCTAAACAGGTGCGGACGGCGCGGCGCTGAATCACCGGCAGCTCTTGCAGCGGCACTTCAATGCCCAGATCGCCGCGGGCGACCATCAAGACGTCGGTCGCTCGGATGATGTCATCGAGGTTATCGATGGCGGACTGATCCTCGATTTTAGCGACAATGCGCGCGGGGGAATTTCTCTCCTGCAAAAAAAGCCGGAGTTTTTCAATGTCGGAGGCTTCGCGCACAAACGATAGCGCGATAAAGTCGACCCCCTCTTCAATGCCGACGATCGTGTCCGCCTTATCTTTCTCCGTGAAAGAGGGGAGATTAACATGCACGCCTGGCAGATTGATGTGGCGGCGCGATGTCAGCGAACCCGGCGTGAGCACGCGGCAGCGAATGTGTGCCTGATCTTTGGTGAGGACCTCGAGGCGGATGAGACCGCTATCAACGAGGACGGTATCACCAATTTTGATGTCATTAACGAGGTCGCGATAATTCACATCGACGGAGCGGATTTCTTCGCCGCTAGCGCGTTCGGCTCCGGGTTTGACGGTGAAGTCAAAAATTTCTCCAACGCGCAGCTCGAGCGGTACCGCTAAATCGCCGGTCCGGATTTCGGGACCTTTAATGTCCATCATGATGGCTACTTCGCGTCCAGCTTGCTGGGCCGCGACGCGAATGCGGCGAATGATTAGGCGCGTCCAGTCATGCTTAGCGTGCGCCATATTCAGCCGAACGACGTCGACGCCTGCGGTGATGAGTTTTACCAGCATGGCCTCGCTTTCCGTGGCCGGCCCCAGGGTGGCAATAATTTTGGTGCGCCGCAGGGAAGTGGTGGAAGACATCGGCAGAGGATTAAGCAGCTATCACGCCAGTCAGCAAAGCCTATTCCCCTCGGCCTGCCGAGGGTCTGTGGATCCAGTCAGGGCGGCGGCGGTCTCGTCGGTTTTAACTTGCTGAGCGTCGCGTCGATAGCTGGCGGGTCAGACCTAGCCGTCGCTTGGTTACAATCAGGTGGCGACCAATCAATTTACCGGCGGCCGAGATTTTCGGCGTGCGTTGTTTGGCGCGCGCTTTAGTTTTAGCGGATAATACTTTTCATTGCGGCTACTTAACCGCTCTTCCCACCCCCCACCCAGTTTTATGGATCTCGGCCTCGTCGGTTTCTGTCTGCTGATTGTCATCGGAATTTATTTTTATAATAATCCGCTCAAGCATGGCCCGTGGTTTTTAAGCCGTCGCTTCATCAATTGGTTCCCTCTCGGGATGACGTATGCGTTTCTCTACATGGGGCGCTATAATTTAACGGTGGCAAAAACGGCGCTCGGCAGCCTGATGACGAATGAGGAATTTGGGCTAATCTTTGCGGCCGGCACGGGAACTTATGCCCTGTCATTTCTCGTGAACGGACCGCTGGTGGATAAAATTGGCGGAAAGAAAGGAATAATTATTGCCGCGTTGGGTGCTTCCCTGGCGAACCTGGGGCTTGGGGTGGTCACTTGGCTGGTGGTGACCGGTCGATTGCAGATGCGGTTAGTGGGAGTGTTCTCCGTCCTTTACGCCCTCAATATGTATTTTCAAAGCTACGGCGCGGTCTCCATTATTAAGGTCAAAGCCAACTGGTTTCATGTACGGGAGCGCGGTTTGTTCGGGGCGATTTTTGGCACGCTCATATCCTTCGGCGTTTATTTCGCCTTCGATTGGGGCGCGGCAATTATTAAAATGACCCAGGTCAATGCGCTCGCGACCGATCATTGGTTGCCGGTCCTGATTCGCCGTTTGTTTATGCCGACGGGCTTGGGCGTCGATGCCACGTGGGCCGTATTTTTCATTCCTGCCGCCATCTTACTTATCTGGGTGGTCTTGGATTTTTGGCTCATTAAAGATACTCCGGAGGAAGCGGGTTTTCCGCATCTCGACACGCACGATGCCTCGTCTGGTCACATGCATGAGGAATATTCGACCCGCGATTTGCTGAAGAAAGTTTTCTGTAATCCCCTCATGCTGATGTTTGCGGGGGTGGAGCTCACCTCGGGGGTGCTGCGCAACGGGATCATGCAATGGTATTCAGTTTTTGCCCACGATGTGAAGCAGGTGGGGGCGGAAGGCATTCTCGCCAACTGGGGCTTGCTCTTGTGCATCTTCGGCATCGTCGGCGCCTTCGCCGGCGGATTGATCTCTGACAAATTATTCCAATCGCGGCGTGGCCCCCCGGCGGCGATGTTTAGCCTCTTTATGTTTTTAATGGCGGCGGTGATGGCGATGACGATTTTTTCCCATCCGCTGGTGGTCGGCGTCTCCGCCCTGCTCATCGTCGGGGCTGTGACCGGCGTCCATTCGTTAATGTCCGGCACGGCGGCGGCCGATTTTGGTGGCCGCAAAGCGACGGCGACCTGCTCCGGTATTTTGGACGGCTGTGTTTATCTGGGGAGCAGCGTACAATCAATCAGCGTGGGCTATCTCTCCGGTTACAGCTGGCAGTGGTGGCCCATTTTTCTAATGCCCTTTGCCCTACTTGGCAGTGTGATTGCTTGGCGTATTTGGCATGAGTTGCCCGATGCGACGCGAAAATATATCGCCGAACACGAGCAGCCCGCCACGAAGTAAGCCCTGCGTTTAATTACCGCTGCCGCGTGGCCGAGTGGAGCCGGCTCTAAGCGAATTCGTAGAAAGGGGTGCTGGCGCCGGCGGCGACGACCGAAAAACTGCAGCCGCGGGCCGTGAGTACGGGGCCGCAGGCGGTCGCCACCGCCGCAGGGGAATTGCAATCTTGGCTGAGGTGGGCGAAGAAAACTTGGCGCCAGCGGGACTCCGTGACGGATTCAAGCAACTCGCGCGCGGCGGCATTGGAGAGATGGCCATGTCGCCCGCTGATCCGCTGTTTGGTGCTCCAGGGGCGTTTGGTGTCAGCCTCAAGCATTTGTGCACAGTGATTAGCTTCAACCACCAACACATCCGCTGCCCGAATGCGTTCCCGCACGTGTACTGGGGCATGGCCCAGATCGGTGAGCCAAGCCAAACTGCGGCGCGGCGAGAGCAGATCATTTTCACCGTGCGCGATAAAAAATCCCACCGGCTCCTGTGCATCGTGCGGCACGGCGAAGCTGCTAATTTCTAAATCACGAAACTGAAAGGTGCTCCCCGTTTCAAAAAGCTGCCAGGGTATGCGATGCTTGAGTCCTGTTTGGGCTTTGGTCGCGGTGGCGCGATTAGCAAAAACTTTAATCTGCGGATAGCGGGCCAGCCCCTTCAGCCCAGCGGCATGATCACTATGCTCGTGCGTTAACAGGATCGCATCAATCGATTCGATTTTTTCTCCCAAGCTTTCGAGCATACCCGCCAACCGTTTCGCCGAGAAGCCAGCGTCAATCAAGACGCGCGTGTTATCGGTCTGCAGGAAGGCAGCATTCCCGCTACTCCCGCTGCCTAAAATACTAAAGCGCATCGCCATGCAGGGGGATGAACAGGGTCCAGCGTAAGTCGTGCAATCGTTATTTTAACGGATAGCTCGCTGGGTCGTGGAGGTTGACGCCAAGGAAAATCTGACTTCGCTTGCTCCTCATGTCGTCATCGGCCTCCCCTCATGCATCATCTGCTGCTCCCACCCGCGGGCGGGCGGGGAACGTTTATATTACGCGGCAGGTTCATTTTAATTCGGCGCACCGCCTGCATAATCCCAGTAAGAGTCAGGCGTGGAATGATTCGCACTATGGGCTTTGCACTAATCCCCACTGGCATGGCCACAATTATGTGCTCGAGGTAACCCTGCGCGGTGTGCCCGACCCAGAAACGGGGTACCTTATGGATTTAGGTAAGTTAAAGCAGATTATCATGAGCGCGGTCGTCGACAAATGTGATCATCGCAACCTCAACGAAGAGGTAGATTTTCTACGCGGGGTAAATCCTTCCACCGAAAATCTGGTCATCGCCTTCTGGCAGGAGATTGCCCCGCACATCACGAGCGGGCAATTACACTGCGTGCGTTTATACGAGACGCCGCGCAATTTTGCCGAGTATTTCGGACCCGACCCGCAATAATTAATTTACCGCGGTTAACGTCACCCGCGGGCCTACCAACCAAAAACGACCCGTTCTCCATGAAACAGATGTATCTTCACCGCTCGAGCAGCGGGCAGCCGCCCTTAGTTAAGTCAAAGTATGATCAGAAATTCCGCGCCTCAGCCGCCTATCGCGCAAGTATGCCCGACATGATGGAGGTGGCGCATGAGGCCATTCAGGGCGCCAATGTGCCCATTCAACAGGTCGGGATTCATAACTTCAAGTTGCCCCTTAAGTATCGCACTAAAGCCGGCAAGATTCTCACGTTAGAAACCAGTGTGACCGGCACGGTCTCGCTCGAGGCTGAGCTCAAGGGTATCAATATGGGCCGTATCATGCGTTCTTTTTATGAACATAAAGATGCCGTTACGACGGGCGAGTGGATGGGTAAAATTTTAAAAAGTTATCTGCACACGGTCGCGAGCAAGGATGCACGGCTAAAAATTGCTTTCTCCTATCCGATGGTGCGCGACAGCTTGCGCAGCGGTCTGGCCGGTTTTCAGTTTTATGCGGTGGCCTTTGAGGGGGTGGTGACCCGCGATGGTCGCTATCGTCGCTTCATTCATTTTGATTTTGTTTATTCATCTGCGTGTCCCTGCTCGGCCGAATTAACGGAGCACGCCCGCGACCAACGAGGTGCGTACGGCGTGTCGCATTCTCAGCGCAGTAAGGCTCGGATTACATTAGAAGAGAGCGACGGAAAAAAAATCTGGCTCGAGGATGTGCATGCGCTTTGTTTGGCTGCCTTGCAGACGGAAACCCAGGTGATGGTGAAGCGAGAAGATGAGCAGGCCTTTGCGGAGTTGAATGGGGCGAACCTCAAATTTGTCGAAGATGCCGCCCGCTTACTTTATCAAGCCTTTGATGCCGATCGCCGGATTAAGGATTTCCGCATAGCTTGTTCCCATCTCGAGTCGCTGCATTCTCACGATGCGGTCAGCGTGATCTGCAAAGGGGTCAAAGGTGGGTTCACCGCTGACTTCATGGACTTCGGCGCCTTGGTGTGCTGAAGGAAGGTGCTCGGTCATGGGTGAGAGGTCCTAGGCTGATCCACTGGTCATCGCCCTTGAGCCTTAATTTCATAGCGGGATCAGCCCCAAAAAGCCCGAAGCTGTGCGCAGGGTCCGAGCTTAAACCATAAAACTAAGAACTATCTCTCCCGCCCGCGTAATGAAGGTTTTAAGTTGAATTTACCCATAACCGATAACCAATAACCCCCAACCAATTACCGATCCTATGGCCTCTAAGCCTCCCCTCATCCTCATCACGGGCGCCTCTCAGGGCATTGGCGCCGCCATTGCCCACGTCTTCGCCGGGCAAATTCCTGGGGTACGTTTGGCTTTAGTGGCGCGCCGCGAAAAAAATCTTCAGCGGGCCGCGCGCGCTTGTCTGCAAGCAGGAGCCACGGTCGAGATTTTCCCTTGTGATGTAACGGATGAGGGCGCGGTCACCGCGATGGCGCGGGCGGTGCACAAACATTTTGGTCCCCTTGATGCGCTGATCAATAATGCGGGTGCCTTTACGATGGCGCCCTTTGTAAAAACTACAGTTGCAGCGTTTGATCGTCAGATTGCGGTTAATCTTCGCAGCCCATTTTTAGTTACGCAGGCCTTCTTGCCGGCCATGCTCCAGCGAAAGCGCGGCAGTATTTTTTTTATGAGCTCAATCGCGGGGCGCGGGGCTTATCCTAACGCCGCTGCTTATTGCGCGGCGAAGTTTGGGGTAACGGGCCTAGCGCAGGTACTACGCGCGGAGACTAAAAATCGCGGGATCCGGGTCTGCTGCCTTCACCCCGGAGCGACGTGGTCGCCTTCATGGTCGGGGAGTGGCATTAAAAAGGAACGAATCATGCCAGCGGCGGATATTGCGCGGGCGGTTTACGATATTTACAGCCTCGGTCCACGGACCGTCGTCGAAGAAATTGTGCTCCGGCCCCAACTCGGGGATCTCTAATTACAGCAGTGACTGCTGGGCCCCGGTCGCGGCTTTCAGGCCTACTGCGTGGTAGCCTTTTGGGGTCAAAAGGCGGCCCTGGGCGGTGCGCTGGAGGTAGCCTTCTTGAATCAGAAATGGCTCATGAACTTCTTCGAGTGTTTCGGTCTCTTCGCCTACCGCGATGGCGATCGTGCTCATGCCGACAGGCCCGCCCGCATAATTTTCTGCCATCACGCGCAGCATGCGCTTATCCATTTCATCGAGTCCTGCGGCATCAATCTCGAGTAGTTCAAGGGCGGCGGCGGCTACGGCTTGCGTGATCTTGCCCGCCGCTTTTTCCGAGGCGAAGTCGCGGCAAAAGTTGACGAGATTATTCGCTATCCGCGGGGTCCCGCGGGCGCGTCGGGCAATTTCCTGCGCGCCGCCCGCGTCGATGGCAACCTTCAGCAGTCCACAACTGCGCAGCACAATTCCCTCGAGGGTGGCGCGGTCATAATAATCGAGGCGCGTATTCAGGGTGAAACGTGAACGCAGGGGCGCGGTGAGCAGGCCCGAACGGGTCGTGGCTCCGACGAGAGTAAATTTTGGAATGGAAAGGCGCACGCTGCGGGCGTTGGGCCCTTGGTCGATCATGATATCGAGCCGGAAATCCTCCATCGCACTGTAAAGATACTCTTCCACCGTTTTGGGGATACGGTGAATTTCATCAATAAACAAAATATCGCCTTCCTCCATGTTGGTGAGCAGGCCGGCCAGATCGCCGGCTTTCTCAATGACCGGCCCAGAGGTCACGCGTACGGTGCGGCCGAGTTCGTGGCCGAGGATGAAAGCCAGCGTCGTTTTTCCCAGCCCCGGCGGCCCCGAGAGAAGAATATGATTGAGGGCTTCGCCGCGGCGCTTGGCGGCGCCGACCATCACCTGCAGGCGTTCCACGGTCTTGGGTTGCCCAGCGAAATCACTGAAGGACAGCGGACGCAGCGCGGCCTCGGCGGGTGAGACCGGCGCGGTGAGGGCGCTCGTCAAAAAGCCCGTACCAGTGACCGAGGCGGTCGCCGCTTTCGGCTTTTGGTACTCGATTTTAGATTGGGCCACGGGAAAGGAGAATGAGCATTTTGAGCGGAGCGAAGGGTTCGGCGAAATTAAGATCTCAGAATAAAAACAGACTTATTTCCATGCAACCTCTGCGCCGAGGCTCCGCAGGTTTTCGACGAAATGAGGGTGGGCGCGTTTGATGGTATCAGCATTTTTCACCACACTTTTCCCCGGAATGCTGGCCGCCACCATGTAAAGTGCGACTGCGGCGCGAATGATGTAAGGAGCTTCGACCGTCGTGGGGTGAAGGGGGCGGGCGCCAAAAACAGTAATCCGGTGCGGATCACTGACGACCACGTGGGCGCCAAATTTAGATAACTCTGACATCCAAGTGAAGCCACCTTCGTAGACTTTATTCCAAAACATCACGGTGCCTTCAGCTCGCACTGCGAGCGCGATCATGCACGGTAGCAGATCAACCGGAAAGTAAGGCCACGGAGCAGCCTCAATTTTAGGCAGTAGGTTCGAGGTGAAGGGTTGTGTGATGACGAGCTTTTGGCGGCGGCGGACGATAGCGGTGTCGCCCTCGTAGTCGATTTTGACGCCCAACTTGGCGAACGAACGATTGATCAGGTCAAAGTGGTGGGGGAGGGAATTTTTAACGCGGACTTCGCCGCCAGTGATGGCGCCGAGCGCAAGAAATGTGACGACCTCATGATGGTCGGTATTGATCGTGATCGTGCCGCCCTTAAGCTGCTTAACCCCCGACACCGTGAGTTGGCTGGTACCGAGGCCCGTGATCTTTGCCCCCATCGTGACGAGGGCAGCGCAGAGGTCTTGGACATGAGGTTCGCTCGCTGCATTGAGCAGCACCGATTCACCCTCCGCCAGCACCGCGGCCATGACGAAGTTTTCCGTCGCCGTCACCGACATGTAATCAGGCCAGTGGCGGCCGGCGCGAAAACGACCGCGCAGGGCCATGGTTAATTTACGCTGATGAGAAATCTTGGCCCCTAGTTTTTCGAAAATCTCCAAGTGCGGGTCCAGTTCACGAATGCCGAGCGAGCAACCCTTGGCGTTGGTAGGCAGCGTGATTTTCTTCATGCGCTGCAACAGGGGCGCGAAGAGAAGCACGGCAGAGCGCATCCCGGCGGGCAATTCGCCATTGAGGCGGCGAGCATCGAAGGTCGAGTGATCGATGCTCATTGAGCCAGCGGCGCGATTCCACACAATGCATGAGCCTTGTTCCGTGAAGAAATTCACGAGCTTCTCGACATCCGTAATAAACGGGACGTGCCGCAGCGTGAGTTTGGCGTCGGTGAGCAGGGACGCACAGAGAATCGGCAAGATAGAGTTCTTATTGCCTGAGGGCGTGATCGTGCCGCTTAGGGGTTTGCCGCCGTGAATGATGAGATCAGCCATCGGGTGAGAGTAGAATTGCGAGTTGAACGTGACGCGCTGCGGTCAGCGACAATAAAAAAGCGTCTACCGTAAGGCAGACGCTTTGAATGCGATTCGCGCGGGGCGCGTTGGCAAGAGTTAAGTGGCTTTAGATGCCGCCCTGACTCGAGCCTTGGTCGCCACCGCCACGATAGTCACCGCGGGATTGGCTCCGACCGCGACCCCCGCGACTGCGGCGGCGTTGGCCATCACCACCACCGCTGCCACCATGGGAACTGCGCCCGCGATCACCGCGGTTGCGGTTGTAGGCGCGATCCCCTGATGGCGCCGCGGCAGAAGCCGAGGTGCTGGAGGAACTCGTGAAGAGAGATTTCAGCCAGCTGAAAAATCCCCGCGATGGGGCCGGCGCGGGGCTGCGTGGAGCTGTGGAAGCATCCGGCGCGGCGGGACGAGTCGAGCGATTCTCGCGTGGGGCCCCACCGAAGTTAGACGGTGTGGGCACATAATTGTAGCCGGGACGCACGTAGATGAATTTCTCGGGAATCGAGGCTGGATCAAACGGCTCTTGGGCGGGGCTTGCGGCGCGCCGAGGTTCTTCGCGGCGGGCTTCTTCCCGCCGAGGACGATCATTGCGCGACTCACGGGCAGGTCGGAATCCCTCGCTTTCCCAAGTTTGGGCCGGCGCGGTTTTCTGCTGTTCGGGCTCGAGAATATTTAATTCCGCAGGCTCTTCGTTGGCGACTTGGACGGGGGCGGCAATAACCGCGGCAGGGGCTTTGACAGGGGCAACGGGAGCAGCAGCAACTGGCGCGGGGGCGACAGGGGCAGCGGACTCAGTTACAGCCACGGGTGTTTCCACCGGGGCGAACGGATTTTGGTATTCACGCGGAGCGGTCACGACCGCAATTGCGGTCGGGGTGTACGCGGCAGACGCCGCGGTAGCGGCAGCAGGGGCACTCGAACGCTTAGCTTTCCCGCGGGCTAGGCCAGAGCCGCGCGTGGAGCCGAAGGAGGACTCGGCGTTTGACGCCGGGGTGGTCGCAGATGCTTCGGCCGGAGCATTGGACGATTCTGTGGATGACATGTCTATGTTGTTGGTTGTAAGCGCCTGCCAAGAGTGGCGGCGCAGGGTTGTTGATGCCAGCTGGAGCTCGAAAATCTCGCTCAACAGCGGCAATAGCTAGTTAATGTCGCGGATACACCCTAGCAGGGCAACTTAATTTTTCCTGGGCGACGGGCTTGCCAGAGGGGGAAGTGGCGCTCAAGTTAGTCATCATGGACAAACTCGAGGAAATTTTTCGTATGCAAGATGCGCTTAATAAGCGCATTGGAGTGAATTTACCCCCGCCCACTGACGAAGAAAAGGCGAAGTGGATCCTCAATTACACTCGTGCCATGCAGCAAGAAACGGCCGAGCTGATTGATAGTGTGCCTTGGAAGTGGTGGGCGAAGTATCAGAAATTTGACGAGCAGAACGCTAAGGTAGAAGTCGTCGATCTTTTCCACTTTCTGGTGTCGCTGGCGCAGACCCTCGGCATGACGCCGGACGATGTTTACCAAGCATATCTTAAGAAAAATGCCGTTAATCACCAACGGCAGGAAAGTGGTTACGTCAAAAAAGACGAAGCCGATTCTAAGCACATCTGAGGTGGTGGTTGGGGTTTAAGTGAAAAGCTGGAAGTTACATTGCGGTAACGCCCGATATTCTGACTTGAGCTATATTCTTGTATGAGAATATAGATTGGGGGTGGAATTAGTAAAAATTTACCAAAGCCTGCAGGATTTAACGCGCTTGCGGGTGTTGCATTTGCTGATGCCTGGACCGCTCTGTGTTTGTCATTTTCAAACAATTCTAGGGGAGCCGCAGGTAAAGATCTCCAAGCATTTAGCTTATCTGCGGGCCCGCGGTTTAGTGCAATGTCGGCGCCAAGGCAACTGGGTGATCTACATGCTACCCGCCAAGCCTTCGCCTACTTTCCAGGTCAACTTAGCCTGTCTTGAAAAATGCGTGGACGACGTCCCGTTGTTTATGCGCGACCGGGCACGGCTCACAAAATTGGCGCCATTTTTAGTCGCGCGGGGGCTGGGCGGTTGCGGGCCCGTTCGGTTAGGGGGCGGGGCGACTGGCTCCGTCCTGGGTCGCCGCAGTGGCTGTGGTTGATTAATCTATGAAAAAAATGCGAATAGGGATTAACGGATTTGGTCGTATCGGTCGGCTAGTTTTTCGCGCGGCCGCCCATTGGCCGGAATTTGAATGGGTGCTGGTCAATGACCCTAAGGCTGATGCCGCCACGTGCGCTCATTTGCTGAATTTTGACTCCGTGCAGGGGCGCTGGGCTCACGTTGCGACGGCCGAGGGGGCCGCCTTTCGCGTCGGAACTGAGCCAACCCCTATACGCGTCACGGGTCACCCCAAGCCCGGTGAAGTGCCGTGGTCTGACTATGGGGTTGATCTGGTGCTCGAGTGCTCCGGCAAGTTTCGCACGCCAGAACAACTGGCGCCTTATTTCGAGCGGGGTGTTTCAAAGGTGATCGTTGCGGCACCAGTTAAAGGCGGGGATAGCTTGAATATCGTGATGGGGGTTAACGACAACCTCTACGATTCCGCTAAGCACCGACTGCTCACCGCCGCCTCGTGTACGACCAACTGCCTCGCCCCAGTTGTAAAGGTAATCCACGAAGGTTTGGGCATCGAGCATGGGGCAATTACCACCGTGCACGATGCGACCAACACCCAGACCATCATCGATGCGCCCCACAAGGATCTGCGTCGCGCCCGAGCCGCTGGCCTCTCCCTGATCCCGACCACCACCGGTAGCGCGACCGCCATCGGTCTTATTTATCCGGAGTTGCTGGGCAAGCTCAACGGGCACGCTATCCGCGTGCCGCTGCTGACTGGATCGCTCACCGATTGTGTTTTTCAAGTGAAGCGTGACACCACAGCCGAAGAGGTGAATGCCCTGCTTAAAGCCGCCAGCGAAATCGCTCCGCTAAAAGGTATCCTTGATTATGAGACTCGGCCGCTGGTCTCGATTGATTTTAAGGGCAACCCAGCCTCTGCGACGATTGATGCTTTGTCCACGATGGTGGTGAACCGGCGCCTCGTAAAAATTTACGCATGGTATGATAACGAGTGGGGTTATGCTAATCGAATGGCCGAACTGGCCCGCAAAGTCGCGCAATCACTGGGGGCGTAAGCTGATCGCTGGTCTGCATGAACATCCGTAATTACATTTTTGTCACCGGCGCCTACTGGGGATTTACGCTGACAGATGGGGCGCTGCGCATGCTCGTGTTGCTGCATTTTTCTCATCTTGGCTATAGTCCGGTGACGCTAGCCTTGCTGTTTCTGCTCTATGAGTTTTGCGGTATCCTGACTAATTTGTTCGGAGGTTGGCTCGCGAGTCGGCTTGGGCTGCGCGTGACGCTGATCGCGGGCTTGGCGTTGCAGGTGGCAGCGCTAGGCTTGCTCGCGCGGCTGAATCCGGCTTGGCCAGAAGGGTGGTCGGTCGCCTACGTAATGGCAACGCAGGCCCTGTCAGGCATCGCGAAGGATTTGACCAAGATGAGTTCCAAGAGCGCAATCAAGCTGCTGGTTCCGGTCGGGGCTCAGGGTATGCTCTTTCGCTGGGTGGCCTTGCTGACGGGTTCGAAAAATGCCCTGAAAGGCGTGGGGTTTTTCCTCGGCGGGTTTCTGCTCACCCTGGCCGGATTTGCTGGGGCCCTGGAAATCATGGCTGGCGCACTGGCCCTGGTGTGGATTGGCGCGTGGGTTTCGCTGCCAGCAGAACTAGGTAAGGCGAAAGTCAGAGCGGGCTTTAAAGAGCTGTTGGCAAAAAGTCACGAAATTAACCTGCTCTGCGCGGCGCGATTTTTTCTTTTCGGAGCGCGCGACATTTGGTTCGTCGTCGGCGTGCCCGTTTTTCTGCGCAGTGTGCTGGGGTGGAGTTTTACCGAGGTCGGCACCTTCATGGCCTTTTGGGTTATCGGCTATGGCTTGGTGCAGGGTGCCTCACCGGTTTTTTGGCGAGGGCGGGCCCCAGCGGGAGGCGCGGCTTTAGTTTTGGCCTTTATGCTCGCGGCAGTATCGGCAGGAGTGCCCCTCGCTTTGACTCTCGGCGCACCGGCTGGTTGGGTGGTTGTCAGTGGGCTATCAATTTTTGGAGTGATTTTCGCTCTTAACTCTGCCGTGCATTCCTATCTGATTCTCGATTACACTGATGGCGATAAAGTGGCCCTCAACGTGGGTTTTTATTATATGGCCAATGCTGGCGGCCGACTCGTGGGCTGCCTCCTTTCTGGCGTATTATATCAGTGGGCAGGAATATTCGGCTGCTTGTGGGGGGCCTGCAGCTTTGTCCTGGCGGCCGGCTGCATCTCGATGGCGTTGCCCCGTAACGCCCGCCCAGTGAATCCGGCGTTGGCCTAGCCTGCTCAGCCCCCTCAGCGCTTTAGCTTTTTACATAAAAACTGGGGGCTTGCTTGCGGGGAGTTGGCGCCTCTCCATGGCGGGTTCCATCTCATGAAACTCACCGATCTCAACCGCCAAGGCGGTATTGGCGCCAACTCACTGCTTTTGCAGATCGGCGATTTGAATATTTTAGTCGACTGCGGACTAAATCCTAAGACGCCTGGGCTCGGCGCCTTACCCGATCTAAAATTACTGCGCGACGTCCATCTCGACCTGATCATCATCACGCATTGTCATTTGGATCATATTGGTGGTCTCCCCGTCGTGATGCGCCAACACCCCAAGACCCCCGTGCTCCTGACGCAGTCGAGTCGCCTGTTGATTGAAAAGATGCTGCATAATTCGGCGAACGTGATGCAGAAGCAAAAAGAGGAGAATAATATCCCCGGCTACCCGCTTTTTACCCATCAAGAAATTGAGGGCCTCGTGCATCGTTTTAACGGACTTGATTTCAAGAAGATCAAAAAAATCAAAGGCAAGCGCACCGAGATCGAGCTCATGTTTCACCCATCGGGTCATGTGGCGGGAGCCACGGCGGTCGAAATCCATCACGGGTTGCGGAAAATATTCCTGACCGGCGATGTATTGTTCGAGCATCTCCGCACACTGAAGGGGGCGCACTTCCCGATTGGCCATTTTGATACTCTGATCATCGAGACCACGCGCGGCATGACGGAGCGCGCTTACGGCAAGGAGCGCGTGCATGAAATCGCGCGGCTGATCGACTCCATTAACGATACGATTGCAAACGGCGGTTCCTTTTTGTTGCCCGTCTTTGCGCTGGGCCGGATGCAAGAATTGCTCGCCGTCTTTCACGATGCGCGCCGCTTCGGTCGGTTGATAGATTGCCCGATGTTTGCGGGCGGCCTCGGCATCGGGCTCTCCGAATTATTTGATGAAGTATCGCGGAAAACGAAAGACGTGCAATTTGATCGGCGAATTTTGAAGGACCTCAAACTGGGTAAGTTGCCGCGCAAAATTACCCCGGGCCAAGAGCCACACCAAAAGGGGCTTTATATTGTTAGCTCCGGTATGTTGGTGGAGCGCACGCCAAGTTATGCGCTCGCTTCGGGCTTGTTGGGTCACGCCCATAACACGATTGGCTTTGTCGGTTATTGTGATCCGGACACGCCGGGCGGAAAATTATTGGCCACCAAGCCGGGGGCCAATTTCTTGTTTTCGGCCCTCGATGTTAAGACAAAGGTTAAGGCTCGCGTGGAGCGCTTTGAGTTGAGCGGCCATGCGGAGCGGGGCGAGCTCTTGGAATTTGCCGTGCAAACCAAAGCGCGGTGCGTGGTGCTGACGCATGGGGATCCCGATGCCCGCGATTGGTTCAAGTCCCAACTGGCCGAGCAATTGCCCAAAGCCAAAATTATCGATCCGGTGCCGCTGCACCTTTATGAGGTCTGAGCAAATGGGGTGACTGCCGCCGCGGTGCCGGACCGCTCCGCGGCCAGTTGGGGCGAGGGCTGGACCATAGTCGCGGGGGCTTTTAGCTGATTTTTTCTTGCGCTCGACTCTTGGCGATCAACGCCCAGCTTTTCTTTCCATGGCCACTCCGGAAGCCCCCAAGATTATCTTCTCGATGCTTGGCGTCTCGAAAAAAATCGAGCGCAAGGAAATCCTCCGCGACATCTCGCTCTCTTTTTATTACGGCGCCAAGATCGGCGTGCTCGGTCTGAACGGTTCCGGCAAATCTTCGTTGATGCGGATTCTCGCGGGGATTGATACCGACATTGAAGGTCGCGTGCACTTTGAGCCGGGCTACACGGTTGGCTTTTTGCAACAGGAGCCAGCGCTCACCCCAGGGTCTACGGTGCGAGCCTGCGTTGAGGAGGGCGTCAAACACCTCACGGATCTGACCGCCGCCTATGATGCGAGTTGGGATGAACTCTCCGCGGCGGAAGACGATGCGGCCAAGGATGCTATTTCTGAAAAACAAGCGAAGCTGCAGGAGAAGATTGACCACCTCGGCGCCTGGGATGTCGCGCCCCTCATTGAGCAGGCGATGGACGCGCTACGCTGTCCCTCAGCGGCGGCGATGGTTGATCATCTCTCCGGTGGTGAGCGTCGGCGTGTTGCGCTGGCCCGTTTACTGTTACAAAAACCCTCGATCTTGCTGCTGGACGAACCGACTAATCACCTCGATGCCGATTCGGTTAATTGGCTCGAGCAGCATTTGAGTCGTTACGAAGGCACCGTCATCGCGGTCACGCATGATCGCTATTTTCTGGATAATGTCGCCGGTTGGATTCTGGAGCTTGATCACGGATCGGGCCTGCCTTTTAAGGGAAATTATTCGTCATGGCTGGAGCAAAAGCAGGCGATGGCGGTGGTGGCGGAACGCACCGAGAGCAAGCGGCAGAAGGCCATGGCGCGTGAGTTGGCTTGGATTAGGCAAGGAGCCCGGGCGCGCCAATCTAAGGGCCAAGCCCGCATCAACGCTTATGAGCAGATGCTCAATGCGGATGTGGCTGAGCAGGAAAAACTTTTTGAGATCATTATTCCGCCCGGCCCTCGGCTAGGCGCGCTCGTGGTCGAGGCACAGCAAGTAGCCAAGGGGTATGGTGATAATTTACTCTTTGATCGGCTTAATTTTTCGCTGCCGCCTGGGGGGATCGTCGGCATTATCGGCCCGAACGGTGCCGGCAAGACGACGTTATTTAAATTGATTACTAATTTAGAACAGCCCGATGCGGGCGCCTTTCGCGTGGGGGAAACGGTAAAAACTGCCTACGTCGCGCAATCGCGCGATTCGCTGGAGGGTAACAAGACGATTTGGGAAGTGATCAGCGACGGCCAAGAAATCATGACGCTTGGCTCGCGCGGTGTAAATAGTCGCGCCTATTGCGCGCAATTTGGCTTCACCGGAGCGGATCAACAAAAGAAAGTTGGCGTGCTTTCTGGGGGCGAGCGCAATCGAGTTTTGTTGGCCCGCGTCCTTAAGAGTGAAGCTAATCTACTGCTGCTCGACGAGCCCACCAATGACCTCGATGTGAATTCCATTCGCGCATTGGAGGAAGCGCTGGAAACTTTTGCCGGTTGCGCAGTTATTATCTCCCACGATCGCTGGTTTCTCGACCGAGTCGCGACCCATATCATGGCCTTTGAGGGCGATAGCCACGTGCATTGGTTCGCGGGCAACTATACCAGTTACCTCGAGGATTTTAAGAAGCGAAAGGGCCGCGATGCCGATCAGCCGCATCGGATCAAGTACCGTAAATTAACGCGCTAAGCGGGCGTAAGCTTGCTTTGTGCAGGCGCGCGGTCGTTGAGTTTTAATCAAAGCCGAAAAGGTCCGACATATCGCGCCGCTCTTTTTTGGTCGGTCGGCCGAGGCCGCGCTGGCGGGCAAGTTGATGCTCGAGGGCGGCTTGTTTAGCCCGGGCGTATTCAGCCGGTGGGGTGAGGTCGGTGATAAATTCGGGGAGCTGTTTGGCGGCAACGCGGGAGGGCGGCAGCGCGGTAACTTTCAGGGTGCGGGTGATTGTCCCGAGGTGAATGGTGACCGTATCGCCGATACGAAGGTCTCGGCTGGGTTTGGCGGCGACTTCGCCCATGAGAACCTTGCCGAGGCGACATGCTTCCATCGCGAGGGGACGAGTCTTGAAAACCCGTACGCTCCAGAGCCATTTATCGATGCGTGAGTCTTCCATAGATAGCCGCGGGTCGTGAAATTAAAGGGGGCCTTGTAAGAAGTAATCACGGTTGCCGCTCAGGGACAAGATTTACGGAATAAATAACCTCGCGGGTTGATTCGGCGCGATAATGGACTAGCCTAGTGGCCTAATAATGAAACTTCGCGCACTCCTTGCCTTCGGTTTTGTTTTTTCTGCTATGAATATTTCAGCTCAATCCCCCGCGGCGTCCTCCACCGAATTTGCGACGATGGGAGGCGGATGTTTCTGGTGCATAGAGGCGGTATTTCAGCGCGTTCCTGGGGTGCGGCACAGTGTCAGTGGATATTCGGGCGGAAAAACCGAAAACCCAACTTACGAGGATATTTGCAGTCATGGCTCGGGTCACGCTGAAGTCATCCAAGTGGAGTTTAGCCCTGCGATCATCAGTTACGAAAAATTACTCGAGATTTTCTTTGAGGCGCACGATCCCACCACACTCAATCGGCAGGGAGCTGATCACGGTGACCAATATCGCTCGGTCATATTTTTCCATAATGAGGCGCAGCACCGAGTGGCCCAACGCGCGCAGCAGGCGGCGCAAGCCAGCTATCGTGACGCCATTGTGACTCAGATTGTCCCGCTCAAGAAATTTTGGCGCGCCGAAGACTATCACCAGAATTATTTTAACCAGAATCCCAATGCCGGTTACTGTACTTTCGTGATTAAGCCCAAGGTAAAGAAGCTGCAGAGCAAGGGTGTGATTAAGGCGAACTGACGGAGCTAATGGCTGGCGCGCAGAGGGGCCCCAAGGTTGCGCTCTTTCGGTCAGTTAACCTGCTTAGGTGCGAGCACGACCCTCGCTGGACATTCAGGAATTATTCATACACTGGGTGGGATGCCGCCAGACCAGTTAGCGACCGATTCAGGTGCCGTTGTCACGGTGGATTTTATCCGTCACCGCAATGTGCTGCTCGTACGGGCAGACTTAACCCCTTTGTTTACGGATTATTATCTGCATCTGGCGGACCAGCATTTGCGGTACTCGCCGGAGCAGGCGGCGATTTTTAAAGAGGCGCTCGTGGCGGGTGTGCTGCATGCCGCGGCGCGACCGCTGCATGGGCACTTGGCTTGGTCGCTTAATTTTCAAGCGCCGCGGCTCAATGTGTTTCTCGCGATGGATAACGAGGACTGCACGATCACCGGGCGGCTTTTTACGGAAAATGTTAAGGTCGCCGCGCACAATACCTTCTACAGCGACCATGTGCCGCGCCGCGGCGCGGAGACTCGGCGGAGCGTGATTAATTTTATTGGGAATGATCCGTTGCTCGCGGCCACGGATTATTATGCTCAAAGTGAACAATGCCCGGTGCGTTATTTTCACCTCGGGAACGATGAGTATGCGCTGCTCGTCTCACATCCTGACTATGATGCGCCTTGGTTTAACGCCGTCGCGTCAGCGGGCCTCAGCGCGCTGGCCCCGGCTGAAATCGTGACGCGGATTGAGCAGCGGCTCTACCGCTGGCACTGCGGTTGCACTCAATCAAAAATTCTGGGCGCGATCGCCCCCGCTTTTCGCGCGGATCCCGTGGGTATTTTTGGCGAGGCGGAATCGATCCGCGTGGAATGTCCGCGTTGTGCCGCTGGTCATCGGCTGACGCGCGAGGCGATGGAGGCTTATTTAGCTGGAGGCTAAGCGGACCGCTCCCGAGATTTATTCCACCCGCGCTGACCTTTATTGATTATGAGCATCTGGGAAATTATTGGCACGGTGCTGGGCGTTATCGGCGTCGGGTTGATGATTCGCCAGCAGCTCTGGGGGTGGCCGGTTGGCTTAGTGCAGGTGGGGATTTATGCGTGGGTGTTTTATGGGGCTAAGCTTTATTCCGATACAATCCTGCAGTTTTTCTTTTTTGTCCTTCAGGTTTATGGCTGGTGGCACTGGGCGCGGCGGGGCGCATCGGGCTCGTCCCCGCGAGGAGTACTGCCGGTGACGTGTTTAAGTCCGACCGCGCGGGGTGGTTGGCTGGTCGTGGGCGCCGGCCTGACGGCCGTCTGGGGGTGGGGCATGCATCGCCTGACCGATGCGACGCTGCCATGGTGGGACGCCTTCATCCTAATTTTTAGTTTAATTGCCCAGTGGCTGCAGGCGCGAAAAAAATTGGAATGTTGGCTGGGCTGGCTGCTCGTTAATACGGTCGCAGTGGGCGTTTATTGGGTGAAAGATTTGCGGCTGACGAGCGGACTCTACCTGATCTTTTGGTGGATGTCGCTGTGGGGTTGGCGCGAGTGGCGCCAAGGATGCAAGGTCGCCGCATGAAACGGGTCGCTTTATTTGGGCCGGAATCCACGGGGAAAACGCAACTCGCGCAGCACTTGGCGGCGCATTTTCATGCCCCCGTGGTCGCTGAGTACGCCCGCGAATTTTGGGACCAACATGGCGGGATTACCTTGGCGAATATCCCAATGATTGCGCGCGAGCAATGGCGACGGGAAGACGCGGCCGCGGCGCTGGCGCCGCCGCTAGTGCTCTGCGACACCGAGGCGCTGACGACGGTGCTTTGGAGTGACTTACTTTACGGTGCTTGTCCGGCAGCTATTCGCGCTGAAGCGGAACGGCGCGCGTCAAATTATACCCTCTATCTCTTGCTCGATGTTGATGGGCCTTTTGCCCCGGATCCGCAGCGCGCTTTTCCCGATCTCGCTGACCGCGCTCGCTGTTTCAATTTATGGCGGGAGGCGCTAGAGCGACGGCAATTGCCTTATCAGTTAATCCGCGGTGCTTGGCCCGCGCGTCAGCAGCAAGCGATCGCGGCGGTTAACCAGCTCGGCTTTTAGGAAAATATGCCCTGATGACTAGTTGGTTAATAAATGAGTGGCACTGCGCGTGGGCCTAGCTAGCTCTGCCTGCGTGACTGATGATTATCTCCAACGCTTCGGCGGTCTCGCGCGTCTCTATGGCGCTGCGGCGCTGCCCCGATTACACAACGCGCACGTGGCGATTATCGGCGTCGGCGGCGTTGGTTCATGGGTAGCCGAGGGCTTGGCTCGCTCCGGCGTCGGCGCCTTAACCTTGATCGATCTCGATGATGTTTGTCTGACTAACGTTAATCGTCAGCTCCCCGCGCTTGATGGCAACATTGGCCGGCCCAAAGTCATCGCGATTGCAGAGCGGGTGAAGTCAATCAATCCCGCTTGCCGCCTCACTGCGCAGAACGAATATTTCACCGCCAAAACAGCCGCGCCATTGTTGGCCACGCGCTATGATTGGGTGGTGGATTGTATCGATTTAATGTCCAACAAGGCCCTCATCATTGCAGAGTGTGTCCGGCGGCAGCTACCCATCTTAACCGTGGGGTCAGCGGGTGGTCGTCGTGATGCCACGCGAATTGTCGTGACCGATTTTGGTGGGGCGCACGGGGATGAATTATTGCGACAGGTGCGCAAGAAATTGCGGCGCGATTATGGTTTCGCGAAAGGCGAGGGGCATGACTACGGTATCCCCTGCGTTTCATCCCAGGAGAAACCCATCTATCCCTGGGCTGATGGCACCTGTGCCACTGAACCAGAAGAGGGGTCAAATTTGCGGCTAGATTGTGCTACGGGCTTTGGCACCGCGGTGTTTATCACGGGTGCATTTGGATTTGCGGCTGCCGGCGAGGTGGTGCGGCGTATTGCTTTAGGAAAATAGCCTCCCATTTCTCGCTAGTAGGCGGCTAAACCTAAGCTAACGGAGCGGCAAAAAGAGCCGTTATGGAGGATGCCGATTAATTTTTCGCCATGCTCGACCAACGCCAGGGCTTTGCCCGTTGGATTATTACTAATAGAACGGATGCCCAGCGCAACAGCTGGGGCCAAAGGTGGCCTGCAAGTTTCTGTCGCCTTTTACCGTATTTGTTTAAGCGCTCCAGCTATCGGCAAATTCACGGATTTTTGCGCGGACGCTGCGCAAACCATTTAGGCGCGTGGGGGAGAGATTGCGGGCGAGACCCAGTGCTTCGTAGAGCATCGGCTCAGTCGTGGCGATTTCTCGCGGGAATGCGTCGCTATATAAATCACAGAGTAGCTTGAGTAAGCCTCGGACCAAGGGCGAATCGGCATCGCTGCGAAAGTAGCAAAGCCCCTCCCGCTGCTCGGCCACGATCCACGCCTGTGAAATACAGCCTCGCACGCGGTTGTTCTCAGTGCGTTCAGTCGCGGCGAGCGGTGGACTGCGGCGGGCGCCGTCGACGATCGCCGCGAGACGTTCCTGCGCATCTTCAATGATGGCATAATCTGCAATGAGTTGCTGCTGTTTTTCGGCGAGGGTCACGCGACTAAGCAAAGCTAGAAAATTAATTCGCGAGGCCCAGCATGGGCATGGGGCAGTCGAGCGTCGCGGCGATCGCGCGATAGAGTTCGCCTTCTTCGACCGTGATGGTGCTGTCGCTAGCGATAACGTGGCCGGCCGCCACGAGAACGCGTTGCTTAATGGGCCAAGCGCTGACCGCGAGTTTATCGAGGGCGGAATCTAGCTGATCGAGTCCGCTTGCCGCGGGCTCGAGCAGAGTGATTTGATGGCGAATCACGGGAATCTGCGCGGTGCCTTCCGCAAAAGCCGCGGGAGAATTTTTGGCACTGAGATGCGCCAAAGCGGAAAGCACGATCGCAATCTCCTGGCGAACGGCATTGAAAGAATCGTATTGCAACTGGGGTCGGGGGTTGGCGGCGAGGGTGAGCTGGCGCTGCAGCGTTTTTTGTAATGCGTATTCAAAAAGGGTGACACGATGGTCCGCGTGCATGAGCGCGTCGAGAGTGGTCGTAAAGCGTTCAAGTACGGTGCTCTTCAGTTCGCGCAGCACGGGAAAGGCCAATTGCAGCAGCGGTAGCCGAGCTTCAGGAGGGAGGGCGCGCAGGGCGGCGTCTAGGCTGGCCAAGACTGTAGCAGAATCGGACCCGGCATGTTTTTGGACGAGCGCGTGCTGCTGATCACGCGAGGCTGGGCTCGCGCTGAGCAGCAATCCGTACACTAATACTTGAGCCGCAGAGGCCGCGCGGGTCGCCTCGCGCAGTGGAGGGGGAATCGAAGCGAGAAGGGTTTGGGCCTGGCGGAAGTGGGCTTCGGTGAGGGCGCCGATATCAGCGACTATCGCCACTGGTTTGAAGCGGAGGGGAGCGGGCGACCTCGCCGTCTGGTTGCCGTTGAGTGCGCTGCCGCCGAAACCAGCGGTCGCGGATGATTCATGGGCGATATCAACGATTACGGGAGGGGAGAAAAGCGCCCCATCCCACTGGGCCTCAACCGCGCGGATGCGCTCTGCCAGCGGTGGATGGGTGGCCCAGAGTCCGCTAAAACTGGTTTTAAAGGCTTGGGCGAAAAAAAAGTGACCTATCTCTGGCGCGTGTTGGTCCGCAATATTACCCTCCAGCGCATAGCCCCCAATTTTTTTTAGGGCCCCACTGATGCCCTCGGGGTTACGCGTGAATTGCACGGCGGAGGCATCGGCCAGGAATTCGCGCTGCCGTGACACCGCTGCCTGGATGAGCCGTCCAAAAAAATAGCCAATATAGCCAATGATCAGGAGCGCCAAGCCGACCGCGAGGAAGACTATAACCCCGCCCCCTTTTTTATCATCGCTGCGACTGCGCCCGCGACTGCGGCCGATCGATTGCAAAATACCCCTGCCAAAGAGCCCAATGACGAGAATGCCGAACACGATGGCGGTGATGCGCACATTGAGGCGCATGTCGCCGTTGAGGATGTGACTAAATTCATGCCCGATCACTCCCTGCAGTTCATCGCGGGATAATTTATCCAGAAGGCCACGGGTCACGGCGACGGCGGCATCGCTCGTGGTAAGCCCAGCGGCAAAGGCGTTGAGGCCGGACTCATTCTCTAACACGTAGACGACCGGCATCGGAATACCGGAGGCGATCGCCATTTCCTCAACGACATTGAGCAGACGCCGTTCCTTGAGATCAGTGGTAGCGCCGCTCACGAGTCGTCCACCGACGAGTTCGGCCACGGCGGCGCCGCCCGCGCGCAGTTGCGACCATTTATAGAGTGAGGCGATGCCCACGACCACGGTGGTGGCCCCCGCCGTCCAGGCTAAAAGTAGCGGATCCCACCAAATGAGAGAACCATGAGGCGGGTCCTGGTTGAGCAAAAATACCGCTGCGGCATAGCCAGCCAACACAGTTCCCAGCACCGCGAGAATAAATAAGAGCACGAGCCGGTGGGTTCGCTTGCGCGCCTGGGCTTGGGCTGCAAAAAAATCCATGATTGGCGGGTGAGGCGCGAGTTGGGAGCTAAGCTCTCAACAGCTCAGGCGCAAAATTTACTCCGGTGCTTTAGCTAAATTTGACCTGCGGAACCGCCCGTTCCGCCGCGTTTTCAATTTGAAATAACTGGGCCTCCGTAAAATTGAATAGGCCAGCGAGCAGATTGGTGGGGAAGGATTCGCGGGACGTATTGTAGGTCATAACGGAATCATTGTAAGCTTGGCGCGCAAAGGAGATTTTATTTTCAGTGGAGGTCATCTCTTCGGTCAGTTGCATCATGTTTTGATTGGCCTTGAGGTCAGGATATTGCTCAGAGACGACCATTAAACGGGACATGGCTCCAGCGAGACCCGATTCCGCTGAGAGTAAGCCCTTCATGGCGCCAGCGTCGGCGGGGTCGGCCGCCGCGTTCTTCGAGGCGGCGTAGGCTGTATTGCGCGCCGCGATCACCGCTTCCAAGGTGCCGCTCTCATGCTTCATATAACCTTTGGCCACTTCCACGAGATTGGGGATCAGATCGTAGCGGCGTTTGAGCTGCACATCAATCTGCGCAAAGGCGTTCTTGAAGCGGTTGCGTAGGCTAACCAAGGAATTATAATTACCGGCGACCCATAAGGCCCCGACGATGGCAAGGACGAGGACAGTACCAAGGATGATCAGTAGCATAGAAGGAGGGGATTGAACTTAAAGACTGACACGCTGTCGGAGGGGATAATGGGGCGCGAGTAATTTCCTCTTACACTGCCCCCCTCTATTTCAACCCTCAGATAGGATCCACTGTGCGCGCGAGGCTTGCCACCATGATCTGTTGGCTCACTGTTATTATCTCCATGATGAAGCTGAGTTGTCTACTCTCTCTGTCTCTTGCCCTCGTGGTGGGGCCGCTCGCCGCGCAAGTGGCGAGCCCCAGTCCGCTCGTGGATGCGCCTGGGGGCGCGGCGATGGAGCCGAGTCGTTGGCTTATGGCAGAAGGTCGTGCGCAGATGGCTTTGCGGGCGGGCTTCTCCTTCACCGCCGCGGCAATTTATCGCGATATTTTACAAGAGGAGAGTTTGCCCGCAGAGGCTCGGCAAACCGTGACCCTCGCTCTGGTGACGGCCTTATTAGATGCTGGTGACACGGGGGAGGCTGAAAAGGTTCTACCAACCTACACGGGGCCGCGCTCCTCTGCTTACCAATTGCGCGTTGGCTTACTCGCCGCGCACGCGCGCCGGTGGCCGCAAGCAAAAGCTGCCTTAGCCGCGGGCAAAATTGAGGGCCTCGCGGCTGCGGATAAAGGGTGGTGGCATTTTCTGCAGGGACAAGTGGCGGATGCCGAAGGGAATATTTTGGCGGCCAATGAATTTTACAATCAGGCGATCAATGCGGCCGTATCTGAGTTGGCGCGCGCGCGCTTTGCGCTTGGCCGAGAGCAGGCCCTATTGCGGCGTGGTCCGCTCGATGAGGCGCGGCTGGTTAATTTGCGCAAGACCATGGAAACTTTTCAGGGGCGGGCGACGGGTTTTGATGCGGTGCGATCTTATGCCGCGGCCCTCGCCGCTTTGGGTCGCGCGGCCGAGGCCCAAGCCGTACTGCAACGCCAGCTCGCCGTTATTCCGCCTTCGGAGCGTAATACGGCGGACCAATTTCGGCTCATGCTGGGTTTAATCGCGGGTGAATCGAGTATCGCCGGCCGCCAAGCTTTTAAACAGTTACTCCGCGATGGCCAGAAGGCGGAAACTCAGCGCCTCGCACTTCAATTGTTGGCCCGCGGGAGTAAAACAACGGTCGACCGCGAGCAATTGCGCCGTGACCTCAGCGATTTGATTAACGCGCCCACGCCGCATACGGTCATTGAGGATTTATTATTAGTGCGGGCGCAATTGGCTTTGGCTGACAACGATTATGCTCGAGCCGAGGAGGATGCGCGCGCTTTGCTGGAGCGCTATCCGGGCTCGCCGCTCAAAGTAACGGCGCTTGGCGTGCGCTTGGCTGTGGCTTGGGATCTTAAACGTTATCGTGCCGCCGCCGAGGTCATGGCCCAACTGCGCGCCGTCACTAAGGCCGGCCGCGAGCGGGCTGAGTTGGGGGTGCTGTTGGCCGAGGCGTTTTTCCGCGCCGAAGATTATCGCAATGCGGCTGACGCCTATGACGCCGCCTTGCATGAAACGCCCGCCGTCGTGCCCGCCGGCGTTTTGCTTTTTCAGCGGGTCTTATCTGATATCCGTGCCGATCGGCTCACCGAGGCTGCTCAACAGCTGGACGCATCAGCCCCCAACCCTGGTTTTGATGCGGTGAATCGCTGGCAAGCGGAGTGGAATTTAGTTAAGGAATTGCAAATTCGCGGGCAGACCCCCGCCGCTTATAGTCGTGTCGATCGGCTGCTGGGCGAAAAAGTGTCCGGCGTGCCTGAAACTTTGCGCGTCCGTCTGATGTGGCTGCGCGCCAAATTAGCTTTTGATAATAATCAATTGGCTGCAGCGCTGCAACAAACAGATGACTTGCTGGGGCGCTTGCAACAAGTGGAGCCATTTGATCCAGCGTTGCGCCGTAACGTAGCCAGCATGGCGCAGCTGCTAAAGGCCCAAATTTTTCTGGCGCGGAATCAAAATCAGGAGGGTTTCGCCGTTCTGGAGAAACTACGCGCTGACTATCGCCTAACCGCCGCCGCGCAGTATTCTTATATTATGCAGGCGGGCTATCTGACTCAGCGTGGCGATATGGCGGCCGCGCAATTAGTGCTGGTTAGCTTTGTCGATCATCCTGATTACAAGCGCAGCGAATATGCCCCGCTGGCCTTGTATGAGGCGGCTTTAAATTTAGAGCGTCAGGGTCTCGATCGACATCTGCGCGACGCCTATGAGAAAATGTTGGAGCGTCTGATCCGAGATTATCCGCAGGATGAACTCGTTTTTTATGCGCGGCTTAAGCAAGGCGATCTGCTCCGCCGCTTAAATGATATGGCGGCCGCTCGGCAGGTATATGAATACTTGGTTAATAATTATCCCGCCCATTTTGATATTCTCCTAGCGGAGATTGCGCTGGCTGATTGTCTATTTGCCCAAGGGGCGAATAGTTTTACTAATTATGAAAGCGCGGCGGCGATTTTTGAGCGCGTGCGGGACTTGCCGTCTGCCCCCGTCGATTTGCGAGCGGAGGCGGGTTTTAAATGGGGCTATGCCTTGGCTAAACATGCCCAACCGGCGAAGGCGCAGATTATTTTTTGGTCGGTGGCCGACGCTTTTCTGCTTGATGCCGCGCAAGCCAGTCAATTGGGGGCCAAGGGCCGTTACTGGGTTTCGCGCTCTTTGCTCGAGCTGGCCCAGTTGCATGAAGATGCGGGCCAGATCGATGAAGCTCAGCGGAGTTATCAGTTAATTTTAGACTACAAGCTATACGGCCTCGCCCAGGCGCAGGCAAAATTGGCGCGCTTTCGTTTGCCGAGCGGCCGCCGCCCTTGAGCTTGCGCATTTACGCTTTTCCTTGGACGCGCATTATATAAAATAAAATTCATGAGCACATTCAGTTACCGTATTTTCGCTCAAGGCGGCCCTGTCCTGGGGTTGTTATTATTGCTGGGTCTAGTCGCAGCCGTAATTTTTATTGAGCGCACGTTGTGGCTGCACCGCGCGCAAATTCGTTCGACGGAATTTTTGAGTGGGATCAAAAATCTCCTGCAGAAAAATCGCTTGATGGAGGCTTTAACTCTGTGTGAAGAGACCCCAGGTCCGGTGGCTAAGCTAATCAAGGCGGGCTTGCGCCATGCGGCCGATGATGAACAGGCCCTCCGGTTTGCCGTGCAGGAAGCCGCCCTGGTAGAGCTTCCTGTTCTGGAGCGACGGATCAACGCGCTCGCCGCCATTGCGCAAATTGCCCCCCTGCTCGGCTTGCTTGGAACCTTGCTGGGGATGATCAAAACATTCTGGCTCTTTAACCAAGGGGGAAATTATGCGACCCCCGTTGTGCTCGCGGGTGGCATGTGGGAGGCTTTGCTGAGCGCGACCGCCGGTCTGGCTGTAGCCATACCGGCGCACTTAGCTCGACATTTTCTCTCGGGCCGAGTCCGCGCCCTCGTTCAGGACATGGAATGGTCGGGTAGCGAAATAATGCGATTCTTACAGCGGGAATATCGCAATGGAGCCGGTCCATTAAAATGATTACCCGTCCGTTCGAGTTAGCCTCTCGCTTGAGCCCCCCACCGCGGGATTTTGATTTTATGGCTTGGGTTAATGTCGGTGTGCTTGCGCTGTTTTTTGGCCTGCTCGGCTCACGCTTCGTGCTGGCGCCAGGACTGCCTATCGGGGTTGGCGCGGCCGGAACATTTAATCTACCATCGATCGGTGCGGCCGGTCAGCATAGCGCCGCTACGTCAGTGGTGGTGAGTTATCGGGGTAATAACGTGATTTTATTTGAGGGCGGCATGTACGGGCTTTCCGATCTGCGAAAGCATCTCGAGCTATATGCGCACAAACATCCCAACGCGGTGATGCTGGTGCGCGCCGATCGACAGGTATCCGTTCAGGATTTTTTCTCTCTGTGCGATATGGCTCGTGCCGCGGGCTTTGCTGGAGTTCAGGCCGCCGCTGAAACCCAAGCTTCAGCCAGTCCATTACCTTAAGCTGATCCCATGAGCCGGGAGAAAATTGTAGCAAGGTCACGGATTTGGTTTTGGCTCGGCGGTGCGCTCGTTGTGACGCTAGTCTGGTGGGCTATAACGGGGGTACAATTGCCCGTGGCCGCGCCGAGCCACGCGATAAAATCGCCTTTTGTGCGGCTGGCAGGAGTTGGGTTGGGGGGCGATGAACAGCTGATGCGCGAGCGATCCGAACTCTTCGATCCAGCCCCGCTATTTTTCCCTACCGAATGGAATTTCAGCCAGCGACCGTTGCCGGCGGGCATGCGCAAGCCACCTGGCCAGATTTTTGAAAGTTTCGAGGCGAATTTTACGATGGGGGAACAGGGCATGAAGCTTTACGGAGCTGATGCCTTTGCGACCCCAGAGCGCCTGGGCGATATCCTAGCCCAAGGCAATGCCGGGTCTTTTGCTGGGATGGGCCAGCTTGATCCATCCCACAAGGCATTAACCCAGAGAAGCCTCTCTATAGAAGTGGTGAAATTATCGAATGGAAAAACTGTTATCTTCAATCAGGATAATGATTTAAATCCACAGGGACTGAATATTAAGCCCATGATTTTTTTGGTGGCTGTTAGCAATGCTGGTCTCATCGGTGACCCCGTTTTTGTGCCCGAATTAGGCCGAGATGACGTTGATGATGAGGTTGGGGCATTATTCCGCTCATACCTGATTAAGTCGTTTCGGTTGGGCGAGCGCTTGAGCGCTGGTCGCTATCGGGTTGTTATCGGTCCGTAGATTTTTTAGAATTTAGCAAGAATCTAGTTGACGGCGAAATTTCGCAGCTATTCTCTAACCCTTCTTTTCAATTTTTGCCTGTGCCTTTGTCTGCCCAGATAGCTCAGTTGGTAGAGCACGTTCTTGGTAAGGACGAGGTCGCCGGTTCGAATCCGGTTCTGGGCTCCAGGGCAACGTCGATGATCTCCGACGTTAATAAAGATCAACAACTTCAACCACTAATAACCTACTCCTACTCCACATGGCTAAAGCAACATTTGAACGCAAAAAGCCGCACGTTAACGTCGGCACGATCGGCCACGTCGACCACGGCAAGACCACGCTGACCACCGCAATCTTGTCGACCCAAGCCCGCAAGGGGCTCGCTGAGGTCAAATCTTACGCGGATATCGCGAAGGGTGGCACGGTACGTGACGCCTCGAAGATCGTTACGATCTCGGTCGCTCACGTAGAGTATGAGTCAGACAAGCGCCACTATGCGCACGTTGACTGCCCAGGACACGCTGATTTCGTTAAAAACATGATCACCGGCGCCGCCCAGATGGATGGCGGTATTCTCGTGGTCTCCGCTTCTGATGGCCCGATGCCTCAGACTCGTGAGCACATTTTGCTCGCTCGCCAAGTCGGCGTTCCGAATCTCGTCGTTTTCCTTAACAAGGTCGACCTCATCGATGATCCTGAGCTCCTCGAGCTGGTTGAAGAAGAGATTCGCGACTTGCTCACCAAGTATCAATTTGACGGCAAGGCCGCCAAAATCATCCGTGGTTCCGCCACCGCTGCTCTCGAGGGGAAGCCCGAGGGATTAGCTGCTATTCAGGCGCTTATGGAAGCTATCGACAATGATATTGCGGAGCCGCAGCGCGAACTTGACAAGCCTTTCTTGATGTCAGTTGAGGACGTCTTCTCGATCACTGGTCGCGGCACCGTTGCCACCGGCCGGATCGAACGCGGCGTCTGCAAGCTTAACGATGCCGTTGAAATTGTTGGCCTCAAGGACACGACCAACACGGTTGTCACCGGCATTGAAATGTTCCGCAAGTTGCTCGATCAAGGGCAGGCAGGCGACAACGTCGGTATTCTTCTCCGCGGTATTGACAAAGAAGGCATCGAGCGCGGCCAAGTTATTGCCGCCCCGAAGTCGATTCTTCCACACAAGAAGGCCAAGGCTGAGATTTACGTTCTCTCAAAAGACGAGGGCGGCCGTCACACGCCGTTCTTCAATGGCTACCGCCCTCAATTTTACTTCCGCACAACGGATGTAACTGGTATCGTGAATCTTCCGACTGGTGTTGAAATGATCATGCCCGGCGACAATATCGCTGTGGAAATTGATTTAATCGTTCCCATCGCCATGGAGAAGACTCAGAAATTCGCTATCCGTGAAGGCGGCCGCACCATTGGTGCCGGTCGTGTCACCGATATCATCGCATAACGCGTCTTTAACCTTTTCCGACCGACGCTGCCGGGGCTCCTTTGGGGGTTCCCGGCTGTGTTGTCTAAAAGAAATAATCACAGGGGTGTAGCTCAACTGGTAGAGTAGCGGTCTCCAAAACCGTTGGTTGGGGGTTCGAGTCCCTCCGCCCCTGCCACTTTCGCCCAACTTATAATATGGCCAATCCATTCCGCAGTGCCCGCGTCTTCTTTGGCGAATTGGTCGCTGAGTTGCAGAAAGCTAGCTGGCCCACGGGGACCGAGCTTAAGGATTCAACAATCGTTGTCATTGTTGCTTGTTTGCTGTTGGGCTTGTTCACCAGCATTAGTGACTTTGCGCTTTATAACGTCGTTGATGCTGTCACGGAGCTCATCAGTCGCTAAATATTTTCCGATGACTGTCGAAATTTCTACGCCGACAAGCGCCCAGTGGTTCGCCCTTCACACTCTCTCCGGGCAGGAGAACAAGGTAAAAAACTACATCGAGAAATTCAAAAAAGCTGAAGAGCTTAATGATTTCATCTTCGAGGTTTTGCTGCCGACCGAGGTCGTATCCGAAGTTAAGAGCGGGAAAAAGTCGACCAAGGTTCGCAAGCTTTACCCCGGTTACGTGTTTATCAATATGTGCCTCTATGATCTGGAAAAACAGGTCATTATTAAACCGTTCTATTTTGTAAAAGATGCAGCTGGCGTCATCGGTTTTGTCGGCGGCGATAAACCCGCCGCACTTCGCCAGACTGAAATTGATGACATACGCGCCCGCATCGAAGCTGCTTCCGGCAAAGAAGTGCCAAAGGTCACGTTCGATGTCGGTGAGGAAGTCAAAATTACCGATGGGGCGTTCGCTAATCTTACGGGCCGAGTCGATGAAGTGGACCCTGCTCGGGGTAAGCTTAAAATTTCTGTTTCTATTTTTGGGCGGTTTACGCCTGTTGAACTCGAATACTGGCAGGTTCAGCGCGCTTCTGAAAGCTGAACAACCTTCCCTTTATTTTATTAATTAACTCCTTTTCGTTATGGCAAAAAAAATCCAAGGTTACGTTCGTCTGCAACTTCCTGCCGGTGCCGCCAATCCGGCGCCCCCGGTTGGGCCCGCTCTCGGCGCTCAAGGCGTCAATATCATGGGCTTCTGTAAGGAATTCAATGCCAAGACAAAAGACCAAAATGGAATGATCATTCCGGTGGTCATTACGGTCTATGTTGATAAATCCTTCACCTTTATTCTTAAGTCGCCCCCGGCCTCGGTGCTGCTGAAGAAAGCTGCTGGTATCGCGAGCGGTTCCGCTAAGCCCAATATGGATAAAGTGGGCAAGGTGACAAAAAAACAAATTCTTGAAATCATCAAAATCAAAAAGGCCGACCTCAACGCTAATAGCGAAGAGGCCGCGGTACGTATGATCGCTGGTACAGCCCGCAACATGGGTATCGAAGTCATCGACTAATTTTCCTAAACCACACCACTCACCGCGGGAGTCTCACTCGAGACGTTTGCACCGCAAGGAGTCAAAAATGCCCGTAAAACAAAGTAAACGCTATCGCAGCGCGGCCTCGGCCGCTGATCTCGCCAAAGAATATCCGCTTAAGGCAGCAGTAGAAATTCTGGCTAAATTCCCTAAGGCTAAATTCGATGAGACGGTCGAATTGTCCTTCCGCCTAGGCGTCGATCCAGCCCAGGGTGACCAAATGGTACGTGGCACGACGCCACTGCCCAATGGCTCCGGCAAGAAAGTGCGCATCGTTGTTTTTACTGACGACCCAGCTAAGGCTCTCGCTGCCGGTGCTGACACTGCTGGCCTAGCTGATGTGATGGCTAAAATCAATGAGGGCTGGCTTGATTTCGATGTGGCGATTTCGACCACTGAGGCCATGAAACAGGTAAGAACCTTGGCGCGTGTACTTGGGCCCAAGGGCCTGATGCCAAATCCAAAATCGGGCACCGTTACCGACGACATCGTTGCTGGTATCAAGGCCGTTAAGGCCGGTCGAGTAGAGTTTAAAGTCGACAAGACTGCCAATATTGGGGTCGGCGTTGGTAAGCGTTCATTCACGGTCGATCAAATTACCGAAAATGTGACCGCGGTGCTCGAGGCTGTGGGTAAAGCTAAGCCTGCCGCCTTCAAGGGCCACTATATCAAGAGCGTCACGCTTTCATCCTCGATGAGTCCCGGCATCAAGCTGGCAAGCGGTGAGTTTAATAAATTCTAACCCGGAAACAATCTACTATGAGAGCAGAAAAGAAATATTTGATCGATGAGGTCACCGGGCATCTCAAGAAGTCCGACTACGTCATCCTCACCAATTTTACCAAGCTGACAGTCGCCGATGCGGCCGAGCTGCGTAAGCGCCTATCCCCTGATAAGGCTGAATTTCATGTGGTTAAGAATAGCTCGTTTCGGGTTGCGGCCAAGGCATTCGGCTTGCCGGACCTAGAGAAGTCCTTAACCGGTCAGACCGCGGTCGTTGTCGGCGGAAAGAATCCTGCTGGCGTCGCCAAGGTGCTGAAGAAATTTATCGAAGAAAAACAGAAGCTCGAAGTGAAGGTGGGCGTCTTAGACAAGAAGCTCATGACCGCGGCTGACCTTGCCAAGCTTGCCGATCTGCCTTCGTTCGACGCTCTGCGCTCGATGTTCCTCGGCTTGCTCACCATGCAAGGCGCGGCCTTCGTTCGCGTTCTCGACGCTAAGGTCAAAAAAGAACAATCATCCGCCTCAGCGGCCTAACCCCTACTTACTTTAACCCTTTTTCCTCGGTGTAAGCCGAGAAAATAAAATATCCAAAGAAGTAGGCTAGGGGATACGTCCCTTAAACGTGTTTCATCCATCGAAACCGCTAGTCGCTTCAGGAGAAAATACTATGAGCAACATCACTAAAGACCAAGTCATTGAATGGCTTTCTGCCCAGCCTATTCTCGAACTCGCTGCCCTCGTTAAAGACCTCGAGGGTAAGTGGGGCGTTTCCGCCGCCGCCGCCGCAGCCGCTGGCCCTGCCGCTGGCGCGGCCCCTGCTGCTGCCGCTGAAGAGAAGACGGAATTCACCGTCGTCCTCCTTGAGGCTGGGGCCAACAAGATCGGCGCGATTAAAGAAGTTCGCGCCATCACCGGCTTGGGCCTGAAAGAGGCTAAGGATTTGGTCGAAGGTGCGCCCAAGCCTGTCAAGGAAGGCGTTAACAAGGCTGAGGCGGAAGAAATCAAGAAGAAGCTTGAGGCCGCTGGGGCTAAAGTGGAACTCAAGTAACCACTTGGAGATTTCACTCCTTTATCAACTCAATTCACCGAAGCAGGTCGCGGCCAACCGCGACCTGTCTTTCGGCTTTTTTTCATTTGTTCTTTCCGCACAGCGTGATCTCACGCGCGTGCGCCGCATAATTAGCTATTCATTCATGAATAGCTAAGTCTCTGTTTTTAAGTTCACCTCTACACGGGAAATTCCATGGCCGACCGCACTCATACCGAACGCATTAACTTCGGCAAACTCCGCGAAGTCATTCAGCCGCCCAACCTTATTGAGCTGCAGATTAGCTCCTATCTCGAGTATCTCCAAAAAGATACCCCAGAGAAACAGCGCAAGCCTTACGGCCTAGAGGCCGTTTTTAAGGAGGTCTTTCCTATCCATTCTTACGATGAGCGTCTAACGCTCGAATACGTCTCCTACACAATCGGCGAGCCTAAGAGCTCTGAGATTGAGTGTTTGCGCGAGGGGGTCACATACGCCGTGCCGCTCTACGTCAAACTGCGCTTGCGCGAAGAGGATTTCATTAAAGATGAAGAGATTTTCATGGGTGATATCCCCATGGTTACCGAACGCGGATCTTTTATCATCAATGGCGCTGAGCGGGTTGTGGTTTCTCAGCTTCATCGTTCACCTGGTATTTGCTTTGAGGTTGCGACCCATCCCAATGGCAAGCTGTTGCACTCTTTCCGCATTATTCCTGACCGCGGGACTTGGTTGGAGGTGCAATTTGATAACAATGATTTGCTTTATGTTTACCTCGACCGTCGTCGTCGTCGTCGTAAATTTTTGATCACAACTCTGCTGCGCTCGATCGGTTTCAGTAACGATCTCGATATTCTCAATCTGTTTTATACCATTCAAGATTTAAAGGTCAGCAAGGCTCTGGACCTCGATAATGTGTCCACGCTGGCTCTCGTTGAGGATGTGATCGATGCACAGAAGGGGGTTGTGCTGGCGCGTGCCTTTGAGCCGCTAACCAAGGCAATTGTTCGCACCTTTGAGAAACACGACATCAAGTCGATGCGGGTCATTGATACCACCGCAGACGAGGGTGCGATCATTCGCGCGCTCAAAAAAGATCCTACCCGCAATGAGGAGGAGGCGCTGAAGGAAGTTTATAAAAAACTCCGCCCAGGCGAGCCGCCAACACCGGCGAATGCTAAGGCTTTGCTCAAACGGTTATTTTTTGATCCCAAACGCTATGACCTCGGTCGGGTTGGTCGTTACAAGATCAATCAGAAGCTCGATTTGAAGATGGATCTTGAAAATCGTATTTTGGATAGCGCCGACATTGTTGCCGCTACCAAATATCTGGTGCGCTTGAAGAAAAGTGACGGAATCGTCGATGATATCGATCACCTGGGCTCGCGCCGCGTGCGCACCGTGGGCGAATTACTCGCCAATCAATGTCGGGTCGGTCTTTCCCGTACGGAACGCTTGGTTCGTGAGCGGATGACGCTTTATGACCAGAGTGTGGACTCGATCACGCCGCAGAAGCTGATCAATCCAAAGGCGCTGACGACGGTTATTCGCGATTTCTTCGCGCGCAGTCAGCTTTCTCAATTCATGGACCAGATTAATCCTCTGGCCGAACTCACACACAAGCGCCGGTTATCTGCGCTCGGACCTGGCGGTTTGAACCGTGAGCGCGCAGGCTTTGAAGTGCGCGATGTTCATCCTTCTCACTATGGCCGAATTTGTCCGATTGAGACGCCCGAGGGTCCGAATATTGGTCTCATCAATTCACTCTCGACGTACGCTCGGGTTAATGAATTCGGTTTCATTGAATCTCCTTATCGCGTTGTGGAGAAAGGCCGAATTTCTGACAAAGTAGTCTACCTCACAGCCGACCAAGAGGAAGGTAAGACGATCGCTCAGGCTAATGCTGAAGTTGATAGTAAAGGACACTATGTCGGCAAGGTTACCGCCCGCCATTCGGGCAATTTCCTCGAAGTTTCGGCGGAAGAAGTCGATTTGATGGATGTTTCGCCTAAGCAGGTAGTCTCGGTCGCTGCTGGGCTGATCCCGTTCCTTGAACATGATGACGCTAATCGCGCGCTCATGGGCTCGAACATGCAACGCCAAGGGGTTCCACTTTTGCAGACTGAAGCACCCTTCGTGGGCACTGGTCTTGAGGCTCGTCTCGCTAGTGACTCCAAAACAGTAGTCATTGCAGAAGAGGCTGGGTTAGTTGCCTCGGTCGACGCCAAGCAAATCATTGTGACCAAGGATGGTGAGTTACCTCGCCACCCTAAGCATGATCCAAAAAATCATGTTTTTGTTTATGAGCTGCGTAAGTTTATGCGCTCTAACGCTGGCACCTGTTTTAGTCAGCGCCCGATCGTAAAGAAGGGCCAGAAAGTTAAGAAAGGCGAGTGCATCGCTGATGGTCCATCTACTGATCGCGGAGAATTGGCTCTCGGGCGCAACGTGCTCGTTGGTTTCATGCCTTGGAATGGTTACAATTTCGAAGATGCGATTTTAATTTCTGAGAAAGTGCTCAAAGAGGATATCTTTACCTCGATTCACGTTCAGGAATTTGAAGTTATTGCCCGTGACACTAAGCTCGGGCCGGAGGAAATTACGCGTGATATTCCTAATATTGGGGAAGAAGCGCTTAAGCATCTCGACCATAACGGGGTTATTCGTATCGGGGCTGAAGTTAAACCTGGCGATCTTCTCGTCGGTAAAATCACGCCCAAATCTGAGACCGAGCTTGCGCCAGAAGAGAAGCTCTTACGCGCTATCTTCGGTGAAAAAGCGGCTGACGTTAAAGATACATCACTCATTGTTCCATCAGGGGTGAACGGGATCATCATGGATGTGAAAGTCTCGACCAGTCGTCTCGATGCTGAGCGCGACCGCCTCTCTCCGTCCGATCGTCGTCGGCAAGTAAAGCAGATTCAGGAAGATTATAAAACGCAGATGGATAAATTGCGGGAGCAATTAACCGAAGCGCTTTCCAATATCTTGCTCGGCGAAAAAATTCCGCTCGATGTAATTAACGGCCAAACGGGGGAAATTATCATTCCCGCCAACCGCAAAATCACCAAAACCTTACTCCGTAAATTGGCGGCCGTGGCGAAGCATATCGAAATCGATCCTTCCCCTGTTCGCATTAAGATCATGGAGATTATCGCTTCCTTCCAATCAAAATTCGATGAGCTGGAAGGCGATCGCGAACGCAAGATTGCGACCATTGAAACGGGCGACGAAAATGGCCCTGGTGTGATCAAAACGGTAAAAGTTTATATCGCCACTAAGCAAAAACTTGAGGTCGGAGATAAAATGGCCGGCCGTCATGGGAACAAGGGGGTGGTCGCCAAGATTGTGCCGGAAGAAGACATGCCGTTTTTGCCTGATGGAACCCCCATCGAAATTTGCCTTAACCCACTCGGGGTGCCTTCACGGATGAATGTAGGCCAAGTGCTTGAGACCCACCTGGGATGGGCCTGTAAAAAATTAGGCATCAAGGTCGCCACCCCGGTGTTTGACGGTATTCCTGAAAGTAAGGTGCGCGGCTACCTCAAGGAAGCTAACCTTCCAATGTCGGGCAAGAGCCCGCTTCATGATGGTCGCACTGGCGAGAAACTCGATCAAGAGGTGGTTGTCGGCTACATCTACATGATGAAGTTGAACCATCTGGTGTCGCATAAGATTCACGCACGCGCCGTCGGCCCTTACTCGTTAGTCACGCAGCAACCGTTGGGCGGCAAAGCTCAATACGGTGGGCAACGTTTCGGAGAAATGGAAGTATGGGCGCTTGAGGCTTATGGCGCGGCGCATACGCTGCAAGAGCTCCTCACGGTCAAATCTGATGACGTAAACGGACGCACCAAGATCTATGAATCGCTCGTCAAGGGCGATAATACCTTGAGTGCTGGTACGCCTGAATCGTTCAACGTTTTGGTCAAGGAAATGCAAGCCCTTTGCCTCGATATCAAACTCGCTAAGCGTACCGCGCTTGGTGAAGCCCTCGGCGGCAGTCGCTAACCTATAACATTATCCTCGGAAAAAAAACACAATGAGCACTGAACACGCCCGTGAAGAAGTCCGGTCCGTCCTTGGTTCGGACGAAAATCCATTCGACAACGTTTCTATTACCGTCGCCTCGCCTGAGACCATTCGGTCTTGGTCGAAGGGAGAGGTGAAAAATTCTGAGACGATTAATTATCGTACTTTCAAGCCTGAGCCAGGCGGTCTTTTCTGCCAAAAGATTTTTGGCCCAGTGCGTGATTATGAGTGCGCATGCGGTAAATATAAACGCATCAAATACAAGGATGTGGTCTGCGATCGTTGCGGCGTTGAGGTGACTATTGCTCGCGTCCGTCGCGAGCGGATGGGGCATATTGAATTGGCCGTCCCTGTTGCCCATATCTGGTTTCTCAAAAGCATGCCCAGCCGCTTGGGTCTGTTGCTCGATATGACCGCCCGCTCACTTGAGCGGGTGATTTATTACGAGAATTTCATGGTCACTAATCCGGGCAAGACTCCTCTCTTGCTTAAGCAGTTGCTGACGCAAACAGAGCACCAGCAGGCCGTGGAAGAATATGGGGCGGATGCCTTTACTGCGAAAATGGGCGCCGAAGCTATCCGTGATGTCCTGATCCAAATCGACATGCCCGCCGTGGTGGCTGAACTGCATGAGACGATGCGGGCCACTCGCTCGAAGCAGATTAAGAAAAAGCTCTCGAAGCGTCTGAAGGTCATTGGCGGGTTCATTAATTCCAAGTCCCGTCCCGAATGGATGGTGCTCGAAGTGCTCCCAGTTATCCCACCCGATCTGCGTCCGTTAGTTCCTCTCGAAGGGGGGCGCTTTGCGACTTCCGATCTTAACGATCTCTATCGCCGCGTTATCAATCGCAATAATCGTCTGCGCAATTTGATGCAGCTTAAGACGCCTGACGTTATTATTCATAATGAGAAACGTATGTTGCAGGAGGCGGTTGACGCCTTGTTTGACAATGGTCGTCACGGCCGCCCGGTAACAGGCGCGGGCAATCGTCCGCTGAAATCGCTCTCTGATATGCTGAAAGGCAAGCAGGGTCGTTTCCGGCAAAATTTGCTTGGGAAGCGGGTCGACTACTCTGGTCGTTCCGTGATCGTCATCGGTCCAGAGTTGAAGCTGCATCAGTGTGGCCTGCCTAAGAAAATGGCGCTCGTCCTTTTTGAGCCATTCATCATTCGCCGCCTGAAGGAGCTCGGTTTCGTGCACACCGTTCGCGGCGCGCGCAAGATGATTGAAAAGAAATCTCCTGAAGTATGGGACATTCTCGAAGAAGTTACAAAGGGGCATCCGGTGTTGCTTAATCGTGCGCCGACCTTGCACCGCCTTTCGATCCAAGCTTTCGAGCCAGTGCTGATCGAGGGATCTTCGATCCGCGTCCATCCCCTCGTCTGTACCGCTTACAACGCAGATTTCGACGGCGACCAAATGGCTGTCCACGTGCCCTTATCGCTTGAGGCTATCCTCGAGTGTAAGCTGCTGATGATGTCGACGAATAATATATTCTCGCCGTCTTCTGGTAAGCCGATCCTCACTCCGTCCCAAGACATCGTCTTGGGTGCTTATTATCTCACCATTGAGCCGCGCACGAAGCCCGCGAAGGGCGCACGGGTGCCGTTGCTCTCTGGACTCCACGAAGTGCTTTATGTTAAGGCCGATGGGGCCCTCAAAATGCACGACTGGATTGAGGTGCCGAATCCCGATTTCAAGAAGGACACTGTTTACGGTAACAAGGAGCGTAAAGTGCTTCGTACGACCGTGGGCCGAGTAATCTTTAATGAAATTTGGCCACCTGCATTGGGCTTCATTAATTTCCCAGTGCCGAAGGGCAAGCTAGGTGATCTCATTCTCAATACCTATAAGGTCGCTGGTGATCGCGTGACGGTGGAAACGCTCGATCGATTGAAGGAACTGGGTTTCCAGACCGCTATGCAGGCCGGCATCTCGATCGGCATCGACGACATGATTATCCCGGAGAATAAGAAGGAGATCGTGCATGATGCCCGTAAGAAGGTCGACGAGGTCGAATCCCAATATAAAAAGGGCATTATCACCTCCGGTGAGCGCTACAACAAGATCATCGATATCTGGACCGGTGCGACCGATCGCATCGCGAAAGCTGTCTTTGCCAAGCTCGAGAACAATGACGGCAAGCCTGAGGTTAATCCAGTCTATATCATGATGGACTCGGGCGCACGCGGTAACAAGCAGCAGGTTCGTCAATTGTGCGGCCTGCGCGGGTTAATGGCTAAGCCTTCCGGCGAAATCATTGAGCGCCCCATCCTGTCCTCGTTCCGCGAAGGTCTCACTGTGCTTGAATACTTTATCTCCACGCACGGTGCCCGTAAGGGTCTCGCGGATACCGCGCTCAAGACGGCGGACGCTGGTTACATGACGCGCAAGCTTTGCGATGTGGCTATGGACGCCGTCGTCACGGAAGAGGATTGTGGCACTCGCGATGGTATCTGGAAGAAAGCTATTTTCGAAGGCGAAACCATGTTGGTGACCTTGGCAGAGCGCATCGTAGGTCGCTTCTCCGCCGACGATATCTTCGATCCACTCAATCCAACTAAAACCATTGTTGATGCCGGCGAACTTATTACAGAGGAATTCTCCAAGCGCATCGAAGACTCGGGCATTGAGCGCGTCAAAGTGCTTTCTCCGCTCACTTCTACCAGTGAACAGGGCATCGACGCCAAATCTTACGGCATTAACCCCGCCACCAATAAAGTGGCGAAAATTGGTGACTCCGTTGGTATCATCGCCGCGCAGTCTATTGGGGAGCCTGGTACGCAGCTTACCATGCGCACGTTCCACATCGGTGGCGTTGCCTCCGCTGGTTCTAAGAACCCTGAGATCAAGGTCCGTAATTCCGGTCTCGTTAAATATCGCGGCCTTCGGCTCGTACAGACGGCAGAAGGCTTCAATATTGTTCTCAACAAGACTGGCTCACTTCTGATTATTGATGAAAATGATCGCGAGCTAGAGTCCTACCCCATCGTGGTTGGCACCTTCCTGTCGGTCACCGACGGGGCGAAAGTTACGAAGGGTGATACGATTGCCCAATGGGATCCTTACAACATTCCAGTCCTCTCTGAGAAAGCTGGTACGCTGCACTTCAAGGATATGATCCCAGGGGTAACGGTTAAGCGTGAGCTCGACGAGTCCACTGGCCGCATTGCGACTGTAGTGATCGAACACAAAGAAGATCTTAATCCGCAGATTGAGGTTCGCGACGACCACGGGAAACCGGTTGCCGCTTATTCAATTCCTACTGGGGCGCAGATCTCTGTCGCAGAAAGTGACATTATCACCCCAGGTGCCTTGCTGGCTAAGACGCCTCGTCAGGCCTCTGTCACCAAGGATATTACGGGCGGTCTTCCCCGTGTGGCTGAGCTCTTCGAAGCTCGCCGTCCAAAGGAAGCCGCCGAAATGGCGCGGATTGAAGGGGTCGTTTCGTTTGAAGGATCAATTCGTGGCAAGCGCAAGCTCGTGGTTCGTCATGAAGAGGCTGGCTCCGAGGAAGAGCATCTTATCCCGCACGGTAAGCATATCATCGTGCAGGCTGGCGATGTCGTGCATAAGGGCCAACATTTGACAGAAGGCTCAGCTGATCCACACGAGATTCTAGAGATTCTCGGGCCAACCGCATTGTACGAATTTCTTATCGGACAAGTGCAAGAAGTCTATCGTCTTCAAGGTGTTACCATTAATGATAAACATATCGAAGTCATCATCCGTCAGATGCTCCGCAAGGTACGCATTTCTGATCCGGGTGATACCGAGTGGTTTTGGGGTGAGCAAATTGATCGCGTGGCATTCTTGCGCGAAAACAAGCGGATTGACGCGGCTGGTGGTAAACCCGCCGAAGCTGAGCCGATCCTCTTGGGCATTACCAAGGCCTCGCTTGAGACAGAGAGTTTCATCTCTGCCGCTTCTTTCCAAGAGACGACTCGCGTCTTAACCGATGCTTCGACGCTGGGCAAGGTCGACCACCTCAAGGGCTTCAAGGAAAATGTTATCATGGGCCACTTGATTCCTGCTGGCACGGGCTGGCCTGGTTACAAGAAGCTCAAGGTAACGCTCCCTCTCGGTGGGGAAATTCCGATGGACGAAACACCAAAGGCGGTGGCTGCTGCTAGCTAAGCGGTCGCAGATAAAAAATTCTAAGCCGCGAACGAAAGTTCGCGGCTTTTTTTGGTAAAAATTTAGCATTACAAGCAAAGCGAACGCTAAGGTATTTAAAAAATGCCGGCAGCTAATCAGCGCATTCTACCGCTATTTAGTCATCGTGCGGAGGGCTCAGAGTACTAAACGGTTGAGTCTCTTGTTTGGCTCGTTTGCTTCATCGTAGCCGTAGCGATTGGATGATTTTTGTCGGGGGGACATCTGATCTAATCACGGAATGTAGTAGCGGGATAAAAAGGGGGGTGATAATTTGCCTTATTTGATTCCGATCGATAGACTGGGAAGGGAGTCGCTATGATGGTTTGGGCTGGGTTGCAGTCGATTGTGAACAACTTTTCTTCACTTTTCATAATTTAGCACTTGAAGTGCAAGTAAGTGACATGCTTTTCTTAACGTTCGGTTCGTTACTTGCGGCCTCAGCAGCTAAACTGCGTAGGTCTCTATGAGATAAATTCTGGGTAATTTCTCCTTGAATTTGTTTTCTATATAAAGCGCGAAATAGTGCTTGCGGGGGGCTTCGCCTCCGGTAGGTTCCGCGCCCCTTTCCCCTTTTTCAAACCTGCCATCACACCACATGCCAACCATCAACCAACTCGTGAGAAAAGGACGTCGCCGGATTGTCGCGAAGTCCAAGGCTCCGGCGTTGCAGGGTAATCCCTTCCGGCGCGGCGTTTGCGTGCAGGTTATGACCCGTACGCCCAAGAAACCTAATTCGGCTATCCGTAAGGTTGCCAAGGTTCGCCTAACTAACGGCGTTGAGGTCATTTCCTATATCCCTGATGAAGGGCATAATTTGCAGGAGCATTCTATTGTGCTCGTGCGCGGCGGCCGCGTGAAGGATCTTCCCGGCGTTCGCTACCATATCGTACGCGGCACTCTCGACGCTACTGGTGTTGAGAAGCGCCGTCGGTCCCGCTCCAAGTATGGCGTTAAGCGCCCGAAAGCCGTTAAGGCCTCCTAACCCTCGTTCTTTTTTAAGCCGCCATGTCACGTCGCCGTAGAGCTACTCATCGTCCTCCCGTCTCAGATGTTCGCTATAATAGCGCGCTGGTGACGCATCTTATTAATGTAATTATGAAAAGCGGTAAGCGTACGCTTGCTGAGCGTATTGTTTACGGTGCTTTTGAGCGCGTAAGCGAAAAGCTGCAGAAGGGCGATCCGGTTGATTTATTGATGGGGGCGATGGAAAATGCGCGGCCCAAGCTGGAAGTTAAGAGCCGTCGCGTCGGCGGGGCTACGTATCAGGTGCCGGTAGAAATATCCTTTGAGCGCCAAGAATCATTGGCTCTCCGTTGGATGGTTAATGCTGCTACTGGCCGCAAGGGAACGCCAATGCGCGATGCTATCGCCGCAGAAATTATCGACGCGTACAACAATACGGGCTCGGTGGTTAAGAAGAAGGAAGAGATGCATAAGATGGCCCAGGCGAATCGCGCCTTTGCTCATCTCCGCTGGTAAGGAATTATAAGCATGTCTGTCGCTGCCTCCCCTAGTATTGTTGTCGTTACCGATAAAGCGAATATCTCGCCGGTTAACTCCAAGGATCGTCCTTTCCCTCTCGAGTGGACCCGTAACATTGGCATCGCTGCGCACATTGATGCGGGCAAGACGACCACGACTGAGCGTATTTTATTTTATTCTGGGGCCGTCCATAAGATGGGCGAAGTCCACGAGGGTACCACCGTAACCGACTGGATGGAGCAAGAGCGCGAGCGCGGAATCACAATCACGGCCGCGGCCATTTCTTGTGCTTGGAATGCCTCTTGGGGCCCTTGGAAAGGAATCAAACAGCGCATCAATATTATCGACACACCAGGCCACGTAGATTTTACCGCTGAGGTCGAGCGTTCCTTGCGCGTTCTTGATGGGGCGGTAGCCGTATTTTGCGCAGTAGCTGGAGTGCAGCCTCAGTCTGAGACTGTTTGGCGCCAGGCCAACAAATACAAAGTTCCTCGCGTTGCCTTCATTAATAAAATGGACCGCACTGGGGCTAATTTCTTCCGAGCAGTCGAGGAAATGCGCGAGAAGCTCAAAGCTAACGCTCATCCTCTCTTCCTGCCCATTGGCGCTGAGGAGAATTTTACCGGCCTCATTGATTTAGTGCAGCAGATTGCCTATATTTTTGACGACACGACAGACCCCCTCGGAATGAATCCGATTACGAGCGAGGTTCCTGCCAATATGAAGGCGCAGGTCAAAGAGTACCGAGATAAACTCATCGAGGCTGTTTGTGATTTTGATGATGTCATTGCGGAAAAATACCTCAACGGCCAAGAAATTTCTGTGCTGGAGCTTTTGCTTGGCGTACGTAAGGCTACCATTTCTCTTCAGTTTACCGGGGTTATTCCGGGCTCCGCGTTTAAGAAAAAAGGGGTGCAGCGTCTCCTTGATTGTGTGGTTAATTATCTTCCAAGCCCTATCGATGTTCCTCCGATGCAGGGTCAAGATAGTGACGGACAGCCTGTGCAAGCCGTCGTTAACGATAAGGGCAAGCTCGCTGGTCTAGCCTTCAAGCTTTGGACGGACCCCTTTGTGGGTAAGCTGGTATTTTTCCGTGTGTACACCGGCACATTGCCTCGCGGTATGGCCGTTTATAATCCGCGGACTCGCCGCAGCGAACGCGTTTCTCGGCTAGTATTAATGCGCGCCATCGAGCGCGAAGATATTGATATGGCTTTCTCGGGCGATATTTGCGCCGTCGTTGGCGTGAAAGACGTTATTACAGGCGATACGCTCTGCGACGAAGATTTTGATATTCGTCTGGAGCCACCTTCTTTCCCCGAGCCGGTCATCGCGATGTCGATCGAGCCTAATTCAAAGGCTGACCAAGAGAAAATGGGCATGGCTTTGCAGCGCTTAGTAGCAGAAGATCCTACCCTTCGCGTTAAAACCGATCAAGATACGGGTCAGATCATTATCGCCGGCATGGGCGAACTGCATCTTGATATTATCCGCGATCGCATGAAGCGTGAATTTAAGGTCGAGGCTACCTCGGGTAAGCCGCAGATCGCCTACCGCGAAACAATCGCAAAGGCGGCTGATGGCGAAGGTAAATTTATCCGTCAGTCTGGCGGTAAGGGCCAATACGGCCACGTTGTTATTAAGCTCGAGCCGAACGTAAAAGGTAAGGGCGTCGAAGTTATCAATGAGACGGTCGGTGGTTCAATTCCTAAGGAATTTATCAAGCCGGCGACGGAAGGTATTTTGGAAGGCTCAAATAATGGAGTTGTGGCTGGGTTTCCGGTTGTGGACGCGATTATTCGCATCACCGATGGTTCCTTTCACGAGGTCGATTCGTCGGAGCTCGCATTTAAAATGGCTGGCATTTTCGCTTTTAAGGATGCGATGAAGCAGGCTGGACCAATTTTGCTCGAGCCCATCATGGGCGTCGAGGTGACGACCCCAGAAGAGTATCAAGGCGATCTGTTGGGGGACATCAATCGTCGTCGTGGTCAGATTCAGAGCATGGAAAATAAATCGGGAGCGTGCATCATTACCGCGCACGTTCCTCTTGAGTTACTCTTCGGTTACGTCACCGACATTCGCTCATTATCGAAGGGTAGAGCTAGCGCCTCCATCACGCCTTCTCACTTCGCCCAGGTTCCGAACTCGCAGCTCGCCAAGATTGTCGAGACCAATGCGAAGGGCCCGGCTCGTACTTAATTTTTAACCCTCGTTCTTTATATCGCCATGAAAGGCCAACGCATTCGCATCAAACTCCAAGGCTACGATTATCGAGTAATCGATCAATCCGCTGTGGAAATCGTGGAAACCGCCAAGCGCTCCGGCGCTCGTGTATCGGGGCCTATCCCGCTTCCCACTCATATCGTAAAGCTTTCGGTCAATCGCTCTCCGCACGTCGATAAAAAATCGATGGAGCAATTCGAATCACGCACTCACAAGCGCCTCATTGATATTCTTGAGCCCACCGCTCAAACCGTCGATGAACTCAAAAAACTTAATTTACCTTCGGGCGTCGATATCACCATCAACGTCTAAACTCCACTTCTCCCCATCTTAGCAGCCAGCCGGCTAATCCCGGCCCTTGTTAAAGTAGGTCTAAACAAACGGTAATAAACTGCCACCTACCACTTAGCCCATGATCGCTACACTATTAGGAAAAAAAATCGGAATGACCCAGGTCTATGACGCTCAAAACGTCTTGATCCCGGTTACCGTCGTGGAAGCCGGCCCATGTCCGGTTGTTCAAATCAAGACGCTTTCGTCTGACGGCTATAACGCTGTGCAACTTGGCTTTGGCGCCCAGAAGATAAAAAATGCGTCCAAGGCGGAAAGTAATCACGCGAAAAAGGCAGGGCTAAACGCCACGCCCCGCGTTCTAAATGAGGTCCGTCTCACGGAGGTTCCTGCGGTAAAGCTCGGCGATGTAATCACCGTAGCAATTTTCGCTGAAGGCCAGATCGTCGATGTGATCGGCGTGTCTAAGGGTAAAGGTTTTCAAGGTGTGGTGAAGCGCTTTCGTGTTGGCGGCGGTCCAGCCGCACACGGTTCCATGTTTCATCGTCGCATCGGCTCGGTGGGTATGCGCCAAACTCCTGGTCGGGTATGGAAAAATCAGCGCATGCCAGGTCATATGGGTAGCCAATTTCGCACCGTACAAAATTTGCGCGTGGTGCAGATCATCGCCGACAAGAATCTAATCCTCGTCAATGGCTGCATTCCAGGAGCTAACGGCGACGATGTAATTATCCGAGCCGGCAAAAAAGCCAAGCAAGCTTGATCACCGGAGAACGTCATCACATGAAGCTCACTATTTTTACACCTGACGCTACGCAAAGCCGCGAGGCTGATTTTAACCTTCCGACGTTTGAGGGCAGCAAAGGTCTGCAAGCCGTCAAAGAGGTCGTCGTTGCCCATAAAGCCAATGCGCGTCTCGGCACGCACTCAACCAAGACGCGCGGGGAAGTCCGCGGTGGCGGTAAGAAACCTTGGGCCCAGAAGGGGACGGGTCGCGCTCGCGCGGGTTCTATTCGTTCTCCCTTATGGGGCGGCGGGGGCGTTGTCTTCGGCCCTAAGCCGCGGGATTATTCCAAGAAAATTAACGGTAAAGTTAAGCATCTCGCTTTCAACCGCGCTTTGTTTGATCGCGCGCTCGCTGGTGACATCAGCGTCATCGAGGCTTTTGTTTCAAAAGAGATGAAGACCAAGGTCATGAATGCGGTGATCGCGCGTATTGCCCCTAAGGGCAAGGTCCTCATTGTTGATGATCCCTTTACGAGCGAGACCACTCGCGCCGCGAGCAATCTTGCTCGGGTCACACTTCAGGCGGCTGCTAAACTCAACACGCTCGATCTTTGCACTTACGCTAAGATCATTGTGTCGACCAAGGCCCTTGAAAAAATCATCACCCGCGCCAACGGAGCCCAGTCATGATTAACGCCGATACAGTCCTCAAACATCTCCGTCTGACGGAGAAGTCTAATAAGCTCTCTTCCAATTACGGGCAATACACCTTCGACGTGTTCTCGTCTGCCACCAAATATACGGTGCGCGAGGCCATCGAGCAGACCTTTAAGGTCTCCGTTACTCGCGTTAATATCATTAACCGCAAGGGTAAGCCGAAAAAATCACGTCGCGGTCAACCGATCACTACTTCCGATAGCAAGCGCGCCATCGTCACTCTAAAACAGGGTGATAAGATCGAACTTAGCTGAGCCCAGGAAATTAATCTACCATGGCCCTAAAATCTTTCCGTCCTCTCACTGCGTCCCTCCGGTTCACTACCCTGAATCGTCCGGATGACATTTCTACTAAGCGCCCCGAGCGTTCCCTCGTCGAGTCGAAGAATAAGACTGGCGGTCGCAATGCGTATGGTCGCATCACGTCACGCCGCCGTGGCGGTGGTCATAAAAAGCTTTATCGTATTATCGACTTCAAGCGCACCAAGCTCGACATGCCGGCTAAGGTTCAAGCGATCGAGTATGATCCTAACCGCAGTGCATTGCTTGCGCTTCTGGCTTATGCTGATGGCACAAAAAGCTACGTGTTAGCTCCTCAGGGTTTAAGCGTCGGCGATACTATTTATAATGCGCTAAAAACTGACACTAATGATTTTCGCCCAGGTAACTCGTTCCTGTTGTCAGCGATTCCTCCCGCCACCAAGCTTCATGCTGTTGAGCTTATGCCTGGGCGCGGTGCTCAAATCGCACGTTCCGCCGGCACTTCGGTCGAGCTGATCTCGATCGAGGACGGTTACGCGCAAATCAAGATGGCCTCAGGTGAGACTCGTCTCGTTAACGCCCAGTGCCGGGCTAGTATTGGCGAGGTTTCTAACGCTGATCACAGCAAGCGGAAGCTCGGCAAAGCTGGTCGTAATCGCTGGCTCGGTCGTCGGCCTCGCGTGCGCGGTGTCGCCATGAACCCAGTTGATCACCCCAATGGTGGTGGTCAAGGTAAGTCCAAGGGTGGTGGGGGTCGTCAACACTTGGTTTCTCCGTGGGGTCAACTTGCCAAAGGTTTCCCTACCCGTCGCCGGACTAAGCTCTCCAGTTCCTTCATTCTCATTCGCGCCAACGGTCGTCCGCCGCGCGGCAAGAAATAATCCCAACGACTTCGTACCATGGCCCGTTCCATCAAAAAAGGTTTCTTTGTCGATTACCACCTTCTGGAGAAAATCCAGAAGGCGGCTAAGATCGCCGGCACCCGTAAGCCGATTCAGACTTGGAGTCGTCGTTCGACGATTACGCCTGAATTCGTCGGTCACACTATCAGCGTACACAATGGCAAGAACCATGTCGCCGTGTATGTCACGGAAAACATGGTCGGCCATAAGCTCGGCGAGTTCGCTCCCACGCGTATCTTTAAGTCGCATGGTGGCATGACCCGTAAGGAAATTTGAGGCCTCGGCCTAACTGGAACACCATCATGGAAATTCAAGCTCTCACCCGCAACGCGCACATGTCGCCGAAGAAGGTTCGCGAAGTCGCGCGCCTTATCCAAGGCCGTGCCGTCAACGCAGCGATCGACTTTCTCACGCTCATCCCGCGCAAATCTTCCCGCTTGCTCGTCAAGACGCTCAAGAGCGCCGTGGCTAACGCGGAGAATAATAATAGCATCTCGGCTGACCAACTTGTGGTCCATCGCGCCTTGGTTGAGAACGGTCCAGTCTTAAAGCGATTTAAGGCCGGCGCTCGCGGCTCAGCTAAGCCTCGCGTCAAGCGCATGTCGCATCTGCGCATCATTCTATCCGACGGCAAAACCAACTAATTTTTTACCATGGGACAAAAGACTAACCCTACAGGCTTTCGCCTCGCCGTCCGTCGCAACTGGCAGTCACGCTGGTTTGCGCGCAAGAAGGATTTCGCTAAGCTCCTCCATGAGGATCAAGTCATCCGCACCACGCTGATGGAAAAGCTGAAGCAAGCTTCCGTGCCGCGCATCTTCATTGAGCGCGCGGGTAATCGCGTTCGCGTCAAGATTTTTACCGCGCGCCCTGGTATTGTCATCGGCAAGAAAGGCCAAGAGGTCGAAACGATGAAGCTGCAACTGGCTAAACTCACGGGCAAGGAAGTCTTGCTCGACATTCAGGAAGTGAAAAAGCCTGAAGTAGAGGCCCAATTAGTCGCCGAGAACGTGGCGCTCCAACTCGAGCGCCGCATTGCCTTCCGGCGGGCGATTAAAAAATCTATTCAAATTGCAATGTCCCTCGGTATTGACGGGATTAAAATTCAGTGTTCTGGCCGCCTCGGTGGTGCAGATATCGCGCGCCGTGAGTGGCAGCGTCAAGGACGCATCCCGCTGCAGACTTTGCGTGAGAATATTGATTACGGATTCGCTGAGGCCCAGACCGTCTGGGGCAAAATCGGCGTTAAATGCTGGATCTGTAAAAAAGACGAAGCCAACTAAACTGTTCACCTGGCCCTAAGCTTATCGCTCAACGCCCACTGTTCCCATGCCCGCTCTCTCACCCGCCCGCACTAAATACCGCAAGTCGATGAAAGGTTCCCGCGCTGGCAATGCCAAGCGCGGCAACACTCTCGCCTTCGGTGAATTCGGCCTGCAATCTCTCTCGCGCGGTCCCATGACCGGCCAACAGATTGAAGCTGCTCGCGTTACCATTGCCCGCCATCTCAAGCGCAAAGGTAAACTCTGGATTCGGATTTTCCCCCATAAGCCAGTGACTAAGAAGCCGGCCGAAGTACGTATGGGCCAAGGTAAAGGTCCGGTCGAATATTACGTCGCCGTGATTAAACCAGGGGCGGTGCTGTTCGAACTGGCCGGCGTATCCCTCACCATTGCTCGGGAGGCATTTCGCCTAGCCGATGCTAAATTACCTTTCCGCTGCCGCTTTATCGTCCGCGAAGGCTTCGCCGCTTAATTTTACAGGAGAACGACTGTCATGAATGCCAAAGAAATCCGCGATCTCGCCCCAGCTGAGATTATTACTAAAATTCGCGAGTCGCGCGAAAAATTGCTCCAATTGCGCTTGCGCAAGCACACCGGCCAAATTGAAAAGCCTCATTTGCTGCGCGAATATCGTAAAGATATCGCCCGCCTTGAGACCATCTTGAAGCAGAAGCAAACCCCGCAGGTTGCCTAAAGCCCAGCGCTAACCGCTTATTATCATGTCCACTCACGCCCGCCAAAATCGCCGCAAAACAGTGATTGGTTTCGTCAGCTCCAAGATGGGCGACAAATCAGTCAAGGTTACCGTTCCCTACAAGACGCCGCATCCGCTTTATCACAAGGTGATCAATCGTAAAACCGTCTTGCATGTGCACGACGAGAAAAATGAAACCAAAATCGGGGATAAAATTGAGGTTATGGAAACCCGTCCCATTAGTCGATTGAAGCGTTGGCGCGTTATCCGGATCGTTGAGGCCTCGGTTGGCCTTAATCTCCTCGCCGTCTCTGAACACGACGTCGCCGCTGCTGTGCCCACTAAGACCACCAAGTTGAATCAGGCTGCGAAGGCCTAATTTATTTCCAGGAGACACTACCATGATTCAAATGCGTTCTATTCTTGATATTGCCGATAATACTGGCGCGCGCCGCGCGTCCATGATCGGCAAGATCGGGCATCCTTCCCGCTACGCTCACGTCGGCGATATTATTACAATCAATATTAAAGAGAGCAGCACCGATGCTACGGTAAAAAAAGGGGAGGTCGTCAAGGCCGTCATCGTACGGACGCGGGCTCCGCTGCGTCGCGCCGACGGCAGCTATCTCCGTTTTGACAGTAACGCGGTGGTTATTATCGGGGAAGATGGCAATCCTAAGGGGACCCGCATTTTCGGCCCGGTTGCTCGCGAGCTCCGCGCCAAGAATTACATGAAGATCATCTCGCTCGCTCCGGAGGTCCTCTAACATGCAGCAATTCCATATCAAACGTAACGATGCGGTAATCGTCATCGCTGGTTCCCATAAAGGGAAGCAGGGCAAAGTTCTCGAGATTCGTGCGGCTAAAAATCGTGCGGTCGTTGAGGGCGTAGCGATGATCAAAAAACATCTTAAGAAATCCCAAGAAAACCCCCAGGGGAAAATTGCTGAACGTGAGGGTACGATTCACGTCTCAAATCTTATGCTGCTTTCCCGCTATGAGCAGTCGAAGCGCACTAAACTGCCAGTCACGACCGTGGCCAAGGCCTGAGCCGGCAGGAATCTCGATTATTTATCTTAACCATTAAGCATCCGGCTCGGAAACCCGGTCGCACCCATGAGCAAACTACTCACCCCTTTACAAAAACACTACGTCGAAACGGTTATTCCCGCTTTGACTGCCGCTCGCGGTTATACCAATAAGCATCAGGTGCCTAAGCTTGATAAAATTGTTATCAATACCGGCATTAGCTCCGAGGCCGACAAAAATATCATCGCGGAGACTGCGCGTGATATCGGCCTGATAGCTGGCCAGAAGCCTGTGCTTAATCGTTCGAAAAAGGCTATCGCCAATTTCAAGCTTAAGCCCAATCAAATTACGGGGTGCCACGTTACGCTGCGCGGCGAAAGTATGTGGCATTTCTTTATGCGCCTCCTCGCTGTGGCGCTACCGTCTATTCGCGATTTTCGCGGGGTGCCTAATAAATTGGATGGGCAGGGGAATTATACCATCGGCATCACCGATTTTACTATTTTCCCAGAAATCGTTGTCGAAAATAACAAGCGCCAGATGGGCCTTGATATTACTTTTGTGACCTCGGCTGAGTCGGATGATGAAGCTCGCGAATTTTTAAAACTCATGGGCATGCCGTTCCGCCGGATCGATCCAGTGCCTGCCAAATCCACCGCTGCCTAACCTGATCGCGCCATGCCGAAAACCTCTGCTATCGAACGCAACAAGAAGCGTATCCGCCTTACCGCTAAGCATGCTGTCAAGCGTGCGGAGCTAAAGGCGATTCTCGCCAATCCCGCTACTACCGACGAAGAATTTTTCGCCGCGCAAAAGCAGCTCGCTAAATTACCTCGTAATTCTTCAAAGATCCGCATTCGTAACCGTTGCTCGCTCAGCGGTCGACCGCGCGGCTTTCATCGCCGTTTCGGTGTCTCCCGCATCACGCTCCGCGAACTCGCGCTTGCCGGCAAGATTCCTGGAGTCACTAAATCCTCCTGGTAAAAAACTTTCCCGCCGGAAGTCGGATATGATCCGACGGGCAATCTAACCTCCATCCATCCATGACCGATCCGATTAGTGATTTTTTGACCCGCCTACGCAATGCGTCGAAGGCCGGTCTCGCCGAGTGCGTCATGCCGCACTCTAAACTTAAGGAAAGTCTCGCCGGCATTCTTAAAGCCGAAGGTTTCGTACGTGCAGTCGCCACCGGGACTGAAGAGCGCGGGCATAAGACTCTCATCGTAACGATGAAGTATGTCGATAGCGCTCCGGTTATTACTGGTCTCAAACGCACTTCAACCCCTGGCCGCCGAATTTACACCGGCTACTCTGAAATCCCGCGTGTCTTGAATGGCCTCGGTCTTTCTATCATTTCCACTTCCAAGGGTCTCATGAAGGACCAAGACGCTCGGCGCCATAAACTCGGCGGCGAACTCGTCTGCACCGTCTGGTAAGGAGAATAACCACCATGAGCAGAATCGGCAAACAACCCGTCCAAATTCCTGACAAGGTCAAAATCGACATTAAAGACACCACCGTGTCTGTCGAGGGGCCTAAGGGCAAAGTCTCCAAGACTTTTGCTTCAGTCGTTAAAATTGAAAAGAAAGATAACACCATTTGTGTATCACCGCTCGATGAGACGCGGTTTTCTCGCGCGATGTATGGCACGGCTCGCTCCGTCATAGCTGGTATGGTTAAGGGCGTTAGTGTCGGTTATCTTAAAGAGCTTGAGATTCAAGGGGTTGGTTTCAAAGCCATCCTCAAGGGCAAGCAGCTTGACCTCGCCTTGGGCTATTCGCATCCGATTCTTCACGATATTCCTGAAGGCATCAAAATTACCGTTACCGATCAGACCAAATTAAAAATTGAAGGTGCTGATAAGCAACTCGTCGGTCAGGTCACCGCTGAAATTCGCGCTTACTATCCGCCAGAGCCTTATAAGGGCAAGGGCGTGCGTATTGTCGGCGAGTACGCTGAACGGGTCCGTCGTAAGGAAGGTAAGACCGTCGCTTAAACGAACCACCACCCATGAAAACAGTTTACAAAGCTCAGCTCCTCCAGAAGCGCAAATGGCGCATTCGCAAGAAAGTGACCGGTACGGCCGTGCGCCCTCGCCTGAGTGTCAAATTCTCCGGCAAGCATATTTACGCGCAGGCGGTAAACGACGATGCGGGCGCGACCCTCGTATTTCTTTCTACGCTCGATCCCGAGACCCGGAAATCGCAAGTAAAGGGCAATGTTGCCGGTGCCAAATCGCTCGGCGCTGCTTTTGCGGCCAAAGCCAAAGCCGTTGGTATCACTGGGGTGGTTTTCGATCGCAACGGTCGTCTCTTCCACGGTCGCGTCAAAATTTTTGCTGATGCTGCCCGTGAGGGTGGTCTACAATTTTAATCTCCGCTCATGAATTACAATTCAACCAGATCGTCTTCCGGCCAGCGCTCCAATAAAGAATCGGCTGAGCCCGGCATGTACGAGAAAGTCGTATTCATCAATCGCTGCGCCAAAGTAGTTAAAGGCGGTCGCCGCTTTAGCTTCTCGGCTTTATCTGTCGTGGGCGACGGCAAGGGCAATGTCGGCATCGGCTACGGCAAGGCTAACGAAGTGCCTGATGCGATTAAAAAATCTACCGAGTCAGCCAAAAAGCGGATGGTGTCGGTCAAACTCAAGGGCAGCACAATTCCGCACGAGGTCCTCGGTGAATACGATGGGGGTAAAGTATTTCTTCGCCCCGCTTCCACTGGCACTGGCTTGATTGCTGGCGGCGGGGTGCGGGCGGTTCTTGAAGCCGCTGGCGTCCACAATGTTCTGACAAAATCGATGGGCTCCAAAAATCATATTGCCGTTGTGCATGCCACTTTGAACGGACTGCGCCAACTCCGGCTAGAAGAAGATTTCAAAGCCCTCCGCGCTTAATTTAATTCATCAAACTCCGAGTCGCGCCTCATCGCTGAGGTGCGGCGCACTAATCAGGAATAACTATCATGCGTCTTCACGATCTCAAAAATGTCCCCGGTGCGGTGCACCGCAAGAAACGCGTTGGCTGCGGCGAAGGCGGCGGTCACGGTAAAACCTCCACGCGCGGTGGTAAGGGCCAGAGCGCTCGCTCCGGCAGTTCTATCCGGCCAGGTTTTGAGGGCGGCCAGATGCCCCTGTACCGTAAATTGCCGCGTCGCGGATTCAACAACTACGAATTTCGTACCAGCTATGCGGTTGTTAATGTCGGCGATCTCGCGCGACTTGATGCTGCAATTTCTGAAGTGAATGCAGAAGTATTAGCGCAAGCTGGCCTCGTGCGCGGGGGCATCAAGACGCTTAAAATTCTCGGCGATGGTGAAATCACCCGCGCCCTCAAGGTGACTGCGCAGAAATTTACGGGTTCGGCTAAGGCTAAACTCGAAAAAGCTGGCGGTCAGGCTATCACGGCCTGAGTGGGGCCGTGTTAGCCATCACTCGCTTCTTGCGTAACTTTGCTTCCTGATTCTCCAAAATGTTTTCTGCCTTCACGAACTCCCTGAAGATTCCTGAGCTTCGCTCGCGGATCCTTTATACCCTTGGGCTGCTTTTTGTGGCGCGTGTTGGGGCGCACATTCCGCTCCCTGGTATCGATCCGAAGCCGTTACAGGCATTTTTCGCTGATCAAACGGCCAATGGGGGCGGCGCTCTTGTCGGTCTGTATAACATGTTTACTGGCGGAGCTCTCGTGAAGGGAGCCGTCTGCGCTCTTGGCATCATGCCCTACATTAGCGCTTCCATTATCTTCCAGCTTTTGACCGCGGTAGTGCCAATGCTCAGTCGCTTGCAGCAAGAGGGAGATGTTGGCCGCCAAAAACTCACGCAGTATACGCGTTATGCGACTGTCATTATTTGCTTAGTACAAGGCGTCCTTTTGATTTTAGCTCTCGAAAATCCTGCCCGGCTCTTTTCTGGATTTGATGTCAACCAGTACGGACAGATTGTCATCGTGAGCAAATTTTGGTTCATGGTGCAGTCGACCATCTTCATGACGGCCGGCACCATGTTGCTCATGTGGCTCGGCGAGCAGATCACCCAGCGCGGCATCGGCAACGGTGTATCACTGCTCATTACCATCGGTATTTTGGCCGATATCCCGGGGGCTGCGATGGCCACCTACCAGTTGTTTTTTGCCCCGATCGGCGTTGCCAAGCTTGGCTTGCCGCAGGCCACCATGATGATCGCTCTTTTTATTATTGTGACGATGGGAATCATCGCCGTTACCCAGGGTCAGCGGAAAATCCCCGTGCAATACGCCAAGCGTGTAGTCGGGCAGAAGGTGTACGGCGGGCAGAGTTCCTTCCTCCCGCTTAAGGTCAATTACTCGGGTGTCATGCCGGTCATCTTCGCTAGCGCGATTCTACTCTTCCCACAGCAGATTCTTTCCCAACTTGGAGCCGCCTTTGCGCTGCCCTTCCTCGTCGAATTTTCCAATAATCTGCTCCAAGGCCACTGGATGTATTATACCTTTACGGCGGCACTCATTCTTTTCTTCAGTTATTTTTGGGTCTCGGTTATGTTCAAGCCGATCCAGATCGCCGATGACCTCAAGAAATACGGCGGCTATATTCCCGGCGTGCGCCCCGGCGAGCCGACAGCTAGCTTTCTCGACTTCATCATGACCCGCCTTACTTTGGCTGGGGCGGTTTTCTTAACCATTATTTCCATTCTGCCCGACTTACTGCTATTCCAATTATCGGTACCGCCCCGCGTTGCTTATTTCTTTGGTGGCACGGGTATGCTGATCACCGTTGGCGTGATTCTGGATACGATGCGTCAAATCGAAACTTTTCTCTTGCAGCGTCATTATGATGGGTTCCTGAAAAAGGGGCGCATTCGTGGTCGCACCACTTCAGCGAATGTTGCGATAGGTGAAGCGGCCAGTGACAAATCAGTTATGCAACTGACTGCCGTTATGGTTATTATACTTTTAGTTGGCCTGACCGCATGGGCCGTCCGCCACTTTGCTCTTTAATACTTTACTTCGGTGAACAGGGCTGAACACTCCAGCCCCTTTTCCAATTTTGCTTCGGCGAAATCGAAGGTCATTCTCCTTGGTCCGTCGGGCTCGCATTTTGCGGGTTTGATTCTCCAAGGCCGTTCTTTGAATCTTGAGCACGTCTCTCCTGCGTTTTTTGTGCAACAGGAGATTTCGCGACGCACGTCACTGGGCCAACAAGCCCAATGGGCGATCACGCGCGGCTTTGCCGTGCCTGACCAAATTCATCTCGCAGTAATGCGTAAGTGGTTTTGGGCGCGCAAACCCGATGCGGGATTTCTTCTCGAAGATTTTCCGGCTACGCTGCTCCAAGCGTTGGTGTTCGACGAGTGGCTCGAAGCACGCGGTGAGATCATCACTTGCGGCTACGCGCCAGATCCGCTTTCAGCGGAACCCGTGGTCACCCACTACCGCACTTACGGGCTTCTGTTAGAAGCCATTCCCGCTGCTGCTTAATGATTCCGATAAAAAACACGGAAGCCATCAAGCGGATGCGCGAATCCTGCCTCATCGCCGCGACGGTTCTCGCCCGGCTGAAGGAGCAGGTCCGTCCCGGTATCACGACTTACGACTTGGATCAAATCGGCCGCGATCTCATTGCCTCGTTTGGCGCTCGCAGCGCCTGCTACGGCTACCCGTTGCACGCTCAGCGCTATCCAGCCTACACTTGCCTCTCAGTTAATGAAGAGGTGGTTCATGGCATCGGGTCCCTGAAGCGCATCCTGCGTGACGGTGATATTATTTCGCTCGACGTCGTTATTGAATATAACGGCTACATCGGCGATAATGCTATTACGGTCCCAGTCGGCGCCATTGCGCCCCAGACCGCTAAATTACTGGAAATCACTGAATCCGCTTTGCGTATCGGTATCCAGCAAGCGCTACCCGGTAATCGAATCGGTGATATCTCTAATGCCATCCAGACCTTTGTTGAATCTCACGGTTTCAGCGTAGTGCGAGATATGGTTGGTCATGGAGTCGGTTGTGCGATGCACGAGGAGCCACAAATCCCCAATTTTGGCCGGCGCAACGCCGGCGAGAAAATTAAAGCAGGGATGACGCTGGCGATCGAGCCGATGGTTAATTTCGGCCGCTTCGAGGTAAAGACCTTAGCTGATGGTTGGACGATCGTCACACGTGATGGTTCGCCCTCCGCTCATTTCGAACACACCGTGCTGACCACTGATTCTGTTCCAGAGATTCTCACTATTCTTCCCACTCCTTTTTAATTTATTCCTTTTGTTCACTCTCAACTCCTAACTCTTAACTAAAACATCTATGCCTCGTCTCCTCGGCGTCGAACTCCCCGCCAAAAAGAAAGTCGGCTTTTCCCTCCGCTATATCTATGGCATTGGTCCCGCTCGGGCCGATCTCATCGTTGAGGCCGCCGGCCTTGATGCCAACATGCGCGCCTCGGATCTTTCCGAGGAGCAGCTGAATAAAATTCTCCATATTATCACTGATAATAAATGGGTGGTGGAGGGCGATTTGCGCCGCGATATCGCTGGCAATTTGAAGCGCCTTCAGGCCATCAATTGCTATCGAGGCATTCGTCACCGTCGGAGCCTGCCGGTACGTGGTCAACGTACCAGCACCAATGCTCGTACCCGCAAGGGCCCGCGCAAGACCGTTGGGGTTACTAAGGTCAAGGAAGTCTCTAAATCTTAAAACTTATCTCCATGTCCGAAGAGAAATCTGTGCCCAAGAAGGAAAAGCTGCCTAAGAAGGCCGCCGCTGCTGCCGTCGACGCCGCCCTCGCGGCTTCTGCTGCTCCTGCCGGCAATCGTCCTGAAGCGCCTGCCAAGGGCGGTAAGGAAAAGGCCCCTAAGGCCGACGCCGCCGCACCCGTTGAATTAGTCGGTGGCGTACCCAAGTCCGTCACGGCTGAGGATCTCCTTAAGGAGGAGCTATCCTCTATAAAGGTCCGCAAGGCCAAGGGGTCTAAAAACATCACCTCCGGCATCGCGAATATTGCAGCGACGTTCAATAATACCATTGTCTCTATCACGGACGGCAAGGGCAACGTCATCTCATGGTCGAGCGCTGGCAAATGCAACTTCCGCGGCTCGCGTAAATCGACTGCCTACGCCGCTCAGGTTGTGGCTCAGGATGCCGCCCGCAACGCCATGGCTCACGGCCTTAAAGAGGTCCAAATTCGAGTAAGTGGCCCTGGTCTTGGTCGTGACTCGGCCATTCGCGGTCTTCAGGCGATTGGTCTAGAAATTTCGTCTATCATCGACGTAACCCCGGTGCCGCATAATGGCTGCCGTCCCCGTAAACGTCGTCGCGTCTAATCTGCCCTTTAACCCGCTAACTATTTTTTACCATGGCTCGCTACACAGGACCATCCACCCGCATCAGCCGTCGTTTCGGCCAATATATCATTGGCTCGGCCAAGGTGCTCGAACGCCGCAATTTTCCACCTGGGCAACACGGCCCAAAATCACGGCGTAAGCTTTCCGAATATGCGGTTGGCCTCGCTGAAAAGCAGAAGCTCCGTTTTATATACGGACTTTTGGAACGCCAGTTCCGTCGTACCTTTGCCATTGCCAAGAAAGAACGTGGCGTTACCGGCGAACGCTTTCTCCAACTGCTCGAGACCCGTCTTGACAGCGTGGTGTACTTACTGGGTTTTGCTAAGAGTCGTGCGGCGGCTCGCCAGTTGGTCAATCACGGCCATGTGCGCGTTAACGGCCGGAAAGTTGATATCGCCAGCTATTCAGTTTTGCAGGGCGATGAGGTGGAAATGAAGGCCGTTAATTCCTCTCGGCAACTTGCCACTCGCGCGATCGAAGAAAATCGTGCGCGGGTTGTGCCGGCTTGGTTGACGCGTAACGACGAGGCTCTCAAGGGCGCTGTCACGCGCTTGCCCACTCGTGACGAGATGGAGCCTTCGATCAACGAACAGCTCATCGTCGAATACTATTCCCGCTTCTGAGCCTGCTCGGCTCATTTCGCCAAAGCTCTGCGAGCTGCGGCAGATCTTTTTCCTTCACTCATCCAGTTCCAGTCTCACTCAACTATCATTCCTGCCATGCCCAAGCGCCTCGGAAAGTTCGAAATTCCCTCCAAGCTCACTAAGATTGAGGAGGGTTCCACCAATACCTACGCCAAGTTTATCGCCGAGCCTTTCGAGGCCGGTTATGGACACACCATCGGCAATTCTCTCCGTCGAGTTCTGCTGAGCTCAATTGAGGGTAGTGCGATCAGCTCGATTAAAATCGAGGGCGTGAACCACGAATTCCAGAGTGTGGCCGGCGTGGTCGAAGACGTGACTGATATTGTGCTTAATCTCAAAAAGGTGCTTATCCTTTCAGAAAAACGCGAAACGCTAAAACTGCATCTGAAAGTTAACCGCGAAGGTCCAGTGACGGCCGCCGATATTCAGGCCGACGCAAATATTAAGATCGTCAATCCCGAGCAAGTTATCTGCACCCTCGACACAAAGCGCACCTTTGAAGCCGAGATTGAGATCAAAACCGGCCGCGGTTATTGCCCTGGCGAAAATAATAAGAAAGAGGAACAGGCGATTGGCGTTATCCCGATTGATTCTCTTTTCTCTCCTGTGCGCTTGGTTCGTTATGCGGTAGAAAATACCCGCGTCGGTCAGATCACGGACTATGATAAGCTGGTGCTCGAAATCTGGACCGATGGTCGGATCACCCCTGACGATGCCCTCAAGCAATCAGCCTCGATTCTTAAGCATCACCTTGATGTGTTTGATCGCGTTTCTCAGGAGAATTATGAGTTTGAGAGTGTGGCTGCAGAAGTTTCTGAGGAGCAGAATAAACTCCGCAAGTTGCTGAATATGTCGGTCAACGAAATTGAGCTCTCCGTGCGTGCGGCAAATTGCTTGAACAACGCTAATATCACCACGGTCGGCGAGCTGGCCATGAAGACAGAGCAAGAAATGCTCAAGTATCGTAACTTCGGTAAGAAATCACTTAACGAGATCAAAGAGAAGCTTGAGGCCCTTGGCTTGTCCCTCGGCATGAAGTTCGACGAGCGTCTCCTGGACACTAAAAAAGAAGCCTAAGTTCAGGCGCGAACATTGAATCGCGGTGAGTGGGTAAAAGCTCACGCCGTGGTTCTTTTCTGCCCACCATTTATCACTTAATTAGGCTCTCGCGCCGTCCGCTGCCGCCCAACGCTGCGACCGGATTGCCGATCGGGAGCCAATAACCCAAACCACCAATGCGTCACAATAAACATCACGCCTCACTGGGCGTAACTCGCGAGCATCGCAAAGCGATGCTTTCTAACATGGGCGCCAGCCTCATTAAGCACGGTCGCATCGAGACTACGCTAACCAAGGCTAAAGCCCTCCGTCCTTTCATTGAAAAGGTTATCACTAAGGCTAAAAATGCTGCCGCGGCCGCCATCAAAGCGGATGCGATCCATTTGCGCCGTATGGCGCTGAAGGATATTCGCGATGAGGCCGCTGTTACGCTGCTTTTCAATGAAAAAGCCGCTCAGTTCGCTAAACGTCCAGGTGGCTATACACGAATTTACAAACTTGGCCCGCAGCGCATTGGTGATGCGGCCGAGATGGCCATCATCGAGCTGATTAGCGCGGAGGATGAAGGTTACTC
>CAMAVZ010000001.1:0-141605 GCA_945861645.1 Opitutus sp. GAS368 | reverse complement strand
GAGCAGTCAGGGAAAAGGTCAGCAGAAGATAAACCAGTTTGAGCATACGACCGCTAATGTAGTGCTCTCTGAACCGCACGCAAGCGTAGTGCGCTTATAAAGAAGAGTCTCTTTTCATGATGCGGACCCTAGCTAGACCACCGCCGGATCAATTTACGAGGTAATCGAGCCGAGGAATGACCCAAGCGGTGGCGGCGCCCCTATTGATGCCTCCACCCTTGATAAAATCTAATTATTTACTGTCTGCAGCCGCGGGGCGGAAAATTTAAGCGACTTTGGATTGGAACGTCACAGGTTTCTGTTCTATCAACAGAGTCATGGAACGCATTCCGTATCTTGGGCACACCCTCTTTAAGTGGCAAGTTGGAGCCTCGACCTATCTGGCGCTACCGGAACTGGGGGCCAGATTGATGAATTGGAACGTCACGCTGGGTGACAGCACCGTGCGTGATATTCTCTATTGGCCCGAGACCGATACGCTGGAAAATATCGCCAGCATTCGTGGCGGAAACCCCATTCTTTTCCCCTTCAGTGGGCGCACTTACGATCAGGGAGAAATTTATCACTGGCGCGCGGACGACGGGGTACGCCGGCCGATGCCCATGCACGGTTTAGCTCGCCAAGGTAAATTTCGCCCCATCCGACTCGATGATCGCGGCTTCTCGGCGCTGTTCTTACCTGATGCGGCCGCCCAAGCCGCCTACCCTTACGATTACGAATTCGTGGTCAGCTATCGATTCGAGGCCCTGAGCATTTTTGTTGAATTGCAATTAACGAATCTCGGCCGCACGCCGATGCCGTGGTCGGCTGGTCATCATTTTTATTTCACGCTCCCCTGGAGCGTTGGTCGCACGCGGCAAGACTATAGCCTCGAGACGAGCGCGACTAAATACCTGCAGCGTGACGAGCGCGGTGGGTTGTACCCAGCCCCGCGGGTAAGCGCTCAAGAAAATCTGGCGAATAAAAACTTGATTGATCTCATTCACACGGACCTTCGCCATGACACATTTACGGTCACCGAACGTCCTTCGGGGAGCCAATTACTTTTTCGGAGTGGCATGACCAACGAGCCAGCGCGCGAACTAGCTGTGGTCACTTGGACCCAGGATGAAAATTCCCCCTACTACTGTATCGAGCCTTGGATGGGACCACCGAACGCGCTGGAAAATAAAGTCGGGGTTCATCGGGTGGCACCGGGTCAGACCCAGAAATTTTACGTCGAGATCAAAATCACTTAAAGCAGATTGCGCCGCTTCCACTAGCCAAGGGTGGTCGAGCGACCAAGAGCGCGGCCCGCTACGCTCACCCCAGCTGAAAAGCCAAGATTGGGTGCATCTTGCATTTTTCCATTTCTTTCCGACTCCATTTATCTTTAATAATCACATGAATTCTTCCCTCGCCTTTATCGAAGGTATTGGCGGCCCAGAGCTGATGATGATTATGTTTGTCGTCTTACTGCTTTTCGGCGCCAACAAATTGCCTGAACTCGCCAAAGGAATCGGTAAATCAGTACGGACCTTCAAAAAAGCAGCGAGTGGCGTGGAAGAGGAAGTGCGCCGGGCTATGCAGGAAACGGAAGAGCCCCCGCCAAAAAAATTCCCGCCGTATGCCCCGCCGCCGCCGGCGCCGACGATGACGTTGACCCCCGGTGAGGTGGAGAAGCCTATTCCGCCGCCGCCGACGGCAGACTAACCGATCCAAGGCGACTTCCAGCACTGTCTCCATCGCTCCTCCCATGAATACGCCACTGCTCTACGCACTCATTATGGCCATCGGCCAGATTGCGCTGACCTTGGTTAGTTTCTTTCTCGGCTTCCAGACCGAGCAAATTAATCAGGGTACTTGGTTTAATTTGATCCCGCTGCTTTATGGCATCGCGGTCTACTGGTTCAGCCTCAGGGCAAAGCGCGAAGAAAATACCGGCCAATACCTGACCTACGGGCAGGGGGTCGGCACTGGCATGCTCGTCGCGCTCTACTCAGGGCTCCTTGGCTCCCTTTACACTTATATTCACTTTACCTGGGTGAACCCAGATTTCACAGACTATTTAATCGAAGCCTCGCGCGTTAAATGGACCGCGGCCAATTTGAGTGAGGCCCGAATGGAAGGAGCAGAAAAAGGCATGCGCATGTTCACGCAACCCGCCCTGCAAGCGACCTTCGGGTTCATGGCCACCTTAGCCATTGGCTTGATGATCGCCTTGATCATTGCGGCTATCCTGAAGCGGAATCCACCAGAGGAAACTTAAAGGATATCGCCGGCCTTGGGCTTGACCAGGCGAGCCAAGCTGCGCGTGAAAGTAAACGCTGCACCCGACTAGATAGACGGGCTGGCACTAAAGTTGTTCCAGACCTTCCAGCCGGTTAACGAGGCCTCAAGGTGAGCGCTTGACGCCCGACATAAACAGAGGCCGGGCGTTAGCCCGACCTCTGTTGAATTATAAACTATCTAAGGAAAGTTGCTTAGCGCACCGAGTAGCCTTTCGTATGCGTGCGGTAATCCAACATCGTCAGCGCAGCCAAAACGGCGACGGCGATGTAACTGACTGCGATGGGGAGCAGTTCAAAATTGCTAGCGGCAATCTTGCTGGCGATAGTCAGACCGACGATGCCGGTGGCGGTAAGGACGATGATAATGTTAAATGTAGTGTTTTTCATAAAGTGGATGAGTTGATATTTTTTCAGAGCACCAAGTGAGGTGCATGGCCGGAGTATACGGCATTGCTTGCAATAGGAGAAATACTTAGATTCTATATATTCCATCTGATTTAACTATGGAATTATACCAATTGCGTTACTTCTTGGCAGTCGCTGAGTCAGGTAACTTTACGAAGGCCGCTCAGCGCTCATTTGTCGCCCAACCATCGTTGAGCCAGCAGATATTGAACCTCGAAGAGGAGTTTGGGCAGAAGCTTTTCCACCGCTTAGGCCGAAAGGCCGTACTCACTGAAGCGGGTAAAACACTGTTGGCGGGAGCTCGACGTATTCTAGCAGAAGCCGAACAAACGGTCGGTGAATTAAAAAATAGCCCGAGCCTGGGTCCCAAGGTGGTGGTTGGAGCTATTCCCACGGTAGCACCATTCTTCCTCCCTGCAATTTTGGCGCATTGTCGCTCAAACGATATCAATTTCGATCTACAGACGCAGGAAAATTTCACGCGGCCTTTGGTTGAATTACTTTTGGAGGGAAAATTAGATTGGGCTCTCTTGTCGCTCCCGCTGACTGAGCCTCACCTCTTGATCGAAAAACTTTACTCCGAACCACTGTTACTCGCGGTAGGAGCTGATCATCGCCTAGCGACTGCCGTTGACATTAGTTTTGCTGACCTGCGGGACGAAATTTTTATTATGCTGGGTGATGCTTCCACGCTAGCGTCGCAAACCCACCTTTATTGCGGCGACAACGATTTCGAGCCCCGCATTGGTCACCGCTGCGGGCAGCTATCAACGGTCAAATCGTTTACGGCGCTGGGCTTGGGCGTAAGCGTCTTACCGCAAAGCGCCCGGAGTGCGACTGATCCGGCCGGACTCGTGTTTCGTAAATTCACGGGATTATCCCCCACGCGTGATATCGCCCTCGTCCGCCACCGTCGACGCCAACCCAGTGAGGGGGCGCAGCTTTTTGCGGAAGCAGCGCGGGCCGTTGTCGGACCGATCCCACTCGCTCACGTAAAAATAATCGACCGCGCTACCACCCTCCCCGCATCCAGCTGAGTTCGGATCGCGGTTCTTCTCACTCAACCTCTGCGCATGTCGCGATTTTCCCAGCCTCACGAATTACCTAAAAGCCAGGAGCGCACCTTGCTCTTCGTGCTAGGGGCGGTTCAATTCACGCACATTCTTGATTTCATGATCATGATGCCGCTCGGGGCGCAGCTCATGCAGGCCTTCGCGATTACCCCCGCGAAATTCTCTCAGCTCGTAGCAGCATATGGGATTGCGGCAGCGATCAGTGGATTAGCCGGTGGATTCCTGCTCGACCGGTTTGATCGTAAACGAGCGCTGCTCGTGCTCTACGCCGGTTTTGGGTTGGCCACCTTAGCCTGTGCGCTTGCTCCCACTTACCACCTGCTCCTACTCGCTCGCCTCGCCGCAGGGGCCTGCGGGGGGTTATCGAGTTCCCTGGTAACGGCGATGTTAGGCGATTTTATTCCACCCGAGCGGCGCGGGCGCGCGATGGCTTTTGTCGCAGCCTCGTTTCCCGTTGCGTCGATTCTGGGCGTGCCGCTCGGACTCGTGTTAGCGGGAAGGTTCGGCTGGCATACCGCCTTTTTCTTCCTCACGGCCTGCGCCGTGGCTAACTTGGTGATCGCCTCAATTGCTCTCCCCCACTTGCGCACCGCGCTGCAAAATCATGAGCCTTGGCAGCAGATGAAAGAAATTATGTCGCACGGGGTGCATCTGCGGGCGTTTGTCCTCGGGGCCATGGTCGGTCTATCCGGCGGCATCTTGGTTCCTTTTCTCGCGCCTTCCTTTGTCGCTAATCTCGGGCTTAACGAACAAACAGAACTGCCGATCGTTTATATCGTGGGAGGCCTAGCCACCGCGATTAGTACGCCCATTATCGGCTGGCTCAGTGACCACATGGATCGCCTGCGTCTTTTGATTTACGTTTCCGCTGGGGCCGCGGTTATTACCATTATAATCATGCGACTCGGACCATCTTCCGTCACCTTGGCCAGCCTCATGATGGCCCTATTTATGGTATCGATGTCCGGCCGCTACGCTCCGGCTATGACCATGATCACCAACGCGGTGGAGGCTCGCTACCGCGGTGGTTTCATGAGCATTAATTCGGCGCTCCAACTCGCCGCCAACGCTGCGGCGAGCATGCTGGCGGGTTGGTTTGTCACCCGTGATGCGCACGGCCACCTCTTGGGGCTACCGCTGCTCAGTTACCTCGCTACTGCATTTTTAGCACTCATGGTTTTTTCCGCGCTGCGACTGCGCGACGCAGCGCCCCATGTCGCCTGGCACGCTAAAAAAGATATCGCGCCGCCTCCGCCACCCCCAGAGATTGCGGCGGTCTAATTTGCTATGCCATCCCCGACCGCTCTAACCACGCCGGCGCTGACGCGCCCTGAACTGCTCGCTCCCGCGGGAGACTGGGACTGCGCCCGCGCGGCCGTAGAGAATGGAGCCGATGCTATTTATTTTGGGCTAGAAAAATTCAACGCTCGGATGCGCGCTAAGAATTTTACCCTCGCCGACCTGCCCCAGCTCATGAGGTTTCTACATCGGCGTGGCGTCCGCGGCTACGTGACGTTCAATACCTTAGTTTTTACGGATGAACTCGCCGCGGCCACCGATTATCTCAAAGCCATCATCGCCGCCGGCGTCGATGCCGCGATCGTCCAAGATATCGGGATCTGTCGATTGATTCGCCAGCTGTCGCCTGATTTTCCGATCCACACGTCTACCCAGATGACGGTCACGAGTTCGGCCGGGGTTAATTTCGCCCGCGGGCTTGGTGCGAATCTCGTCGTGCTGGCGCGCGAAAATTCGCTGCAAGAAATCGCCGCCATCCGCAGCGCCCAGCTCTCGACAGAAGCCACGATTCCGCTCGAAGTCTTCGTTCACGGCGCCCTCTGCGTCGCCTATTCTGGGCAGTGCTTAACCAGCGAATCCCTCGGCGGGCGCTCCGCCAATCGTGGCGAGTGCGCGCAAGCCTGTCGTATGCCTTATGAGCTCGTCTCGAACGGCCAGACGGTCGATCTCGGTGACCGCCGTTATCTCCTCAGCCCGCAGGATCTTTCTGGACTCAATGTCTTACCCGATCTCGTGCGTGTCGGGGTCGCCTCGTTAAAAATAGAAGGCCGCTTAAAAAGCGCCGAATACGTCGCCAGCATCACCCGCGTGTATCGTCAGGCCCTTGATAAAGTGATGGCGGAAATTTTTGGCCCCAACCCCCAGGCCGAAGCGACAGTCATGGATGCCGTGCGCGGTGCATCACTCTACGACCTAGAAATGGGGTTTTCGCGCGGCCTCTACACCGGTTGGTTTCGCGGCGTGCAAAATCAAGAACTTGCCCACGCTCGCTTCGGCACCAAGCGCGGCGTCTACTTGGGACGCGTCACCCAAGTCGGCAGCGATCGCGTCACCCTCCGGCTCGAGGGTCCGGCCAAACCCGGCGATGGCATCGTCTTCGATGCCGGCCGGCCCGATGAGAAAGAAGAAGGTGGGCGCATTTATTACCTTGATACTTACCACGGCGAGACGGTGCTGCGCTTCGGGGAAGGCGACATCAATTTTGCCCGCGTCCACCTCGGCGATCGGGTCTGGAAAACTAATGACCCCGCCCTCGATCGCCGTGTTCGGCAAACTTTTGAAGGCGACCAAATCCGCTTTCGTCGCGAAATCACCCTCGAAGTACACGGGCACGCGGGCACGCCGCTCACGCTCATCGCTCGCGATCAAGCAGGGCATATCACCCAAGCAGATTCCGCTACTCCCCTCGCTCGCGCTGAAAATCAGCCGCTCACCAGCGCACGGCTGACCGACCAACTCGGCCGGCTCGGCGGCACGCCCTTCAAATTGGGCACCCTTGAAAATAATCTGGAAGGCGATGTTATCTTACCCGTCAGCGCCCTCAATGATCTCCGGCGCCGCGTCGCCACCGACCTCGAAGCGCAACGCGCGGTCCCGCAACGTTGGACGCTCACAGAAAATTTTAAGCCAAAAAATTTTAAATCGCTGCCGGCCGCAGTCCCCGCGGCCGAACTCGTTGTGGTCATTCGCGAACTCCCTCAGTTGGCTGCCGCGTGGAACGCCGGTGCGCGGACCATTTATTGCGAATTTGAAAACCCCAAGCACTACCGCACCGCCGTCAGCGATTTTCGCGCGCTGCAAGCGGCGAGTAACCTGCCAGCCCACGCGGCTGCCATTTGGGTCGCGGCGCCGCGCATTTTTAAACCCGGCGAAGAATGGATTATCCAGCAAGTGCTCGCATGCGCAGCGGACGGCTACCTCGTCCGCAATTACGATCATCTCACGCTATTCGCCGGCCAGCGCCTCCGGGGAGATTTTTCCCTCAATGTCGCTAATCCCCTAACCGCCGATTATTTTATTAATCACTTTGGATTGGAGCGCGTCACGGCTTCCTATGATCTCAATATCACCCAACTCGAAGCCTTGCTGCACGCGGCGCCCGGCGCTTGGTTTGATCTCACGATCCATCAGCACATGCCGATGTTTCACATGGAGCACTGCGTTTTCTGCGCCTTTCTTTCGAGCGGCAAAGATTACCGCGATTGTGGCCGACCCTGCGACACCCAGCGCGTGGCTTTGCGCGATCGCGTCGGGGCCGAGCATCCGCTCAAAGCTGATGCCGGTTGCCGCAATACAGTTTATAACAGTCGCGCGCAAACCGGTGCCGAATATGTCGCGCGACTCATGGCGCTGGGGGCGCAATCTTTTCGCGTGGAATTTATGACGGAAACCCCGGAGGAAGTTAGCCAAACGGTGCAGCGCTATCAGCAGTTGCTGCGGGGCGAGACCAGTGGCGGGGAACTTTGGCGCGAGCTCAAGTTGCTTAACCAGCTTGGCGTTACCCGCGGGCAAATGGAATCGCCGGCTCGAGTTTTACCGCGCAAAGGTGCTTAGACCAAGGGGTTAATCAGCGCCGCAGCCCAGGGCGAGCAGGCAGCCAATCGTAAATATTGTCGCCTCCGCCGCGGCCCTGCCTCTAGTCTACTCGCTTTAGCATGAGCGAAATTCAGAAAAATTCCCCTCCCGCCAGCAGCCCAACGCCTTCGCCTGACTTGGAAATCAAGGACGCGCGGATTATTTTTGGGCCAATTTGGGCTGACCTCGAAGCCCATTTTGGGCGCTCCCACCTGCGCTTCCCCAAGGAAATCATTCTGCTCGGCGGCGCGCCTGGTGCAGGTAAGGGCACCAATACGGCGTTTATTGCCAAGATCCGTGGGCTGACGTGTGGGCCGATCGTGATGAGCTCGCTGCTCGACAAGCCGGAGATGAAAAAAATCAAGGACGCGGGCAGCATGATTGGCGATCGCGAGGTGCTGGCAGTCCTGCTGCGCCGCTTGCTCAAAGCTGAATATCGCGACGGCGTTATCCTCGATGGATTTCCGCGTACGAAAGTGCAGGTCGAGTGCTTGAAGATGTTATATGAGAAAATGACGCAGCTGTGGCGCGAATTCTATGGCACCCCGCTGGCCATTCATTTCCGCCAACCGGTCATGCAGATCGTCGTATTATTCGTTGACGAAAAGGAAAGCGTGGCGCGGCAAATTACGCGCGGCCGCAAAGTCAAAGCGCACAATCTTGAGGTACGCCGTAGTGGACAAGGTCAGCTGGAAGAAGAGCGGATCACCGATTTTGACCAAACCCTGGCTCGGCGCCGTTACCGGGTATTCAAGGAGCAAACGTGGGATGCCCTCCTCTCCTTAAAAGATCTTTTCCACTATCACCTCATCAACGCGCAAGGCACGTTCGCAGAAGTTGAGCAAAATATCGTCGGGGAGCTCGATTACCAAAGCTCGCTGGAACTGGATGCGCACACGTTTGATCGCTTACGTATGCTGCCGCTAGCGAGTGAGATTGTGGTCCATGCGCGACAGGAATTGGTCAAGCGGCTAGATGGGTATGAGCTCAGTAACCCGGGGCTTTTTCAGCGCGTGATTACCTTGATTGAGAAAAAAATGATGCCGATCGTCACGCGGCACGCCCTGTCGGGTCACTCTAATATTAACAGTGAGGATCCGGCGCTCAGTGAGCCGGACGCGTTGGCCATGCTGATCGATATATTCTCGGAGCGGGGTTATCATGCAGTGGTCGATGTACACCGCATTGAAATTCCTGAATCTTTTGATCTTAAAACCGGCAAGATCACTTGCCGGGTAAAGAAAGTTTACCGGACAATTATTCGCTTTAAGGGTTCAGAAATTCGCCGCGGCTAAACGTCCGTGGGCTTAGCCCAGCGGACCGCCGGTTTGCCGCAAGGCCTCGTAGGTGGCGATCCCGGCGGCCGTCGAAAGATTCAGTGAACGCAACGCGGCATTGCCGTGGGGGATCTTCACGCGTTGCGTTGCGCCAAATTCTGTATGCAGCCAATCAGGGGCGCCCGCTTCCTCATTGCCAAACACCAAGCCATCCCCCGCCGTATAATTAACCGCCCAAAAAGACTGTTGGGCGTGGGTCGTGAAAAGCCACAAGCGCTGCGGAGCTGCCGGACTAGCCTTAAAAGCCGCCCAATCCGCGTGCTCATGCACATCGAGCGAATGCCAATAATCCATGCCCGCTCGCTTGAGATTTTTATCGGTGATCGCAAAACCCAAAGGATGAATCAGGTGCAAGCGGCACCCACTCACCGCGCACATGCGCCCAATGTTCCCCGTGTTCGGGGGAATCTGCGGATTAAAAAGCACCACGTGAATCATGATAGGGCTTAACGTGCCGCCAACCGACTAAGCCTGTCAACGGCAGGTCGCGCCAGCATGGGTGCGCAAGAAAAAATTCCCTTGATCATTTTATTACCCTACAGCTGAAAATTAATTTATTCTCACCCTCGCTATTTGAGCGCCAACCCGCTACCAATTTGTATCTTCTCGGCACCCCACGCGATCAGCATTAAGCATTCACTAGGCAACTGAATATTCTAGCATGATGGCCTCGGGCAAGCCCTAGGCAAAAATTGCCTGCCGCCACTTTCTATTTTGCCGCATGGCCACTAAGAATGACTGCGATGAGGTGACCTTAACTCGCTCCAAAAAACCGACCCCGTGAACATAGCATCCCCCGGCAGCAATCATTCGACCCCTCCGAGCAAAGCCGCTATTGCTACTTGGAAATGGGGGATCGTGATGATGCTGCTCCTCGCCACCGTGGTAAATTATATGGACCGGCAGACTCTCGGGTCGCTGGCCACCTACATCAAGGCAGACTTTCACTTAAACGAGGAAGGTTACGGTAAATTAGAAGCCGTGTTTGGCTATTCGTATGCCGCCTTCGTAATTGTGGCGGGCTTTATGGCTGACCGCTGGAATCTGCGCTGGCTCTATGCGATCGCTTTATTGGTCTGGTCCGTGGCAGGTTTCGCCACAGGGTTCGCGCAAACTCTCCTCCAGTTGCAAATTTGCCGCGCGATCCTCGGCGCAGGCGAAGCCTTTAACTGGCCGGTGGCGGTCAATATTATTCGGCGGATAATCCCACGGGAAGCACAAGGATTGGCCAATGGAATTTTTAATAGCGGCATGACGTTAGGCGCGGTATTGACGCCGTTAATGGTCTTGGGGCTGGTCGGACCGCACGGCGAAGGCTGGCGGCAGTTATTTATGCTCACGGGGGCCGCTGGGGCGATTTGGGTGGTGCTGTGGCTTTGGGGCACGCGGGGCGCACGAGGCGCGGAGATTGCCCTACCTGCGCCGCAAGCGGAGAACGAAGCCGTAGTCATCCCGTTTCGCGAAATTTTCCTCCTCCGCATTTTCTGGATTACGATGGCGGTGGGACTCGCCGTGAACATTAGCTGGCATTTTTATCGGGTCTGGCTGCCCCGCCATCTGGTGGTTGATTTGCATTTCACGGATCAGCAGCTGCAGTATCTGCTGATTGCGTTCTATCTCACGGCCGATGTGGGTAGCATTGCGATCGGTTATATTGCGCGGCGACTCGTCACCCCCGAGCGCTCAATTGAGCGAACACGCAAACTGGTTGTGCTAGCCGCGGCCGGCCTCTGCCTACTAGCCACCCCAGTGGCTTTTATACCAAGTCGCGCCCTGCTAGTTCCACTCTACTGCTTAGTGGGGGCGGGCCTGATGGGAGTTTTTGCGATGTTCTATGCATTCGTGCAGGATATCCCTCCTGGCCACACTTCGAAGTGCCTTGGGTTGATCGGCGCCACCGCTTGGTTGCTCAATTCGCAGCTGCATCCCTTGGTCGGCCGTTATGCCGACACGCATGCCCACGCGATGGGCAAATTCGCGCCGATGATTTTAGTCGCCGGCATACTGCCACTCCTCGCGGCATTATTCGCCTTAACTTGGCCGGAGCAGCGCCGCGGCGAGCGCACCGCCCATTAACGGCTCAGTGCTTGCGGATTATAAGCTAGCTAGCCCTGCAACCGAGGCTCGTGCCTTCTACTTCGCACTGTAAAGTTATTTTACGTTCCTGAAAATATTGTCTGTTTTATATTTTTTATGCCTAACCTTCCTCTAACCCTTGAGGCCATCGCTCGGCTACCTAACCCAGCGGACAACGTAGCAATCGCGACCCGCCGCCTTGAAGCAGGTGAAGTAATCGCGCTGCCCCACGGTTCGCAGTCGCTGCCTTACACGGTACTGGAAGGCCATCGCTTCGCGGTGCGCGCAATTGAATCGGGCGAACCGCTATTATCGTGGGGTCTAGCATTCGCACATGCTGTCAGGGCGATCGCCCCAGGCGACTACGTCTCTAATGAAACGATGCTTACGAGCCTCGCGGTCCGTCAACTTGCAGGCGCCCAATTACCAACGGTGGCAAATTTTCGAGATTCCTTGGAGCATTACCGACTCGACGAAAGCACCCTGAGAGCGGCCCCACCAGTTGAGCGAGTCGCGCAACCGCGCACTTTTGCTGGGTACCGCCGTCCAGGGCCACGGGGCGTCGGAACCCGTAATTTCATCGTAGTCATTGGCACCACTTCACGCACGGCCAGCTTCGCCCGACAACTCGTCGCTCGCCTGCAGCCACTGGCGCGAGTTCACCCGACAATCGACGGAATTGTCGCCATTGCCCACACGGAGGGCGGTGGCCAACATGAGCCCAATAACACGACCGAAATTCTGCGGGCGCTGGCGGGCTTTATGGTTCACCCGAATGTTAGTGCGGTCCTCGCGATCGACTACGGCGTCGAGCCCATCACTAACGCACGCCTCCGCGACTTCATGCGCGCCCATCGCTATCCGCTTGATCATGTCCTCCATGAATTTCTCACCCTCAACCAAGGTCTAGCGGCGGGTCTAGCGGCGGGGGAAAATATTGTCCGCCGCTGGCTACCGCCAGTCGCGGCGCTGCGGCGCACGGCTGAGCCGCTCAGCGGCCTGCGAGTCGCGCTGCAGTGCGGCGGATCGGACGCATTTTCAGGCATATCGGGAAATCCTCTAGCGGGGGCGATGGTCCATGAACTTATTCGTCACGGCGGCACTGCGGTCATGACTGAATCTGACGAGGCAATGGGTGCAGAGGGCTACCTGCTCGCGAACGTCCGTGACCTCGCCACCGCGCGTTCATTTATCGCCCAACTCGACGGTTTTCGAGATAAACTTAACTGGCATGGGCTCACCCCCGAGAGCAATCCTTCCGCCGGCAATCGCTTCCGCGGGCTGTACAATATTGCCATAAAATCGCTGGGCGCGGTACAGAAAAAAGATCCGCGCACCCGCCTCGACACGGTGATCGATTATGCTCAGCCGCTCAGGGAAATTCCTGAACCTGGGTTCACCTTTATGAACGGTCCGGGGAACGACCTTGAGGGTATCGCCGGCCAGGTTGGCGCTGGCTGTAATTTAATTGTTTTTGTTACCGGCAATGGGTCCGTCACTAATTTTCCATTTACCCCAACCTTAAAAATAACGACAACGACTCGCCGCCATCATTTGCTGCTGCATGAAATGGATATCAACGCTGGTCGCTACCTTGACGGTGAATCCATGTCCGCCCTAGCGGCTGAGGCGTTCGAACAACTCATCGCTACCGCCTCGGGGCAGAAAACCAAAGGGGAGCACGCGGGACACGCCCAGGTGTCGCTGTGGCGAAATTGGCGCCAGACCGACACCGCCCAACTCGCCGACTTAAACGCTCGACCGATCCCTACCGGTGAGCCGCTCTTACGACCCGATACGCTCGCGGCGCCAGTCGGTCAATCGGGTGCAGCCATCCGATCGCCGGACGCAACGCTCAAAGCCTTTCGCGTGGGCTCACGCTTTGCCACTGAACGCGTGGGCCTGGTTCTACCCACGAGCCTATGCGCGGGACAGATCGCACGAATTGCGGCCGAGCGGCTCAACGCGCGCCACGCCGGCCGCGCGCAGGGCATTTCACGTTTTATCGCGCTCGCGCACACGGAAGGCTGCGGCTTTGGGGGCGATACTATGTATCAGCTTTTGCAACGCACCTACCGCGGATATCTGCTGCATCCCAACGTCGCCGCCGCTCTCCTCCTAGAACACGGTTGTGAAAAAATCCCCAACGATGTGATGCGCCATCAACTCAATCTCGCCGGTATTCCGCTGACTCAATTCGGTTGGGCTAGCGTGCAACTCGACGGAGGCATGGAAAAAGCTATTGGGCAGATCGATCGCTGGTTCGACGAAAAAATAGCGACGCTGCCGCCCGCAGAAGCCAGCGTCGTAAACTTCGGCGCCCTCACTCTCAGCCTGCTCACAGCAGCTGAGGTAACCTCAGCTACCGCCGCGAGCCTCGCGGCTATCGTCCAAACGGTTGTCGGCGCAGGTGGGTCTATTGTCATGGCTGAAAGCGACCCCTTGCTGACCAATGCCATTTTTTTATCAGCAACCCTCGGCGCAATTGCCCCGCGTGCCACCATCGCCTACGGGGAGCCGATCACACTGGCAGGCTTTCACATCGCCGCGAGCGAGACCGATCACTGGGTCGAAAATCTCACCGGCTTCGGTGGTAATGGCGCCCATCTCGGCCTCAGTATCGCCCACGCCCACGCCCAGCAGGGCCATCCCTTGTTGCCCGTCATCCAAGGGGCTGAACCCTCGCAACGCGGCATCATCCCCGCTGATGACATCGATCTCTTTCTCAGCGGTAACTCGGCGGCGGATGTAGCTGATCTGATGCGCATAATCATTGCCACCGCGCAGAGCGATCGCCTCACCGCTTCAAACGCTCAGGGCTTCGTCGATTTCCAACTTACCCGCGGCCTGCTTGGCCTGACCACCTGAGCGGGGCACCGATCTCAGAGTTGGTTTTTCTTGATGCGCAATAGCAAGGCGCGCCTCAGCTAAACGCCCCAAGCCGTGCGCCCGCCCCATGTAATAAATGCTAAAGGAGGCCTGGCCTGGCGGTATTTCCTCCCTTGCCGCCGAGTCAGCTTTCAGGAATCTCGCTCCATGCGCCTTACCCTCCACCGCGGCCTCGCTATTGGCGCGATGCTATCAACGGTCATTGCTCTGCGTGGACACGACGCGAGCAGCGCGATGGCCACGGCTGCCCAGAATTTTCTGACCGCCCTCGACCCAGCGCAACGAACGCGCACCATCTTTCCCCTCACGGCCCCTGAGCGCACGCACTGGTCTTTTGTGCCTGCCAAACGGCTCGGTTTACCGCTCAAAGACATGACCCTTGCCCAGCAAGAACTCGCGCACACCCTCTTGCGTTCCGGTCTAAGTCAGCGCGGATCGCTGCAGGCGGAGACGATTATCACCCTCGAAAATGTACTCCGCGAGATGGAGCATGATCCCCTTCGCCGCGATCCGACTCTTTACTATGTGACACTTTTTAGCGACCCCGGGCACCCGCCCTGGGGTTGGCGCTTTGAAGGCCATCATCTGTCGCTCAATTTCACGATCCCTGATGCTGAGCATATCGTCGTCACCCCCTCATTTTTTGGCACCAATCCGGCTGAAGTCCGCACGGGCCCACAACTCGGTACGCGTGTGCTAGCAGCCGAAGAGGATCTGGCCCTAGAATTCGTCAATTCGCTTGATGCGACCCAGCGAGCGAGCGCCGTGATCGCCGCCACCGCCCCGCATGACATCGCGACTGGCAACCGAGTGCGCGTCGAGCCCCTGGCTCCCCTCGGTCTGGCAGCCACGGCCCTGACCCCCACTCAACGCCAACAACTCCGCGCCTTACTCCAGCTTTATTTTGATCGTTACCGAACAGCAATCGCCGCCCCCGCACTCGCCACCGCCGATCTTGATGGCATCCATTTCGCTTGGGCCGGAGTACTCGACCGCCGGGCCGGACACTACTATCGCATCCAGGGCAAGACCTTCGTCATCGAATTCGACAACACGCAAAACAACGCCAATCATATTCATACCGTGTGGCGCAATTTTACCGGCGATTTCGCCCGCGATATGTTAGCCGAGCATTATGCGCACGATCATGCACCCTCCACCCCTCATGCCGGCGGGGCCAAAAATTAACGCGATCACGACGCTGAGAAATTAGCCTCTTTTTTATTAATCCCCCCTACCCATGCGCTCACTGCTCTGCCTGCTCGTCGCCACCTACGCCGCTGCTTGTTTCGCCGCGAATCATCCGGCGCGCAAAATTCTTTTTTTCACTAAATCATCCGGCTACGAGCATGCCGTAATCTCTTACAAAGACGGCTCGCCCAGTTTTGCGGAAAAGCAACTGCTCGCCCTGGGCGCAGCGAACAATTGGGAATTTGTTTTCTCTAAAAATGGTTCCAAATTTTCCCCCACTTACTTGGCGCAATTTGACGCCGTGATGTTTTACACCACGGGCGATCTTTGCGCGGAAGGCACTGATAAAAACCCGCCGATGTCCCTCGCCGGCAAGCAAGCGCTTTTTGATTTTGTGCGCAGCGGCAAAGGCTTTGTCGGTACGCACTCCGCGACCGACACCTTTCACACGGGCAATGAGGCCGGCAAAGGGCCCGATCGTTTTGCTAATCATGGGGCGCAGGCGGATGCTTATGTCCATTTTATCGGGGCGGAATTCATTCGCCACGGCAAACAGCAAGTCGGCCGCAATCAAGTCATCGATCCCAGCTTCCCCGGCTTTGAAAATGTGGGGACTGAATATAGTTTAATGGAGGAGTGGTATTCACTGAAAGATTTCGCCGCTGATCTGCATGTGCTCACCGTCTTCAATGATCCCGCCCTCGAGGGCGATGATTACCAACGGCCCCCTTTTCCCAATACTTGGGCCCGCTATGAAGGCCAAGGGCGCGTCTGGTACACCGCGATGGGCCACCGCGAGGACATCTGGACTAATACTATCTTTCAGCAAATTTTGACCGGCGGCCTCAAGTGGGCCCTCGGTGATGCCCCCGCCACTAACATGAGTCCGAATTTACGGCAGGTCGCCCCTCGCGCGATGATCAATCAACCGTTCACCCCAAGCCCCAAACCGGCGAGTCCTATGCCTGCCGCTGCTTCCAGGTAGATCTCGAAGGCGACCGGCGAGCCTACGGTAATTTTACGACTAACCCCATGAAGAATCTACTGTTTCTCCTCGCGGCCATCCTCCTGCCGACTGGGCTGCTCCCCGCCGCGGATAAACACATCGTGCTCATTGCCGGTAAGCCTAGCCATCCGCCTGGCATGCATGAATTTCATGCCGGTCTGCTGCTCTTGCAACAATGCTTGGCCAATACTCCGGGCGTAAAAACAACGGTGCATCGCAATGGCTGGCCGGAGGCGCCCGACGCCTTCGACGGCGCGGATGCGGTGGTGCTTTACTGCGACGGCGGCGATAAGCATCCCGCCATTCAAGCTGATCGCCGCGAGATTCTCCGTGCCCTCGCACAAAAAGGCGTCGGCCTCGGCTTCATGCACTACGGCGTCGAGATCCCGGCAAAAAATGGCGGGCCAGAATTTCTGCAATGGATCGGCGGCTACTACGAAACGAACTATTCCTGTAATCCCATGTGGTCGCCTGATTATCAGCATTTCCCCGACCATCCCGTCGCCCGCGGGGTCCAACCTTTCAGCAACCGCGATGAATGGTATTTCAACCTGCGCTGGCCCGAAAATTCGCAAGGCCTCACGCCGATCCTGACCGCCCAGCCCTCGACGACTGTGCGGGGCGGCCCCTACGTTTCACCCAAGGGACCTTATGCCCATATCATCCAAGCCGAGGGGCGGGCGGAAACCATGATGTGGGTCTATGACCGACCCCATGGGGGCCGCGGCTTTGGCTTCACGGGCGGCCATACGCATCTCAATTGGGGGAACGACAATCAGCGCAAAGTTGTGCTGAATGCATTACTCTGGATCGCGCAAGTCGAAGTGCCCCAGACGGGCGTGGTGTCTAGCGTCACCGCGGCCCAACTGGCCGCGAATCTTGACCCCAAGCCAAGTCCCAAGAAAAAATAATGGCGACCGCGCTATCCTGAGAGCGGCCCGGGCTTAATGGCTAACCCTTATCATTCCCCCAGATGAATCCTGCTGAATTGAAAAAAACGATGGCCGCCGGATTGCTGTCTTTTCCCATCACGGACTTTGATGCCGCGGGCGATTTTTGCGCGGAGACTTATACCCGACGGTTAGAGTGGCTCATGCCGTATGGCGCGACCGTGCTTTTTGCGGCCGGCGGTACGGGGGAATTTTTTTCCTTAACTACGGCTGATTATCGCGCCGTGGTCGGTACTGCCGTCAAAACGTGCCACCCGCGGGTGCCGATTATTGCCGGAGCGGGAGGACCGACGCGTCAGGCCATGGCTTTTGCGCAAGAAGCCGAACAGCTAGGTGCGCAGGGAATCCTGTTACTGCCCCACTATTTGACCGAAGCGGGGCAAGAGGGCTTGGCGGCTCATGTCGAAGCCGTGTGTCGCTCCGTTAAATTAGGTGTCATTATTTACAACCGCGGGGCGTGCCGACTGCAGGCGGACACCTTGGTCCGCTTGGCGGAGCGCTGCCCCAATTTAATCGGCTTCAAGGATGGCTTGGGCGAGATTGAGCTCATGGTAACGATTCGACGTAAACTCGGTGATCGTTTCGCTTATCTCGGCGGTTTGCCCACGGCCGAAGTTTATGCAGCGGCCTACAAAGCGCTCGGCGTGCCAGTGTATTCCTCGGCAGTATTTAATTTCATTCCCAAAACTGCGATGGATTTTTATCGGGCCGTCTCGACGGATGATCACGTCACGATGGGACGACTGCTGGACCAATTTTTCCTCCCATTTTTAGCTATCCGCAATCGGATGCCCGGCTATGCGGTGAGCATCATTAAAGCGGGCGCGCGGATTGTCGGCCACGACGCCGGACCAGTGCGACCGCCTTTAGTTGATTTAACCGCCGCCGAATCCGCCCAGCTCGCCGCTTTAATACAAGGTTTAGGTTCACAATAAATGAGCCTGCCACTTGATTCCGCCGCCGCCGCCCCACGCACCCGAGTGCGGTATGAGATCGTGTTGATTCTGTTTTTACTGACCTCAATCAACTACGCTGATCGCGCGACGCTCTCGATCGTGGGAACGGCGGTATCGAAGCAACTCGGACTCGATGCGGTCGCGATGGGCTATCTTTTTTCAGCTTTTGCCTGGTCCTATGTCATCGCGCAAATTCCGGGCGGTTGGCTCCTCGATCGAGTCGGTTCAAGGAAAGTCTATGGTTGGAGCATTGGGCTGTGGTCCTTGTTCACTTTGCTGCAGGGCTGCGTCGGTGGGCTTGATGGCAAAGTGGCGGTGATGGTTTTGTTTGGTCTGCGTTTTTTACTGGGCGCCGCCGAAGCCCCCTCCTTTCCGGCGAATGCGCGAATCGTGGCCAGCTGGTTTCCCACGGCGGAGCGCGGCCAAGCTTCGGCTATTTTTAATTCAGCTCAATATTTTGCGACCGTGCTATTTACTCCCATCATGGGCTGGATCGCCCATCGCTGGGGTTGGGAATATGTTTTTTGGTTCATGGGTAGCATCGGCATAATATTCGCGCTGGCTTGGCCCAAATTGGTTTACCCACCGCGCGAACATCCCCGCGTGAATCAAGCAGAGCTCACCTACATCGAACGCGGCGGCGGACTCATCGACCTCGAATCGGCGGCTAAACCAACCAAACAGAGTGGCATTCGCTGGGCGGTGCTGGGTGAATTACTGCGCAATCGCATGCTGTTGGGCATTTATCTCAGCCAATATTGCATCACCACCATCACCTGGTTTTTCCTCACTTGGTTCCCCATCTATCTCGTGAAGGAGCGGGGCTTATCCATTCTACAAGCAGGTTTTGTCGCCACGCTGCCTGCCCTGTGCGGCTTTGGTGGCGGCATTCTCGGGGGCTGGTTCTCGGATTGGCTAATTCGCCGCGGCCATCCACTCACGCTGGCTCGAAAGCTCCCCATTGTGGCGGGACTATTGCTGTCCGTCAGCATGGTGGCCTGTAATTATGTGAGCACCTCGTGGGCCGTCATCGCACTCATGAGCTTGGCCTTTTTCGGCAAGGGCTTGGGCTCACTCGGCTGGGCGGTAATTGCCGACACCTCGCCGAAGTCGGTCACGGGCTTGTGCGGCGGTTTATTTAATACCTTCGGGAATACCGCGGGAATTATCACCCCAATTGCGATTGGTTATATCTTGAAAGCCACGGGCTCCTTCAATTGGGCGCTGGTCTACGTTAGCGCCCACGCCGCCCTCGCAGTCGTGAGCTACCTCTTTATTGTGGGAGAGATCAAGCGCCTCGAGCTTAAGTCGCTCTAAGTCAGCGCGCACTCCAGCCGCTTGCTTGCATCATGATTTCGGACGACCGCACTGCCCCAAAAATAACCACGATGCGGGTGGTGCCAGTCGCGGGACATGACAGCATGTTGCTCAATTTAAGTGGCGCGCACGGGCCTTATTTTACCCGCAACATTTTAATCCTGACTGATAGCGCCGGCGGCACTGGGGCCGGCGAAGTGCCCGGCGGAGAAAAAATTCGCCAAACCCTCGAGGAGGCCAGCGAACTGGTCATCGGCCAGCCGATCAGTGCAAGTGCGGCAGTCATTGAGACCGTGCGCCGGCGTTTTGGTGATCGCGATGCGGGCGGGCGGGGTCTGCAAACTTTTGATCAGCGTACGACAATTCATGCGATGACGGCGATCGAAGCGGCGATGCTGGATCTCTACGGACAATTTTGTCAGTTGCCCGTGGCCGCCTTGCTTGGCGCCGGCCAGCAGCGCCAGTCGATTGAGGTACTCGGGTATCTTTTCTACATTGGTGATCGCGGAAAAACTGACCTCGCTTATCCGAGTGAGCCCAGCGCGCCCGATGACTGGGGCCGGCGACGGCATGAAGCCGCCCTTAGTTCGGCCGACATTGTGCGCTTAGCTGAAGCGGCCCAAGCCCGCTATGGGTTTAACGATTTTAAACTAAAAGGCGGGGTCCGCCACGGCGCGGAGGAAATCGAAGCGGTCACCGCTTTAGCCGAGCGCTTCCCGCAAGCGCGGATTACGCTCGATCCCAATGGCGCTTGGTCGCTCGAGGAGGCGGTGCGTCTTTGCACCGGTCAACAGCGGATCCTCGCCTATGCGGAGGATCCCTGCGGGGCAGAACCGGGATTAACCGGCTGCGAAAGTATGGCCGAGTTTCGGCGGGCGACCGGTCTGCCAACCGCGACCAATATGATCGCGACCGACTGGCGAGAGTTGGCTGAAGCGCTGGCCTTGCAGGCGATCGATATTCCGCTCGCCGATCCGCATTTTTGGACCATGCAAGGCTCCGTTCGCGTCGCGCAGCTTTGTCAGGAACGCGGGCTCACCTGGGGCTCTCATTCCAATAATCATTTTGATATCTCCCTCGCGATGTTCACGCACGTCGCCGCCGCGGCCCCAGGACGTGTCACCGCCATCGACACCCACTGGATTTGGCAAGATGGCCAACGACTCACGCGTGAGCCCCTCGTCATTCACCAGGGCAAAATCACCGTCCCTACTCGCCCCGGACTAGGGCTCGAAATTGATTTCGCGCAATTAGCGCAAGCCCATGAGCTTTATCGCCGGATCGGCGGCGGAGCGCGCGACGACACGATCGCCATGCAATACCTGTTGCCGGGGTGGAAATTTGATCCCAAACGGCCGTGCTTGGTGCGCTGAGCAGGGCGCACCGTTTGGACTCAAACCAGAGCACCGCCGGCGAAGTTAATTAACCCTCGCGCGGCTCGGGCCAGGTTTGGGCCATTTTTTGTCGGATAAATTTTATACTCTCAACGAGTTGGTCCATGCCATCGACGCCATCTTCGATGCTAATCCAGCTATCAAAACCAACGCGCTTTAATTCACGAAAAATAGTATCATAATCATTGAGACCTTTACCAATCGTGCCGTGGCGCAAGCGGCGCGCATAGCCCGCCACCCCCGCTTCCTCTTTCTGCAAATCAGCCAGCGTCCCTTCGATTAAGAATCGATCACTCGCGTGCATCGTAAGCACGCGGTGCTTAACGCGACGCAGCAACTCGAGGGGATCATCACCCGCCAAGAAGGCATTGCTCGGATCATAATTAACCCCAAAGCACGGATGGTGAATTTTATCTACGAGCTCACAGAAGACATCCATTTTTTGCGCAAACTCGGGGTAAGTCCAAAAATCATCCTTATAATGATTTTCGATCACCAAGGTTACCCCACAGGCCTCGGCCTCCGGCAAGCAGGCTTCAATGCTCTGCGCCACCAGTTCCAAGCCGCGCTCCCGAGTTAATTCCGGCCGCCGCTGCCCCGAAAGCACTCGGCAAAATTTGGCTCCCAGCGTAGCCGCCATGCGGATCCAATTTTTTTCTTTGGCAATTTCCGCTTGGCGGAAAGCGAGGTCGGGATGGGAAAAATCAGGCGAACAACACAGCATCGGAATCACGAGTCCACTCGCCTCGACGGCGCGTCGGGCGGCCGGCCACTGCGCGGGATCGGCTAATTCCAGAAAGCCACTGTAGTATTCGAGTCCATCCAACCCCAGCGGGGCGGCTAAATCGATCCAAGCTTGGAGCGTCATGGTGCCTTCGCGGCATAAAGGCTGCATGAACGCCTTGGGGAAGGCGGCGAGTTTGGGCATAAATTTATACCTTAACGGCGTTGCGACCGATTACGGAAAATTGCTCCAGCTCGACCACAGAACCCGTCACAGGGCGTGATTCGTCCCCCAGCCAGTAAATCGCGGCCGCCGCAATATCTGCCGGCAACAGCAAACGACCCGACGGCGCAAAAACTGCCGGTAGCGTCTCGGGCCAATCGGCCGGTAAGCCATAACGCTGCTGATCCGCATATTCTCGCGCGGTTAAAACCCAGCCCACGTTTAGATGATTCACCCGCACCCGATCGACGCCGTGAGCGTTGGCCAGATTGCGGGATAAAGTCTGCAACCCACCCTTGGAAACACTGTAATCCAATAGCGTCGACTCTCCGCTATGCGCGTTAATCGAGCCGATATTCAACACGCACCCCTCAGTCGCCTTGAGGTACGGGAAAGCCGCCTGAATGAGAAAATAGGGCGCCCTTAAATTGATCGCGATCGTCCGTTCAAAAGCGGGCAGGGTCGCGGTCGCCAGCGTGCTCCGTACCACGATAGCTGCATTATTAACCAACGCATCAATCCGACCAAAGGCTTGCACGGCCGCCGCAATAATTCGGGCCGGACTCGCCGGATCCAGCAGATCAGCCCAGTGAAATTTTGCGGCACTTCCTAAAGTGAGGGCGAGTTTTTCTCCCGCAGCTTGATCGATCCCATGAATGAGCACCCGCGCCCCTTCGGCCACCGCTCGCTCGACAATCGCTTGGCCGATGCCCGATGTGCTCCCCGTAACAATAATGACTTTATCTTTTAAGCGCACGATAGCCTAGGGTTAGCTCGGTTTGAGCACCGCTTTCACAATCGCGCCCGTATGCATTTTTTCAAAAGCCTCGTGCCAACCAGTCAACGGCCAGATGCCACCTAAAATTGGGCGCACATCGAGTTGGCCGGAAGCCAGCAAAGCGAGTACCCGCTCCCACATCGGCCAATTATGACTGAAGCTACCTTGGAGGGTGATATTTTTTTGCACGAGGGGATCGAGCGAAAAGCCCAAAGGCTGCGGGCCCCAACCCACTTTACTGATCCACCCCGCCGGCCGCACGAGATCGAGCGCTAATTTTAAAGCGGCCGAGGCGCCGGCGGCATCAACCACGCCGTCCACCCCGAGACCATCGCGCGCCAAGGCCCAAGCCACGGCCTCTTCGTTGCCCATCAAAGTGGTGCAACCATAGGCCTTCGCAATATCGAGCCGGTGACGATCGCGCTCCAACCCCACCAAGGCTACTTCCGCTCCAGCGAGCCGCGCCATCGCCGCACATAAAATCCCAATCGGACCGGGCCCCAAAACAATGACCCGATCACCGGGCAGGATGCGTGCATTATGCAGCACCGCATTATAAGCGACACAACACGGCTCTGTGAGCGCCGCGTGCTCGATGGCCAACCCCGCCGGCACCCGGTGCAAGCAACGAGCCGGCACGCGCACGTAACGGGTCATCGCCCCATCTACGCCGTAGCCAAATCCTTTTCTGGTGGGATCTAAATTATACTTACCGGCGCGACTCAGCGGATTGTTAGCGTCAATGACCGCCGCCGTTTCGCTGACCACGCGGTCGCCCTCTTGCCATCCTTTCAAGGCGGAGCCGACGGCAGCAATTTGCCCCCCGAACTCATGCCCGAGCACCACCGGATAATTAACCTTCCAGCTATGCGAACCGGTCCATTGGTGCAGATCACTGCCACAAACCCCCACGGCCTCAACGGCCATGATAATATCCTCTGGACCCGGTTCTGGTTTTGAAAATTCGCGCAGCTCAACGCTGTGCGGCGTCGATGAATAATTAACTACGGCCAGGCTTTTCATGTTCATTTCTTTTTATTAATGATCGGTATATCGCCATACGCATGCACGCGGTCGCAAATAATTTTTAGGGTGCCCTCTAAATTACCATCGGCGGTGCGAAAAGCATCGGCATCAACCGCCAGCGGCGCCCCGATGACCACGAGCGGTGCACCATATGAAGGAGTGCGCACGGCTTGCTCCAACGTCAGCCCCCCAACCGCCTGCACGGGCACACTCACGGCGGCGACCACTGCCCGCAACTGATCGAGCGGACTCGGCATTTTCCCGCCAGCCGCGACGATGCCACGGCGTTCATCATAGCCAATGTGATGAATGACGTAATCACAGCCGAGATCTTCTAGCTCTCGCGCTCCCGCCACCATATCGGGACAACCCAAATTGTCCCCCATGACTTTGATGCCGTAATCACGACCAGCCTTTACCACAATTTTTATGGTTTCAGGATGCGCTTGCGCCATCACGACCACATGAGTCGCGCCGGCCTTGGCCATCATTTCAGCTTCAAGGTAGCCGCCGTCCATGGTTTTTAGATCAGCAATAATCGGCACCCCAGGGAAGCGCTCGCGCAAGGCCCGAACGCCATGCAATCCCTCGGCTAAAATGAGCGGCGTTCCTGCCTCTAACCAATCAACTCCCGCCCGCCGTGCCGTAGTCGCGGTAGCGAGGGCTTCTTCGAGGTTAGTGAGATCTAACGATATTTGGACGATCGGGGTCATGGGGTAAACTAACCGTAGCACTGTGATATCTAACTAAAACCTACGTCAATAAATGAACGCAGTTTAAATTAGCCGGCGATGGTATGCTGGCGCGAGCCCACCTGATTCCCGCGCTTAGTGCTCCGCCTCCTCCGAGTTTCTATTGGGGGTTGAGGTCTAATGCAGTCGAGCCGCGATTAACTGGCCAAATGATTTTTCATTCATAAATAAACCGCCAGCGAGGAGCGACATCACCGCTTTACCCCTTGCCTGCTGATTCAACGCCCTGCTTATTTTTTGATAATTGTTTTCGTTGATCATCCGTCGTTGAATCTGATTCGTACTCCTTTCGCCCACCGCTAATACTTTTGCGCCCGATGCGCGGCGTCATGCTAAGCATGTTGAAAAAAATCCTCCCCTACTTGGCTACCCTCGGAACCGCTTTCGCGATCCCGACCCCGCCACCCGTGGACTATGCCCAAGATGTTCGGCCTATTTTGGCCGAAAATTGTTTTTACTGTCACGGTCAGGATGCCACCAAGCGTAAAGCCAAACTGCGCCTCGACACCCGCGAGGGCCAACTGAGCCATGAGGTAATTATTCCGCATCAACCTGATGACAGCGACCTCATCACGCGCATCTTTTCCACGCTGGATGACGAGCAGATGCCGCCCGCTAATTCCCACCGCGCCCTCACGCTCGCGCAGAAAGCCCTGCTGAAACGCTGGGTCGCCGAGGGCGCTCCCTACACTCCCCATTGGGCCTTTACCGCCATTACCCGCCCCACCCCGCCACCCGTTCGCCGAGAAAAATGGGTGCATAATCCGATCGATCGCTTCGTGCTGGCTCGACTCGAAATTGAACAAATCACCCCCAGTCCCGAAGCACCGCGCGCCACCCTCATTCGGCGCGTGTTCCTCGATCTGACGGGTCTCCCGCCGACGCCCACCGAACTCGAAGATTTTCTCGGCGATAAATCGCCCAACGCCTACGAGCGACTAGTCGATCGCCTGCTGGCCTCCCCGCATTATGGCGAACGCATGGCGCTGCCTTGGCTGGATGCCGCCCGCTATGCTGATTCCAACGGCTATCAACAAGACGGCGATACCTTCCAATGGATTTGGCGCGACTGGGTAGTCCAGGCCCTCAACACGAATCAACCCTTCGATCAATTTACGATCGAACAACTCGCCGGCGACCTCCTCCCCACGCCTACCACCGAGCAACGCATCGCGACCGCGTTTAATCGCAACCATCTCCTCAACGGCGAAGGCGGCGCCATCCCCGAGGAGCAGCGTTACGTCACTCTCTTCGACCGCGTCGATACCACCGCCACCAATTGGCTGGGCCTCACCGTCGCTTGCGCTCAATGCCACGACCACAAATTTGACCCTGTCACTCAACGCGATTATTACTCCTTGCTCGCCGGTTTTAATCACGTCTCGGAAAATGGCATCGTCAATGGATCCACGGCCAAAGTCCGCACCGCGGCCCCCGTGCTCGATCTCGCGACCCCCGAGCACAAGGCCCAACTCGCCGCGCTCGAAGCGAAGCTCGCCGCAATGAAATCGAGTGAGCTCATCGCAAAAATTCGTTCGGACTGGGAAGCCAAAATCGCCGGCGATGAAAAATTTCCGGATCCCGTGCTGCGCGCAACCGCCGCCCTACCCGCCAAGGAGCGGCTCGAACTTCCGGCCGGCGATCTGCGCCGCTACTTTTTTAAGCAAGTTCTCCCCGTCCTCAACCCCGAGATCGATCACCTCCTCAGTGAACTCAATCGCCTAAAAACTGATGAGTATCCGCGCGTCATGGTGATGGATGACAACCAAGTCCGCGACACCTTCATCCTCGATCGCGGCAACTACGAAGCGCACTTGGAAAAAGTTTCTTTTGCCACGCCTACTTTCTTGCCGCCACTCCCCGCCGAGGCTCCGCGCAATCGCCTCGGCCTCGCCCGCTGGCTCGTCAGTTCTGAACAACCGCTCACCGCTCGCGTCATCGTCAACCGTTACTGGCAAACTTTCTTTGGCCTTGGCCTCGTTAAAACGAGCGAAGATTTTGGCGTGCAGAGCGACGCACCCGTCCATCGGGCTCTGCTCGACTGGCTAGCTGCAGAATTTCGCGAAGGCGGTTGGAATACAAAAAATCTCCACCGCCTCATCGTGACGAGCGCAACTTACCGGCAGTCATCGCGCGTCACGCCGGCTTTGCTGGAACGCGATCCAGAAAACCGACTTTACGCCCGCGGGGCCCGACTCCGCCTTCCCGCGATGATGATTCGCGATCAGGCGCTCGCTGCTAGCGGGCTCCTCGTTGATAAATTGGGCGGCAAGCCCGTCTACCCGTATCAGCCCGCCGATATTTGGGACTCCCTCGCGATCACGAAGGAGCGCGACTTCACTTATCCTCAGTCCACCGGCGATGATCTTTATCGGCGCAGTCTCTACACTTTCTGGCGCCGGACCGTCGCTCCGGCCAACATGTTTGATACTTCCGCACGCAATACGTGCAATGTGCGCACGGCGATCACGAGCACCCCATTGCATGCTTTAACCACCCTCAACGACCCGACCTTCATTGAAGCGGCGCGCGCGCTGGCGGCCCGGACCTTGCAGGCAACTCCCTCGCGCGATCGTCGGCTCGAACACGCCTTTCGCCTCGTGCTCGCTCGCAACCCTGATACGACCGAAAGGAAAATCCTCCGCGCCAGCCTCGCTAAACAACTGTCCCGCTTCACCGCAGATCCCTCCGCCGCTCAAAAATTTCTGACCGTCGGTGCTATTCCCCGCGACCCGACTCTCGCGCTGGCCGAACACGCCGCCTACACGGCGGTCTGCCTCGCACTCCTCAATCTTGACGAAACCCTCACGAAGTCATGAACCCGCTTAGCGAAGCCCACCTGCAACTCACGCGCCGGCAATTTTTTGGCCGCGCCGCCACTGGCATTGGCGCAGCCGCCCTAAGCTCACTGCTCACCCCCAATACCCTAGCCGCCTTAACTGCTTCGGGTAACGGCTTGCCGCATTTTCCAGCGAAAGCGAAGCGCGTGATTCTTCTCTGGCAAGGCGGCGGTCCTTCCCAAGTCGACCTCTTTGACTATAAACCCGGATTAGAGGCCCTCCGCCTGCAGGAATTACCAGAATCAGTACGCAGCGGGGCGCGCCTTTCGACGATGACGTCGACGCAAAAAAAATTCCCGATTCTCCCGGCGCTCAAACCTTTCAAACAGTACGGCCAATCCGGCCGCTGGCTGAGCTCGCTCATTCCGCATATTGGCAACCACGCCGACGAGCTCTGCCTGATCCGCTCCATGCGGACTGAAGCCGTCAATCACGCCCCAGGCGTCACCTTCTGTCTCACGGGTTCCCAAATTCCCGGCCGCCCGAGTATGGGCTCTTGGCTCACCTACGGCCTAGGCTCACTGGCCGAAGATTTGCCGTCGTTTGTGGTCATGACCTCCTCCGACCGCGAGAAAACCTGCGGCCAACTTTTCTATGAACATTACTGGGGCAGCGGATTTATTCCTTCTAAATTTCAAGGCGTCCGTCTGCGCAGCGAAGGGGAACCGGTCCTCTACTTAAATGATGCCCCCGGACTTGATCGCGCCCAGAAGCGAGCGCTGCTTGATGACATCGCTGGGCTGAATCACCATCAGCTCGATTTACATGGCGATCCGGAAACGGATACCCGCATCGCCCAGTATGAAATGGCTTTCAAGATGCAAGCGAGCGTGCCTGGCCTGCTGGATCTCACGACCGAGTCGCCGGCGACCCTCGCAAGTTATGGTCCCGACGTAAATCGCGCGGGCAGCTACGCGCGCAACTGTCTGCTGGCTTGTCGCCTCGCCGAACGCGGCGTGCATTTTATTCAACTGATGCATGGCGGTTGGGATCAACACCGCAACCTCTCCACGCAACTGGAGATTCAATGCCGCGATACCGACCAACCCACATCGGCGCTCATTCAAGATTTAAAGCAACGCGGCCTGCTCGAAGACACCTTAGTTATTTTCGCCGGTGAATTCGGCCGCACCGTTTTTGTCCAAGGCGACGTCACCAAAAAAGATGGGCACGGCCGTGATCATCTCGGTTCGGCCTACAGCACCTGGATGATTGGCGGCGGCGTGAAACCCGGCGTCGCCTACGGTGAGACGGATGATTTCAGCTATAATGTCATTAAAGACCCCGTCCACGTTCACGATTGGCAAGCAACGATCCTGCACCTGCTCGGTATTAATCACGAGCGACTCACTTACCGGTATCAAGGCCGTCAATTCCGCCTCACCGACGTGCACGGCCATGTTCTCCCCGGCTTGCTCGCCTAAACTTTCGCACTTGGCAGCATCAGGCTAGCACGGAAGAATCTGTGCATGAACTATCGGACCAAAGCAGAATATTTTATTCGCGGCATCACGCAGGGTTTTGTTGAAGCCACGGAAGTCATCGCTTGGAGCGACGAAGTAATTGTGCGTGCGGCCCAGCCCGAAGACTGGATGATCGAAATATCTAGCTGCGGCGCCGATGATCGCATGGTCGTACTCAGCCACTTAAATACCATCAAAGGCGAAGTGGATGCGATCGAACTTGCGGCGCTGCTCAAGGCTAATGGAATTACTTAGCCAACCCGTGCAACGAGAGTAAAAACTGAAACAGGCTCCGCCCCATCGCCTTTCAGTTATGTCGCCGCCCACTGCCATCGCGATTGCCGCGCACCCCGATGACATCGAGTTTATGATGGCCGGTACGCTGCTCCTCCTGCGCGCGGCTGGGTATCAGATTCACTATCTTAATTTATCTTCTGGGCATGGCGGCAGCCGCATTCACTCCGCCGCCACCGTTCGCCGAACTCGGCGGCGTGAGGCCAAAAAAGCCGCCGCTCTGCTTGGTGCAGAATATCATGAAAGCTACACTGATGACTTAGAGATCGTGTACTCAGTGCGCTTATTACGCGCCCTGACGGCAGTGATGCGCACGGTTAAACCTTCAATCGTTTTAACCCATTCCCCGCAGGACTACATGGAGGATCACGCCACCACTTCGCGACTCGCGGTCACGGCGGCGTTTGCCCGCGGGATCCCTAATTTCTCAGCCCAACCCCGCACCGCTGCTTGGTTGGGAGAAACCACCGTTTATCACGCTTTGCCCCACGGACTCTGCGACGGCTTGCGTCGTCGTGTTGTCGCTGGAGCGTACGTTAATACAACATCGGTCCAGGCCAAGAAACTCGCAGCACTAGCCTACCACGAAAGCCAACAAAGCTGGCTGCAAGCCGCCCAAGGCATGAATTCTTATTTGCGCAATATGACTGCTACGGCTCGGGCGGTAGGCAAACAGTTTGGAAAGTTTCGCTGGGCGGAAGGCTGGCGGCGCCACTCGCGCCTCGGATTTTGTACTGCCGAGGCTGATCCGCTGCGCACCGCTCTCGGGAAAAAATATCTCGTCAATCGCACTTACGAACGCGGCTTGGCCATCGGATAGCGCGCTCGGTATCACGACTGATCCATTTTCCTATGCCTATAAAATATAGCACCATTGCTCCTGATTGGTGGGACTACACCACGCTGGACCAGACCTTGATTGAGGAAGCCGCCCGATTGACTCCCGCCGACATGGCGAACCTCGCGCGGGATGGCTTTAAAATTGTTTTCTACGACACCCTTGAAGAATTTTACCTCGCCGAGGCGCTTGAATATATCACGGCCTGGCGTCAGGCGACCGCCGACCAACCCGTCGGCATCTGCGGTCCCATCGGCCCGACTGAGCAACTGCCGCTCGTGGCGCGCCTCGTCAACGAACTCAATCTCTCACTTCGCCACGCTCACTTCTGGGGGATGGACGAATGGTACGCCAACGGCGCGGCCGTGCCACTCACACACCCCCTCTCCTTTGAACGAGCCGACCGCGAATTATGTTTTAACCGCATCCGTTCGGAACTCGCCATGCCCGAGGCCAACCTCCACTTTCCGAAAGGCGACTTTACCGCCTATGTTCAAAGCTGGTCGCAGGTCCGCTGTGCCATCATGCAAGGCGGACAAGGCGACACTAAACACTGGGCCTTTAATGATCCCGTGAAACGGATGGGGGCCTATCGCGATGCTCCCCCGACGCCGGCTGAATTTCGCCAATTAGGCACGCGAGTCGTCGAGCTCCATCCCGTCACGCTGGCCCAAAACGGGCGTACTTCCGGAGGTGGCAACATTTCACTCGTGCCTACCCAAGCGATCACCGTGGGACCCCAGGAAACGTGGCAAGCCGAGAAGGTTTCTATTTGGCAGGCCGGTGCACATGATAGTCCCTTTGGGCAACGACTGACGACCTTGATGATCAGTCGCGGCATCGCGAACAGCGTCGTACCCATGTCGCTCCTCGCCGATCACCCCAACGTGCAATTCAATTTCTATCGGGGCGGACTAGGGACCTGCGCAATCGCGATGCATTGAGCGCGCTCGCTCAAGCGCGCCGCTGCACGACCACGAGACCCTGATTATCAGCGAACAAGCGCCGCACGGTCGCCGGCACTTTATGCGCGGCAAAAGCCGCCGCCATTGCCCGCGCAACTTTAGCCGCCTCGCGCGGTCGCGCTACACAGAGCACGCTGGAGCCGCTACCGCTCAACCACCCCGTCAGCGCGCCCGCTTTGACGCCAGCGTCGATCGCGGCTTTGCCGCCAGGGATCAGCGGCAACCGGTAAGGCTCATGCAGAAAATCGCACACGGCATCGCGCAACCGATCATATTGCCCGGACACCATCGCCGCGACCACATAGGCTGCACTATTCACGCTTTTAATGGCATCAAAATACGGCAGCTCCTTCGGTAAAATCCCTCGGGCCTTCTTGGTTTCGAGTTCTTGATCAGGCGAGCCCACCACAAAACAAAGATCACGCCCAATCGCCTTCCGGAGCACGCCGAGCAATGCCCCCGTATGGGCATCGCAACGCGCCACGCAAAAGCCACCAATGACGGCGGGAGTGGCATTATCGGGGTGCCCCTCGAGTTGCGTGACCAAACTGCCCAGATCATCCTTGGTCAGGCGCACCCCGCTTAATTCATTGAGCGCCGCGACCACGCCGGCCCGGAGAGTTACGCTGGAACCCAAGCCGCGTGAAATGGGCACAGCGCCCACAATTTTAAGCGTATAACCAAACTCTTCCACCCCCGCGCGGACAAAGAATAACTGCGCCGCCTCGTCCGCCATCGTCAGCCCAGCCGCGTCGCGCTTCGTCGCCGCCCGCGCCCCCCGCCAAGCGCCGCGCGTCAGCGTGATCGTGTTATAAATCGTCAGAGCCAAGCCGAGGGTATCGAAGCCCGCGCCGCAATTTGAGGTACTGCCAGGCACCCGGACCTGAACGCTTTGAAATGTTTTTCTTTTCATCGACGAAATTTAAGGGCCTTACGGGCTTCCATTTGCAACTCACGCTTTTTGACATCCGCGCGCTTGTCGAACTGCTTTTTACCGGTAGCAGTGGCGATCTCGACCTTGACCAGCGCCGTTTTGAAATACATCCGCAGGGCGACCAGCGTCTTCCCACCCGTCTCCACCGCGATCTGCAGCTTACGAATTTCGCTTTCATGCAAGAGCAACTGCCGCACGCGCCGCGGGGTATGCTGCGAGGGCCCGCCGTGCGTGTATTCCTGAATGTAAGCTCCATAGAGCCAGACGCCGCCTTTCTCCACGCGCGCGAAGGCATCGGTGATCTGCGCCTTTCCTGCCCGGATCGACTTCACCTCCGTACCAACTAATTTAATCCCCGCTTCAAATTTATCGTGAATGAAATAATCGCGCAGCGCCTTCGAATTGCGAAGCTCGGTGTAACGGGCGGAATCATGCGACTGGGCGGCCATGGGCGAAGAACAGTGATGCGGCAGACAACGGGCAGTGACAAACAAAAGAAGCGAGGCCAAGGCCTCGCTTCGTAGAATCCGACATCAACCCCCGAGGGTTACTTTAGGCCGTGTGGAGCTCGTAGCTAATCTTGCCTTCAATCACCTCGCGCAGGGCGACGTCCTCAGGACTGAGCTTTTCCAGCGACTCGACCAGCGGGCGGCTGCCGCGGCGGAGCTGCTTGACGCGACGGGAAATCACGTTGATCAAAATATTAGGGTCAGGAATGACCTTCTGGGCTTCGCGGATGTATTCGTCTCTCATAGTGGCAGTCGGGAAGATTGTGAACGGATAGGCCTACGGCGACCGGCAAGAGCGTCAAGGGCCAATTTCACTATTTCCCTCCCGCGCCCTAAGTCCTCCCGCTCAAGGTTTAACCAATCGCAGGCCGTAATCTTAACTTCAGCATTAACTGGCGCAGCCTGTTCCCCTAAGATTGGACCAGCCTTTTACTAACTGCCGCCCGTGGCCTGCCGTTATGATCGGCCGAGCCGATCTGGCGCCAACGCAGTTAGCAGAAGATTGATCCAAGCTGACCCATTGCAGTTATCTAAAAAAACCGCCGCCCAGCTGCAAAACGCAGGCGTTCGGTCCGAGCCAACGGCTATTGCCGCTCTCATCGGTCTGACCAAGTGAGCTCCTCCTTAAAACCAGATCGGTTCGGTGGATTTTGTTTGCGCGGCCTCGGTTAACGCCCCGCCGGCCTGGCGCGCGGCCAGCCGGACTTGATGTAGCCTAAAAACTAAGTATGCTCTTAGCCCATGCAAACTCAGGTTTCTATCCGCCCCCACCCCAAAATCAGATTCTGCCGGTGACGAATAAGAACCGCTCGCATCCCGCCCACGGCGCACTTGGCGGGTGAGCCGGAGTCGGGGTTGGCGGCACTACCGGTTAACGTTACCATCTTCCTCCCGTTCCCACCACTTGCTTCGCACCATGAACACTCCTAGCATCACTCCTGTCTGGCTCATCACCGAGCACTCAACTGGGCTCGAGCGCCCGCTCGCCGGCAAGGCGATGGCTATCACCACGAACGGCGTGGCGGAGGTGGTGCGTTGAGCGCGGCGCCAGCGGTGCGTTCGCTCGTGCTCGTGCTCGGGGATCAGCTCGACGCTGATTCGTCAGCGCTCGACGGCTTTGATCCGAAGCGCGACGTGATCTGGATGGCGGAGGTCGCCGAGGAATCGGAACACGTCTGGACAAGCCAACCACGAATCGCAGTTTTCTTGGCGGCCATGCGCCACTTTCGCGATGCCCAAAAAAAGCTCGGGCGAAAGGTCAATTATACGGAGCTCGATGCAGCGGGGAACACGCAGACGCTCGCCGGGGAGTTGGCGCGAGCGCTCGCCAAGGTGCGACCCGAACGGCTGGTGATGACGGAGGCGGGGGAGTGGCGCGTGCAGGCGGCCATGACGGCGGCAGCGCAGGCGGCAGTGTTGCCGCTCGAGGTGAGGGACGATCGGCATTTCTTTCAGACGCGGGCGGATTTTGCTAAGCATGCCGAAGGCCGGAAAATGTTGCGGATGGAATTTTTCTACCGCGAGGTGCGGCGCCAGCATCGCGTACTCCTGGATAAAAAAGGTGAGCCGGAAGGCGGCGAGTGGAATTACGACCACGACAATCGGGGCAGTTTCAAGCAGGGCGGACCCGCGGCAGCAAAATTGCGGGCGCCGCTTTTAACTAAACCTGATGCGACCACGCGGGCGGTACTAGCGCTCGTAGCCAAGCGGTTTGCGAGCCATCCGGGCAAACTCGCGGAGTTCGCCTGGCCGGTAACGCCAGAAGATGCCCGGGCTACCTTACGGGATTTTATCGAGCACCGGTTGCCGAACTTTGGGCAATTCCAGGATGCGATGTGGACAGAGGAACCGTGGCTATTTCATTCGCGGATTTCGGCGGCGCTGAACATGAAATTGCTCAACCCACGCGAAGTCGTGGCGGCGGCGGAGCAGGCTTATCGCGAGGGGAAAGTGCACCTCGCCAGCGCAGAGGGCTTTATTCGGCAGATCCTCGGGTGGCGGGAATATGTGCGGGGCATTTATTGGAAATTCATGCCGCGCTACGAAGAGCTGAACGCGCTGGGGGCGAAGGAAAAATTACCGGAATTTTATTGGACGGGGCAATGCGAGATGAACTGCCTGCGGCAAAGTATTGGCCAGACGTTGACGCATGGCTACGCGCATCATATCCAACGATTAATGGTCACGGGGCTCTATGCGTTGCTGCTCGGGGTGGAACCGCAAAAAGTTCACGCGTGGTATCTGGCCGTCTATGTGGATGCCGTTGAGTGGGTCGAGCTGCCGAACACCCTCGGAATGTCGCAGTATGGCGACGGCGGGATCATGGCCTCAAAGCCATACGCCGCGACCGGGAAATATATCGACCGGATGAGTAATTATTGCGCGGGGTGTCGATTTGATCCGGCGAAGTCGGTGGGCGAGGACGCCTGCCCGTTTACAACGCTCTATTGGGATTTCCTGCTGCGGCACGAGCCGTTGCTCGCCAGGAATCAGCGGATGGCTTTGCAGGTTAAAAATATTGCACGCCTTAATCCAGCGAATCGGGCGGCGATTCAAGAGCAGGCCAAGAGAATCAAGACGAACGGCGGCGCACCCGCGGCGCGGGGCGAGCTCTGAGCACTTTAGACCGGAGGATTGCCCCCATGCCAAAGATGCGAAAAAAATCTGATCTACCGACGAAGCCCTGCGTCGTTTGCGGTCGGCCATTTACGTGGAGGAAAAAATGGGCGAAGGTGTGGGACGAGGTAAAGTTTTGTTCGGATGCGTGCCGGATGCGGAAGCACGGCGGCTAGACTGAATGCGATAGCTTGGGGCGAGCGAACGGCGACTGAGCAGTGCAATGTTCGGACATGGAAACCACGGACTCGGAATCAGCGTTGCACCCCACGCGAGGTCGGGAAGGCTACCGCGCGATGAATGAAACCATCGCAGTCGTGGGCGCAGGCATATCTGGGCTTTTGCTGGCGCGGGCGCTAAAGGCCCGAGGTAAGGACGTGGTGGTATTGGAAAAAAGCCGTGGATTTGGCGGGCGGTTGGCCACTAAGCGGGTCGAGGCAGCCGTATTTGACACGGGCGCACAGTATTTCACGGCGAAGTCGGAGCGTTTCGCATCCATGGTGAACGAGTGGGCGGCGGCCGGCGTAGTCGCGCCCTGGCCGGGCGCATCGGCGCATCGCTGGATCGCACAGCCGAGCATGAATGCGTTGGGAAAATTTTTGGCGGACGGGCTCGATGTGCGGCGGGAGGCGAAGGTGGTAAAAGTGCAGCACAAACTTGGCGGGTGGGAGCTGACGATAGAAAATCAGTTGGCGCAGCAAGCTGGCCACGTGGTGCTGACGGCACCGTTACCACAGTCGTTGGCATTGTTGAAGGCGGGAGGCGTGGACTTGCCGATCGAGTTGGCGGAGCCGTTGGCGCGGCTGAGCTATCATCCCTGCTTGGCGCTGTTGCTGACGCTGGGCGGAGCCAGCGCGGTGCCAGCCGAGGGCGTAGCGCTGGCAGAGGGACCGGTGCGGTGGCTCGCCGACAACACCAAGAAAGGAATTTCATCGGGCAAAGCTGGGGCGGTGACGGTCCATTTAAGTCCATCATTTACGGCGGAGCACTACGCGAAGACAGAAGCCGAGCTAGCGGCATTGATCGTGCCGGGGATGGCGGACCGGTTGGGTGCGCCCGTGGTCAACGTGGCGTTGCAGCGCTGGAAGTTTAGCGAGCCAGTCACTGCATATGCTGAGCGATGTGTGTGGCTGCCCGAGTTGGGCCTCGGTTTAGCGGGGGATGCGCTGGGTGGCCCGCGGGTAGAAGGCGCGGCGCTTTCGGGGTTGGAACTGGCCGAGCGGATGGTGGGTAAAGAGCAATAGGGTCAGGCTTAGTCGTTGACGCTGGCACGATCCGAGGACCTCGGATCATACGACTAACCGCTGGCGTGGCTAGGCCGTGAGCATCGACCGATTGCACGCAGCCTACGGCCACTCCTGTTTCCTCGTAATAATAGGCGAAAAAATTGAGCTGAAAAGTACTTGTCATGGTCTAAGACGAACTCTACATCCCCACCCTCGCACAGGCAGAATTAATCCTTATCCAACCCTCTTTATGTCCCAGCACAACAGCCTCAAGTCCGGTGGCGGCCTCGTCATCAAACGCAATGTCCTCAAGCGCTTCGAGCGCGTCGGCCTCCTCAAGAAGCGTGGCCAATGGAAGGAAGGCGATCGCGTCTTAGGTCTGCGCAAGACCAAAGCTGACGTCTAAGCTTGGTTGCAGCAAACGGTCTAGGTAACCACGCGGTCCACGGTCACCTCGCCCCTCGCTTTCCTCCACCTTGCATAATCTGGCAGGCTCATCGCCTGCCTTTTTTATTCCTATGATTCACGACCTCTTTAAGCCGCTCATCGAGTTGGTCCATCGCCAGATGCAGGCGGGGGAAAAATAAGCCGCCCCCAATCGCGGCTGAAGGTTGATTTGGGATCGTTAGGCTGCTTGGCTTGCGCCCTCGATCTATGAGCTCACCAAAGAAGAAAGTCGCCATCCTCACAGCCGGTGGTCACGCCCCCTGCCTGAGCGCCGCCGTCGGTCAGCTCATTCTCCACTACACGCGGCAATGCCCTGATTGGGAGATCATCTGCTACCGCTCGGGCTACAAGGGCCTACTCCTCGGTGATCATATTGTCGTCACCCCAGAAATTCGCGCCCAGGCCAGCGTCCTGCGCCAATTTGGCGGCAGCGTCATTGGCAACAGCCGCGTCAAACTCACTAATGTTAAAGATGCGGTTAAGCGTGGTCTCGTCAAAGAGGGCCAGCTCCCTCTTGCCGTCGCGGCGGAACAGCTGCAGCGGGACGGAGTTGATATTCTCCACACTGTCGGTGGCGACGATACGAACACCACCGCGGCCGACCTCGCGGCCTATCTGCAGAAACATAATTATCAGCTCAACGTCATCGGTCTACCCAAGACGATTGATAACGATATTATCCCAATTAAGCAGAGCCTCGGTGCCGTCACCGCGGCGGAACAAGGCGCGCATTTTTTTGCCAACGTCGTAACTGAGCTCGGCGCCAGCGCCCGCACGCTCATCGTCCATGAAGTGATGGGCCGCAGTTGCGGTTGGCTCACCGCAGCCACCGCCCGCGTTTATCAACAGAGCCTCGCCACTAAAACGTGGGTGCCAGCTATCGGCTTGGCACGGGAGCGCTACGCGGTGCATGCGATCTATTTACCAGAGCTCGCCTTGAATATTGAAGCTGAGGCTAAACGCCTACGGGCCCTCATGGATCGGCAGGGAAATATTAATTTATTCGTGAGCGAAGGGGCCGGTCTCGACAGCATCATTGCGGAAATGACTGCCCGCGGCGCCCCCATCGATCGGGACGCCTTTGGTCACGTCCGCCTCGATACCATCAATCCCGGCAAATGGTTTGCCGAACGTTTTGCTACCATGCTCGGCGCCGAGAAGGTGTTGGTGCAGAAGAGCGGCTATTTCGCCCGCTCAGCGCCCGCCAATGCCGAAGATCTCCAGCTCATCGATACCTGCGTACTAAAAGCCATCGAGTGCGCTCGGACCGGAGTCAGTGGCCTCATCGGCCATGATGAAGAACGCGGTGACGTCCTGCGCGCCATCGAATTCCCCCGCATCAAAGGCGGCAAAGCTTTTGCTACGACGCAACCGTGGTTCAAAAAATTGCTCGAAGAAATTGGTCAGCCCTTGACGGCCCCGATCACCGTCGCGCATTAAGCGCCGCGGGCGAAACCAGCCCGAGACTTGGTTGCCACCGAACGATTAAAACAGCTTGAAAAGCCGGGCTACCCGAGAAAGCTGTGCGTTCGGTTCTCTGCGAGTGTAGCACAATGGATAGTGTATCCGCCTCCGAAGCTGATGATCCGGGTTCGACTCCCGGCACTCGCACCAGTTTGATACTTGAGCGGTCTGCGCGCCATCGGCTCAGCGCAGGAAATTGCCGGTTAGGCTCGCGACCGTGGCTCGATCGGTGGCATTTTGCATTTCGAGGGAATTAGTCACGCGGTAGGCCGCCGATCCGCCGGAGCCGCTGCCGCTGGGAGCCCACAGAGTATTCGTGCTGCTGCCAGTGACGGCACTGAGGGCGGTCGGATAGATATCTTGAGCTGTGGCAGTAGCCAAAAGGCATTGGATGAAAACAACTATCCGCCCAGCCAAAGCCCCCTCACCTCACCACCACCCTACGGGGGCTCGGTTTGTAACACATTATATTACAAACGAGGCCAGCAGATGTGGGCGCGTGTTTTATTTGGACTGGGATAAGGACGAAAAGGGAGGAAGGTCTCTCCCAACCAAGAGTCATCCCCCGTCGATCCAAGGCACGCCGACTAACCCTGACTCGACTCAGATATGAATGGCCCGACCCAAAGCGGCGAGGGCCGCCTCGCCGAGCGCTTCGGATAGCGTCGGATGAGCGTGAATGGAATGATGCACATCGTTGATCGTCGCCTCGAGGTTCATCGCCAAACCGTATTCTGCGATGAGCTCCGTGGCCTCATGGCCAATAATATGCACCCCATAAATCTCGCCGGTCTGCGCGTCCGCGATGACCTTAACGAAACCCTCCGTATCGCCGGCCGCGACGGCCTTGCCGACGGCGCTGAAGGGAAATTTCCCGATTTTGTAATTCAACCCCTTCTCCTTGGCGGCTTTTTCGGTGAGGCCCGTGCTCGCGACTTGCGGCTGGCAGTACGTACAGCCCGGAAAAATACCGACTGGCTTGGGCTGGCTGTGACCAAACATCCCCTCCACGGCCTGCACGGCCCGAAAGGACGCCACGTGCGCCAGCCACGGCGGACCCTGAATATCACCGGCCGCATAAATACCAGGGGTACTCGTTTGATAATCGGGGCCGACCTGCACAAAGCCGCGATCGAGTTCAAGCTTCACCTTGGTGGAAGTGAGTCCGTCGAGGGCGGAGGTAATCCCAATCGCGACCAAGACGGTCTCGACTTCGAGTTCAGTCTTGGCCCCATCTTTGACGAGATCGAGTTTCACAGTGGTCGCGCCGACGCGGATATTTTCGCTCTTGGTCCCGGTGTGAACGGCGATGCCCTGTTTGGTAAAACTCCGCTCTAACAGCTTGGCCACTTCCTCATCTTCCACCGGCAGCACCTGTGGCAACATCTCGATGAGAGTAACCTTCGTACCAAAGGCGTTGAAGAAATAAGCAAATTCCACGCCGATGGCCCCCGCCCCGATAATGGCCAGCGTCTTGGGGGCAGTCTTAGCGGCGAGCGCCTCACGCGAGGTCATCACCCGCACCCCATCCACGGGCAAGCCCGGCAAGGCTTTGGGCTTTTGCCCCGTGCAGAGCAGGATATTTTGGGTGCGGAAAAATTTACCCCGATGTTCACCAGAGGTAATCTCCACCATGCCCGGAATAGTGACCGAGCCTTGGCCCACAAAATAATCGACCTTGTTTTTCTTCAGGAGAAACTCGACGCCTTTGGCCATTTGGGTGGCGACGCCCCGCGAGCGTTCAATCACTTTGGCGAAATCGAAAGAGGCGCCGGTGACACTCAGGCCATAAGCGTCCGCTTTTTGAATCGTGCGATAAAGTTCGGCACTTTTTAGCAAAGCCTTGGTGGGAATGCAGCCCCAGTTGAGGCACGTGCCGCCCGCGCGTTCCTGCTCAATCACCGCGACCTTCTTGCCCAGCTGCCCAGCGCGAATCGCGCCGACGTAGCCAGCTGGACCGCCCCCGATGATCACCAAGTCGTATATTGCGTCTGCCATAATAGAGAGATTTAAGCGGGCAACGTCGCCATGACGGCCATTTTCGTCAAACGGAAACGAGGAAAGTTTAGCGCCACCCCCTCTAACCTAGATATCGATCACATCATCCTGTTTAGCAGGATTGCTCGGCGGCGGACGCGGTGGCTTGCCTGGCGCCATAAACCGATTCAAAATCAGGCTCGTCAGGCTCACAATGAGCGCACCCCACAAGGCCGAGCTAAAGCTGGCCACGTGAAAACCCTCCACCACTCGACCGGCAAAATAAAACAAGCAGGCATTAATGACCCAGGTGCCGATTCCAAGCGTTAGGACAATAAAAGGCAGCGCAAAAAGCAGTAAAATCGGCTTCAGCACTGCGTTAAAAAAAGTCAATACGAGCACGACCGCCAAGAGAGTGGCCCCAGAATCATAAGTGATCCCCGCCACCAACTGGGTACTCAGCGTGACCCCCAAGGCCAAGATCAAGCCACGCAGCAGCAGATTGACGAATGCGTTGTTCATTGATTGATAAAGAAACTTTGACGCTCCTTTCCGCAGAGCAATGAAAATTCTAATCGTCCAAGATTACCTCCGCAGTGGCGGCACTGAACGCCAATCGGTGTTCATGGCCACCACGTTTGCTCAAGCTGGGCATGAAGTGACGCTGCTCACCTTCCGCCCACGGGGCATCCTCGAACGGGATGGCGAGCAACAACCGTTCGCCTGTCGCTCGCTCCAATCATTCGACACCCACTTCGATTGGTTTGCGCCTGGCCTGCTCAAGGCAGCTGAGGAAGCCGCCCCCCAACTCGTGCTCTGCATGGGCCGAATGGCCAACTGCTACGCTGGCTTCATCCAGCAACGCCTTCCTCAGGCCGCAGTTATTTGCACCATGCGCACCGGCAAACCCTTGCCCTACTTATTTGTGCGCTCCCTCCAACGGTGCCGCCATATTGTGGCGAACAGTCATGTGGCTAAACGCGTCCTGACTGATCAGCACAACCTCCCCGCTCATCAAATTACCGTTATCCATAATTCTGTGCTTTGCTCAAACGAAGCAAACGCCGCCCGCAATCAAGCCTTGCGGCGCCTCCATCAGGCCACGCCCACTACGATGGTGCTACTCAATGTGGCCATGTTTCGCCCAGAAAAAAATCAACGCGAATTAATTGAGATTTGCGCGAAACTTCCCGGCTACCTCGACTGGCAGCTCTGGCTCGCCGGCGAAGGTTCCGCGCGCAAGAAGTGCGCGCGGCTCGCGCATGACCTTGGCCTCGGCTCGCGCGTTAAATTTCTCGGCTACCAATCAAATCCCGCGCCACTGTATCTCGCGGCGGATCTCGCCGTATTAGCTTCTCAGAGTGAGTCGCTGCCCAATTTTTTAATCGAAGCTCAGCTCCATGGCTTACCCACCGTAGCTTATGATATCGTCGGCGTCGGTGAATGCTTTGTACCCGACCGCTCCGGTTACCTGATTGCCAACCACCATCAGACCGGCTTCGGCGCAGCCCTCGAAAGGTTAATTCGCGAGCCCGCCCTGCGCCACCGCTTTGCCGAGCAAGGCCGCCGCCACGCCCATGCCAATTTTGCCCCGACCCATCAAGTTCAAGCCCATTTAAATCTCTTCCGCGAGCTGACCCAGACTTAGCTGACGGCCCGCTGAACCGAGCCGGCGGCGCACGGGCGAACACAGCCACGGCCGTCAGCATGCTCGAGTTGCTTTCCCGCAATTCGTCTCTTTCTTGCCCTCCGTGCCTCCCTCCTCCGCGCCTGAATCCATTCGCCTCCGCGGTGTTCACCAGCACAACCTCAAAGGCTTCGACCTAGATCTCCCCCTCGGTCGCTACATCGTCGTCACCGGGTTGAGCGGGGCGGGAAAATCATCGCTTGTTTTTGATACGCTGCACGCCGAGGGTCAGCGGCGCTACGTCGAAACATTCTCGGCCTACACCCGCCAATTTCTCGATCTTCTCGATAAGCCTAAGGTTGATGCGATTGAAAATATCCGGCCGTCGATCGCCATCGAGCAGACCAACACGGTCAAAACCTCCCGCTCCACCGTGGGAACCATGACAGAGCTAACCGATTTCGCCAAAATTTGGTTCAGTCATGTGGCCACCTGCTACGATCCCGCCACGGGGGAACCGGTCGAAGATGATACCCCAGCCACCATCTGGAAAAAAACGTACGCCGCTCATTTTCGACCGTCCGCCCAGCCCGCCACCTTACTGTTATGCTTTCGGATCACGCGCCCGACCAACCTCGCGTGGCCAGAAATGCTCACCAGCATTAAAGGCCAAGGTTACACGCGCGGGTTGGTGCCCACCCGCGCCTCAGCCCAGCAGTCGCCCGCCGCGCCCGCTCCCGCGGCAACTCTGACCCTGCATAAAATCGATGATCTGCTAGCGACCTTGGCGGCTTCGCCCGCCGATCGCGACAGCTTAGACGCACATAATTGGCCCTGCGTTTATGTCATCCAAGATCGCTTGCTGCTCACCACTGAACACCAAACGCGTTTCCAGGAAGCCACCGAAACCTGTCTGCATTTCGGCCAAGGCCAGATTTATCTCTTCACCGCCGATAACCTCGCGCCCGCCGGGCATTACTCCCAAGGCCTCCACTCGCCCCAGACCGGTCGCACTTTTCGCGCCGCTTCACCGGGTATGTTTTCTTTTAATTCCCCGCTGGGCGCCTGCCCGAAATGTCGCGGGTTTGGCCGGGTAATCGAAATCGACTACCGGCTCGCCCTCCCCGATCAATCGCGGTCCATCGATGAGGGCGCGATTAAACCGTGGGAAAGCGAAGTCTACGGTGAGTCCAAACAAGATTTTTTATCTTTCGCCAAAAAAAAAGGCATCCCCACTCACGTCCCCTTTGCCACGCTTAGCCCCGCGCAACAAGCTTACGTCATCGAGGGCGAGCCCGGCTATAACAGTGAGGGAGAAAAACATTGGCCGGATTATTGGTACGGCCTGAAGGGATTTTTTCGCTGGCTGGAAAAAAGCGCCTACAAAATGCATGTGCGCGTTTTTCTTTCGCGCTATCGCACCTACAACCAATGCCCTGATTGCCACGGCGCTCGGTTGCAACCCGAAGCCCTCTGCTGGCAATGGCGCGGCTATACCCTGCCCCAGCTTTATCAACTGCCAGTCAGCACCCTACTCGCCCTGCTCAAGCCGGCTGATTCGAATGGCGCGCCAACCAGTCCATCAGCCGCGCACCAACGGGACTTGGCCCATGACTCGATCGTCACTCGACTTCGCTATCTGGAACAGGTTGGTCTCGGCTATCTCACGCTCGACCGCACCTCCCGCACCCTTTCCGGCGGTGAAGTACAACGCGTCAATCTGACCGCCTGCCTCGGCACCGCGCTCGTTGATACGCTATTCGTGCTCGATGAACCTTCCGTCGGTTTACACCCACGCGACATCGATCGTCTCATCAGCATCATTCGCACTCTCACCGCCGCCGGCAATACGGTGGTCGTGGTCGAGCACGATGAAGCGATGATTCGCGCGGCCGATCATTTGATCGAAATCGGGCCTGAACCGGGTGCGCGGGGCGGACACCTCGTGTTTCAAGGCAACCTCGCGGCGCTGCTTAAATCTCCGCGCAGCCTCACCGGCGCTTATCTGTCGGGTCGGCAACACATCGAGCTCCCCCCCGCCCGCCGATCCACCGCGACGGCCCCTTGGTTAAATTTTCAGAACGCGTCCAAGCACAACCTCCACGCACTTTCCTTCCGCCTGCCACTGCAGCGCTTCGTCTGTCTCTCGGGGGTATCTGGCTCCGGTAAATCCACCTTACTTAATCACGTCATCCATCAAGGGCTTTTGGCCCAGCGCCAACTGCTAACCGATGATCCCGCCGCGATCGAATCCATCCATTCTGATTTAGCGTTCAGCGAAGTCGTGCTGGTCGACCAATCGCCGCTCAGCCGAACGCCGCGATCGAATCCCGCGCTGTATTGTGAGGCTTGGGAATTAATTCGTGAACTTTATGCGGCGGTCCCGGCCGCCCAAGCCGCGGGCTTCAACGCCTCCAGTTTTTCCTTCAACTCCGGCGAGGGTCGCTGCGATCACTGCCAAGGGTTAGGGAGTGAGCGGGTCGAGATGCAGTTTCTTTCTGATGTATTCGTCCCCTGCGCGGTTTGTGAAGGTCGTCGCTTTAAGCTGGAGGTACTCGCCATCACCTGGCACGGTCAGTCGGTGGCCGCGCTGCTGGCCACAACGATTGCCGACGCCTTGCCGCTCTTCGCTGAGCATCCTAAAATTCACCAACGCCTCGCCGCTTTGGCGGAAGTGGGCCTCGGCTATTTACCCCTCGGCCAACCGCTGAATACTCTCTCGGGCGGCGAGGCCCAGCGCCTGAAACTTATCCGCTACCTCTCTGGTTTCACCGATGAATCCGCTGACCACCTCATCAAGGAAAAATCCCGCCCTAAAAAAAATCCTGCTGCGCCGGCGCGCCAATCAAAAATCGAAAACCAGCCGCGGCCACCCCCGCCCGGCGCGCTGCTCCTCCTCGACGAGCCGACCACGGGCCTTCACCGACATGATGTAAAACGCCTGCTGGCGGTGCTGCAGCGCATCGTCGACCGCGGCCACAGCATTATCGTAATCGAGCATAATCTCGACGTCCTTAAATCCGCCGACTGGATTCTCGAAATCGGACCCGAAGCCGGTGCCCAGGGCGGCCAGATTGTGCTCGCCGGCACCCCGGAGGATCTCGCCCACGCAACCACCGCCACTTCGCCTTTCCTCCGCGTGGCGCTCAGCAATCGTGAGTTCAACCAAGCGGACGCGGCGCGGCGCGTAGCTGAGCCGGCCGCGCATTATGCCGCCACCCCGCGACGCGCGGTGCCCGAGTTGACCGTGATAGGGGCGCGGGAAAATAATCTAAAAAATATTTCGCTCACCATTCCCCATCGCCAACTCACCGTCGTCACCGGCGTGTCGGGCTCCGGCAAATCCACCTTAGCGTTTGATATTATTTTTGCCGAGGGCCAACGGCGCTTCATGGAATCGATGTCGCCCTATGCTCGCCAATTCGTGGAGCAACTGCCGCGGCCGGATATCGATCGACTCACGGGCATTCCTCCCACCGTCGCCATCGAACAGCGCAGCACCCGCGGCTCGCGTAAATCTACGGTCGCGACGATTACCGAGGTCGCTCAATATCTTCGCCTCCTCTACGCCCGTCTCGGCGTGCAGCATCATCCGGAAACCGGCCGCGCCGTCACGCCGTTGACCCCCATTCAGCTGCAGCGACTCCTCGAAAAAGTGATCGCCCAGCCGGCTGCACGTAAAGCGAAGCATCTCTACCTCTGCGCCCCCCTCATTCGCGCCCGCAAAGGTCACCACGAACCCATTGCGCAGTGGATCGAAAAACAGGGCTACTCACTGATGCGTAATGATGGCCGACTCAGCCGCGTCGAAAACTTCCAGAAGCTCGATCGCTACAAAGAACATGACATCGAAGTGGTCGTCGCCGATCTGAAAGCATCCCCACCACTCAGCCGGGCGACCGCGCTCACGACCGCGCTAAAATTAGGCCAAGGCGCTTGTTTCTTACTCACCCCCAACGGCCAAATTCTTTCTTGGTTTTCCACCACGCGCACGGACATCACCTCGGGCGAGTCCTTCCCCTCGCTCGATCCGAAAAACTTTTCCTTTAATTCGCCCAAAGGCTGGTGCCCCACCTGCCGCGGCCACGGCCACATTTACACTTGGATGTTGCAGCCCGATGAAGAAGAGGAGCGCCCAGTGGAAGTGGTCGATGCCCTCCGCTCCTTCGACCCCGATGATCCGTCCGCCGACGGTCAACTCTGCCCCACTTGTCAGGGCGAACGCCTCAGCCGCATCGCGCGGGCCGTCAAGTTACCGCTAAAAAAAGGTGACCCCATCACGCTGCCCGCCTTAAGCCGGCTCACGCCCGATCAGTTGCTCGCCACCCTGCGCAATCTGCAACTCGAAGCCCGCGGCCGCCTCATCACGCAAGACATCATTCCGCAAATTGCCGAACGTCTCCGTTTTCTTGGATCGGTGGGTCTTGATTATCTCGAACTCGATCGACCCACCGAAACCCTCTCGGGCGGAGAAGCCCAGCGCATTCGTCTCGCGGCCCAGCTCGGCTCCAATCTCTCCGGGGTGCTCTATGTGCTCGATGAACCTTCGATCGGACTGCACGCCCGCGATAATGATCAACTCATCGCTACGCTGGAAGCCCTGCGGGCCAAAGGGAATACCCTCCTGGTAGTTGAACATGACGATGGCCTCATGAAACGAGCTGATCGGATTATCGACCTCGGGCCCGGGGCGGGGATTCACGGCGGCGCCGTCCTGGCTAACGATTCGCCCGCTCAACTTAAAAAAAATGCCGCCTCACTCACTGGGCGTTACCTCAAGCAAGGCATCACCCACCCGCTGCGCGGCGCATATCGCCCTCTAGAATTAATCAAACTGGCGGGCCGACGTCCCGCGAGCCAGCCAGCGCCCCCCACGGCCCCAGTCGCCTGGCTGGAATTAAAGGGGATAACCTATCGCAATCTGCGCAACCAATCGCTGCGCCTGCCCCTCGGTCGACTCGTCATGGTCTGCGGTCCCAGCGGCGCGGGAAAATCGACCCTCTTTCGCGATATTCTCGACCCCGCGGTGAACTGCGCGATTCAAAACCGTAAAGCTAAGCTTACCGGCAAAGATTTTGTACGTTGGGCGAAATTTGCGGCGGAGGCCAAAAATACGCCCGCCAACCCGGCGCCGCCTTTTGCCCAACTCACGGGAGTCAGTAAATTCAAGGCGGTCATCGAGGTTGACCAAAACCCCATCGGCAAGACCCCGCGTTCCACGCCGGCAACTTATCTCGGAATTTTTGATCTCATTCGACAATTTTTTGCGACGCTCCCCGAGTCCAAACTGCGCGGTTACACGGCCAGCCGTTTTTCCTTCAATACCGCGGGCGGCCGTTGCGCGACTTGCTCTGGAGCCGGCCGGATCAAATTGGAAATGGCCTTCATGCCAGATTCTTATCTGCCCTGCGATGACTGCAACGGCTCCCGCTATAGCCCAGAGCTAGCCGACATTACGTGGAAAAATAAAACCATCGGCCAAGTGCTCCGCCTATCCTTCGATGAGGCCGCCCTCTTTTTTGATTTCCACTCGCAGCTCTCGCAAGTGTGCCGACTGATGATCGATTGCGGATTGGGTTACCTGACCTTGGGCCAAAGCAGCCCCTCACTCTCCGGCGGGGAAGCGCAGCGGCTAAAACTCGTCACAGAATTAGCGAAAGGCCTGCCGAGCTTTCGCGAACGCTCGCATGATCTCACGGTGCGCAATCTCTACCTGCTCGAGGAACCCACCATCGGGCTGCATCTGAGTGACTGCGAAAAGCTCATTCGCGTGCTGCACAATCTCGTCGAGCAAGGCCATAGCGTCATTGTGATCGAACATCACCTCGATCTGCTGGCCGAAGCCGATTACGTCATCGAACTCGGACCCGGCGGTGGACCGCGCGGCGGCGAGATTATTTATCAAGGACCACTCGCCAACTTATTAGACGTTAAGCGCAGCCCCACCGCTCCGTATCTCCGGGCAAAATTAGCCCGCCCGAGCGTTAAGCGGCGCTGAAACGCGGCGCGCTTTTTATTTCACGACGAGCGATTGGCTTGGGTTAATGCCCAGCGCATGGCCGGATACATTAAGCCCCCCGACCTCCCGCTCCACCCAAGCGGCGAAGGCGATCATGCCGGCATTATCGCCCGTGTGCGGTGGTTGGGCACGGCAAAAAGTGACGCCCTGCTGTCGCGCTAACTTGCCCAATTCTGCCTGCAGCGTCTGATTGTTCGCCACGCCCCCGGACAAACCAAAGCTGCGATAGGCACCCCGCGCTAGCGCCAGCCGAGACTTGCGTACCAGCGACTCAAAAACCGCCCGCTGATAACTCGCACAAAGATCAGGCCGCCGTTGCTCAATGGTGGCCGGGGGCATTTTTTCTAATTGATAACGCAGGCTCGTCTTGAGTCCGGAAAAACTAAATTCCAGCGAAGCATTTTGCGCCACCGCCTTGGGAAATTCAAAGGCCGTTGCCTGCCCAGTCGCCGCCAATTTTTCTACTTGGGGTCCACCCGGATAGCCGAGCCCCATGAGTTTAGCGCCTTTATCCAGCGCTTCACCCGCGGCATCATCCAGCGTGGTCGCTAATAATTTAATCCGCCGCGATTCATCGATGGAAAGTAAAATTGTATTACCCCCAGACACCAGCAAACCCAGCTGCGGGAGCAAGCGAGCCAACTCGGAGTCAAACGTGGTGGGGTGCGCGGCGTGCAAAGCCAAGAAGGGCGAAAAGGCATGAGCCCGGAGGTGATTCACCCCCACCACGGGAATCTGCCAAGCCAGGCCAAGACTTTTAGCGGTGGCTAAACCCATCGCAAGGCACGCGGCTAACCCAGGACCGGCGGTTACGGCAATTTTGGTAACGGCCGAGGCCGGCTGCTGCGCAAGCGCCAACTGCAACAGCGGACCAAAATTCTGCAAATGTTCACGACTGGCGAGCTCGGGGACCACGCCACCATAAATTTCATGCAATGTGATTTGACTATGCACCCACTCGCCCACCAAGCCGTAGCCCGGATCAAACAAGGCAACGGCGGTCTCATCGCAGGAACTTTCAAACGCCAGAATCATCGATTAGTCGTTAATTTGGTGGAGACGAGGCGAGGCGCGCAAGCCCACTCCGCGGCAGAATGAGTACAAGCTGATCATTTTTTCTGCGCCACGAGCACCCCCGCCAGCACTTCCTCCGCCGCGTTGAGTTGCCAATCCTCGATGCGCGCAAAGCCCAACCGCTCATGAAATTCCGCGGCCGCCGTCAGATCAAGTCGCGTGTGTTGCACGCGCAACTTGGCTTCATCTTCCGCGGAAATTTCCAGTTCGACCTGCGGGGTAATGCCGCGCTCATGAATCGTAATGCCACTCGGCGTATAATAACGCGCTGTCGTCAGCCGCAACCCTTCGCCCTGGCGCAACGGTATCACACTTTGGACTGAACCCTTACCAAAGGTTTTCTCGCCCACAATGAACGCTCGCCGCGTATCTTTCATGGCCCCCGCAACAATCTCGGCAGCGCTGGCCGTGTCGCCGTTGACGAGAATCGCCATGGGATAAGTCCGGCGCACGTGCCGACCATCCGCTTTAAAATTCTCCCGCGACTCCGGCGTGCGCCCTTGCGTATAAACGATGAGCTCATCGCGTTCAAAAAACTCGTTGCAGACGGCGATGGCCGCATCGAGCAAGCCGCCGGGATTATTGCGTAGGTCGATCACCAAAGCCCGTAAGCCCACAGCCTCGAGGCCCGTCAACGCCGCCTTGAATTCATCGCCCGTGCGTTCGCTAAATTGGGTAATCGCTAGATAGCCAATCCCGCCGGCGTGATGAGCGGCGTTGCGGACGCTATTGAGCTGAATGCGCTCCCGCTTGAGCTTAAATTCCAGACTGCGATTTTGACTGGGGCGAAAAACGGTCAAGGCCACCTCGGTCTCGGGTGCACCGCGCACCAGCTTGATAATTTTATCCACCGTCGGATTTTTTAAGACGGCCCCATTAATTTGCAGCAGGCGATCCCCGCGCCACATCCCCGCGCGTTCAGCCGGCGTGCCCGCGATTGGCGTGACAATGACGATTTGCCCATCCCGCTGTTCCACCTGAATGCCCACCCCACCAAATGCATTCGTTAACTCATCCTCGGTTTCCTGAAAAGCATCAGCCCGCAGAAATTGCGAATGCGGGTCGAGAGTCTTGACCATGCCCTCAAGGGCTGCCCGGGTGAGCTCCTCGTAGTCGGCAGGCGCCTGCCCCACGTAACCTGCCTGCACTAATTGTATCACCTCCCGATAATAGCGCACGCTTTGGTCCCGCGTGCGGTCCGGCCACCAACTGGGCGCCCCGGAGTGTGCCACGTATTGGCCGAGGCCATAACTGGCCAAAACTGCTGCCCCGAGGAAGAATATACGTTTAAACATAACAGGGGACGGCGGGTCAGGGATTAGCCCCAGACCGCAATTGCGCGAAAAATAGTTTGGTCATGGCTTTCAGTGGGCACATTTGCCTCTATTGGCAAATGGGTTCCTCCTCCGACTTTTTTGAAATCTTTGCTACTGAGCCAACGGCGGCCACTGGCGTGTCTTTTGCCCGCTTCATGGAGCTGGCCATGTATCACCCGACCGCGGGCTATTACACCCGTAACTTCAAGCGCGTCGGCCGCGATGACAAAGCGGATTTCTTCACCTCTACAACCTTTAGTCCGATCTTTGGCGAGCTCGTGATCGCCGCGGTCGTTAAGCTGCTGGCCCCCGCCCAGCCGGCAGATTTTGTGTTTGTTGAGATCGGCGCCGAACCCGGCGGCGGCATTTTACGGAACCTCGCCCACCCCTTTGGCAGTTATCAGATCATTGCCCTCGGCCAGCCCTTTGTCCTCCCGCCCAACGCGGTGGTTTTTTCCAATGAACTCTTCGATGCCCAACCCTTTCACCGGGTTGTCTGGCGCCAAGGGCGCTGGCGCGAGCTAGGCGTCGCCTTAGCGGGCCGCACCTTGCGGGAAGTGGAGTTACCGGAATTAACCCCTGAACTCGCGGCCCACACCGACCGTCTCCCCAAACAGTCGGAGGAAAATTATCACATCGATATGCCCCTGCGCACTATTCCGATCTTAGAGCGCATCATTGGACCCAACTGGAAGGGGCTATTCATCGCCTTCGATTACGGGAAATTCTGGCCTGAGCTCGCGGAACACCTCCCCAGCGGCACCGGCCGCACCTACCACCGCCAAAAAATGGGCAACGACCTCCTCGCGCGGCCTGGCAAACAAGATCTCACCTGTCATATTTGCTGGGATTGGCTCGAAGATGGCCTAGTCCGCGCCGGTTTCGGGGAAACTCGCGTCGACTCCCAAGAAAGTTTTTTCATGGCCCATGCCGCCAAGGTGCTCGCTCACATAACCACCACCGAGACGAGCAGTTTCAGTCCGAGAAAGCGCATGCTGATGCAGCTGATGCACCCCGCCAACATGGGCCAGAAGTTTCAGGCCCTCTATGCTTTACGTAAATAAAGCTGCGCCAGGGCCGAAAACCAAAATTGCCCTTGCTAAGCGGTCGGACGATCCTTTACTTCCGACCCTTTAACTCAAGCAACACCATGGCACGAATTTGCGCAATCACCGGCAGACGCCCCACCAAGGGCAGAATTATTAACCGTAAAGGCCAATCCAAGAAGAGCGGAGGCATCGGCACGCACGTCACCAGCCTGACGACGCGGCTGTTTCGCCCCAATCTGCAGTGGATCAAGATCAAGCTGCCCAACGGTGGCACCAAACGCATGTGGGTCTCAGTCAAGGCCATCAAGGCCGGACTCGTGCAGAAGGCCTAAGCTCCTTCACCTCTTCAACCCGCGGCTCATGGCTGCGGGTTTTTTTGTGCCCACTCAAAACCGTGCACCGCTTGACCGCACAACCAACTGCCGGGAGACAATATGTTCCATCCTAGCCGGCTAGGAGATCCTGAAATTCCGCATTCCTTTTGATAAATTTTGCCACGTAAGAGCAAGCGGGCACGACTTGGCGACCAGCCGCACGGGCATCAGCCAATCCCCGACGCACGAGTTGCTCCGCCCGACCCTGCCCCCGCAATTCAGGTGGAACCAGCGTATGCGTGAAGATCATCCGCCCGTCCGTAAGCAGGTAGTCACAAACCGCCCAGTGACCATCAACGGTTACTGCGTAGCGGTGCGCCGCGACATGGTGCAGAATTTCAGGCATAGGCATAATTTAAAATAGACCGACGGCAGGTTTAATTTTCTGGCCAAGCTTAACCAGCACGGCCCCTCACGCAAATTTAGCTCTGACCTTGGCCAGCAGCGCCGCGAGCTCAGCCCGACCTTCGATTTTGAACAGCCAAAGGAGCGCGCCGTAAACGAGCCCGGCGACAGGAATTAAACCGCCCACCACCAGCCAATCGTGACGCTGGCTCGAAAGCGCGAGTGCCGCCAGCGCGCGCAGACCGCCCCACACGACGACGCCCATCAAGCCACTGGCAATCGCGATTTTAAATAAATTAGGCAGCAAGGGCGCAAACCCCAGCCCGGCCAGCTGGCGCGTGAGCCGAGATTGCAAAAACCACGCCTGCGCCACGACCGCCAAGGTGCTGGCCAATGCCAGTCCCACCGTTGAAAGCCACGCCATGAGCGCGATGCTCAAAATAAAATTAACCACAAAACTTAATAAGGCCGCGCGCACGGGCGTGGCCATATCCTGCAAGGCATAAAAGCCCCGCAGCGCCACGGTGGTGAAAGCTAAAAACGGCAAACCGAGCGCATACACCGCCAATAGGGGGGCCATCAAAGCCGTATCGCTCGACTGAAAAGCTCCCCGCTGAAATAATAATCGCACGATCGGCTGGCTCAACAAGGCGAGCCCAATTGCCGCCGGCACGTTCAGGACCAATACCAATCGCAGGCCTTTGTGATAATCTTCCCCTAATTTATCCCAGTCAGCTCGCGCCGCATGGCGGGCAATCAGGGGAAAAATCACGGTCGTAATCGCCGCCGTAAAGACCCCAAGGGGCAACTCCATCACCCGCGTTGCCCAATTAAGCACGGCGGCCGCCTGATCATTGAGGGACAGCCCGATGAAGCGGGAAACTGAAATATTGATCAGATAAATGGCGGAGCCAATTACCGTCGGCCCCATCAACCGCACAATTGCCCGCACGCGATCATCCGGCCGCAAATCAAAACGGGGGCGCCAGCCCTCTTGCCAAAGAACTAAAGCGGGCACCGCCATTTGAAAAAATCCCCCGACAAGCACCCCACCGCAGAGTAAATTAATTCGCGCCGCATCGCCCCAAGCCCACCAGCCCCCCAAACCCAGCGCCCCCATGATCGCCAGATTCAACCAAATGGAGGAGAGCGCGGGCTCAGTAAATCGCCCCAGCACCTGGCAAGCGGCGCTGAAGGCCGCCGCGAGACAAACCAGCACCAAGTAGGGGAATAAAAAAACCGCGAGATCAGCGCCTAACAATAAACGCTGCGCCGTCGCCGAGGACAACCCAAGCGGACCCAGCAGCCGCAAAAATAAACCGGCATTGGCTAATCCCAGCATCGCCAAGGCCACCACGCCCGCCGTCACCACTAACAGCCAACTCGTCACCTTACTGACGAGAGTGAAAGCCCCAGCTCGCTGAGAGTGTTCCAATTCTTGGCTTAAGGTCGGCACAAACGCCGCCGTGAGCGCCCCTTCCCCGAGTAAGCGACGAAAAAGATTGGGTAAGGTAAAAGCCGAAACAAATGCAGAGCTCAGCGCGCTCGTACCGAACACCGCCGCAATCATCATTTCTCGCCCTAAGCCCAACACCCGCGACACCACCGTAGCTGTCGCGATAACGCTGATGTTTTTTAAGTGCTTCGACACAGCGCGGGCAAAAAAACGCGCGAAGCCTTAAGGCAAGATCAACCTTAATCCACCATCGACAACCTGCACCGCGGTGCACTTAGCCCAGGCAAGGCGAATATTATCGGGCGTCTTTTGATTTTTGAAAACGTAAGCCAGCAATTGGCTGGAGGCCATGGGCAGCCAATGCAGCGGGCAGGAACCTAAAAAGACTTTGTCCGGAACGAAGCTCACTTGAGCCCCCGAGGTCTCAAAATGCCCCGTCGCCACCAGGGCAACCTCGCGCGTGAGGCCAAATACATTCAAAGTACAATGCCAGCCAATCTGGAGCGCATCACCCACGATACGAAAATTTGAAACCTTTGTGGTCAGGAAGGTATCAGTAACCGGCAACTCCATCTTGGTCGCCGTAGCCGGCTGGGGTCCCCCTGAAGCTTGGCCCGCCTCCACTGGTTTAGCCTTCGCGCTAGGCTTAGTTTTATCGGGTACCTCAGCAAATTTTGATTTCTCAGCTAATTTTATCGATGGTGCGATAATCGACCTCGCCATCGCGTTCCGCGGCGGCGTACCCCCAGCCAAGGACCAAGCGTTTAATTCATCTTCCGTCACTTGCACCGTCGTTCCAGCAATAAATTGATTTTGCTTCGCCGGCCAATCCGTGCTCTTGGCTTTGTTCGCCGAACCCGGTTGATAATAAACGGAAGTCAGAGACATCTCCTTGGGCATTTGGGTTACTACGATCACCGGCTTGAGCACTAAATAAGTCGCCGCCACCACCGCACCCAGTGCAAGACCTAAGGCCGCACCGAGAGCGACCTCGAGGGTGCTCGGACCATACAGTGCTCCATCAATTTTATTAAAGCTCATAGGTAGTAGGGAGGTTATTTTTTCGCGACCGAAGCCGCCGGTTGACTGGTGGTAGCTGGCGCGGCTGAGGTACTCTCGCTTTTATCGCCAGATTTTTTCTTATAATCAGTAGTGTAAAAGCCCGTGCCTTTAAAAATCAGGCCCGCACCGCCGCCGATCTGGCGCTTGAGGACGCGGCGCTTGCACGCTGGACAAAGCTTGAGCGGTTGGTCGTTCATCGACTGAAACGCCTCCATTTCATGGCCGCATTTAGAACAAATGTATTCGTAGGTGGGCATCCGAAAAATTGACCATGGGTATGATTAGGCGCCGCGCGCTTGGCGAGCCTTTCTTGGGCCTAGGGCAGCGGCATTGGTGAGCGCGGTGGAATCCGTTTGCCAACTTCCCTGCAGGGATAAATTCTGACCGCCCGATGGATTTTCACGGCCAACTTAAGCACTATCGTGAACGCATTGAGCAAGGTCTCGATTGCTTAGTCCCGACGGCGACCACGCGGCCCAGTCGCCTCCATACGGCGATGCGCTACAGCTTGCAGGCCGGCGGCAAACGACTCCGCCCCGTTTTAGTTTTGGCCGCCGCCGACGCATGCGGCGCGGCGGTCGATGCCCTCCCCGCGGCCATCGCACTCGAATGCCTCCATACGTATTCGCTGATCCACGATGACTTGCCGTGCATGGATAATGATGACCTCCGGCGCGGCCACCCCACCGCCCATAAGCAATTCGACGAAGCCACCGCCCTTCTCGCCGGCGATGCACTGCTCACCTTGGCCTTTCAACTTCTCCCCCGCCACTACGCCACCACCCCAACTCTCTGCGCCGCCCTGACGCGCGAAATCGGCGATGCCGCCGGAAGCGAGCAACTTATTGGTGGCCAAATGGAAGATCTCCTAGCGGAAAAAAAAGCCAAGGTGACGGCCGCTGACTTAGAATACATTCATCACCGCAAGACCGGCGCGATGCTCAGCGCGGCGCTGGTGGTGGGCGGGCGGTGCGGCGGTGCGGACGATCAGCAACTCGCTCGCTTGCGGATCATCGGCCGACACCTCGGCTTGGCTTTTCAAATCACCGACGACATGCTCGACGCGACCGCCGACACGGCAACGCTCGGTAAAACTGCGGGCAAAGATGCGCAGGCGGACAAAACAACCTACGTAAAAATCCACGGGTTAGAAGCCTCAGCCAAGCACGCCGCTCGCCAAACCAAGGCGGCGCTGGCCGCCCTCAGTCAATTAGCAGGGGATACCACTTTTCTCGCCGCCCTCGCCACCCACTTGGGCACACGCTCGCATTGAGCCCGAGGAGCGGGGCCTCAACGGGCCGCCGCCGCCCGCACGAGCTCGATAAATAATTTAGCCTCCAAGGCGGCCCCGCCAATTAGGCCGCCATCAATATCCGGCGCGGCCAATAATTCAGGCGCATTGGCGGGCTTCATCGAACCACCGTAAAGAATGCGGACCTTCTGTGCCAGCGGTGCGCCATAAAGCTTGGTTAGCAGCTCGCGAATGAAAGCGTGCACTTCTTGCGCCTGGGCCGTGGTGGCCACTTGGCCCGTGCCGATCGCCCAGACTGGTTCGTAGGCAATAATGCAGGCACCCATTTGCTCCGGCGCCACGCCCTGTAACCCGCGCTCAACGTGCCGTTGCACGACGGCCAGGGTAGCCCCGGATTCGCGCTCAGCCAGCGTCTCCCCGACACACAAAATAGGTTTCAATTGATGGGCCAACGCCGCCAAAACTTTCTGATTAATACTGGCATCAGTCTCCGCATTGTAAGAGCGGCGCTCACTATGGCCGAGAATCACATAGGTCACAAAAAGACCCCGCAGCATCTCCGCCGAAATTTCTCCGGTAAAAGCGCCACTCTTCTCCGCATGCATATTTTGCGCCCCGAGCTTAAGCGCATGCCCCTCAAGCGCCCGACCCACACTTTCCAAGGCGGTAAAGGGTGGACACAGCACGACCTCGACGGCGGTTTCACGGCCGAGCGCCGCGATCAACTCACGGGTCAACGCGACCCCATCAGTCGCTGCCTTGTTCATCTTCCAATTTCCCGCGATCAGTTTTTTGCGATGCATGTAAAAATAGTTTTAAATTAATCGGTCCTTAACAGTCAGGGATAAATTGATTCCTACAATTTAATTTTCCAAGAAAGCCACCCCGGGCAATACTTGGCCTTCGAGGAATTCGAGGCTCGCGCCGCCGCCGGTGGAACAGTGCGTCACGCGATCGGCGATGTTAAATTTCTTCGCCGCGGTCGCCGTATCACCGCCGCCAATCACGGTGATGCTCCCGCGAACGGTCGCTTCGGCCACGGCCGCCGCCATCGCTTTGGTTGAGCCAGCAAATTGCTCAAATTCAAAGACGCCAGAGGGACCATTCCAGATCACGGTCTTAGCCCGTAAAATCGCCTCGCGATAGAGCACACTCGACTGGGGTCCACCATCGAGCCCCATCCAACCCACCGGAATACCCGTGGCATCGCTCGCCGGCTGGGTGGCGGCTTGCGGATCAAATTTATCAGCGCAAATATAGTCCACGGGGAAAATTAATTTTACGCCGCGCGCCTCGGCCTGCGCAACGAGCTCGGGCACCAACTTGGCGCCATCGGCATCGAACAAACTCGTGCCGATTTCCATCCCCTGCGTCACTTTCTTGAAAGTGTAAGCCATGCCTCCACCAATGATGATCTCATCGGCTTTTTTAATGAGATTTTGAATCAGCGGAATTTTATCGGCAATTTTAGCTCCGCCGAGAATCGCCAGCAGCGGCCGCTGCGGCTGATCAAGGACGGCCGCGAAAGCCTTCAGCTCAGCTTCCATCAGGAAGCCGGCCGCTTTCACAGGCAAACCCACCCCGACCATCGACGAGTGCGCGCGGTGCGCGGTGCCAAAAGCATCGTTCACAAATACGTCGCCCAATTTCGTCAGCGAGGCGCGGAAGGCCGCCACCGCGATCGGCTCAGCTTTCTGCGTGGTCCCATCCGCCAGCTTCACCTTACCCTCTTCTTCGAGGTGGAAACGCAAATTTTCTAATAACACCACCGTGCCGGGCACTAAGCGCGCGCAAGCCGCCTCAATCGCCGGCCCCACACAGTCATCCAAAAATTTCACCGGCTGACCAAGCAACCGCTCGAGCTCAACCGCAATCGGCCGAAGGGAAAACTTGGCAATTTTTTGCCCGTCAGGCCGACCCAGATGCGACATCAACACCACCGCCGCGCCTTGGGCGAGCGCATATTTGATCGTAGGCAAGGCAGCGACGATCCGCTGGTTATGCGTGATCACGCCGGTGACCTTGTCCTGCGGCACATTAAAATCGACGCGTAGCAGCACGCGTTGACCAGCCAAAGTGAGATCACGGATAGATTTGAATTTCGACATGGCGACGGGAAAATCGGGCGGAAGATACCAAATAGGCGCCTTGATAAAAAAGCGAGTAGGAGCTAGGCATTACTCGCTACTCGCTCGAAATAATAGCGGGGAGAGCCGCGCGGGGGATCAGAGCTTAGCCGCAATCTTCTGGGCCAACTCGACCACGCGGTTCGAGTAGCCCCACTCGTTGTCATACCAGCTCACGAGTTTGAAGAACTTGCTGTTTAGCTCGATGCCCGAGCCGGCATCGAAAATCGACGAGGACTTGCAGTGAATGAAGTCAGACGAAACCACTTCGTCGCTCGTGTATTCAAGAATGCCTTTCAAGTAGGTCTCGCTGGCGCGCTTCATGGCCGCGCAAATTTCCGCGTAGGACGTTTCCTTGACCGTTCGCACCGTCAAATCGACGGCGGAAACCGTCGCGGTGGGCACGCGGAAAGACATCCCCGTGAGCTTGCCCTTAACTTCAGGGCAAACCAGCGCGGTGGCCTTCGCCGCACCCGTGCTGGCCGGAATAATGTTCTGCGCGGCGGTGCGGCCACCCTTCCAGTCTTTCTTCGAAGGACCATCCACCGTTTTCTGCGTGGCGGTATAGGAATGGATCGTGGTCATCAGACCTTCCTCGATGCCAAAACCTTCCTTGAGGAGGACATGGACGATCGGCGCGAGACAGTTCGTGGTGCAAGAAGCGTTCGAAATAATGCTGTGCTTGCTCACGTCCAATTGATGGTCGTTCACCCCCAACACGATGGTGATATCCTCGCCTTTCGCCGGGGCCGAAATGATGACCTTCTTGGCGCCGGCGATGATGTGACCCCTCGCCTTCTCCGCTTCGGTAAATAAACCGGTCGACTCAATGACGAGTTCGACGCCCAATTTGCCCCAAGGAAGTTCCGCTGGCGACTTGGCGGAGACGACTAAAATATCTTTGCCGTTAACGACTAAGACATCGTCCTCTGCTTTATCAGGCGAAGATTTCTTCGAGGAAACCGTCCCCTTGAAGCGACCTTGGGTAGAATCATACTTCAGCAAATAGGCCAAATTGTCGGCGGGAACAATATCACCCACCGCCACGACATCGAGCGTCGTGCCGAGGAGATTTTGCTCAACAAGCGCGCGAAATACGAGGCGGCCGATGCGGCCAAAGCCATTGATTGCTACTTTAACTGCCATGTGGGTGATGAGTTGGGAACGTTTGCTCTAGCCGACAGAAATATGGGTAGAGGCCGCTATGAAAAGGAGGCCGACTAGCTTGGCAAGCGAGATGCGTGCCATATTGAGAGGCGACTGGGCCCGCCTAAAAATCAGCCATCCCCCCGTGCCGGTTACCGCTCCGTTACCCACAAACTACAACCGAGCGCCGGTATACAGAGGTCGACCGAAATCGACATCAATTGACCCTGCCCTGCCACATAAAAGCTCTCCTGGTCAGCGATCGGCCGCCAGTTCCAGTCGGCAAATTTTCCCAACGCAATCGTAGCGGCCGCCCTATGCGGGTTGAGCGCTAATAATATCCGCTCCGGTCCCTGACTCCCATCCGCATTATAAATGGCCATCAGCGCGGGGCCATCGAGCTGAGCGATGCATTGAAAAAATCCTTCGCTCGGCCGCGACCACTGGCGCAACAGGTGTCCGCGGGGCGAACGCCGAAAAGCAATCCAGTCGGCGAAATACTGCTGCGTCGCGGCGAAACGAGTGCACCGCTGGTAATCGAGCGCATTCAGATCTCCGCGCTGATAGGTATTAGTTACGCCATATTTTGACCGCAAAAAATCCTGGCCGGCTGCCAGCAAGGGAATTCCGATCGAGGCCAAGAGAATCGCCGCCATCAAGTGCGTGCGTTGCCGATCAGCGGGCGTGGGATCGAAGCCATTATGATCGCCGCGCTCCGTAATCATATCAACCCACGTCCGATCGTCGTGCGACTCCGTGTAATTTACGGTCTGGGCTGGCCAGTAAGCAAAATGCCACGGCGAGCCCTTCAAAAAATACTCCATTTTCTCCGCCGTGCCCCGGCCGTGCACATAGGCCCGCAAGAAATCCCGATAGCCGTCATTCCATGAGGTATAGCCCGTGGAACGCAAAGCGGCCGCGCTGTGTCCGCGGAAACTCCAGGGCTCGGCGATGAGAATAACATCGGCTTTCACTTTTTTAACCGCGGCCTCGACCGTGCGCAACACATCCACCCCGATTAACTCCGCCAAATCAAAACGGAAGCCATCGACGCCGTACACTTCGATTAAATGAATGAGGCTGTCGCTGATCAGCCGGGTGGCCATCGCCGAGCGACAGCGGACATCATTGCCACAGCCACTGCTGTTGGTGAGTTGCCCCTGATCATCGAGTTCAAAATAATAAAGCTTATCGATTAACTGCAGGTGGGGCGGCTCCCCCACATGATTATAAACCACATCGATAATCACCGCGATCCCTTGGCGATGAAAAGCGGCCACGAGGGCTTGGAATTCTTTGACGACCTGAATGCTTCCCGGCACCAAACCATAGCCGCTCGCCGGCGCAAAAAAATTCGTAGTCATGTAACCCCAATGATAGTCGGCCGAGTGCCGCGCATCATGCTCATGAATGGGCTGCAACTCGACCGCGTTCACGCCCAATTTTTTTAAATAAAAATCAGGGTGATTCACCCACTGCGTCAGACCGGCAAAGCCTAAGCGCGCGTTCGCCGCCAGCGGGAGTGGCGCGTGCGCGACGAGATCACGCACGTGCGCCTCGGCGATCACCAAATCCTGCCAAGGCGGCGTAGCCCACGATCGGTCCCCGCGCCCCACCCAAGCGGGATCGAGCACTACCCCCGGACCGGCGGGCCCCACTGCCGCCTGCGCGTAGGGATCGAGCACTTTGTGACTGGGCTGAAAATGACCAAAAAAATCATGGGGCCCATTGATCGAATACCAGTAATACCAGCCATGCAGATTTCGATCGAGATGCGCTTCCCACACTCCGGACCAACGGCCGGCCTCATCCCGTCGGTCTAATTCATAGCCAAAAGCGTGCTCCTGCTCCGTTAGTTTTTCACAAAGGAAAAGCCGCACATACTTAGCCCGGGGCGCAAAGAGCCGAAACGTCGTCTCGGCTTGATGCACCTGCGCGCCCATCGGTAGCGGACTGCTCAGCTCATGGAAGAACTTCCCCAAGCGCAGCCGAGTCTTCGGCGCGTGCCGGCCATCGCGCACCTGAATAACGGAATAAGTCTGCGTCAGTAGCAGCGGCTCAATGGTCGTAAATTGAAATAAATTGCGCCCCGTGCGGTGAGGAAAAATTGCCCGATTTAAATATCCCTGACCCGCACTAACTCCATTGCTCGCCTCACGCGGCAACTCTAACCAACGCCCTTCCGCGGTAATAAATTTAAATTGTTGCGGCGGCGCGGTGAGCAAGGGCGCAGCGCGGGTCCGCCCCAGCCAAACGGGCCGACCATTTAACCCGCTCAGTTGCAAACGCCACTCGGGCTGACCAATCGCGGCGGCCCAGCCATTAAAACTACCCGCCACATAAACCGGCATCGTTTTAAAATCGATCCAGCTGTAATCAGCCGGATCGAGCACGAAAACTAATTGCCCCGCCTCATCCACATAGTACGCCGCCTCTTCGGCATAGAGTGACGCCGCCGCTGGCCCCAAATTCGCAAACGCAAAAGCCGGCTCCCCCGGCGCCAACAGCGGGAGCGCATCGCCTTGCCAATCGGCATCAAGCGCAATCACGCCCGAGGAAGTAGAATTCAACCAAGCGCGGACGATGCGATGCGGATAATCCACCGACGACAAATCAAGCTTCATCAAGGCGCGGGGGGATTGATCAAGGCCGCTAACACCGGTCGACCGTCGAAATACGGCAGCTGGGATAAACCTAATAAATAACAGGCCGTCGCACCGGTGTCTTCCGTATTAACCACCAAATCAGCCTCACGGGTGAGGTCACCCGGCTGGATGTGCGGCCCTACCATAATCCAAGGAATATGCCGACTCCGCGGATCATCCTCCTGCCCGTGCGTCTTACCCGCCCCGCCATGGTCGGACGTCAGCATCACCACCGTGCGCTCCGTCAAACCCGCCCGCGCCAGCGCGGTAAAGATCCGCTGCACCTGGCCATCCACCTTTTCGATGGTGGCCAATTGCTCGACCGAAGCCCAACCATATTTGTGGCCCGCGTAGTCCACCGCGGGCAAATGTATAAATAAAACTTCCGGCTGATGCGCGGCGATCATGCTTTCCGCCGCGACGGTGACGGATTCATCCTCGACCTCGTCTTTACTGGATACATCAACATGTTGGATCGTGCCGGGCTTGTTGATACCATTAAATTTAGTTTTCCCCGCCGCCATTGCGGTCGTGTAACCCGCACGACGCGCCAGCTCAAACAGCGTCGGATAATTGGGGTATATCGCTGCCTTCAGCGGTAAATCTGTATTCCATAAAATGCCGTGCTTACGCGGCTTCACCGCCGTCAGCATGCTGGTATGCGAGGGCAAGGTAGTGCCCAAGGCGGTGGTTTTGGCCCAAAAAGTATAGGCGCCGCGCGCGATGAGACCGCGCAGGGTCGGCGTGTTGGCCAACAAAAGTCGATCCGGCCGCAGTCCATCGATACTGATGATGACTACGTGATCGACGTCGGGATAAGGTCGGACCGGCCGCGCCGCTGTTCGCGCAGGAATAACTAAAGGCGGAGCCGCCGTAGGCGTTAAGGTTTCTGCCCGCATCGTGATCACCGCAAGGCACAGGCTGATGATAAAATATCGCATCCTCTGAAGCTAAGCCCCCGCCCTCATCTGTAAAGCATCACTGCGCGCAGCAAAATATGCGGGGTCTCGAATCGTCGCGCGCAGGTGGATTGACAAAAAGCCTGCGCCGCGAACTGCTTAAGCCGATGGAACGTATCTTAGTGGCCATGTCCGGCGGCGTCGACAGCAGCGTCGCCGCTCTCCTCCTGAAGCAGCAAGGCTTCACGGTGGTCGGCGCGTACATGAAAAATTGGATCAATGAAGATAACGTGATCGGCCACTGCCCCTGGATGCAGGATATCGCCGATGCCCGCGCGGTAGCGGATCAACTCGGCCTTGAATTTCGCGTCCTCAATCTCATGGCCGACTACCGTCGACTGATCGTGGATTATCTCCTCGAAGGCTACCAGCACGGGCTCACCCCCAATCCTGATGTGATGTGCAATAGCCGCATTAAGTTTGGCGTCCTCCGCGCCTACGCCGAAGCGGAAGGCTTCACGGCTCTTGCGACCGGTCACTATGCTCAACGCATCGCGATCGCGCCGGATCATTATATTTTAAGAGAAGGGCTCGATAAAAATAAGGATCAATCCTACTTTCTCGCGCTCCTGACGCAGGCACAACTGCGTTTCGCCCGCTTTCCGATTGGCCATCTGCCTAAGCCCGAACTGCGACGGATCGCGACCGCCGCCCACCTCGCGACGGCGGACAAAAAAGACAGCCAAGGGATCTGCTTCATCGGCGCCGTCAAGATGGCTGATTTTCTCGCGGCATATGTGCCGGATCACCCGGGTCCCATTGTACGCGCCACCGATGGGCAGATCCTCGGCGAACATCGCGGGCTTCACTATTACACGATTGGCCAACGCCGCGGCATTCGCATTCCCTCGAACACGGACGATCAAGCTTATGTCGTCACCGGCAAACGCGTCAGCGATCACGCCTTACTTGTCGCTTTCGACAGCCCGACTGCACCTGGCCTGTGGACCCACGAATGCCAAATTCACCGTCTCAGCTTTATTGGTGAACCCATCACCCCATCGGCCGCGAGCTCACCGCAAGCCATCGAATGCCGGGTGCGCTACCGCGACCCGCGCGTCGGGATTAATTTTTATCCGACCCTAGCATCAGGAGATTCCGCCGCGCCGCCAACAACCAGATCGGCCCGCATAACTTTTACCCAACCGCAACGCGCCCTTGCCTCCGGCCAAATCATGGCGCTCTACCGTGGCGAGCAACTACTCGGCGGCGGCGTGTTTGCCTAAGTCAGCCTGATCGATGCACGCGCTCTCGCCGTGGCGGCGATTCCTGCTCTTGCCTCCTAGCCGCGCTTGCACAAATTTTTCCCCATGACGCGCCCCACCTCCGCTGCCCTATTTTTATTATCGGGCCTAACTGGATTGACCTATGCCGAAAATCTCCCGCCCCCTGAAGTGACGGAATATTGGCAGCCCGTACCAGCGGTAGTCACGGCAACCGCGGGCCTTGTTCCCTCCGACGCCTTCGTATTATTCGACGGCACCTCGCTCGCGGCCTGGAAGCCAGTCAAGGCCAACGGCCACCTTTGGCAGATTGAAGCTGGCGCAATGGTGGTGGCGACTAAGCCCGCGCCTGCGCCCACATATGATCAACAGACGAAACAATCTTTCGGCGACGTCCAGCTGCATCTCGAATTTCGCACTCCGGCCCAAGTCGTCGGTTCGAGTCAAGGCCGCGGCAACAGCGGAGTATTTTTCATGGGGCTCTATGAATTGCAGGTGCTCGATTCGTCTAATAACCCCACGTACGTCAATGGCCAAGCCGGCTCAATTTATAAACAGCATCCCCCGCTCGTAAATGCCAGTCGCCCCCCGGGCGAGTGGCAGACCTATGAGGCCGTCTTTATAGCCCCGCGCTTTGCCGCGGATGGCACCCTGCTCAGCCCCGCGCGGCTGACGGTTTTACATAATGGCGTGCTCGTGCAGCACGATGCCATCGTGCGCGGCCCGACAGTTTATCGCGGCGAGCCCAAATATGTTCCGCATGCCGCCAAACTTCCGCTCATGCTACAGGATCACCGCAATCCCATCGCCTTTCGCAATATCTGGGTGCGCGAACTCACCTTACCAACGAGTCTGTAAGCTCAAGCATCGACCACGACGATTAGAGACCCGGAAAATTGTGATCGGAGTACACCGACGGGGCCCAACGCCTCACTGTAATTTAAAAGGTAACCGCTGGAGCCGGGTATATGCTTCCGATAAAACGACGCTCGTCTTTGGTTCAGGATTTTCTCCGGTCTTCAGAATGTAAGCGGCCGTAAAATTACCGAGCACGGCGCAGTAGTCGCTGTTGACCATCATGCCAATCAGATCGCCCGTTTTGCTAAAAACGAGATCGCCGCGCTTGGGCGCGATTTCCCCGAAGAGTCGCGTGGTAATTCGGTTGTCGAGCTTCACGTAGCTGGCGTTAGCTGCGTCAATGCGGAAGGGCGTCTCGCCGTAACGACCGTCATCCGCGCGCACCAAGACAGCTTCGGGAAATTTAAAAGGCTCCGCTGCCAGCCGATAGATTTTCCCACCCATCAGGGCCGCCAGCGAGGCATCGATCGGCGCCACCATCACGCGCGGATCCAAGCGTAGAAAATGCAGCTCAGCCAAGGGCGCGCTGAAGGAACCCCGGGTCAGCCGACCCGCTACTTGATCATAATCGATCGCAATTTCTCCCAACACAAAAGGCGTGTCGCTCAAATGCATCAGCGCATAAATTTGCTGACCATCGCTCACCAAAATCGTTTGCGTGTTATGCTCCTTCACGGTCGGGCTAAATAATCCTGGCCGGCGCGCAATAAATTTTGATTGCACCCGATTCGCCAAAAATTCGCTGAAGATAATATTGGGATTAATGGGCCGATTACTGCGAATCTCCTGACTCAGGGCGCCTGATTGTTGGGCCAATTGACCCACGCCCAGCGTCAGCTGCGAAGTTTGCTCCTGCACTTTAGCGCGCTCGAGTCGCTCGACTTCCACCTGCTGTTTGGCCTCGGTCAGGTTTTGACTAATCAACTTTTTTTCCTGCTCGGCCACGCGGACGGCGACATTAAGATTTTCAATCCGCTGCCGGGCTTCGGCATTTTGCCGATCCAAGCGCACCAACTCAGCTTTCTGTCGCTCCGCCTCAGCGCGACGCTCTTCCAGTTCGCGCTGCATTTTGGCCAACTGTTCCTTGGACAAGGCCGCCTCCTGCGCGGTGGCCGTAAAGCGTTTCTCTAACTCGCGGGTACTCGATTGGTTGGCCGCCAAGGAATTTTCAAGCTGGCCCTTCTGCTGTTGCAGCGCGGCCAGATTTTTCTCGCGCTCTGACAAAGAACCCCGCGTGGCGGCTAGCTGCGTGGCGAGTGCGTCGCGGGCAGTTTTTTCATCCTCGAGCGTGAGGCGCATCAACTCGACCATGTCCGCATTGATGGCGGGCGCATTGACGGCCGAGCGCGGGGCCGCGGACTCGAGCTGCGTATGCGATGGCTCCGCTTTCTCCCAGCGCGTGAGCGCGAGGAGATTGAGCAACATAAAGTCGCACATAATTAATAAGAGCGTCTTGTTCATCGCGCAGTCTCCTTAAACCGTCGCGGCGGTGCCTAGTGATTCCACAATCAGTTTCCGCTTATAGGGTCGCACGTGACGGATCTTCACGAGGGCCACGCAGACAATGCCAAACAAGTTGGAGGAATAAGCCGCTAATAAGTTCGCATCGATCACGCCGAGGACTTGCAGCACCAGCGCGGTCGCGGTGCCAGCAATGCCCAGGTAGAGTCCCCCATCAAACAGATTTTCCTCATTCTCCATGAGGCGGAGCTTAGCGGTGGCGACCAAGGTCTGCCGGTCGATCTCGGCGATTTTCAGCAAACAGATAACGTACATGCCGACCTGCAAGCAGGCGAACAGCGTGATCGAGAGAATGGTGGAGAGGTCCATGGTGGTGGGGGTGGTTACTTCGCTCGTCACCGGCGCCGCCAAGGCGCCGATAACTGGAATAGTGAGTTTAATTTTATAATCAGAAACGGGAGCAGCCTTTAACAAAAAAGGCTCCGAAAAGACAAAAAAGATAAAAGTGAGAATGATCGCAATCAGGCCGCTACTCATGCGGGGAAAAGCACTGCGCAAGGTTGCTTCCACCGTAAAAAAAAGCCCCGTATCGACGGCCCGGAGCAGCAGAAAGATGCCTCCCAGAAAAGCCGCGTATTTTGCCAAGAGCGCGAGCTCAGGATGACGCAGGGCAAAGGCGGCCCCCCATTCAAATTCTAGTCCCGCCCCACTCGTAACTGGCACTTGCCGTTGCACCAGTTGCACCACCGCTCCTGCGCCAAAGGAAAGCGCCAGTTGCAAGCTATCGAGGCCGCGTCGGCCATAGGTAATGAGATAATGCGCGACGGTGTCGGCGGATTTAGCCATCAAGGCCGCCGTATAAATAATCGGCAGATGCTCCGGGGCCATGCGCGTCAAATGCGCAAATTGCCCCACCGTCCCGAGACTGCCCGTCGTGCGCAAAAGCTCCGCTAACTGAATCCAATTCAGCCGCTGACCCAGCGTGAGAATATCCAAATAAAAATCCTCCAACTCGCCCATCTGCCCTGACTGGACCGCTCGTTCTGCGAGAGCCCGCACCTCACGCTGCAGGGGAGCCGAGAGATGCTCGGTCTGCCAAAGATAAGCGGTCAGTAAGATAACCGCTTCCAACGGTTGTCCGCCCGGACGATTAGCTGGCACAAAGCGCTGCGTCGTAGTCAGCGCTGCCGTCTTCAGCAAAGTTTGGACCGCAGGTAAGCGCGAGACGGTCAGATAACGCCGGAGATTATCGCGCGCCTGCGGCAAGATCATAAACTTGAGCACCGGCTGCGAAGCCGCCGAAGCGGCGGCGTTGCGGTTGGCCAGCAAGGGCTCCAGCGCGACATCCCATCCTCCCCATGGCATCATCTCGCGATGCTGACGGGAAAAATTATCGGCGATCATCTCGAGAGCGCCCGCGCCACTATCGCCCGTTTTTTTCGCCGCGGCTAACACCAGCGCGGCGGGGCCTGGTTTATCTAATTCGAGCAAGTCGCGCCCAAAACCTGCGACGCTTTGGGTCCCCCGGCCGGCCTCACGAAGCAGCGCGACATTGAGGGACTTAACATTGACTGGGAGTAGCCAAGCCACGGCCAACAGCCCTACGCCCAACCCCAGCCAGAGCTGCCAGGGAGCAGCCCGGGCGTCGGTCGGTCGGGAATTGATGGGCATGGCGGAAGACATAACGGTTAAGCTGGCGGAAACAAATTTATTTGCCGCGCGCCGGCACAAACAAATACACTAGCGAACTTAACTCAGACCAATGTCGCTGCCAATTGTTCACTATAACCATCCGATTTTGCGCAAGCAAGGCGCTAAGGTCACCGCCTACAACGCTCACCTGCGTCACTTGGCTGCAGTCATGATCGATACCATGCACGCGGCCGAAGGGATCGGTCTGGCCGCTCAGCAAATCGGCGAAGCCCTGCAGCTTTGCGTCGTCGACCTCAGCGGGGTCGAAGCAAAATTTAAGTGGACCTACGATGGCACCCATCTGCCACTGGATCTGTTTATGCCGCTGGTGTTGGTTAATCCCGAGGTAACATCGGTGGTCGAACCCACCGCCATTGCAGAGGAGGGCTGTTTGTCTTTCCCTAAAATCCGCGGCGATGTGGTGCGACCTGAGACCATCACCGTAACATTTCAAGACACCGCCGGCCACGATCACACCCTCCATTGCAATGGCCTGTTGAGCCGCTGCGTGCAACATGAGGTTGATCACCTGAATGGCGTGCTCTTCATCGATCGCATGACCAAGCCAAGCCTAAACGACATCGATCTTCTGGTAAAAGCTTTGAAAAAGCGCACCCGTAAATTGGCGGAAAAATCTTAATATGTCTGACCTCCCCCCCGCTCGCTCCATCGCTACGCGCACCGGCGATGATGGCACCACCAGCCTGCTTTACGGACAGCGGGTGCCTAAAAATCATCCCCAGATCGCAGCCGTGGGGGTACTGGATGAACTCAACGCCGCTTTAGGTTTCGCCAAAGCCACCCGCCCCACCGGCACGAGCGGCACGGCGATCGAACGAATCCAACGCGAGCTCGTTGGCCTCATGGGGGAACTCAGTTGCGCGCCGAGTGACGCCGCGCGTTACGCCGCGTCCTCTTTTGCAAAAATTGGCGAAGCGGAGTTAGCGAACCTCGATGCCGCGATCGCCGTGATCGAGGCCCGCCAGCCAAAATTTGATGGTTGGGCCACGCCGGGCGCGAACGTGCATGCCGCGGCCCTCGACCTTGCGCGCACCGCCGCCCGTCGCGCTGAGCGCCAACTCGTGGGGCTCGGATCGCCAACTCCCACCGTGCGACCCGTGCTCTTGTGCTATGTTAATCGCATATCTGATCTGCTGTGGTTGATGGCCCGTGAGGCCGAACAAGCCTGAACCGCTGATTGAAATAATCTGTGCATCCGATCATTTGTGCCTAAACTCATTACCATGCTCATCGCCGTTATTTTACTCGTGCTCGCGGCCCTCGCGCGACTCGCTCCGACGGTTGACCCGTCCCTCGTTAATTTCTCTCCGGTGATGGCGATCGCGTTCTGTGGCGGGGTTTATTTTCGCCCCGGCTGGCGCTGGGCGCTTCCTTTTGGCGCCCTCGCTTTATCTGATCTTTACCTCAATCATTTTTACGCCCGCGAATACGGCTTCCACTGGTCCCTCGCCGGCCTAGGCGCGCGCACCGCTTGTTTTGGCGGCGCACTGCTCATCGGCGCGTGGGTGCGCTCGCGCAAATCTTGGCTCAGTTTGCTCAATGGCGGCCTGCTCGGGGCGATAATTTTCTACCTTGTGACCAATACTCAATCGTGGGCTGGGGATGTCTTTTACGCGAAAACCTTGGCCGGCTGGTGGCAGGCGCTGACCATTGGCCATCCAGAATATCCGCCCACCCTTTTCTTTTTCCGTAACACGCTTTTCGGCGATCTCCTGTTCACAGGACTTTTTGCTGGCATCATGGAATGGCTGGCCCAACGCCGTGGAGCCCCGAGCCTCTGGGATGAGACCGCCGAACCGGTCGAAGAGCCGGTCGTGGCGGAGGTCGAAAAATGAATCCCCCTACTCGCAAACCTGACTGGCTCCGCGCCAAATTGCCCGCCGGCCCCGCCTATCAGGCGACGCGGCGCCTCGTGGAGGAAAATAAGCTTCATACGGTATGTCAGAGCGCCCAATGCCCCAACATCGGGGAATGCTGGTCGCGCGGCACCGCCACGGTCATGATCTTGGGCAATATATGCACGCGCTCCTGCAATTTCTGCGCGATCCAAACCGGCCGGCCCACCGAATTCGACCTTGGGGAACCGGCCCGCGTGGCTGATGCCGTCGCAAAAATGGGGCTCAAACATTGCGTCATTACCTCCGTGGCCCGCGATGATCTCGCCGACGGCGGCGCCAGCGTCTGGGCGGCAACTATTCGCGCGACCAAGCATAAAAATCCGCACTGCGCGATTGAGGTGCTCGTGCCAGATTTCAAAGGAAACTTTAATCAGGTCGATCTCGTGCTCGATGCCCGACCGGATATTTTTAACCACAACGTTGAAACGGTGGAGCGGCTGCAAAAACCTGTGCGCGTGCAGGCGCGTTATGATCGCAGCCGCAGCGTGCTCCGCCACGCCAAGAGCCGCGGCTTCATCACAAAAACCGGCATTATGCTCGGCCTCGGCGAGACGCCCACCGAGATCGAGCAATGCCTACGCGATATTGCCAGTGACAAAACCGACATTCTCACGCTCGGCCAGTACCTCCAACCAACGCCGCAGCATTGGAAGATCGACCGGTGGGTAACGCCAGAGGAATTTAAACACTGGAAGGATTTTGCTCTAGCGGCAGGTCTCGGCACCGTGGAAAGCGGCCCACTCGTCCGCTCAAGTTATCACGCTGATGAGCAGTCGCTGAAGTACACCGGCGTCGAGCACCTCAATAACGCGAATATTTTGGCGAGTGCCGTTTAGCCTCCGGTTGATCCAAGCTGCATGCCTCTTCCGCCAGACCAAGCTTGGTTGCCCATGAAGACCCTCGGTTGGGGCTGGGGCTTGCCGCGGCGCTGGGAGGGCTGGGTGGTGTTCGTCGTCTATCTAGCGGGGCTCCTTGCCGGCACGCTTTTGATCAGTCGATCGCACACTTATCTCCTAATCTACACGACCGCCCTCAGCACCGTCCTCATCTTCATCTGCTGGTGGAAAGGGGAATCGCCCGAGTGGCGCTGGGGTCCCCAGGACCGTCCGCCTAATAATAAATAAACCGACCCCGCGCCTCCCCGCGGGATGACTGGCCACGATCAACGCGGCCGGAATTGAGGTTTTGATTTTGCCCGCGGAGTTGCTTTGCTCCGGCCATGAAACTGCGCGCAATTTTTTGGTTGGTGATCAGCATGGCCCTACTTCTCGCTCGGGTCGAGGCCGCGGGCACCTTAGTCTCCGGACCGATGCTCGGCCATCAAGCGCGCCGCGAAGCCTTGATCTGGGTGGAGACAAAAGACGCCCAGCAAGTGAGCCTCGACTACTGGCGCCGCGGCCAACCAGAAACCAAGCAGACCATCACCAAAACGAATTTAAGTTCGACGCCGATCGGTGGACAGATTTCGCATTTCCGCCCCGGCTTACTCGCGGTCGGGACGCAGTATGAGTATGCGATTAGTATTGATGGCGTGAAGCAGGCGTTGCCCTTTCCCGCCCAATTCAAAACCAGCCCGCTCTGGGAGTGGCGGACCCCAGCCCCTGATATTAAATTCATCTTCGGGACCTGCGCCTACTTCAATGAACCAGCCGCCGATCGGCCTGGTCCGGACTACGGGAAAACGATGGAGACTTTTCGGCTCATGGCCGACAGCGGAGCTGATTTCATGCTCTGGGGGGGCGACAATTGGTATTATCGCGAAACCGATTTTGATTCCATCAGCGGGCTCTGGTACCGCGCTCAACTGACGCGCGCGCAGCCTGAATTGCGTAAACTTTTTGCCGTCATGCCGCATTACGCCACTTGGGATGACCACGATTACGGCTCGAACGATGCGAACAAGAGCTTCGAGTTTAAGGATGAGACGCTGCGAATTTTTAAAGCTTACTGGGGCAATCCGATGTACGGCGAGTCGGGCCACCCCGGAGTTTACCAAAAATTTTATCAAAGCGATGCGGCCTTCTTCGTCATGGACAACCGGTGGTACCGCGATGACGACCACCTCATGGACGCGCAGAATCCCCAGAAATCGCAGTACGGTGCGCACCAATTCGATTGGCTCAAACAATCCTTACTCCACGCCCAAACGCTCAATCATTTTACCTTTAAATTTATTGTTACGGGCGGACAGGTAGTCACCGACTTTGGCGGTGTGAGCGAAACCTTCGCGTATTATCAGCGAGAACGGGAGGAATTGCTGAAATTTATTCAAGACCACCAGATCACCGGCGTCATCTTTCTCACCGGCGATGTGCACTTCACTGAACTCGCCAAGAAAAACATTGGCGGCTCGCACTGGGTCTATGAATTAACCTCCTCACCCATCAGCAGCGGCGTTTCGTCCATCGGCCGCACGGAACGCGCCCAGGATCCGCACCGCATCGAGGGCACCTTGGTCAGTGATCAGAATTTTTGCATTCTGGCCTTGCACGGACCCAAGGGAGCGCGGGTGGTCACGATCAGCTGTATCGATAAGCAAGGGGTGACGCGCTGGACGCATGATATCACCGCGCAAGATCTGCGCTAGGTTTCGCCGCTTTTCCATTTGCGCTAGGAATAATTCGGAGGACAATGGATCGACATGCTCGGAAATATTCGCCCAATCGCCGCCCTGACGGCTCTCACTTTATTCTGCCATTTGCCGCTGTCAGCCGTGGTGTCCGACGTGGTCGTACTGCCGACTCTCTCGGTCACCGACCAGCTGAGCTTCAACGCCAACGCCACCACGACCGTCCGCACGAAATCCGGGCCGACGGTGGCGGAAGCCTGGTACGATCTCGCGCAGCAGACCGTGGGCTTGGCGGTCAATGACGCCGGCGCCCGTGGTTTTGGCACCACCACCACCCTGCGTGGATTAGGTAATACGCCTTTCTTCAGCGACGCCTCGGCCCCCGTTTACCTCGACAACATTCCGCTGGCCACCGCCTTCACTTTTCCGACGGAGCTTTACGATTTCAGCCAGATGACCATTTACCGCGGCCCCCAAGCCGCGGCCCAGTTTGGTCGCGCCGGTGATGCGGGCGTGATTCAGTTCACCTCAAGGCCGGCCGGCACCAGTAGCCAAGCCCACGTCGGGGCCGCCATCGGATCTGCGGGCCAAGCAAGCTTCAGCGCCTCCGCGCAAACGGCGCGAACCGACACGTTTGATGCCGCCCTTCACTTCGGCACGAGCCAGCGTGATGGCTATTTATACAATACCCAGCTCAAGCAGACCGTCGATGATCGCCAAGCCGTCTTCGGCCGAGTCCAGCTCCATTACCGTCCCCAGCCAGAGCTCGAATTTTCCGTCCATCTCCTCACTCAACGCTCCCGTGATGGCGCGCAGGCGCTGGTGCCGCTGGGCGAGTCTTTCGCGAGCGTCAGACGGAGCAAGGAAGGCCAGGCTGACACTGACTTCAATGCGCTGGCGTTGGGGCTTTCCCAGCGACTCGCGACGGCGACGCTGACGGCAACCACGAGTTATACGGATTGGGATTTGTCACCGTACGCCAATCGCCTCGTTGTATTTGGCGGTTTCAACTTCGACTCCGTGCTGACGCAGTCGCAACGCACTTTTAACGAAGAAGTGCGATACGTGAGTGATTGGTTTACTGGGGGAATATTTTATTCGCACGCCCGCACTCGGGGCGGAGCCAGCCGAACCTTTAGCGGTTACACCATCGAAAACTCTAATTTTCAACTGGCCAGTGCCACTTGGGCTTTTTTTGGCCAAGGCAATTTTAAGCCCACCACCGATTGGCTAATCACCCCGGGCCTGCGGCTGGAAAACACAGCTAAGAATTTTACCCGCACGGAGATTGTGCCGAGCGCCATGGTGCAGCGGCAAAGTGACAACTGGAGCGCCCTGCTGCCAAGCGTCTCGGCGACCCACCACTTAAACCGCAGGACTGATGCCGTCTTCACCCTAGCGCGCGGTTTCAAGGCCGGCGGCTACTCGGCCTACACCGGTCGAGCCGACCTCGCCGGTTACGATTCGCAGCGGACCTGGGGCCTCGAAGCCGCCCTCACCACGACTGAGACCACGACGGGGTGGGCATTCACCTCAAGAGCCTACGCCTATCGCGTCAGCGGCTATCAAATCGAACGCTCGTTCGCTGTACCGGCCACGTCCACGGATGAGTATCTCGTGGTCAATGCCCAACGCGCTCACGTGCTTGGGGCTGAATTGGAATCGTTGTGGCGGCTGAGCCCGACGATTACTCTCCGCGCGATCGCGGGGTTAACGCAGGCCACCCTCCAAGCCTTTACCGATCCCTTCACCAAAGTGAGTTACTCGGGTAATCGCGCGCCTTACGCGCCCAGCGGCAACGCCGCCCTGCAATTTGATTATGTCGCCGAGTCAGGATTCTTTTGCGGCGCCGGTGCCACTTGGATCGGTCGAACCTTCTACGATGAACAGGAGTCAGCCTCGTTCTCGCAAGCCGGCTACACTTTGCTCGAAGCTCGGGCCGGCTACACCTACGACCGCTTGGAGTTTCGCGCTTTTGGCCGCAACCTGACCAGCCAGAAATATTACAGCTCCATCACCCCCGGAGTTTTTCACGGTACCCCCGGCGCTCCAGCCACGTGGGGCTGTGAAGTGAGCGGCCGGTGGTAAGTCCGCAAGGCGCGGGCTGACCCGCTTGAAATAACCTCGCCACCCGAGGCGCTAAGTCATTTTTTAAGGGCTTCACTCCCATGGAGACCAAGAAAAAAATTGTCGAAAATTGGCTGCCGCGGTACACGGGGGTACCGCTCAAGAATTTTGGCCGTTACGTTCTGCTCACCAATTTCCAGCATTACGTGCAACTCTTTGCGCAATGGCATCGCGTCCCCGTCATGGGCAAAGTCAAACCGATGCCCAGCGCGACGGCCAACGGGATCACAATTATTAATTTTGGGATGGGCAGTGCGACCGCGGCCACGGTGATGGATCTCCTGAGCGCGATTAACCCCAAAGCGGTGCTGTTTTTAGGAAAATGCGGCGGCATCAAACACCGCGCGGAAATTGGCGACTTAATCTTGCCCATCGCGGCGATTCGCGGCGAAGGCACGAGCAACGATTACTTCCCCCCCGAGGTGCCCGCCCTCCCCGCCTTCGCTCTGCAAAAGGCCATCTCCACCACCATTCGCGATCATCGCCGCGACTATTGGACCGGCACAGTCTACACGACCAACCGACGCGTCTGGGAGCACGATCTGAATTTCAAAAAGTATCTCCGCAAAATTCGCGTCATGGCGGTCGATATGGAAACCGCGACCATTTTCATCACTGCTTTTGCCAATGAGACCGTCGCCGGCGCCCTGCTGCTCGTCTCCGACCAACCCATGACTCCAGAAGGCGTGAAGACCCACGCGAGCGACCAGCAAGTGGACGCTAAGTTTGTCGAAATGCACCTGCGCATTGGCATTGATTCACTCAAGCAGCTCATCAACAAAGGCGTGACGGTTAAGCACCTAAAGTTTTGATCGGCCGCCGCTGAAGCGCGGGCCGAACTAACGATGCGCTAGGCGACCGCGGGCACGGCCCTCACCTCAGAGCGATGGTACGCATAAAGGCAAGCGAGGGAGGCCGCGGTCAATACATGCCAAAAGGCATGACCTTGGAGCCAGGTATCAGGACCGCTAAATTTTCCGGCTACATCCAGCTGGCGACACATCACCCCTAAGCCAAGGGAGCCCGCGGCCAACCCCGGCCAGCGAAAGCTCATGGCCCGCCGCGCGAAAATAATATCGGCCAGCGTCAAGGCCGTGAGGGATAAGATCAGCGTGGTCAGCACCAAGCTAGCCGACATCGACCATTTGTAATAATAAAGCAGCCCGCTCACCAGCAGCACCAGACTGACCAGCCAAGCGACCGGCGGAGTCCAGGCCCAGCCCCACCGGCGCTGGGCCCCGCGCAGCCCACGACCCACTTGGATTGCAAGGCAGCTCAATAGCGGCGGGTACATACCCGCGACATCCAGTTGCTGCCCCCACCGCGTGAGCGAGGCATGAAAGAGTCCGCTCCCAAATCCCAGATAACAACAAGCCGCCCCAAATAAAAAACTGTGCGCCGGCGTATCGCGCAGGTAGCCGCGCCCCTCCGCAGTTCGCGCACGCTGATCAAAGCGCCCCAGCGCCAAAGCATAGAGACCGACGAGGACGTAAGCCAAATTTGACCACGTATTCGCCTGGGTCCGAAAAACCTGATCAAAATAGATGCGCTCCGCATAAGTCGCTTGCCGCAGTCCGCGGCTTTCTACCCAGCCCTGCCAAATATTATCACCCCGAAAATAATGCGTTAAGCCGATTAATAAAAGTATCAGCGCGATCAACCCACCCCACGCGAAGGCGTGGACGCCCAGCGGCCAACCCAACCAGCTAGGCCGATTGAGCCGAGCCCGGCCTTGATCAAGGGATGCGATAATCATGGGCTAATAGTTTCAGACGGGCGCCGCCGCGGTTATGAAGATTTACGCTGATCATCCGTTCGGCCAGCGCAATCACCCGCGGGGCGGGCCCAAGCGTAATAAAAAAGGTCGGTGGACATCAGTTCAAAAAAAAGCTCGAGTGAACTCCGCCGACAGCCCGCTAAAAATGCAACGCAGGATCCGTCGCGCCCATCTCACTATTCCCCCGCATCTCGATCTGCCATGAAGCATTTCCCCCGCTGGTTACTGACCCTGCTCTTGAGCCCGCTGGTGCTCGCCGCCGCCGAACGCCCGCGGCCGAATGTGCTGTTTATTGCAATCGATGATCTGCGCCATGACCTCGGTGCCCTGGGCGCAACCGATGCGCAGACGCCCCAACTCGACGCGTTCGCGGCAACCGCGCGCAGTTTTACGCACCATTATGTGCAAGTTCCTACGTGCGGGGCATCCCGCTGCGCCCTGCTGCGCGGCCGCTATCCGAACGAGGTAGCGCAAGTCGATAATGGCGGCATTGCCCTGACTCACGCTCGTTGGGGCGAAGCTAATTTGCCCGCTTGGTTTCAAGGTCATGGCTATCGCACCCTCGCGCTCGGTAAGATCACCCACTATCCAGGTGGCCGCACCGGCCAGCTCTGGAATGAAGGCCCTGAAGAATTGCCGGGGGCGTGGTCCCGCTCGTGGATTCCAGAAACCCCGTGGCGAGAGGCCCAGCACATCATGCACGGCTACGCCAACGGGGTGGCCCGTACTCCCGGAAAAACTCCCGCCCTCGAGTCCTTCGCTGGACCAGACTCCGCTTACCCTGATGCTTGGATTGCTGATGAAGCCGTCAAAAATCTGCGCGAGCTCGCGAGCTCTCCGGCGCCCTGGTTTTTTGCGGTCGGATTTTTTAAGCCCCATCTGCCCTTCGCGGCACCGAAGCGCTGGTTTGATTTGCATGATGCCCAAAAAATCCCGGCCCTCGATCCCGCCGTCGCGGCGAAACCCACTTGGCCGTCGACGTGGCATAACAGTAATGAATTTCGCAGCAACTACCGCCACGGAGGGCGCGATCCCACCAATGATTCCGCTTATGCGCGGGAGCTGCGGCAGGCTTACACGGCGTGCGTAAGTTACGTCGATGCCCAAGTGGGGCGCGTGCTCGCCGAGTTGAAAAAGATCGATCCCGACGGGAACACGATCGTCGTCATCTGGGGCGATCACGGCTTTTCGCTGGGGGAACACGCGATCTGGGGCAAGCATTGCCTCTACGAAAACGCCTTGCGCTCGCCCTTACTCATCCGGAGCCCGGGGCTAGTTCAACCGGGTACCGCCAGTGCCGCCCTCGTCGAGACGGTGGATATTTTTCCCACGCTCACGGCGCTCTGCGGGCTCCCCACTCCCGCACAACTTGATGGCCACAACCTGCAGCCCCAACTCGCTCAGCCCACGACGCCGACGGCGAAACCTGCCTTAGCTTTTTGGGCTAATGGTCAACGCACGATCCGCACCGATCGCTGGCGCCTGATCGCCTCCTATAATGCGGCCGGCGCCGCCCAGTTTGAGCTTTTCGATTACATCAACGATCGGGCTGAAACAAAAAATCACGCGGCAGAATATCCCGAAATCGTACGTGATCTCCGCGCCCAGCTCGCCCGCCGGCCGGAGCTGGCCTGGCCTTCTTTGCGATCAACCCAACAAGCCCTGTCGCCCACGGCGACACCCGAAGCCTAAAGCGCTCCTCGTAGTTATTACGCCGATCTAAATGTTAATCAGAATTAAATGCGCGATCTCCAACTGCTACCTGCTCCTCGGTGAGCGGCCGGTGCTCGTTGATACCGGGGCGCCCGGCGATCTGCAGCGCATCTTGCATGCCCTGAAGATTCACCGCCTCGAATTAAACCAAATTGCTCTGATTCTTCTGACTCACAGCCACAGCGACCACGCGGGCGGCGCGGCGGAACTGCGCCGGCGCAGCGGCGCAAAAATTGCGCTGCACAGTGGCGATGCTAGTCTCGCGCGCTCAGGGGAAAATGGCGTTCTGGCCGCGCAGGATCAATTCGGGCGGCTCGTGCGCCCCTTCGTGGATGAACCCTTTGAATCGTTTGAACCCGACGTCATTTTCCGCGACAGCTTTTCTCTCACGCCCTACGGAATCAAAGGGCGCGTGCTGGCCACTCCCGGCCATACGTTAGGATCTGCTTCGGTGGTGCTCGACTCCGGCGAAGCGATTATCGGCGATGTCCTGCGGGGCAGCATCCTCTGGCCCAATCGCGCCGCGCCCCATTTTTTCTGCGCCGATCCCGAAATGAATACGCGGAGTATCGTGCGGCTAGCCCGCGAGGGCTTGTTGCGTTGTTATCCCGGAAATTTTGGCAGTTTTCCTGGCGCACAATTGGGAAGATTTTTAACCACTGGGACGGGCAAAGTGATGCAACTCGCCGGTGAGCCCGTGTAAAGCGCCGCCCTTTAAGTTCGCCGCTTTTCAGGGCAGCACATCGATCCAAAAAGGCGCGAAGATTTGCTGCCCTGCGATCATAACCTGACTCCAAATGACGTAGCGACCGGGCTGCGGGATAGTTAATTTGAACGTCAGCTCAGGACGCACCGGATCCAAGGCTTGCGTCAAATCAACCTGCGCCGGGTGCAGGTGCGCAAAGCCACTGCGCCCTTCATCAAAGGCCACCAAATGCGCAAAAGCCCCCATCACCGGTTGCAGCTGCGTCGCCCCACCACCGCGTTGACTCACGCAAAATCGCAAATCGATCGGCTGCCCAGCCCGGAAAGGTTGCGCTGCGGCCAAGGTAAATTCGAATCCGCCGATCGTGTAAGTGAAATTAGGTGAGCGCGCCAGTCGTGCGACCGATCCTGGCACGTTGAGTTCAACCACTCCATAAAGCCCGCGGCCGGTGGCCACCGGTGTAAAATCGGCAAAGATGCGATAAACTCCGGCGCGCTGCGGAGTCAACGTGAACCCCCATTCGCCCGGACGCTGGCCCGGCTCGGGATGCACATGCTGATAATCTTCGAGGGTAGGATCGACAATCAGCAGGTGCAATTTGCGCGTGTGCGCCAGTTGCAAATCCTCAGGCGCGATGGGCTTGCCGCGCGCAGTTTGGAGCGTGAGCGTCAGGGCCACCGGCTGATCGGGCGCCACGCCGGTTGTCGCCTTAAGCCCGAGTACCACCGGCGAACGCACCTGCACAACGGGAATGAACTGCGGATTGTTCGCGTCACACATTTCCAAGGCCCCCTTCCCTTCTGTCCGAAAATCCATGTGATTTAGATTTGTGCCCGTCGGCAATGCTCGCACCAAGAGATAAAGCCCTAGCGCCACCGCGGTGATGATCAACACCGAGCGATGGCGAGCAGAATTTTTGTTGGGTTGATTCATTCTTTTTTCAAGCGCCGCACAAAATCGTCCACCGCCCAAGCGCTGCCGTCGGCCCGATAAATAATTTTACCCTGCGGGTTAAGTAACACGGTCGCGAGGGTATGCTTAATCGTGGCGCCTTCAAATTCTCGAATCACCCCCAACTGCGCGAGGAGTTGACGCACCGCCGCATCAGGTCCGGTTAGAAAGGAAAAATTAGCCAAATCAATTCCCCGCACTTCGGCGTATTCTTTTAAGACGCCCGGAGTATCAAATTCTGGATCGAGAGAAATCGACACCAATTCTAAGTCGGTGACGCCCGCCGCGCGGGCCGCCTGCTGCAGTTCCTGCATGCGCAGGGTCGCGGCGGGGCACATGGTAGCAACGGGGCAGCGGGTGAAAATAAAGTTGAGCACCACCTGCTTACCGCGAAAGCGGCTCGGCGAAATCGTGCGGCCCGTTTGATCAAGCAAGGTGAATTCGGGCAGCGTCTCCCCAATTTCCCGATAAGCTGACTTTCCGCGCATGGCGGTATCTTGCGCCAAGCTTTGCGCCGCGGCCGACAGAGCACGTTCGGTCACGGCGTCTGCTGGCCAAATTTTTTCGAGAAAAAGCTCCGTCCCACGCACCACCAACTCGGCCCGAATATGCTGGCCGGGTTGCGCATTATCCAAATCACCCCGCGCCGCCTTAAACTCCATGGTCATACCCGGCATGTAGCCTTTAATCTCATCATGCGTCACGACCAGGGTCTGACTAGCCCGCTGCACCTCGATGATTTCGCCCGTCAACGGATAGCGTTGCTCGGTGGGTGCGGTCACGACAAGGGGCACCGCCCCTGCCGCCGGCTTAGCCTTGGCGCAACCCGCCGCCAAGCCGACCGCGGTCATTAGCAAACCTGCAGCCCAAGGACGGATGAGTGAATAACCTGACGTCATCAGCTCCACCCATTTGCCAAAGGCAGAAATTGTCAAAAGGTTTGCGCTGCCCATTCGGCAAGTATCACTTCCTGTTTCTTCCGCCACTCTCTTTTTATGTCGCGCACCGCTCATTATAAATTTGGCCTCGCCGCCTTCGCCACGCTGGGCAGTGGCTGGGTTTTTGTTCTCGTCGCGCTGGGCGCATTTACTACGAGCATCGGCGCCGGCATGGCTTTTTCCGACTGGCCGCTCTCCAATGGGTCAATCAACCCCTTAGGCTGGTTAACAGAAATCGATAAATTTGCCGAGCATTCGCACCGCCTCAGCGCGAGCTTGATGAGTTCGATTACCATCATTCTCGCGGTTTGGTTGTGGCTAACTGAAGAGCGCACGTGGCTGCGGCGTCTCGGCTATTTTGCCGTTGGCCTCGTCTTGACCCAAGCCGCGGTGGGCGGATCGCGCGTCTTGTTCGATCACCAGCACCTCGACCTCGTCAACACCAGCCTCGGCCGCCTGTTTGCGATGCTGCATGCGGTCTTGGCTCAAGCTTTCGTTTGTACGCTCTTCGCCATTGCGATCGCCAGTTCGCGCCCGTGGATTGAAGGCAGCAGCGGTTGGACGGGCGTTTTTTCTCGGCGACTGCGGCGATTAAGCGCGATCTGCGTCGCTCTGCTTTTTGTGCAACTTTCCATTGCCGCAGTTGTTCGGCATAGTTTTGCCGGACTCGCCATCCCCACCTTTCCGCTCTCGACGCCCGAAGGTAATCTACTCCCCGCGCTCTGGGATTTTCGCGTGAGCATTCATTTTGCGCACCGCGTGATGGCGGGCGTGGTGTCGCTCGCCCTCATCGCTTTTGTGCGACAGCTCTGGCGCGAGCCCTCGGCCCCCACGGCCTTGCGTTGGCTGGGGATTGGGCTGCTCGGTCTTATTAGCCTGCAAATTTATCTGGGCGCACAAATCATCTGGACGGGCCGCAGTGTGTCGATGACGACGGGGCATGTGATCATCGGGGCCTTGACGCTGGCGGTAACTTTTCTGCTGACCTGCTTCACTTACCACGGCTCAGTCAAAAATAACCCCGCATGACCCCCGCGCCTGAGCAGAGCCTTTCCGGTAACATCGCCCAGCCCACGCCGGCGACTTGGCGCCATTATCTTGAGCTAACGAAACCGCGTCTGAGTCTGTTGTCGGTCACCACCGCTATGGTCGGCTACCTAGCGGCCGTTCCTTATTTGGAATGGACGCGAACTCTCTTTCTCATGGTCGGCACTGCCTTGTGCGCGGGCGGCGTGGCGGCCCTGAATCAGTGGATGGAGAGCGATCGCGATGCCTTAATGCAGCGCACCAGGGATCGCCCTATTCCGCAGGGCATCATTGCGCCGGGTTCAGCTTTTGTTGTCGGCTGGATCCTATGTCTGACCGGACTCAGCTTACTTTTTAAGCAAGTAAACGGACCTTCCGCTTTTCTCGGTTTAGCAACGGTGGTCGCCTACCTTGCCATTTACACCCCCGCAAAAAAATGGTCGCGTTGGTCAACGGAGATTGGAGCGGTCAGCGGCGCCCTGCCCCCGATGATTGGTTGGGCGGCAGCCGGCCGATCAAATCCGGCACTCGGTTGGACACTCTTCGCCATTTTGTTCACGTGGCAAATGCCCCACTTCTTTGCCTTAGCTTGGACCTACCGCAAAGACTATGCCGCGGCCGACTTCCCAATTCTATCGGTCGTCGACCCCAGTGGTCGCCGCGTCTCCCGCCGGGCCTTCATCTGGACCGTGCTGCTCCTCGCCGCCAGCGGAATGCCGACGCTCCTCGGCTATTGTTCTTGGTATTATTTCGCTGGAGCCGTGGCGTTAGGAGGCTGGATTCTCTGGTCTGCCATTATTTTCCTGAATCCCGACCGGCGCGAAACCGAAGCGCGGCGGCTATTTCTTATTTCGATTGCCTATCTTCCGCTGCTACTCGGCCTGCTGGTCGCGGACCGGCTGATCTTTAAACTTTAATTGACCTAACCAGCGGGCGCTGCGTTGGATTATTTCCCCCTATGACAATTCAAGACATTCCAACCCTGAATGCGGCGCTTAATGCCACCGCCACCGTGCTAATTACGCTCGGCTTTATTTTCATCAAACAAGGCAAACGTGAAGCGCACCGCGCCAGCATGCTCACCGCAGGATTTGTTTCGGCTATTTTTCTAGTGGGTTACGTGACGCACAAGATCCTTATGCAAGGCGTCCACACGCCCTTTGGCGGTGAAAGCCCCGCGCTCCGCGCCTTCTATTATACGATGCTGATTTCGCACATCATCCTCGCTATCTCGATTGCGTACCTGGTGCCCCGCACCTTTCTTTTTGCCATCAAAGGTGATTTCGAAACCCATAAACACTGGGCTAAATTCACCTTTCCCATCTGGTACTATGTCTCGGTGACAGGCGTGCTCGTCTACTTTTTTCTCTATATCTGGTGGCCAAGCGCCCCCGCGGCCTAAATCGCGGTAGTCGTAAAAAAAGACGCGCGGCCCCGTCCCGCCGTTCATCCCAACAAAAAAGCCGAGCTTTCGCTCGGCTTTTGCATAAATCGCCGCCCGCTCTCAGCAGGCGCACCAACAAAAATGTTACTTAACGACCAGCACGCCTTTCATGCCCGAGAGATAATGGGCCGGAAAAGTGCAGAGGTAGACATATTCGCCTGGTTCCGTGGGGGCCTTGAACTTAACTTCGTCGCTCTGCTTGGGCCCAAGCAATTTGGTGTGGGCAATCACTTGGCTGACCAAGGCAGCCGGAACGTAGTCGGTGGCGGCCGCCATGATAGCAGCGTCGTTGAAGGCTTTAATGTCTGCCTCTTTTTTAAGCAGAACCCAATTATGGCCCATGGCCACCTTAGGCATATTACCCATGTTAGTTAGGCTGACCGTTACATCCTGACCCGCCGTGACCTCGAGACGGGCGAGGTTAAATTTCATCGAATCGTTAGCCGTCAGCTCAAACGATGCGCCCGCCGGTACGGGTGCGCTTGCCACGAGGGCCGCTGATTCATTTTTTTGACCGCAGCCCACCAGCATCAAGCTGGCAGCCAAGAGAGGGAGGAGGAGATGAGTTTTCATGGGAATCCGATTATTACACACCGCCCGCGGGAGCGCAATGACGCAGGTCAAGGTTGCTAAATATCTAATACCTTCCCCTGCGTAGATAATATCTCCAGCGGGAGCAGATAGCGCATATCTCGCGGTGGTTTTATAGTTGAAATGACTGATTATTTGCTGAGGTTATACCGATACTATTGCCCCAGCGCCTCCCGCTGCGAACATCACCGTTATACATGACCCGCATCCGCTTCGATCATCGCCCTTTTTCGCGCGCAACTCGCGCCTTAGTCGCTGGGCTTGGCCTAGTGCTTTTGTCCAGCTGCAAGCTGGCGGATGTTTTTTCCCTAAGCGGCAATCAGTCCACCATGCTCACCGCCGGCCCCGTGGCCAAAGCGCAATGGGATTTGTTCATGGTCACGGTTTACGTCTGCACCTTCATCTTCATCGTGGTCGGCGCGATTTTGGCCTACGCCCAGATCAAGTTTCGCGCTCGCTCGGAGTCCGATGAGCATGCCGAGCCACCGCCTGAGGCGCACGGCAATCCTTTGGTAGAAATCGGCTTAATCGCCGCTTCGGTCGCTTTGTTAATCATCATCGCCATCCCCACCTTGCGGGATATCTGGTACACGCACGATGTGCCGGAAGACGAGAAGGGTAACGCCATGGAAGTCGTCGCCACGGGTAATCAATGGTGGTTCAAATTTGAGTATCCCTCAGAGCTTGTGAAGCTACCCAACGGCGGGGAAGCCCCCTTAGTGACGGGCAACGAACTGGTGGTCCCCGCTGGCATCCCCATTCGGGTCCAGCTGCGCACCATTGATGTAATTCATAGTTTTTGGATACCCAAGCTTGCCGGAAAAGTCGACATGATGCCGAACCGAGCAAATTTTCTTTGGTTTAAAGCTGATCAGCCAGGCTACTTTTACGGTCAATGCGCTGAATTTTGTGGTGAATCGCATGCCATCATGCGTTTCCGCGTCATCGCCCTGTCGCCTCGCGACTATGCCCAATGGCTGGAGAATCAAAAAGCCCCAGCGCGCACGGTTACGCCAGCGGTGTTAGCCGACGCCGTGGATCGCAGCGCCCGTGTGCAATTTGCGGCCATGAAACGTAATCCCGGCGAAGCGCTTTCGGCCTCCCCAGCCTTCGATGCCGATCCCCTCAACGCCTGGCGGGAAATGCAGCATCCTGAAGCCGGTGAAAATGCCCAATTGATTGCGACCGGCCGCCAGTTGTTTGCCGCCAAAACTTGCGTCAGCTGTCACAATATCCGTGGCCATGAAGGCGTCGGCATCAGCGGCCCCGACCTGACGCGCGTCGGCGCCCGCTCCACGATCGCCGCTGGCGTGTTGGAAAACACCCACGAGCGAATGCACGCTTGGATTAAAAACCCCAATCACTTTAAGCCCGGCAACAAGATGTGGTTTGGTGGCTACAAAGTAAAAGACGGCGATAATTGGAAGCTAAACTTCACCATGAATGATCAAGAAATCGACGCCCTCGTCGCTTATCTGCACAGCCTAAAATAATTGCCGCAGCGCCGCGCTAACCCGCGCCCGCGCTCCTCGCCGAACCAGTCCACACTGCCTCTCTCCATCGTCTTCACTTCCAATTTTATGGCAAAAGTCATCACCCAGTCCGGTTACACCGGCCAAGCAATAGCTCAGCCGGCTACCACCTTTGCTCTTTTCCCGCGCCCGACCGCAAAAACGGGCCTCGTCAGCTGGCTGACGACCGTCGACCACAAAAAGATCGGCATGCTCTATGGCGGCTTCGCCATTTTATTTTTCCTCATCGGCGGAATCGAAGCCCTGATGATCCGCACCCAACTCATGGTGCCAAATAATCGCTTCATCAGCGCCCAACTCTATAGTGAGTTGTTCACGATGCACGGCACCACGATGATCTTCCTCGCGGTCATGCCCCTCAATGCGGCGTTTTTCAATTTACTCATCCCCATCCAGGTGGGCGCACGCGATGTCGCGTTTCCCCGCCTCAACTCTTTTTCCCTCTGGGTCTGGGTCGTCGGGGCCATTTTGCTCAATGTCGGCTGGATTTCTCACTTCGTGCCGAGCTGGAATTTTGGCGGCGCTCCTGATGTTGGCTGGTTCGGCTACGCACCGCTGACCTCTAAGAGCTTCACCCCTGATCTCTCGACCGATTTTTGGGTGCTCGGTATTCAGGTCCTAGGCATTTCCTCCATCGTGGCCTCACTGAATTTTATCGTCACGATCATCAACTTACGGGCGCCCGGCCTCACGATGATGCGCTTGCCCGTATTCACCTGGATGGCCTTGGTTACGAGCTTCCTCCTAGTGCTCGCCCTGCCGGCGATCGCCATCGCGCTCGTCATGGTGATGTTTGATCGCAACTTCGGGACCAATTTCTTTGAGGTCTCCGGCGGCGGTCAACCCATCCTGTGGCAGCATCTCTTCTGGGTCTTCGGTCACCCTGAGGTCTATATTCTGATTCTGCCCCCGATGGGCTATGTTTCAGAAATTCTCCCCACCTTTGCGCGTAAACCACTCTTTGGTTATCCCATCGTGGTATTCTCGGGCGTCGCCATCGGCTTCATCGGTTTCGGTGTATGGAGTCACCATATGTTCACCACCGGGCTTGGGACGGTGGCCACGGCCGCCTTCGCGCTGGCGACGATGGCGATCGCGGTGCCGACCGGCGTAAAAGTATTCAACTGGATCGGGACCCTCTGGGGTGGCCGGATTGTCACCCGCGTGCCCATGATGTTCGCCCTCGGCTTTATCTGGATGTTCATGATGGGCGGGCTCTCAGGCATCATGCATTCCGCGGCTCCGGCTGATGCCCAACAGCAAGACAGTTACTTTGTTATCGCTCACTTTCACTACGTCCTCATCGGCGGGGCGACCTTCGCTCTGCTGGCGGCCATTCATTTCTGGTTTCCAAAATTCTTCGGCCGCATGGTGCCGGAGTTCTGGGGTAAAGTTTCCTTCTGGATTATCTTTGTCGGCTTCAACGCGACCTTCTTCCCGATGCATTTCTTGGGCTTGAACGGCATGCCGCGCCGGACTTGGACCTATGATTCTAATATGGGCTGGAACGAGGGGAACCTCTTCGCCACGTACGGTGCCTATCTGCTGGGCCTTGGTATGTTTACCTATTTTGCCGTGTTAGTTTGGTCCTACTTCAAAGGCGAGAAATGCGGCAACGATCCTTGGGATGCCCGCACCTTGGAATGGTCCATTCCTTCGCCGCCCCCTGAGCATAATTTCGCCGCCATTCCTACCGTCCACGCTCGCGATGCCTGGTGGTATGAGAAAACACATAAAGAAGAGATCGCTCAAGAAAAGGCGGCGCATATCAAGGCCGAGGAATCGCGCGGGGGCATCCATATGCCGGACCAATCGTGGTACCCCTTATTCGCAGCCATCGGCCTGCTGGTGGGGGCGTACAATTTGGCCCAACTCCATTACCCCGTGACGATGTTCGGCCAGCAAGTCCTCGCTTCGCACCTACCCCTCGCCATCACCGGCCTCGGCCTCATGGTCGCCGCCTGCTATCTGTGGGCCCTCGAAGGTCCCGGCGGCTACCATCTTCATATCGACGCAGAAGGCAAAGTTACCGAGTCCCGCGGCGATCACCACTGAGCTTTACCGAACTATCTCATGAGCAGTCCTGCGGCTAACGGTCACCTCGACCACCATCACGATCACACGACCGCCACCGGTATTCCGAACAAGAAGCTCCTTTGGTGGGCCTTCCTCGCTTCGGACTGCATGTTTTTCGGCGCGCTGATCTCGGCACATCTCGTCTACCGCCTCAACCCGCCCCCAGGGAATGCGATCCCGACCCAGATTTTCGATATCGAGCTAACGTCTTTCTCGACGTTCATCTTGCTGATGTCGTCGCTCCTCATGGCTCTCGCGGTGAATGCCATCCAGAAGGGTAACGTGAAGAGCACCCGCACGATGCTCCTCGGCACGATCTTCTTCGGCTGTATCTTCCTCGGCGGCCAAGTGTTTGAGTTCGCCCACTTCGTGCAGGACAAGAAAATGACCCTATCGAACAGCATTTTCGGCTCCACTTTCTACACCCTCACCGGCACCCACGGCACCCACGTTGCAATCGGCGTACTCTTACTGGGCATGATGTATGTGCGGACCTTTAAGCCAACTCACGGCGGCGGCTTGGGCCGAAATTTCCTCCACTTGTTAGCCTTCGCAGTAGCGGCAGGCGTGGCGTTTCTTTTCTTTGTCCCCGGTCTACTGGAAGTAATCGAGGGCGAGAGCCTCCGCGCCATGCTCAGCCATGATGCCAAGCCCCTCCTCCTCGGGGCCCTCGCGTGCGCGGCCCTCGTTTGGTTTGCCCGTACGAGCGATCCAGCGGTGGAGTTCGGCGAAAAAAACGCCATCGATGTTGAAGCCATCGGCCTCTACTGGCATTTCGTCGATATCGTCTGGATTATCATTTTTACCGCCGTCTATCTTCTCGAGTACCTCTGAGCCTAAGCTCAGCTCTTAACTCTTCGCTCTACCGCCCATGTCCGCACCCACTGCTCCCGCCCTTGCCGCCGGCCACCACGAGCCGAGCAAATTTCATTTCTATATCCAGATCGCGATGATTCTGGCGGTTATTACCGGCATCGAGGTCGTGCTGATCTACCTTCCGATCGCAAAGTGGCTGGTTGTTACGACGCTCATTGGGCTCTCCACGGTGAAGTTCATGTTCGTTATCTTTTACTTCATGCACCTGCGCTGGGATAAAGTATTCTGCACGATCCTGTTTTTCATCGGACTCGTGCTCGCGGGTTTCACCATGTTTGCCCTCATGGAGCTGTTTGCCTCTGAGGCCGGCAAACCGCTGACGGCCGCCGCGCTAACCTACACTCGCACCACGCTCGGTTAAACCAGACTCAAAGTGGAATCTAAGCCGCGCCACCCCGCGCGGCTTTTTTATTTTACTCGGGCCGCCAAATTCCGCGCAAAATACTGCGGCCGTTTTGCCCGCTTTTGGTGGCCATTCCGCTACGCGTTAATATAGATTAGCAGCTATGATCGACTGGACCCATTGGCACAATGAGCCGTTCCTCATTGGCGGGCTTATTTTCCTAGGCTGGCTTTATACGATTCTCGCGGGGCCATGGCGTGAGCGACTCGCGCCCGGAACGCCTTATCCCCGCCGCCCCGCGCTCAAGTTTTACGCGGCATTATTATGTTTTTATCTCGGGGTTGGCTCCCCGCTCGATCAGATCGCTGAACGCTTTTTATTCAGCGCGCACATGCTGCAGCACCAAATCTTGATCTACCCGGCCGCCATCTTATTTTTGAGCGGCTTGCCTGACTGGATGGTCCGTCCCCTCACCAGTCAAGCGAGGCTCCAAGGGCCGCTCAAAATTCTCACCCATCCCCTGGTCTGCGGCGGCATCTACACGGCCGTGTATTCTGGCTGGCACCTGCCCTTACTCTACGACTGGGCCCTGCAAAACCGCGCGATCCACATTGCCGAGCATTTTACGATGTTCAGCGCTGCGCTCTTTTATTGGTGGCCGCTGCTCAGTCCTTCAAAAGAATTTCCGCCCGCCAGCTATGCTTGGCAGATGCTTTACCTCGTGGCTGTCGTCATCGCGATGACGCCCGTATTTGCTTACATCATGTTTTCTTCCGACGTGCTCTACCCCACCTATGAATATGCCCCGCGCATTACAAGCCTGACCGCCGCCGCTGATCAACTGTTGGCTGGTGCCATGATGAAACTCATCGGGATGTCCGTCGCCATGATCGCTTTCGGCGTCAGCTTCTACCGATGGTTTCAAGCGGACGCGAAGCCCGCCGTCCAGCAGGGACGCGCCTAACCGCTCGCCACGCGTGTTGGGTAGAACTAAATTTTAAGCGCTGACGGATCAGCTGCCCGCTGGCGCCAGCAGATCGTCGATCGAGTCACTCTCGACGCTGATATCAGCAAACAGCCAAGTGGATAAATAGCGTTCGCTGCTCGAAGCAATAATCACGACGATTTGCTTGCCCTTATTTTCGGGCCGCTTGGCGAGCTGAATGGCGGCCCAGACCGCCGCCCCCGAAGAAATGCCGATGGGGATGCCGTCGAGCTGATTAACCTGCTTCGACACCGGACCCGAATCAGCCTCCTTCACGCGGATAATCTCATCGTAAATTTTGGTATTCAGTACCGCGGGCACAAAGCCGGCGCCAATGCCTTGCAATTTATGTGGACCCGGCGCGCCACCGGAAAGCACCGGGGAAGCATCCGGCTCCACCGCCACAATTTTTACCCCCGCTTTGCGCCCCTTAAGCACCTCACCGATTCCCGTAATGGTACCACCGGTGCCAATGCCCGAGACGACAAAGTCAACCTGGCCATCCGTATCTCGCCAAATTTCCTCGGCGGTCGTCTGGCGGTGCGCCGCTGGGTTAGCAGGATTAGCAAATTGCTGCAAAATAACTCCTCCAGGGATTTTTGCGGCCAACTCTTCGGCTTTGGCAATAGCCCCCTTCATCCCCTTGGGCCCCTCCGTGAGAATGAGCCGGGCGCCGAGGATTTTGAGCAGCTTGCGACGCTCGCTACTCATCGTCTCCGGCATGGTCAGGATGAGCTTGAGCCCCTTGGCGGCCGCGACAAAGGCCAGCGCAATCCCGGTGTTGCCGCTGGTCGGTTCAATCAGGACAGTGTCCTTGTTAATTTTCCCTGACTTCAGCGCATCCTCAATCATCGCGAACCCGATGCGGTCCTTAACGCTGGAAAGTGGATTAAAAAATTCTAGCTTAAGCAGGATATCCGCTGCGGCCCCGTGGGCTGCGGCCGTGCGATTAAGACGCACAAGCGGGGTGTTGCCGATCGTTTCAGTGATGTCGTGGTAGATTTTGGCCATCGTCGAGGAAGGGTGAAAATAATAGCTTACCTAACTAGATCGGTTAATCATAATAACTTTACTTATGTTAGAGTAAAAGTAAACAGAGAATATATCTATGGGTTATTGCAAAAAACAGATTCCCGCGCGCCTTACGAAAGTCTGTCGGCCGCGGTAATTTACCCTCGGCGGGCCTCGCGCAATCATTTAAACGATTAGTTCATGACTTGGGAAATCGCCTTTGTTCTCGGCCTGCTTTTATTGACGCTGCTGGCCTTTATCTGGGAAAAATACCCCCCCGACATCATCGCCCTGAGTGTCTTTAGCACCCTATTGCTTTCTAGTGTGCTGCCGCGGGAGAAGGCCATGGCGGTTTTCGCGAATCCCGCTGCGATCACGGTGGCGGCGATGTTCGTGCTGAGCGCCGCTTTGGTTAAATGCGGGGCGGTCGACTACCTCACCAGCTGGTTTAGCCGAACAGCCACGCTGCCCTACCCGTTGGTTATTTTTCTCTTGGTGGTCACGGTGGCCTTCATCTCTGCCTGGATCAATAACACCCCGGTAGTCGTCGTTTTTGTTCCCGTGGTGCTGGCCTTGGCCCGTAAGATGAACCTGCCGGCTTCAAAATTCCTGATCCCCCTGTCCTATGCCTCCGTGCTCGGCGGCACCTGCACCCTCATCGGCACCAGCACTAATCTCGTAGTTAACGGCATCCTGCTCGATCGGGGTGAACCCGGCCTGCGCATGTTCGAACTCGCCTGGGTGGGCATCCCCGCCGCGGCCATCGGCGCGCTCTATCTCGCCCTAGCCGGCAAACGTCTCCTGCCCGCGCGTGAAATGCTTACCTCGATTCTCTCCGAAGAAGAACGTCGCGAATATCTCACCGAAGCCTTTGTCCCATTAAAGTCTCCCCTCATCGGTAAAAGCCTGAAAGCCGCTGGTCTGATCAGCACCCGCGGCTTCCGAGTCATTGAGGTCGTCCGCGACGGAGTCGCCATCACGATGGACCCTGACACCACCCCACTCTGCGTCAGCGATCGCATGGTGTTATCCTGCCGGCCCTCAGGGATCGCCCGCGCCCGTGCGATGCCAGGCTTTGATTTTACCGCTGAGGCTGGACTCGAACAAATTACCGCCCACGAAGGCGTCATCTTTGAAGGAGCCGTAGCGCCCAATTCAGAATTAATCGGTCGCAGTATCGGCGAACTTAATTTTCGCCAACGCTTCCGCGTCGTCGTCCTTGCCATCCATCGGGGTGGACAAAATGTCCGCCATGATGTTGCCTCCCTGCCCCTCGCGATCGGCGATATTCTCCTCATGATGGGCACGGAGCAGGCCATCAATAGCCTACGCCAAGGGGATGATCTGATCCTCTTTGACCGGCCACCACTGCCTTCCTTCTCTCTCCACCGACGCATCCCCCTCGTCATCGCTACCATTGCCAGTGTAGTTCTCGCCGAAACTTTTGGCCTAATCCCCATCGAGATCGGCGCCATCACTGGCTGCGTTTTAATGTGCCTCTGCGGCTGCCTGAAAACTCGCGAAGCGTATGCGGCGATCGAATGGAATCTGCTCTTTGTTATTTTTGGCCTACTCGCTCTTGGTGCGGCCATGCAACACACCGGCGCGGCCGCTTGGCTCGCCCAGATAATCGTGTCCGGCACCGATCATGTCGTCGCAGGTCCATATAAACCACTAGCCCTACTGGCCTGCCTTTACCTCGTAACGATGCTGCTCACCGAAGTGCTTTCCAACACCGCGATCGCCGCCCTCATGGCCCCCATCGCGCTAGGACTTGCGGCAGCCGCGGGCCTTGATCCACGACCCTTTATCATCGCCATTACCTTCGCTGCTTCCGCCGCTTTTGCGACCCCCATTGGCTACCAAACCAACACCTATGTTTATGGCATCGGCGGATATCGCTTCAGCGACTTTATCAAAATTGGGGTCCCACTCAACCTCATCTGCTTTCTCGTCGCCATGTATGTGATTCCACGTGTCTGGGCTTTTTAAACGGCGCCGCACTACCCCAGCCTGGCCTAGAGGCTCAGTCGCAATCCGTCATACGCCAAGTGGACCCGCGGAGGCAGTTGGGCGCTCCACTCGAGGTGGCCGATGCGGTGCGTGAGATGAGTTAAATAACTAAGCGGGGCCCCAATCTCTGCCGCCGCGGCACACGCTTCGGCAATATTCATATGGGTAGGGTGAGGCTCGACGCGTAACCCATCGAGCACGACCACATCCGCTCCACGCGCCAAAGCCACGGCCGCCGGCGGCACCTCCTTGCAATCGTTGTAATAGACAAATTTCTTTCCCGACGATTTTTCCTCAAAAATTAAGCCCAAGGTATTGATCCCGCCATGCGGCAGCCGAGTCGATCGGATCGTCCCTTGGGGCAACTCCAGCACGGCTGGCATCATCTGCAGCTTAAAGGCGGCATAACCCACCGATACTGGGCGGGCCGCGATCGCATAGGGAAACACCGCTTGCGTGCGATTCGCCCCCTCTTCGGTGGTGTAAACCGTCAACGCGTTCCCGCCGAGTAAATCACAGAAGCGCCGCAAGTCGTCCATCCCGTTGAGGTGATCAGCATGACCATGCGTCAGAATAAAAAAATCCACCCAGGGAATTTTTTCTCGCAAGCACTGGAGCCGAAACTCGGGCGCCGCATCAATTTGAATATGCAACCCATCCATCACGACATGCAGACTAGACCGCGTGCGCTGATCCCGCGGGTCAACCGACCGACACACCGCACAATCACACGCAATCATCGGCACCCCTTGCGATGTGCCCGTACCCATGAAAATCACTTCCATATGGGGAGAGGAAATACCTGAATAAACCGAAACGAAAGATGAAAGACCAACTAGCTTCCTTGTGGCAACGACGCGGGGCAGTCGCGACGGGGTGATGAACGGCTGGAATGAAAAACTCCCTACCCCACAGACTAACGAACACCCAGCGTGAGCAAGGGACAGGGCGGCATGAAGAAAATACCAAGGCAAGAATGATCAATTAAATGCCCAAATTACCCCAAGGTCCGACTAGCCCCCATGAGTTCTAGTGCTTGAAAGCTGAGAATTATTGCCAAGCCGCGCCCGGTCGCAGCAGCTGCTGCAGCTTAGCTTCATCGATCATCGTCACCCCGAAAGCCGCCGCCTCAGGCAACTTCGCGCCACCACCTTCTCCCACGATCAGATAATCAGTGCGTCGACTTACCTTGGCCTCAACGGCGCCGCCGGCCGCCATAATTAACGCCGTGGCCTGCGCTCGGGTTAGCCGCTGCAGCGCCCCAGTTAGAACGAATCTCTTGCCCTGCAATAACTGGTCAGCCCCACCTACCTCCGGTGAATTATTCGGCCGAACGCCGAGTGCCACTAAGTCGACTAGTAATGCCTGGTGACTGGGTTCACTGAAATATTCCTGAACCGCTTGAAGGCTGGCTTCGCCTAAATCCACTTTTTTTTCCCACGCCGCCGCGGTCTCCGCGTTGTGAAATGCTCGCGCTAATTCCACGAGTCCGCCGCTCTGCCGCGCCAAAGCTCGCGCGCCCACTTCCCCCACTCCGGGAATTCCGAGCCCATGGATAAAACGCCACAGTTCCGCTTGCTTACTTTGGGCGATGGCGCGGAGTACTCGCTCCGCGGTTTTGCCATTGCCGGCGGGGAAATCTTCTCGCCGCAAGCGGTAAAGATCCGCCGTCGTTTTAACCCGTCCCGTACTCACTAATTGATCGATCAGCGCCGGCCCAAGACCAGCAATATTGACCCCAGCACTTGAGGAAAAATGCTCGAGACGGCGACGCACCTGCGCTGGACAGTGTCGATTAAGACAGCGCACCGCGGCCTGCTCGGGTGATTGCTGTAACCGGCTTTGGCAAGACGGACAGCTCACGGGAAAAACATAGGCGAGAACTCCCGCCGTGCGCCGACTGCGATTTACTCCGCTGATGGCCGGAATAATTTCTCCGGCCTTCTCGACGTACACGTAATCACCCACCCGAATATCTCGCCGCGCAATCTCGTCCCGATTATAGAGCGAAGCACGGGTCACCGTGGCCCCACTGAGCGGCACCGGCTGCAACTCCCCCACGGGCGCCAACACCCCGGTGCGTCCGACTTGCAGGGCAATCGCCAGCAACTTGGTCTGGGCCCGCTCGGGTGAAAACTTATAAGCCAGCGCCCACCGCGGGGCCTGATGGGTTGCACCCATTTGCTTTTGCAGGAGGCCTTCATCCAACTTCACCACGACTCCATCCGTGGGAAAGGGATAATTTTTCCGCTCTCGCCCCATGGCTTGTACCGCCAACCATAACGCATCGGCGCCTTGCACCACCCGCGCATTTTCAACCGTCGGCAAGCCCCACGCACGCAGCTGCTGCAGCCAATTTTGCTGCGCAACAGGCCGGAGCGAGAGGGGTTCGCAGCCCCCGTAACCATAAAAAACTACCGTCAATTTCCGTGCGGCTGCAGTGCTCAGGTCAGATTGCTGCAACGTCCCCGCCGCCAAATTACGCGGATGACTAAAGGACGGCTCTCCGGCCCGGAGGCGCGCTTGATTAATTCGCGCAAACTCCGCGAATTCTAGATAAATTTCTCCCCGTACTTCTAGCACGGCCGGAATCCCGGGCGCACTCCCCGTCGGCCCCGCTCCGCGCAACATTTTCGGCAGCGTCGTACTGGCGAGCACATTTGCCGTGACGTCATCCCCCACTTCGCCGTCACCGCGCGTCACCGCCCGAACGAGTCGGCCATTTTTGTAAGTCACACTAAGCGCTAAACCATCGTACTTGGGCTCTACTACATAGGTTAAATTTTGCCGCCCCAACTGCCGCCTGATCCGCTCATCGAAGGACCGTAATTCTAGCTCCGAGTAACTTTTATCTAGGCTCAACATCCGCTCACGATGGCGATAAACCGGCCGCAGCCCCGTCCGATCATCGACCCCCAACCCATCGCTGGGCGCGGTACTCAGCGCAGGGTAACGGCCCTCCCAATCCGTTAGCTCACGCTTCAGCTGATCATAAGCGGCGTCACTGATGACCGGCGCGGCGCGCTTAAAATAAAGCTCATCATGATGGGCCACTTCCGCCCGCAGCGCAGCGATGCGCTCGCGTACTTCCGCCAGTGGCAACGACGCGATCTCGGCGGCCGTCGCCACCTCGGCCGCATAATTGACCGAGCCGCCCCCCACTACCCATTGAAAAGAAAAACTAATGACAAAAAACCAACGGCGCGCCCAAATCAGGCGAGGCGGCAATACGGTATCAGGTGTGGCCATATTATTTGCTCCAATTGGCTCTGGCCCGAGCGGTTGCTATTTAAACTGCCACCTACGCAAACCCCCGCGGCGACGGCGTCAAGCTCGCGCACTCCCCCTCGACGCCCCCCCGCATCCGCCGCCGCACATTTTTTTATTCCCTGTTGACGAGGTTCCGAGCAGATTAGCCGCAATATTTATTATGAGAAAACTTTTAGGCCTACTGGCCGGCTTGCTGTTCTGGCCTCTCGCCTACGCGGCAGCCGAGAAAGCCAACACCGTCCTGATTCACCCGGGCGAAACCATCTACGTGCGCTTCACTCAGCTGGGCGGAAAAATTAAATTAGCCCAAGTTTCCCAGACCCTAGATCCTGAAGCCCAAGTTATTCTCACCCTGGATCCCACTGATCCGACGAAGAAAAAACTCTTCCTCAATCTGAAAGTGGAAAACAAGTTTTCCCAGGACCTTATTTACAAAGCCCAACTGAGATCGCTGACCGAAAATCGAAAAATAATGGCCCCCGTTTATCCCGTCGTGGCGGGCAAGCTCTCGCTGGTGCCCTTCCCGCCCCGCGTGGAAGAAATCGCGATCTTTGGCTACGAGCTGGAACCCTAAGCCCTCCGATCGATGACGAACGCTTCCGCTCACGACCCCCTGCATGGCGTCACGCTTGAGATGATTCTCCAAGAGTTATCGGCGCACTACGGCTGGGCGGAACTCGGCCGGCGCATCGACATTCGATGCTTCAATTTTGACCCCAGCGTCAAATCCAGTCTGCAATTTCTCCGCCGGACGCCCTGGGCACGAGCGAAGGTTGAAGAATTGTATCTCTACTACCGCCGCACGACTCCCCCGGCGAATTAAGGGCGGAACGCCCAACGCAGGTCGCGGCTAATTATTTTTAGTCGACCCCCCGTTGGCCGCATTAGCTTTTCAGCATTCGCACGCGCCGGTGCTTCTGGGGAAATTGCAGCGTCACCACCGTGCCCACGCCTTCTTTGCTTTCAATTCCAACCTGCCCGCCATGCTCGCGCATAATGCGCTGGACGATCATCAGACCCAAACCGTGCCCACCAACTTTCGTGGTGTGATAGGGTGAAAAGAGCTTCGCCAGATCCTCCGGCTTAATGCCCACCCCCGCATCAGCGACGCGGACAAAAACAGAATCGTCATCCGCGCGGACCCGAATGCCCAGCATGCCACCGGGCTGCATGGCCTCCATGGCATTTTTTAATAAATTGAAAAAGACCTGCTTCAACTGATTGCGATCCGCCATGATCAGCGGCGTACTCTCCGGTAACTCACCTTCGATTTTAATTTCTCGGTCGGCAAATTCCTTTTCCTGAAAACGCAGAACGTCTTCAATGACTTCGACAATATTAACGTCCGCCAAATCCGGCGGGCGTGGGCGAATCGCTTCAAGGAAATTTTGAATAATGCCATCGAGGCGCGTCACCTCCCCCTGACAAATCTGGATGGACTCCGTCAAGGCCGCCGCCTCTTTAGCATCGCGCAATTTTTTCAACTTACGCTCGATGAGCTGCAAATGAATCGTCAGCGAATTCAGCGGATTGCCCAACTCATGGGCGACCCCGGCCGCGAGCAGCAAGACCGATGAAGTTCGTTCATTTTCAATGAGCTCCTGCGTCGATTTTTTCTGCCGCGTAATATCCGCCAAGATGATAACAAACCGCGCCTCCCCTTGCTCGCCTTCATGAAAAGGCACCATGTAGAGCCGGACCACGCGGGCCTGGGGATAAGTGAGTTCGAACTCCCGCGTGATTAACGGCGGCCCCAGCGTCTGCCCGCCAGCGCTTTCCCCTTCGAGGGAAGCCCGTAAACCTGGGACCAACCGCCACAGCGTGGCCGCCGCTCCGCTCTGATCTTTAAAGCCGATCATCTGCGCCGCCGCATCATTGGCATAATCAATCTCCCCATCAGCGGTGATCACCAGCACCCCCTCTTGCAAAATATTGAACACCGCATCGAGCATAGTCCGCTCGCGGGCTAAGCGCTGCACCAACGTCTGCAAACCAGCCGCATCCAGTCGATCAAGCCGACCGAGCACTTTATCCAGTGAACTGAGTTTTTTGCCTGACATCAGAGAAAAGCCATAAGCGCTCCGGCCGTTCAATCAAACAGTATCATCTGTCCCTCCAAATCACGCGGCTGGGCATAGAGTTTGCGCAAAAAACTATCCCGATGCACCGCACTGCGCCCCAGCTTCAAGATCGCCGCCCGATGCTCTTCGGTCCCATAGCCTTTGTGCTGCGCGAAACCATAGCCCGCATGGTGACGATCGAGTTCATCCATTAAGCGATCGCGCGTGACCTTGGCAATAATTGAAGCCATCGCGATACAGAGTGAGCGCCCGTCACCGCTGACAATGCCTTCGTGCGGATACGGAAAGTTCCGCAGCGGCAAACCGTCGATCAGAATGCGACAAGAGACCCTGGGCTGGAACGATTCTTTTTCCGCATCACTGGCAAAAAGATCCGGCTCTACTTTTCGTTCAAAAGCTGTCGCCGGGTAAATCCCCTCAAGCGCCCGGCGCATGGCGAGCTTAGTGGCCCCCAAAATATTGACCGCCTCAATTTCGGCCACGCTCGCGCTGCCGTAATTAGCATGGATCTGCCCTTGCTGCACCAAGTCTTCAAATTCCAACCACAACTCAGTGCGCTCGAGCGCGCTGAGTTGCTTCGAATCATTAACCCGACTGGATTTACTCACCGCCCAGCGACCCTCGAGGAATTCAGGGGTGACCAGCACCGCGGCCGCGACCACCGGTCCCGCCAGCGCGCCACGACCGGCCTCATCGACCCCAATGAGACTGCCCAAGCTAAATATTTGCTTAAGATCGAATCCACGCAGCTGACGGCGCTTAGTAGCCATGGGCTTTGAGCAGAGAAAGCGAGTTAGCGCTGTCTCGGGAGTTGAACCAACCAACCGCTCACCGCTTCCACTCCGTTTTTTCCTTGGGTTCTTTCAGCGGCAACTCGGCTAATTTGCCCGCCGCCGCGACCACTTCGTAGCAGGTCCGAAAATGCAACTTAGCAAAATGCCCGAGCGAGCGAGCCCCTAATTTTTCAATTAGCAAGCTAGCCTGCGCCTTGGCCGGTGCGCCGGCCCCCTTCTGGAGCTTGTCCCCGAACTCGCGCGAGAGCGCCTGCATCAGCCGCACGAATTCCGCCCGGGCCACAATGGAAGCAGCGGCCACAACGGGATCCTCTTCAGCCTTCGTCCGCATTTGCAGATCAAATCGCGCCAGCCCTTTCTTCTTCATCACCCGCTGCACCAGCGGCTCCTTGGAAAATTGATCGAGCAGCCCGCGCGGCACCCATTTTTTCTGCAGCGCCGCATCCAGCGCATCAGCGTGGTGCTGCGCCAACAAACGATTAAGACTAGCAAAGGGTTGTAACATGGTCCGGTTATATTCGGCCATATCCAGATGACGCACCTCCACTACGACGCCCGGGGTAGCGCGGATCAGATCGTCCAATTTTAAAATCTGCGCATCAACAATCGTCTTACTATCCCGCACGCCCGCCGCGAGCCAGCGGCGCACGGCATCCCCTTCAGCGATAACCGTCGCCGCCACGACGGGCCCGAATAAGTCGCCCTTGCCGCTCTCATCCAGACCAGCATGCGGCTCAAACCAGTCAGGATGGAGCACCTCATCGTACCCGAGCTTCGGCGCCCCCGTCACCTCAGCTTCGATGACATTTTGGACAAATTCTTCCGTCTCTTTACCCGCGACCACCACCTTGCCACTGGTGTAGGCGGTGACGTTTACCTTAGGCCCCTTGAAGGCGAAACGCGCGTAAGGCACCTCCGCCGTCTCCCAGTGCTGGGCCGCGCACGCCGCCTGCAGCTTTTTCATCCGGGCGTCATCAAGCTTGATCGTATAGGAAGTGATCGCCTTGGGCTTCTTTTCCTCCGCGTCGTCGAACCGTTTGGGCATAGGGAGGATTAGCCACAAAAAACCCTAAAAAGCACGCCGAGAAAACGCCTCTTTCCACTTCCGCTTTTATGGTGTCTGCTGGTTATTTCGTGGCTCATTCCGCAAAGCTCATTGCTCAACGCCGCTCTTTCCAACGAGCGCTGCAGGCGTGGTACCGCGTGCATCAACGCCGGCTGCCCTGGCGCACGACCCCTTCCCTCTACAAAACGGTCGTCTCCGAGTTCATGCTTCAGCAAACTCAGGTCAAGACGGTCCTCCCTTATTTCGACTGCTGGCTACGCGCCTTGCCCGATTTTACAGCGCTCGCGGCGGCCCCTGAGTCTCAAGTTATGAAACTTTGGGAAGGTCTCGGTTATTATTCGCGGGCGAGAAATCTGCATAAATTAGCCCAACAAATAGCGGCGCAGCCCACGCCACCCCGCGCGCCAGCTCAGTGGCGCGAATTGCCCGGCATCGGTCCCTACACCGCCGCGGCGATCACCAGCATTGCCTTTGGCGAACCGGCCGCCGTGGTTGATGGCAATGTCGTGCGCATTCTGGCCCGCCTCGCGGGTGAAGGCCAACTTTTTAAAGATGGATCGGCCGCGGTAAAATATTTCACCCCACTGGCCGATGCCCTGGTAATTGCGAGCCAACCGGGCGAACATAACCAAGCGATGATGGAGCTGGGAGCCACCGTTTGCGTTCGCCAAAATCCGCTGTGCTCAACCTGCCCAGTCGCCGATTTTTGTCAGGCCCGCGCCGATGGTCAGCCCGAAAAAATCCCCCGCCTCCAACCTAAGCAAATCGAGCACCGCACCGTCACCCGCCTCTGGTGCGAATCTGGCGATCGGCTATTATTGCGGCGGGGCCATACTCAGGCCAAGCGGCTCGCCGGATTGTACGAGCTGCCCGAAGCCGCTGATCTTAAACGCCCCACCCCGAGCGCGAAATTTTTGCTCGCGGTCAAGCGGCGCGCGATCACGCGGTACCAGATCACTGAAGCCATTTACCGCGTGCCCCTGACCCCGACCATAAAAAATAAAATCAAAGCCCAAGCTAATCTGGAGTGGATCTCTTTTGCTCAACTGCCGCTTCTCGCTCTATCGGGTCCCCATAAACGATGGATTGAAGAACTTCGTAAAAAATAATTCCCGTTAACTAACGCGGCAGGTTCTCGCGACCTGACATTGCTTTCGCGCCCATTATCAATTTATCCCTTGAGCCGCAATTTTCACCCCAGCTCCACTCCCAGCATCATGCCTGTCTTCAAGTTTCACGGTCTCTGCCCTGCCACGCATACGCCTTTCCACGCCGATGGTTCGCTGCACCTAGCGGTCGTAGAAAAACAGGCGGCCTACCTTCAGGCGCGCCACATTAAGGCTGTCTTCATTGGTGGCACGACGGGCGAAAGCACTTCCCTCACGTTAGCTGAGCGCCTCGCTCTGGGTGATCGCTGGGCGCAAGTTGCTCAAAACAGCGGGATCCAAGTCGTCGTGCATGTCGGCGCCAACTGCTTGGCGGATGCAGCCACGCTCGCCGCCCAAGCGGAAAAAAACCATGCCGCCGCCATCTCCATGATCGCGCCGTCTTATTTTAAGCCCCGCACCTTGGAAGATTTAGTGGGCTGCTGTGCACAAGTCGCGCGAGCCGCGGCGCGCACCCCTTTTTATTACTACGACATTCCGGCCCTGACGGGGATTAGCTTTCCGGTGGATCAATTCCTCACCCTCGCCGCCCAACGGATCCCCAATTTGGCCGGTGTAAAATACTCCAATCCTGACCTGGGCACCTATCTCTTAGGCCGCCAATTGGCCGGAGGCCGCTTCGACCTACCTTGGGGCATTGATGAATATTTTCTGTCCGCTCTCGCCATGGGCGCTCAAGGCGGCATCGGCAGCACTTATAATTTTTCCGCGGGTCCCCTGCACCGCATGATCGCCGCTTTTGGCCGCAACGATTTGGCGACCGCGCAAATTGAACAAGCACGCCTGATGCAAGTTATTCGGATTGTCGCCCAACGCGGTTATCTAGGCTCAGCGAAAGCTCTCATGACCCATCTCGGCGTGCCCGTGGGCCCCACCCGCCTGCCCAACGCTAACCCCGATGCCGCCGGCGTAAAAGCCATGCTCACGGAACTTGAGGCCATTGGTTTCTTCCAGTGGAAGGATTACCAGCCAAGTTAACTGAATCAGGCCGAGCGGAGACACACGCGCGCGCCCACCCGATCGCTCGCCTCAACCAAATCGCGCGGCGAGCAGGGCCTCCACCTGCCGCTTCGAGTCCAGCACTTCGGCCGAAGTTACGCGCGGGCTGAGCTCTATTACTAACGTGTGCTCAGGCTGCCAAAAGCTGCTGACCATCTTAAAATCAATCTGCCCCGAGCCGATCGCTTGATGGTCACGACCATCAGCGCTGACATCATGCAGATGGAAGCCGATTAAGTGAGCCGCATTTTGAGCCAGATGATCGCGGTGCTTCAGCAAACCCATCCGATCCTTAATTTGAGCATGGCCAGTATCGTGCCAATAACCACAGGCCGCCGGCTTGCCCAGCGCCGCGATCAGCGCTGCGTGGTCCGCATCGCGAGGCAGTTCTTCAAATTTCTCTCGATTCTCAAAACCTAACTTAACGCCTTTGGGCTCCGCATAAGATAATAGGGTGGCCAGGCCCTCTTGGGTATTTTTCCAGTAACGTGGGTGACGAGCCGCCAATCGCTTTAGCGATTTTGCCAAAATTTTCCGATAAACTGGATCCGCGGCTAGATCGACCCCGAGGTGATCTTGCGCGTAGCGGTCCACTGGGCGGGCGGGGTTAAACCAGAAAAATTCCACCGCGCCAAGATGCAGGACGAGCTTGGTCGCCTGGACCTGATGGGCAAAATCGATGGTCCGCTTACTTTGCCGCAGCCACATATCCCGCTCCCGCGCATCAGTCGCTGACGGCATATAATGATTGGGCGCGGCATGCGTGACCCCCGTCGGCAGCGGGCAAAAATTATGCACCGAGGCGATCTTCACCAGTCCCTCAGCCACGGCTTTGAGAATACCCGGCACCAGCACAATTTTGATGCCGTGGCTCAATTCCACCCACTCAAAACCCAGATCAGCCATTTCCTGCAGCATCGCGTAGCCATCTTGATGCCGGTGCGAACACCAACAGGAAGAAAGAGCGACGCGAGGTTTCATGACTAAATCAGTCTGCACGCCCCAGCGCCTGAATCAAGTCACCGCGCATCATAGCAGCCACGGCCCATCGAGGCATCAGTCGCTTAAATGCCAACAGGGTCGCATGGGGGCAAGAAAAAGGCCGGTCATCCGCAGATGCCGGCCATTGAAAATCAGCTAGTTCCAAGAATTACTCAGCGTAACGACGGCGGAGCATGCAGGTGAAGGCCATGACCTTCTCCTTGCGGCGACGGCGCTCTGAGGGCTTTTCAGCATAGCGCTTCATGCGGGCATCTTTAATGATGCACTCGCGCTCCAGCTTCTTCTTCATGCGACGCAGCGCACGATCGATCGGCTCATTTTTACGCATTTTGATCTCAATAGACATGGGAAATAGACAGGTTGGCGTTGGAGAAAAGAAGGACGAAGCCAGCCGGTTCCGTCACCGTCAACCCCAATTTTTAACCGGCAGCACGCACTCAGCCCGAATCAACGCCCGCCTTCCCTGAAAGCTAAGGCCGGCATTCCGCCTGAGCTGGGTAAACTTCGGCACCAAATAACCTTACACTTTACTGCTTGATCGGTTTAGCCGACGGGATTCCCATGATTACCCGTGGGCTCCGTCGACCAGAATTTCGTTCATCTTCACGTCCATAGCGACTATAGCCTCCTAGATGGGGCTTGCCGCATCGACCGATTGATGGATCGCGCCACCGATCTGGGAATGAAGGCCCTCGCCCTCACCGACCATGGTAATCTTTTTGGCGCGATCGAATTCTACAATCAGGCCAAGGCCAAAGGCATTAAACCACTGGTTGGCTGCGAACTCTACTTAGCCGCCGGCTCGCGCCTAGAACGCACCGCTCGCACCGATGAGGGGAAAAGCATTTTTCACCTTGGCTTGCTTGCAAAAAATCTCACGGGCTACCAAAATTTACTCAAGCTGGTCTCCGATGCTCACCTGAAGGGTTTTTATTATAAACCGCGCACCGATCTCGAAACCCTCGCCCGCCACGCTCAAGGTTTGATTGGCTTTACCGGCTGCCTCGCCTCCGTGGTGCCTCAGCATCTCCTGCACGAGCGCGTCGCCGAGGCGCGGCAGGCCTGCGGCCGCTTCGTCGAGATCTTTGGTCGCGAAAATTATTTCGTGGAAATTCAAGACCATGGGATTCCGGAGCAGCGGAAAATTATTCCGGGCCTGCTCAAATTAGGCGAAGAATTTGGCCTGAAAGTGATCTGCTCGAACGACGTTCATTACGTCAATCACACCGACGCCGGCCCGCACGATGCGCTGCTCTGCATTCAAACCGGCTCCAAAATTGCCGAGACCGACCGGATGAAATTTAGCGGCACCCAATTTTACCTGAAGTCGCGCGACGAGATGGCCTCACTGTTCGCGGAGATGCCCGCGGCGGTATTAAATACTCAACTCGTGGCCGAGATGTGCGATCTCACGATTCCTTTCCCCAAGGGCTCCGAACGCTACCCCAAGTATCCGCTGCCCCCCGAAGTGAAGACCGATCGCGCGGAGTACCTGAAACGTCTCTGCCTTAGCGGGCTGCAACACCGCTACGGCGTCGATTACCATAAGCCCAAAAAAGCGCCCGACCCAGCGCTCGCCCAAATTCTGATTGAGCGGATCGATTACGAACTCTCCATCATCACCAAAACTGGGTTCATCGATTATTTCCTCTTCGTGTGGGATTTTATCGACTGGGCCAAGCGCCAAGGCATCCCCGTCGGTCCTGGCCGTGGCTCGGGCGCCGGTTGCCTCGCCGCTTACCTACTCGGCATCACCAATCTCGATCCCCTCCGCTTTAAATTACTGTTTGAGCGCTTCCTGAATCCCGAACGCGTCTCGCCCCCCGACTTCGATATCGATTTCTGCATGCGCCGCCGCGGTGAAGTTATTGACTATGTCCGCCAGAAATATGGCAACGACTGCGTCGCCAATATTATCACCTACGGCACCCTCGGCGCCAAGATGGTGATGCGGGATGTCTCGCGCGTCCACGACCTGCCTTACGCCGAAGCGGATCGTTTGGCGAAAATGATTCCCGATGAACTCAATATCGAGCTGAAGACGGCCCTCGAAAAATCGACGGAACTACGCAACGAATTCACCTCGAATCCCCTCGCCAAGAAAATTATCGATCAAGCCCTCGTCCTGGAAGGCATGGTCCGCAATACGGGTAAACACGCCGCGGGGATCATTATCACCGATCGGCCCCTGGAGGAATTCGTCCCACTGACCCTCCAAGAAGGCAACGTCACCGTGCAGTACGACATGAATGCCGTCGGCAAGCTGGGCTTGTTGAAAATGGACTTTCTCGGACTCAAAACGCTCACGGTGCTAGCTGATGCAGTGGATAACGTGCGCCGGACCGCCCACCCCACATTCGATCTTGAGACGATCGGCTTTGAGGACCCCAAGACCTACGTCCTCCTGAACTCCGGCCGCACCACCGGCGTATTTCAACTCGAGTCAGGCGGTATGCAGAATTTATGCCGACAGATCAGCCTCTCCTCGATTGAGGAAATTGTGGCGCTCATCGCGCTCTACCGCCCCGGCCCGATGGAGTGGATTCCCGATTACGTGCGCGGCAAAAAAGAACCGAGTACGGTCACCTACCCGCACCCATTACTCGAAGAAGTTTGCCGCGAAACTTACGGCATCATGGTTTACCAAGAGCAAGTCATGGAAGCCGCCAAGGTTATTGCCGGCTACACTCTAGGCGGCGCCGACATGCTCCGGCGCGCGATGGGCAAAAAGGATGCTGAGGCCATGGCCAAGGAACGCGCCAACTTTGTAGCGGGCGCCAAGCGGGTAAACAACATCGACGATAAAACGGCTAACTCGATCTTCGATATTCTTAATAAGTTTGCTGGTTACGGTTTCAATAAATCGCACTCCGCTGCTTATGCCGTCCTCAGCTACCAGACCGGCTACCTCAAAGCGAACTACCCCGTTGAATTCATGGCGGCCATGCTCAGCTCCGAACTGGGCAATGCCGAAAAAGTTGCGCATTTCGTCGCCGAATGCGAAGCCATGGGCCTCATCGTGCTCGGACCGGATGTAAATGAAAGTCGCGCGATGTTCACCCCCCTGCCCGCCCGCGCACCGGCCGGCGACGGCTCCGCGAATGCGGCGGGAGCGATCCGCTTTGGTCTGGCCGGCATCAAAGGCGTCGGCGAACAAGCGGCGCTCAAGATTATCGCCGAACGCGAAGCGCAAGGCCCCTTTAAGGATTTTCCTGATTTTATCGCGCGCGTTGATGCCCGGGCGCTCAATAAGCGCGTGCTGGAACATCTCATCAAGACCGGCGCTTTTGATTTCTCAGGCGAGCCCCGGGGCGCGCTGTTTGCCCGCATTGATGAAGCCCTCGCCGCCTCCGCCGCCCGCGCCCGCGATCTCGCGGCGGGGCAGCATTCTTTTCTGGATGAACTCAACGAACCCGCCCCGGTCGGCAAAACCCATGCAGCGCAGGCGGGGACCGCGCGTCATCCCGATTTTACTCCCGCCGAAAAACTTCAGTTCGAGAAAGAACTGCTCGGATTTTATATTTCGGGCCACCCGATGAACGCCTACCTCGGTCTCGCCGAGGCGCTCGCCACGCACACCGAAGAAAAAATCCTGCTTGAAGGGGATCGGATCGAATTCCGTCTCTGCGGCATTGTCTCCGGCATTACGAAAAAACTTTCCCGCCGCGATAATCGTCCCTGGGCTTTTTTTAATTTGGCCACCAAACGGGCGACCTTAGCCGTTAATATGTACGCGGAGGCCTACGAAAATTACGGAAAAAATTTAGCAGAAAATCAACCCGCGGTACTGCTAGGCGCGGTCATGCGCGGGAACGACGGCGCTCGCCTCAACATCAAGGAATGCTATCCCCTCGATGCGCACCTGCCCGGTGCCATCCGTGAGATCACGTGGCTGCTCCACCCCGAGCATCCCGCCTTGCCCGATTTTTTGCAAAAACTCCGAACCGCGATTATGGCCGCCGGCGGCGATACGCGCATTAAATTAGGCTTCATTTTCGACGGAAACGTAATGCCCCTCGCAGAAGCACCGGGTAGCCTCAACTGGCGCGTGTCGGCGGCGGCCTTTCAGGAATTACGCAACCACCCCGCGGTGGCGGGAACGCAGGTGGAGGCCCGCCGCCTCGAAATCAAAGAATCTCGACGCTGGAGCAAACGAACTTAAACCCCACGCCACTTCGGCCCTGTCGGCGGGCCACCGTGGGATCCTCATGGCTGAATCTTCGATCATCAACAACGCCGCGCGCGTCCTCCAACTCGTGGCGACGGGCACGCCCGCCGATCAAGCGCTGCGCGAATCGCTGACGCAGAATCGCCTTTTCACCGCGCCCGGTGAACGCCGCGGGATCAGTCGAGCCGTCTTTGCTTATTATCGCTGGTGGCGCTGGCTAAATGAAAAAGATTCGCGGCGAACTCAACTGATCGCCGCCCTCGATTGCCAGCAGCGCTTTGATAGTAATCCCGCGAGCTTAAAAGCGGAAACCCTCGCCGCCCGCGCGGTCCCAGACTGGCTCAAAGCTGAAATGGATGTCATCCCGCCCGCCCTACTCACGCAGTGGCAACGCGAACCCGCCCTCTGGATTCGAGCTAAAGCCGGCACCGGCAGCGCCCTCACCAAAAAGCTGAGCCATTGCTTTCCGGCGCCGCAATCACCAGACGCCTTGCGCTACACTGGGATTACCGACCTCTACCGCACCCCAGAATTCCAAAACGGGGAGTTTGAAATTCAAGACCTAGCTTCTCAACTCGTCGGCTTGGCGGCGGCCCCCCAACCAGGGGAAACGTGGTGGGACGCCTGCGCCGGTGAAGGCGGCAAGACGATGCATCTTTCCGATTTGATGCAGAACAAGGGTCTGCTCTGGGCCAGCGACCGCTCCCTCCGCCGGTTAGCTAAACTTAAAGAACGGGCCGCGCGGGCGCAGGTTTTTAATTTCCGCACCGTGCCTTGGGCAGGGACGGCCAAACCACCGACCAAAACTAAATTTGCTGGCATTCTCGTCGACGCACCCTGCAGCGGCGTCGGGACGTGGCAACGCAACCCGCACGCGCGCTGGACCACTACCCCACAAGACGTGCGTGAACTTGCCGCCGTGCAGCGCCAACTGCTTGACCATGTAGCCGGCTCCTTAATGCCCAGCGGCCGCTTAATCTACGCCGTCTGCACCCTCACTCGCGCGGAAACCACCGCGCTCGCCGAGGCCTTCTCCGCGGCGCATCCAGAATTGGCCCCATTCCCCCTCACTGCCTTGGGTTCAGCCCTTTCCGCCCTGACCCTCTGGCCGCAGGATCTCAATGCGAACGGCATGTTCATCGCCGCTTGGCGCAAGAAAATTTGAGTAAGCGCGGCGGGGCTGACGGAAAATTATTCCGCCCGCACTTATCCGCTCAAAGCCCAAATTACCTTCGACCCTTAACTTTCCTTGGAACCTTCGGTAGAAAAAATCACCGCTGCGACCGTTTGCGCCGACTTTAATGCCATCAACACGGTGCTGCATTACACGCGCGCGGCACATTTTATTGGCTTGTGGAAATCAGAGTTAGTTTTGATTCAAAAATATTTTCCCGATCAAACGGTGCCGCTCTTGGAAGCCGGTTGCGGTGCCGGCCGCGTGGCCGTGGGGCTATGGCATCAAGGCTACCGGCAAATCACCGCCTTTGATTTCGCCGCTGAATTAGTCGAACAAGCTATCAATCTCGCCCAAGAGCAGGGCGTCACTGGTCTCACTTTTTTGCCGGCCGATGCGACGCAGCCGCTGACCAATCCTCCCTTCAACCACCAACCCTTCGGTGGCGTCCTGTTTATGTTTAATGGCCTGATGCAAATTCCCAGCCGCGCACAGCGGCGCGCCGCCTTGACGGCGCTGCATCAGGTCTGCCGCCCCGCCGCCCATTTTATTTTTACCACGCACGACCGCGAAGATCCGGCCGACCTAAAGGAGTGGGCCAAAGAAGCGGCGCGCTGGGCCCGCGGTGAACAAAATCCGCGTTTATTGGAATTTGGGGACCGCTACTTCAGCGATGAAACGGGCAACACCTTTATGCACCTGCCCGACCGGCGCGAAGTATTGGAGGACTTAGCGGCCACTCATTGGGTCCACGTTGAGGACGCCACCCGCAATGAGCTCGCGAGCGAAACGCCCAAAGTGCGCAATTTTTCTGACAACTGCCGATTCTGGGTGGCACAAAAATCTACCGCACCAACTTCGCCCACGAAGTGACGCGGCAATTAATTTTCTGCTGTAATCCTTGCGGCACAGGGCAGCTGCCGCTAAATTAATGCGATGGCCTCACTTCTCACTGACCGCGCCCTCCTCTGGCTCGGCGCCCTCCTCTACCTCGCGGGTTTTCTCGTCGGCCTGATCGGACTGACCCGGCGGCATTCACCCGCGGGACTGCGGACGATGCTCAATATCCTACTCATTGGCGGCTGGGGCTTCCAATGGCTCGGCCTGTACCAACGCGGTCTCGCGGGGCGGGGCTGCCCCTTGGGCAATACGTTTGAAATCGTTCAATTCGTCGCGTGGTCGGCCATGCTGGTTTATTTCTTCGTCGGCTCCACTTTCCGCGGCAGCCTGCTCGGACTATTCACCGCCGGTTACGCGGCAACCCTCGCGCTCGTTTCGCTTCTTATTCCCCAGTGGGATTTAGTCCGCGGGCAGAAACTTTTGGGCAATAATCCGTGGATTGAAGCCCATGCGGCTCTCGCCGTTTTTAGCTACGGCGTCTTTGGTTTACTCACGCTGACTTCCCTCATGCAGCTCCTGCAAAATTGGAGCCTCAAAAATAAACGCCTCAATGGTTTATTTTGGTTTCTCCCCTCCGTCGTTCAGCTGGAACAAATCAACTACCGCCTCGTTCTGCTCGGCGTTACCCTGCTCAGTATCTCTTTGTCGGTCGGCGCTGCTTGGTGGGTGCGCAATATTGAATCGGTACACCTCCCCAAACTCATGGTCACAATGGGCGTGTGGCTGGCTTACCTGATTGTCTTGCTCCTCCGCTGGCGCGGTCGACTGGTCTCCGTTCGTTTCGCTTGGGTGTGCCTCATTTTATTTGGCCTAGCCCTCCTCTCGCTGGGGCCCGTCAACGCCGATCGTCACGGCTACCAGCCCGTTATCCTGACGCCTCGTTGAATGATGGCATCGCATTCCGCTATTCTTTTTCAACTCGGCGCCAGCCACCACACCGCCCCACTGGCGGTGCGCGAAAAACTGGCCCTAGATGCCGCGCGAGCGAGCGAACTGGCCACCCGCCTTGGTCAGATCGCCGAGGTGAGCGAATTTGCCTTCGTGAACACTTGCAACCGTGTCGAACTCTACGGCGTAGCGTCCAGTCCCGCCGCCTTCCCTGCCCTGCACGCCGCCTTAAGCGCCGTTACCGGCTGCACGACCGCCGAATTAGATTCGACGGTTATCTTGCGCCAAAACCATGCGGCCATCGGGCACCTGTTCGCCGTCGCCGCCGGCCTCGATTCTCAAATTTTGGGGGAAACTGAAATTCTCGGCCAAGTTAAGCAGGCCTACGATGCCGCGCTCGCCCAACATTGGACTGGACCCGTGCTCAATCGCGTTTTCCAAAAAACGTTCCAAGCGGCCAAGTACATCCGGACCAACACCGGCATTGGCACCGGCCAAATCAGCATCGCGACCGTGGCCGTCGATTTAGCCGGCCGTATCTTCGGCGAACTCGCCCACCCGAAAATCTTAGTCGTGGGCGCCGGCGACATTGGCCTCAAGACCGTGCAAGCTTTCCAAAGTCGTGGAGCTACCACTATCACCGTGGCCAGTCGCACCCTCGCCAAAGCCGAGGAAGCCGCCGCCCTCGCCGGAGGCTGGGCCCTCAGCCTGACCGATCTCCCCGAGGCCATCGCCGGGGCTGATATCATCGCAAGCTCAACCGCTTCGCCTGATTTTATTCTCACGCGTGAGCTCATCGCCGCGGCCATTAAACGGCGTCCCGCCCGTCCCTTATTTCTTATCGATCTCGCGTTGCCTCGAGACGTCGACCCCGCGACCGCAGAATTAGCTAATGTCTTTCTCTACAATCTGGATGACCTCGCAAAGATCGCAGAAGAGAATTTGACCCAGCGTGAGGCCGAGGTTGCCCATTGTCGGGCGATACTCGCCGACCGCATCGCAGCGCTTTGGCCGCAAATCGCCCACTCCTTGAGCGCACCGCGAGCGTCTTAGCGCGCCGCCCCTAATTGCCCGGCCAACCACGCCACGGCCGCGCCGGGCTTGGAGCCCTGTAATAGTTGCCGTAAGCGGGCTGCTTGACGCTGCGTCTGCTCCCGCCGTGCTGGTTCCTCTAGCCCCGCGCGCAATTCCGCCGCGAGAGCGGCCGGAGTCGCCGCGCCTTGAATAAATTCGGGATACATCAACTCCTTGAGCAACAGATTCGCGATGCCAATAAATTCTACCTTAACCAGCCAGCAACCCAGCAGATAAGTCAACGGGTCAGTTTTATAAGTAATCGCCCCTGGGATTCCCGCCAAGGCGCAGTGCATCGACATCGTCCCACTGGCCGTCAATACCGCCGCGGCCCCCACGGGTTCGGCCGACTCACCGGTCCGACGGAAAGCAACGTGGGGCGGGGGTTGGGCCGCAACTAACGTCGCGAGAATTTCCTCGCTCGGATAAAGGACCACCGCCGGTCGGGTCGTACCGGACTGACGGTAAGCCGCAAGTAAGAGAGGGAAAATTCGTGCGACCACCTGCCGGCGACTCCCCGGCAAGAGCAAAACGGGCCCCGCCGGATCAAAGGCGACCGGCGCCAAATAATTATCCGCCACGAAGGGATGGCCCACGAATTCAACGGGCAATGCGGTGTCAGCATAACACGCTGGCTCGAAAGGAAAAATCGCCGCTAAGCTATCAAGTTGCTTCGCCATTTTAAACCGGCGACCCGCTCGAGAGGCCCAGATTTGCGGACTAATATAATAAAGCGTCTTGGTCGGACCACCGGCCTTAGCCGAAAAACCGCGGGCAAATAAGCCCTGCGCGATCCGCAAATTGAGACCGGAGGAATCAACCAAACAAACCACGCAGGGTCGCTGCACCCCAATCCAGCTCACCACCTCGGCAATCAAGGCGCGGTAGAAAGAAAATTTAGCTAACACCGCGAAACCCATCGAGGATGACGCCGTCAGGTCGTAGAGGAGTTGAGCTCCGGCCGCCGCGAGTTGAGGACCGCCCAAGGCACAAATCCGCAGCGACGGGTGAGTCACCCGCAAAGCCTGCACCAGCCGCGCCGCATGCTCATCGCCAGAATGTTCGCCGGCGACCATCAGGAGATCCACCGCACCTGAAGTGGGCAACGGCAAGCGCATCGACGATGAGGAATTACTCATCTTTGCGCCGCTCGCCGAATCTGCTCCGTGATGGTGAGGGCAACTTCGAGCGCTGACTTACCGAGGGCGCCACCGACCTTAGGTTGCTTCGCTTCCTGCACGCTTTCGATAAAATGGGCTAACTCAATCGCTAGGGGCTCACCTTTCTCGATCGGAATTTCGTGGACCGGAATCGAACTCGCGTCGCCCGCGGGCACGAGTCCGATTTTCATTTTCAAACCATAGGCAATGATATCGCTCTTTTTCACGAGGTGCCCTTTTTGGTTCATGAAATCTAACGACAGATACGCGTTATCTTGAAAGACGCGGATCTCCCGATTTTTCTTCAGGCTCATTCGGCTCGCGCTGAGATTAGCCACGCAGCCATTTTCAAATTCAATGCGCGCGTTCGCGATATCTTCCGTCTTGGAGAGCACCGTAAGGCCCACGCTATCGATCTTGCGAATCGGTGACTTCACCAAGGCTAGCACAATCCCAATATCGTGAATCATGAGATCAAGCACGACGCCAACCTCCGTGCCGCGCGGTTGATAAGGCGCCAGTCGCTCGGTGGTAATATACTGGGGATGCCCCGCGTGCTTTTCCAAATAACTCATCACCGGATTAAAATGCTCGATGTGGCCAACCTGGACGAGACAGCGATGCTCCCGCGCCGCGGCGAGGACCTGCTCCGCTTCGGCCAGATTAGCGCATAAGGGTTTTTCGATGAGCAAATGACAGCCTTGCGCCAGTAACGGCAGGGCAACCTGCGCGTGCTGATCCGTCGGGACGACGACGCTGATGGCATCGCACGCCTCACCCAATTCTGCGATCGTCGCAAAGCGGCGACAATTATATTTCGCACAAATCTCGGCCGCGCGAGCATCGCTCACCTCAAAAATACCGGTCAGCTCCGCTGCCGGCAAGGTCGCGTAGATCCTCGCATGATGCTGGCCGAGCGAGCCCACGCCCGCGACGCCGCACTTGATCTTCGGTTTAGCCATGCGCGCATGCTCAATTCGTCTGCCCCATGAGGCAACAGCGATGTTGGTCCCTCGATCCCGCAGCTACCATCCGGCCGCGCGACGGAGGCGGTCGGACGACTCGCTCGATAAAATTTGCCCGCGCTCAGAGCACTCCTTGAAAATTTTGATTCTATGAATACTAAATAGGTCCAGTATGTTGCTCAACGGCGTCCGCGAATTCCCTCTTCGAAATACCCCTATGCGTCTCGCTACCCTTTTGCTCGCCCTGTTTAGCACCTCATCCACTCAGGCGAGTCCAGTCCCTTATCAAACAGCTGACGCCCTCGGTGGTCTCACCTTTAATCAGCCCCTCGGACTCGCCGAAATCCCTGAGCAAAGTGATCGCCTCTTGGTCTTAGAAAAAAATGGCACCGTCCAACTAGTCACCGGCCTCCGCGCAAACCAGCCGCGCAAACAACTTTTTTTCGACCTCACCCAGCCCCGCGACGGCAAGTTTGAGCACGGCGGGGAGTGCGGCCTGCTCGGCCTCGCGGTGCATCCGCGCTTTGCCGAGAATCACCAAATTTATGTGTATTATAGTCTGAAAATTGCGGGCAAATTACACCAACGGCTTGCTCGATTTAAAGTTACGCCGACAGACCTTGCGCAGGTTGATGTCGCCAGCGAGCAACCGCTCATCCCGCAACTTGATCCGGCAGGTAACCATAACGGCGGCGACTTGCATTTTGGTCCGGACGGTTATCTTTATTTTTCCTGCGGAGACGGCGGAGCGGGCGGCGACGCCTTTGATCATGGCGGGCACATCGACAAAGGATTTTTCGCGGCGATCTTCCGCATTGATGTCGATCGTCAGCCGGGCAACCTCCGCCCCAACAACGATCCGGCCGTGCACTTAGATGCCCAAGGTGAAGCTTTTTACGCGGTGCCGGCCGACAATCCTTTCATCGGAACGCGGGCGCATCGCGGCAAGCCCGTCGATTCGCTTAAATTAAGGACCGAAACTTGGGCGACGGGCCTCCGGAACGCTTGGCGCTTCTCCTACGATGCGCCCAGTCACACTTGGATGACAGGTGATGTTGGCCAAAATCTGATCGAAGAGATCAATATCCTCAAACCCGGCCAAGATTACGGCTGGCCCCTGCGCGAGGGAAAACAAGCCTTTGGGCAAGCCCAGCCCCGCGCGGGACTGGCTGAGCCCATCGCAGATTATGACCACAAATTAGGCGTCTCGGTGACCGGCGGCATAATCTACCGCGGGCCAGCCTTGCCCGAACTCAGCGGCACCTATATTTTTGCTGATTTCGCCAGCGGGCGCATCTTCGCACTCCCGCCGAACTCGGCCGGTCGCTTCACCGAGATCGCTAAAGAGCCTAGCGCAGTGGTTAGCTTCGGCAGAAATCCTGCCGACGGTGAATTGCTATTTTGCAATCTTGTGTCGGGCAAAGTGCGCCGACTAACGCGGTAAATTATGTGGGCCAGCCAGCGCCAAAAATCTTGCCAAAATCCAACCAAGGCCTCTGCTCTCAGCCTCTTTCCCCGATGAAAACCACTGACCACCGTTGCTTATCCCTGCTCGTCTTATCTTTTATCATAACCTTGGCGCAACCCCTTGGACTCCCCGCCGCCGTTACTGCCTCCGCCATGACTGACAACCCCCTTCTCACCGAAAGCCCCCTGCCCTTTCAATACCCGCAATTTGATAAAATTAAAAATGAGCACTTCGCTCCCGGCTTTACCCTAGGCATGGCGGCCCACTTAGAAGAAATTGCCCGCATTGCCGATAATCCCTCGGCGCCGACCTTTGAAAATACCATCGTGGCTTTGGAGCAAGCCGGCGAGCTGCTCTCACGCGTTAGCACGATCTTTGGGAGCCTCGCGAGCTGTAACACCAACCCCGAACTACAGAAACTGCAACGGACGCTTTCCCCGCAATTGTCGGCTCACTCGGACGCTATTCGTCTTAATCCCGTTCTCTTTGCGCGCATCGAAACGCTTTACACGGCCCGGGAAACTCTCGGCCTAGATGCCGAGTCCCAACGCGTACTCTGGCGCTACTACAAAGATTTTGTGCGCGCCGGCGCCAAACTGGCTCCGGCAGATCAAGAAAAATTAAAAGCACTCAACCGTCAGCTGGCGACGCTCCAAACCAGCTTTACCCAAAACACTTTAAAGGAAGTCGCAGTCTCCGCCGTGTGGATCGATACGCGCGAAGAACTGAGCGGATTTTCCGAAGCAGAAATTGCCGCGGCGGCGACCGCCGCTAAGGCTGAAGGGCACGACGGTAAATATAAAATCCGCCTCCAGAATACGACCGGACAACCCCCACTCACGTCGCTCAAGAATCACGCGACCCGCGCTAAAGTCATGGCCGCCTCACTCGCCCGCGGCAGTCGTGGCGGTGAATTTGATAATCGGGCCATCGTCGCAGCCCTTGCCCAAAAACGCGCCGAGCGCGCCCGCCTCCTCGGCTACCCCACTTATGCGGCCTTCTCGCTCGAAGAGCAGACCGCTGGGTCAGTCGACGTCGTAAATAAATTGCTCGCCCAACTCGGACCCCCCGCCGTGGCCAACGCGCGCCGCGAAGCCGCCGACATGCAAGCCATCATTGATCAAGAAAAGGGCGGCTTCGCCCTCGGCGCCGCCGATTGGCAATATTACGCGGAGAAAGTTCGGCAGACGAAATATGATTTCGACGAAACCCAACTCAAACCGTACTTCGAGCTTAATCACGTTTTACTCGACGGCGTTTTCTTTGCCGCCGGCCAGTTCTACGGTCTCACCTTTAAGGAACGTCACGATCTGCCGGTCTACGAACCAACCGTCCGCGTGTTCGATGTTTTTGAAGCTGATGGCACCCCACTCGCCATCTTCATTGCCGATTTATACGCGCGCTCCAACAAGAATGGGGGAGCTTGGATGAATGCCTACGTTGCGCAAAATGGATTGCGCGGCACCCGCCCCGTGATTGCGAACCACCTCAATCTCACCCAGCCTCCCGCTGGTGAACCGATGCTCTTGACGCACGATGAAGTCCGGACGGCCTTCCATGAATTTGGCCACGCCCTGCACGGCATGTTTTCCCAGGTCAAATATCCACGCTTTGCTGGCACCAGCGTGCCACGGGATTTTGTCGAATTCCCCTCCCAAATAAATGAAATGTGGGCCGCTTGGCCATCGATCTTAGCGAACTATGCCAAGCACTACGAGACGGGCGTGGCGATTCCGTCCGAGCTGCTGGCGAAAGTAGAGGCGACGAATAAATTTAACCAAGGTTTTGCCACCACGGAATTAGTCGCGGCCAATCTGATTGACCAAGCCTGGCATCAACTCAGCGCCACCGATAAGATTGAGGCGGACGACGTCCTCGCCTTCGAGCGCGCCGTGCTAAAAAAAGCCGGCCTAGATTTTGCGCCCGTACCGTCGCGCTACCGCAGCACCTATTTCTCTCATAGCTTTGGGGGCGGCTACTCGGCGGGTTATTATTCTTATTTTTGGAGCGAGGTGCTCGACGCCACGAGCGTTAACTGGATCAAGACCCACGGCGGCCTCACCCGCGCCAACGGCGATCGCCTTCGGCAGAAGCTGCTATCTCGTGGCGGCAGCGAAGACGCCATGAAGCTGTTCCGCGACTTTACCGGGGGCGATCCCGACATCGCGCCGTTCCTCGAGCGCCGCGGGCTCGACGGTGTTAAATAACCACCACCCGCCGCGGCAGCTCAGAGCAACGGCTTAGAGCCGCCAGTGGCCCCGGATATAAACGTGGCCCCGCGCACGGCGCTCCCAGCGCGGCCCCACATAGTGATGATAACGTGGCGGGGGAATTTCCCAGCGTCCGTCCACCCAGTAATACCCCCGGCCGTCAAATTCCCAGTGGCCTTCAATCCACAGCGCGGTCGGCGCGGGCCGCTGATAGACGACTACCTGCCGCTGTGGCGGCGGCGGCAGAGGTGGCGACTCGGCGGTGATCTGCGTGGTCGCAGCCTGCTCGGAGCCATAGATCGTGCCATTTCTGTGGTCGGCCTGATTTCCAATTGTCCCACCCAAAATAGATCCCACCGCCGCGCCCATCAAAGCCCCTTGGCCCCCTTTGCCGTTGCCAGAATTATTGCCAATAATAGCTCCCGCTATGGCGCCCAGTACGCCGCCCGCGACCGCTCCCTCTTGAGTGCTCGGCCCCGTACCGACGCAGCCCACGACCAGCAAGGACCAGCTCAGAGGAAAGATTAAGATGATTTTGGTTTTCATAGTAGGACAATAAAAAGGAGTAATGGCTCAGACCAACAAATACGACGCTAGTTCCTCGGGGGATGTTGCGGGCACCACGAGAGTCGCTCCGTGCGTTAGCGGATAACTAATATTGTCCTTAATACCAGCCTGCACCGCACAAAACTAAAACGATCAGCCGCCACGGAGCTTTCTGATTGTCGACTAAGGCGGCGGCGGCACAGTTGCCCCATGGTTATCGACACCGCCGACCTGCTCGCGCGCTTTTTGCGTTACGTCCAAATCGACACGCGCAGCGATGAACAATCGCCCACCGCTCCGAGCACTCCTGGGCAATGGGACCTGCTTCGCCTGCTTCAGCAAGAGCTGCTCGCCATTGGATTAACCGATGTACTGCTGACGGAACACGGCTACGTGCTCGCAACGCTTCCCGCTACTGCGCAAAAAAAAATTCCCACGATCGCTTGGTTTGCGCACGTCGACACGGCGACTAATTTGCCGAGTGCAGCGCAGCCCATCGTCCACCGCGCGTATGATGGCCGGCCCCTCATTTTGCCCGATGACCCCACGCAAGTGCTGTCGATCGACACCACGCCCTTTCTCCGCGCCGCACTGGGCCACGATATTATTACCGCCCGCGGCACTACGCTTCTAGGCGCAGATGATAAATCGGGGATCGCCGTTATCATGAGTGCCGTGCGCCACCTGCGGCAGCATCCCGAAATCCCCCATGGTCCCATTCGACTGTGCTTTAATCCTGATGAAGAAATCGCTCGCGGCGTCACCAAACTTGACCTCGCCCAGCTCGGCGCCGTCTGTGGTTACACGCTCGATGGATCTTCTCCGGGCGAAATTGAATTTGAATCCTTCAGCGCCGATGCGGCCGTGCTGGAAATTCAGGGCGTAGCGGCTCATCCCGGCTGGGCCCAAGGGGTCATGGTAAATGCGCTGCGCCTCGCCGGTCGTTTTGTGGCGGCATTACCACCCGAGCAATCACCCGAACGCACCGCGGGCCGCGCGGGCTTCATTCATCCCGTCGAATGCAGCGGGACCTCTGAGCGCGCGAAAGTTCGGCTCATCCTGCGCGACTTCGAACTCGCGGGGCTCGCGGCGCAGCGCGGGCAGCTCGAAAATATTACGGCCTCACTCCGCCTCGCCGAACCCCAAGCCCGCTTAACGCTCACGTTTACGGAACAATATCGCAATATGCGCTACTGGCTGGAAAAAGATTTGCGCCCGGTGGAATACGCGCGAACCGCGATGCGGCGCGCCGGCCTCACGCCGCATTCCGCGCCCATCCGCGGCGGCACTGATGGATCCAGCCTCACCCAGCGCGGCCTCCCCACCCCTAATATATTCTGCGGCATGCATGAAGTGCATAGCCCTCGGGAATGGGTCAGCTTGCAAGACATGGCAAAAGCCGTTGAAACTCTCGTTCATCTCGCCCAAGTTTGGGCGGAGCCTTCCGCATGAAAACTGCCGCGACTCGATTCCCCCTAGGCTTTTTATTTATCTTAAGCCTACTGCTCAGTGGTTGCGCCTCATACGATGCCCGCATCGAAAAAGGTTACGACCTCGCGCACACTCAGCGGTTTTTTATTATCCACAACCCGAGTGACAACCATGGGCTCGATCACCAAATCGCGGCCGCGCTACAGGCGCGCGGTCTAAAAGTTGAAATCGGCCCACTCACGATGATGCCGGAGGAGACCCAGGCGGTCATTGTTTACCAAGATCGTTGGGGCTGGGATTTCGGTGAGCACCTCGTTTATCTCCAAATCGACGCACGCGAGCCGCAAAAATCGCAAGCCTTTGCCTCCGCCAGTCTAGTCACCACTATCCCCTTGCGCGAGTCATCGACCGTCTCCGTTAACCGACTGATCGATCGCTTATTTGCGGGGAAAAAATCTTGAATTAATTAGTCGGCCGTTATCGTCAACGGGGTGAACTAAGCCAGACGCTTATCAGACGTCGGCGCGTATGAACCATTACGCAAACACGGCAGCCCGCTCCACCGCGGTCAACTCGCGCCACTGCCCGATGGGCAAATCGCCAAGCGAAAACTGCCCCATACGCCGACGCATTAACCGCAAGGTCGGATGACCGATCGCGGCCGTCATGTGCCGAACCTGTCGATTCTTTCCCTCGATCAACTCCAGCGTGAGCCAGCAATCAGGAATAGTTTTGCGCACCCGAATCGGCGGATCGCGGGGCGGGACAAGGGGAACCGGCTCCAACCGACGAATCGTGCAGGGCCGCGTCGTGTAGTCACCGATCTTCACGCCCCGCGCGAGTTGCGCCAGCGCTTCAGCAGTCGGTACGCCTTCGACCTGCACCCAGTATTCGCGCCGGTGCGCCGCGTCAGGATCGAGTAAATGGGAGTTGAGACCCGGTTCATCCGAAAAAAGCAGCAGACCTTCCGAATCCGCATCAAGTCGACCGAGGGCGTAGACCTTGGGCGGCAGTTTGAATTCCGCGAGGGTACGCCAACGCGAGCCGGGCTCGGGCGTGAATTGCGCGAGAACGCCGTAGGGCTTATGCAGGGCTATTAACACAGGGCGGCGATGAACTCAGGGCGCAGCTGGCAACACGTAGAAAAAAATCGAAAACCAATGACAGGCACTGCCACCTAACACGCAGAGGTGCCAGATCGCATGATGATAAGGCAGACGCTTCCAGAGATAGAAAATCGTGCCGCCCGTGTAGCAGAGACCTCCCGCCAGCAAGAGTTCCAATCCCGCGCCTGGCAGCGCCGCCCGCAGCGGTTTGAGGGCAATCATCACCAGCCAACCCATACCGATATAAATCAAAGTGGAAACGAGGCGAAAACGTCCGGCGAACCAAAATTTCAGCAGAACTCCCGTTATCGCCAACCCCCAGACCACGCCGAATAAACTCCACCCCCAAGGCCCGCGTAACGTCACCAATAGGAAAGGCGTATAAGTTCCGGCAATGAGTAGAAAAATAGCCGCGTGATCAAATTTTTGTAGCACTTGCTTAGTCGGTCCATGTTGAAAACTGTGGTAGAGAGTGGAGGAGGTGTAGAGCAGGACGAGGGCTACGCCAAAAATGGTTACGCTAACCACATGCCAGACCGTCCCGAAGCGCACCGCAAAAACCACCAAGCAGACGAGGCCCAGCAAACTGGCAACGATCCCCAGGCCATGGGTAAGGCTATGGGCGAGTTCCTCTCGCCGAGTGTAAGTTGCTATCACAAGATTAAAGCAGCCGTGATTGATTATGGGCGCGAGGGAAAATCAGGGCGGAGGCAATGCCCGGAGCTGAGCGAGCTCCGCCCGAGCCTTTTCATCGTGAGGCAATAACTGCACGAGTATCCGATAATGCGCGATGGCCTCCGGCACGCGACCAAGATGCGCGAGAACTTGAGCTACATTGCGTCGCGCATCGGGATAATTGGGCTGGAGTTGCAAAGCCCGCTCATAGGCCTTCACCGCTTCCGGCCATCGCTCAAGTTCGACGAGGACATTGCCAAGGTTGTTGTTCGCCTCGGCAAAATCAGGCCGCCAGCGCAAGGCAGCCTCATATTGCTCCAACGCTGCCGCCAAGCGGCCAGCTTGCGCGAGAGCGTTGCCCAGATTATAATGGGCCGCCGGATGTTGGGCATCCAATCGCACCGCCTGCTCCCCCTGCTCGATGGCCTCCGCGATGCGGCCCTGCTCCAAGCGCACATTCGAGAGATTGCTGCGCGCCTCGGCAAAACGGGGATTAATTCGCACGGCCGCTTCATACTGTTCGCTCGCTTCCGCCCAGCGCCCCGTCGCCAGCCAAGCGTTGCCCGAATTATTGTGGGCGGCGGCATAGTTCGGCTGCAGGCGCAAGGCCGTCTCATATTCCCGGATGGCCTCGGCGAAACGATCGAGGTGCGCCAAAGCCAACCCGAGATTATAATGCGGCTCTGCCCCCTTGGGCTGCAGGCGGATCGCTTGCTCATAGTGACCCAAAGCTTCGGCCGATCGCCCAGCTGAAAATATCGCCTTGCCCAGATTGTTATGCGCCCGACCGTTCGCAGGATTTTTCGCGACCGTGTCAGCCCAGAGCCGCTGCTCGCTGTGATAATCTGCATTGCGCTGCACCGTCAGCCCGCCACTGGCCGCAGCTAAAATACCGCAAACCAGCCAAGCGCGGCGTCCCAACCAAGTAAAAAGTACGGCCACCACCAGCAGCATGAGTGCGGCCAGTGACAAATACATCCGATGCTCCGCCATCGTTTGTGAAGCGACCGGCACGAGACTAGAACTCGGCGCCAAGATCAGGAAAAACCAGGCCCCCATAAAACCGCCCACCGCGCGCCGTACGAGAGCGACAACCGTCGCCCCCACTAATATACCGAGAAGCAGCAGCTGCCACCAAACGGTGGCGGCGCTGGTGATGGTGGCCGTGCCGTAATCAAAGATGAGCGGATCCGGCCAAAGCGCCAAACCCGCATAGTGCAACACGGCCCAAGCCTGGGTCAGACTGTAGTGCCAAACCGAAACTTCGGTGCCGAAACCCGCGGTCCCACCTCGGCCAGCGGTACCGATGACCAGATAAGCCAGCCAAAGCCACGAGCTCGCCAAACCAAGATAATAACCCCGCCGGCGAGCCCAGGCCTCGGCGAAGCTCTCGGCCACAAAAATACGATCGTACAGCAGAACCATGAGCGGCGCGGTCGCCATGACCTCCTTGCAAGCCATTCCGACCAGACACGCGCACCACGATAATGATAACCAACGACCGGGTTGAACAGCGCTTACTCCGCGGAGGAAACTATAAAGAGTCAGTAAGTAGCATAGGGCCATGAGCAATTCCGCGCGCTGCACGACGTAAGTAACCGCACTAGTCTGCAAGGGATGCACCAGCCAAAGCAGCGTCGTGAAAAAAGCTAACCCCAGGGCGTTTTCTGACCAGCGGGTGCCGGCAAATCGGTTTCCTGGCGCGCCGGCGAGTGGGCTCGAAGGGAGCCGTCCTGCTAGGGTGCGGCGCAAGAGACCGAAAAGGGTTAAACCCGCCAAGCCATGCACCAGCAGATTGAACAGGTGATACCCCATAACCCCGTAGCCCCCGCAAGCGTAGTTCACGGCTAAACTTAAGTTCACCACCGGACGACCGCTGATGGTCAGGCCACCATCCAAATGAGGCGATAGCACGTCGCCGAGCGACCCGAGTCGGCGGATAGTTGGATTTTCCAGGATAGCCGACTGGTCATCAAAAACAAAGGGGCCCGTCAGACTGTTAAGATAGACCAAGCAGGTCGCCAAAATTAACCCACCGATCGCCCAACCTAGCCTGGGAGCTGGGGCTTGATAGTTCGGGGGCATCGCACTCACAGCCGGCGATAGGAAGCACTATTTCGCGGGAAGGAAACCGTATTTTTGAGCGACAATTGATCTGCCGCTAAGCCTCGATGGGGCTAAAGGGTTTAGTCGCCTACCTCCCCTGCTTCTTGCCTAAAAAAGCCCGGCTGAAGTTAAAATCCTGCAATAGCTGAGTTGTTTTGAGCAAAAAGTTACGGTCTGGAAACAACTGACCGCGCGGCGCTATTAGCAGGGGTTGAAGGCTTGACTCAGCTAGAGGGCAGTCGTTCGCTAACTCTTCAAAGTTATCTCTGCCCTTCATCCTAAGAACCAAAACCAACTGCATAAATACCATGCACCGAACCTTCATTAAATCGCTAATTCTAACCGCGGTCACGGCTCTCAGCCTGGCTCTTCTGCCCAGTGCGCTCGCGCAAATCGTAACCTCCGGCCTGACCGGCACTGTCAGTGGCGCCGTCGGCAAGACCGGTGCTGGCGTTGCTGTCACCGCGGTGCACACACCCACTAACGCCACGTTTACCGCTACCACGAATGCGGCGGGTCGTTATAATTTTCGCGGCCTCCCAGTCGGCGGGCCTTACACGGTCACCGCGAAATCCGACTTAGGCGAAGCCACCATCAACGATATCGTCGCTGTCCTTGGCAGCGAAGCCGAAGTTAACTTGACGATTAAATCAGAGGTACTGCAGCTGGAGAAATTTATCGCCACTGGCACGCGCAATGATTTGGACGCTACGGCGTCGGGCGCAGGCACCACCCTGAGCAGCGATCGCATGGGCAACAAACCCTCCTCCGAGCGCTCACTCGCCGACATGATCAGCGCCTCGCCGCTCGTCACGCTGCGGTCGACCTTTGGTGATCGTGAGGAATCCCAGATCACCGCCGTAGGTCAAAACAACCGCTTCAACTCCGTCACCATCGACGGAGCCCGCATCAACGACCAATTCGGCTTGAACGGCACCGGGCTCGCTTCCTTCTTCAATCCGCTCTCCCTCGACACGATCGAGCAACTCTCCGTGCAGATCTCGCCCTACGATGTTCGGCTCGCCGGCTTCACCGGAGCGACCATCAACGCGGTCACGAAAAGCGGCACGAATACTTACCGCGGTTCGGCTTATTATTACTTCCGAGGCAATCAGCTCGCCGGCCATGATCTACAAGGGCCCAATGCCCGTGAATTAACTAACACTGGCGCCAAACTTGTCCCCAAGCTTGAGCGCCGCACCTTCGGCGCCACCTTCGGCGGCCCGATCATTCGCAACAAGCTGTTTTTCTTCATCAATTTTGAAGATTTCGCAAGCATCAGCGCTGGTCGCGATCCGCGTTTCAGCACCCCGCTGGAGTCTCAGATTCTTACCCGCCTCAAGCAGTATAGCACTGATTCCGGCAAGACCATCAACTGGGGCAATCCTGTCACGAGCGCCACGACCAATATGGCCACCGACACCAAGTATATCGCCAAGGTCGACTGGAATATCAATAAAGACCACCGCCTGAGCGTCCGGATGTCTAAGACCGAGGGCGAGGTACCCCAGTTCGGCAATTTTGCGAGCGGCAGTTCCAGCAACGCCGGTATTTCTGGCGGTGGCATCACCACCTCCACCGATGGTCACTTCTACTCCCAGACGCGCGTAGAAAGATCAGAAGCGGCCCAGCTGTTCAGCCAATGGACCCCCGACTTCAAGACCGAGGTAAAGTATTCCTCGACCAAGCAAGACCAGCAGACCCCCCTTAACACCGTGGCCCCGATGACCTACGTCTTCGGCGTTAGCGGCACGGATCTGCTCAATAACACGGCCGTCACCAACGGTACCTACATCGCAGGCACGGAGCAATTCCGCCACGGCAATTCAATCGCCGTCGACTCGCAGCAAATGAGCGCCTCGGGTGATTATTTCTGGAAAAACTTTGTACTCACCGCCGGGGCCGAACGCGAGCAATCGAATTTCTACAATCTCTTTCGCTCAAACTCCTTCGGTCTCGTGGGCTTCCGCAATATGACGGACTTCCTGAACGACACCAACGTCGTCATTCAGCGCAGCTATTACGATCCAAGTATCCGCCCAGTCGCCGATGTCTCCAATTTCGCCACCACCGGGCTCTTCACCCAGGCAAAATGGGACGTCAGCCCACGTCTCTCGATCAATGGTGGCGTTCGCCTGGAAATCGCCGAGAGCGGGATAAAGCCCGCCCTGAACACCGCCTTCCTAGCAGCTACCGGCCTGCGCAACGATGGCTCGCTCGATGGCGTGAAAACTATCTCTCCTCGCGTCGGGTTTAACCTCGCGCTGGACAGCGATCGCAAAACGCAACTGCGCGGCGGCTTTGGCCATTTCCTCGGCCGTTCCCCTTGGGTGTTTTTCTCCAATTCCTTCGGTAACACGGGCGTCGGTAGCTTCACCCGCTCGTCCACGGATGCCGTTAGTCCGCTATCATCGAGCTTCACGACCTTCCTGAAGAACGACTTCGATCCCTCGAAACCGATCGGGACCGGCACCGACAACCCGACCCTGCGGCGCGAAGTCGATTTTAACGACAATGGCCTCAAGTTGCCTTCTGCTTGGCGCGGTAATCTCGCCATCGATCGCAAACTTCCGTTCCTCGATTCGACCATCACCGCCGAGGTTGTTTACAGCAAGATTGACCAAGCCCTGCGCACGACCAACGAGAATCTCAAGCCGCTCGCGGGCGGCCTCGCCCTCGACGGACGCTCCCGCTTCTCTGGCGTACCCAGCACAACGGCTAACGCTCTTTATGCCGGCTACACCTTCATGTATCGAGTGAGCAACGTCAGCGTCGGTGACTCCACCTACGTGAGCCTGCAATGGGATCGTCCCCTGAAGAACAAGTGGGCCTTCAACGTCGCCTACACCCGCGGTCGCGCCACCGAGGCTCAAGCCAATGGTCAGACCACGGCTGGCGGACAGTTTAACCGTAACGTCATTTTCAACCAAAATACGGTTGAGGTCGGTACGGCTGACTTCGAAGTCAAAGACCGCTTCCAAGCTAGCGTGACCCGCCAGTTTGAATTCGTGAAAAAGTTCAAGACCACTGCTTCACTCTACTACGAAGGGCGCACCGGCAATCCCTACAGCTGGGTATTCGGCGGCGACCTCAATGGTGACGGCGTGTCGTTCAATGACCGAGTCTTTATTCCCACGGGCCCCGGCGATGGCAAATTTGACTTCTCTGGTATGACCACCGCCCAGAGCGATGCCTTCTTCGCCTTTATTCAGACGAGCGGCTTGTCCCAATACGCCGGCAAGGTCGTGCCGAAAAACTCCTCGATTGAGCCTTGGTTCAACAGGCTCGACCTGAAGCTCGTCCAAAGCATCCCGCTGCACGGTCCGGTTAAGTTAGACCTCTTCCTCGATTTCGTGAATTTCGGTTCGTTCATTAACAAGAAAATGTTTAATTACACCGAGATCGCACCCAATCTGGCCAACGACGTGTTCCGGACTCGCACGCTCACGAGCGCCACCTCCTACACCGTCGATGGCCGCATCAAGCCGACCTATACCTTCACGCCTGGGCCAACGGGCTTCTTGATCGATAATGGGATGTCCCGCTGGCGCATCCAGCTTGGAGCCAAGCTCAGCTTCTGAGGCGAACGTAATTTCGCTCCTTTCCTCCGGCGCCCCGCTTTCGAGCGGGGCGCCTTTTTTTGCTGGATCAATTTCCCGGCGATCGGTCCTGCGCCGTTGGAATTATCCGTAATTTATTCCGCGGGGCGATTGGCCACCAGTAAGGCAAAAGGCTCATCATCTACCAAGGCATGACCAACCGCGAAGGAGACGAGGCTCCGTGAAGGGTTCGAACTTAAATTTTAAACGTTAAACCTCAGAATGATCTCCCCAGCGCGGCCAAGCCCATGCCCCAGTTCATTAATTAAATAGGGTTAAACCCTTAGAAGAATTATAAGGGCTTAATCCCTCACTAAAAAAATCCGAAAAACCAACTGGCTTCACCGCGGAGAAAATTAACGCGTTCGGCCTAAGCCGGCGCGAAATAAAATCAGCCGGCCGCGGATATTTTTTAAAAAAATATCCGTGCGACACATTTTTTTTCGCGTCAAGAAAATATTTTCGGGCATTTTGAAATCACTCAATAGGGAGTTTTTCAGAGGAGAAATCAGAATTTCAGAATTTCAGAATTTTTTTTTAAAAAAACGAAGGGTGATTTTTTGGTGTCCACACAAAAAATAGCCTTATTTTTACTTTTCTACATCAATATTTATTGACGAGGTTTAGCGCGATTCCCATTAGTTGTGGTCAAGGTTCCGAGCATCCACATCCTGTGGTGGTCGACAACGTGTTGGGAAGTTTTGGCAACTTAGTGTCGCCAGAGGCTTCCTGCCGTCTCTAGACCACGGGGCACACACCCATTTTATCCAAAGTTTCTCTCTCAGCTGCGCACCACTATGCAAAAATCATTCTCCGTCGGCAATAAGACGTTCATGCTCGATCAGGACAAGGCCGAGGCCGCGTTCGCCGCGAAAAAAGTCATCAACGGTCGCCAGGTGCCTTATTTTAATATTCTCCCCCTCAAATATCAGTGGGCCTACGACCTCTACAAGACGATGAAGGCGAACCACTGGGAGCCGGAGGATGTGCCGATGGGCAAGGACATCGAACAGTGGCGCGATGAGAAAACAGTCAGCGACATCGAACGCTGGATCATCCGCATGGGCATTGGCTATTTCTCCGCCGCCGAGGGTATTGTCGGTGACAACATCCAACACGTCGTCCGCGAACTCGTGACCGCCCCGGAGTTGAAGCTGGTCCTCGGCCGTCACGCCCATGAAGAGAATATTCACGCGGACTCGCTCCTCTACATGATCTCTTCCCTCGGCATCAACCCGCATGAGTGCGAGGCCATGTTCGAGGATATCAAGTCGATCGAAAAGAAGAATGAGTTCGTCAACAAGGTCTCCCGCGATCTCCGCCGCGACCTCGATTTGACGAAGCTAGAAAATAAGAAGCTGCTGGCAAAAAATATCTTCACCTTCGGCCAATGCATGGAAGGCACCCAATTCTACGGCCTCTTCGGCATGGTGCTGGCACTTTACCGCCAAAACAAATTCCCCGGCATCGGCCAGATGTTCCGCTACACGCTACGCGATGAATCAAATCACATCGAACTCTTCCGGAATCTCTTCATGGATCTCGTCGAAGAGAATCGCGAGATCTGGACTCCCGAGTTCAAGGAAGAGCTGCGCCAGACGATGGCGGAAGGCATCCTCCTCGAGAAAGATTTCATCCGCGACTGCCTCCCCGTGAACGCAGTTGGCCTTTCCATCGAAGAATTTCTGACGTATATCGACTACATTGCCGACCGTCGCCTGGAAGGCTGCGGCCTCGCCCCGCTCAGTCCGGGGGTTAAAAATCCCCTGCCTTGGCTCGCTGAAATGATGGACATCAAGAAGGAGCAAAATTTCTTCGAAGGGCGCGTCACCGAATATCAAAAATCCTCCGCTCTACACGGCTCGAGCGACGACGAACTCTGAGTTATCGGCCCCTTTTGGGTTAATTTTCTCGTATTTATTTTCTCATGCACACTCCTTCTATAGCGCAAGATATTGCGCTTAAAAAACTTACGGTTGCCCCCAAAGACCAGAAGCCCAATTATAACTGGCGTGACATCCTGCGCGATGAGTCGGTGCCGGTGCCTGAGATTCAAGTACTATGCCCCCACGGCGAAGAGCGCTTCGACCTAAGCGAGGTCGCCGATACCGTTGGTCGTTCCTTGGCCAACTTGCTCCAAGCCAAGGGCGAAGCAGATATTTTTAACGAGAAAAACCAGCGCTTCGTCGCCGACGTCACCCGCGAAGTTGCCTTGCATCTCACCAAGAAAGCCCTCGAGCGCGGCCCGATCCGCGTCTCCCTTCACGATCTTTACGTGCTCATCGAAAAAACTCTCGTAGATAATAACGCCCACGATGTCGCCAAGAGCCTCCTGCTTAAGCGCGCTTCCAAGCTCAATATTTCCCGCGAAACGCACGGTGTCTCCGTCCGTCTGATCCGCCGTAATCATCAAGTAGTGCCGTGGAACGAAGGCAAAATCGAGATCGCCATTCGCAAAGCCTTTCTCTCCCTGCAGAAGGATCCCTCCCCCGCCACTGCCATTAGCCGCGCGATCACGGAACGTGCTCTTCAGGTCAAACAAGCCTTTCTCCATATCGAAGAAGTTCAGGACATGGTCCAGGAGGAGTTAATGAAGTCCGGCCATTACAAGGTCGCGGAAGACTACATTCTCTACCGCGCCGCACGCGCAACCACCCGCCTCGCTGAACCCGTGGCCGAAACCTCTCCCGTGACCCCGCCGGCTCAGCAAAATTCCATGGTCGTAGTCGCCCGCGCTGACGGCACCACGTTCTTGTGGGATGGCCTTGACCTCAAAAAGCGCATCGAGTTTGCCTCCATCGGCCTCGAGCTCTGCCTCACCTCAGATCAGATCGAAGCGGAATTGCGGCGCGCGCTGTTCGATAACATCGCGCTCGGTGATCTCAACAACACCATTATTCTCAACGCCAAGACGCTCATCGAGAAAGATGCTGATTTCGCCAAATTCGCCGGCCGGATCCAACTCAGCTACATCTACGAAGAAGTTCTCGGCTGGGATATCGTCCGCGACGGCATCGGCGCCCTTAAGAAATTCCACCAACAAGCCTTCGCCGCCTACATCGACCGCGGGATCGCCATCAAGCGCCTTACACCCCGCCTCAAGGAATATAATTTAAGCAAAATCTCGGCCGCCCTCGATCCAACGGCTGACCTCGAACTCGATTTTCTCGGCGTCCAGACCATCTACGATCGCTACCTCATCATCGACAAGACCGGTAAGCGCTCCAAGCGCCTCGAGACCCCCCAATTTTTCTGGATGCGCGTCTCGATGGGCCTGTTCCTTGAAGAAAAGAAGCGCACCCGCGAAGATTGGGCCATTCGGCTCTACGAACTCTACAAGTCCCGCCGCTTCTGCAGCAGCACCCCGACGCTGTTCAACTCCGGCACGCTCCACTCCCAACTCTCGAGCTGCTACCTCTACTACGTGGATGACTCGTTGGAATCTATCATGTACCGCGGGATCGCGGAAAACGCCCAACTCTCTAAATGGGCGGGCGGCCTCGGCGGTTCGTGGACCTCCGTTCGCGGCACCGGCGCGCATATCGCGGGCACCAACGGCGAATCCCAAGGCGTTATCCCCTTCCTCAAGCTCCACAACGATCAGCTCGTCGCGGTCAATCAAGGCGGCAAGCGCAAGGGCTCTGGCTGCGCCTACCTCGAATCTTGGCACAACGATATCTTCGAATTCCTCGAGCTTCGCCGCAACACGGGTGACGACCGCCGCCGCACCCATGACATGAATACGGCGAATTGGATTCCCGACTTGTTCATGAAGCGCATGGAGGCCCGCGGCACCTGGACCCTCTTCCGCGCGAACGAGACCCCTGACCTGCACCATCTCTACGGTCGCAAATTTGAAGAAGCTTACCTGCGCTATGAGAAACTCGGCGAGGAAGGCAAAATCCAGGCCCACAAAATTGAGGCCCTTGAGCTCTGGAAGAAAATGTTGTCGATGCTCTTTGAGACCGGCCACCCCTGGATCACCTTCAAGGATCCTTGCAACGTGCGCTCTCCCCAAGATCACTGCGGCGTCATTCACTCGAGCAATCTCTGCACCGAGATCACCCTCAATACCTCGAACGACGAGACCGCCGTCTGCAATCTGGGCTCAGTCATCCTCGACTCACACCTGAAGGACGATGGCTCCCTCGATCACGAAAAGCTGCGCGACACCATTCGCGTCGCCGTCCGGGCACTCGATAATGTCATCGATATCAATTTCTATCCGACCGTCGCAGCCAAGACCTCCAATCAACGCCACCGCCCGATCGGCCTCGGCGTGATGGGGCTCGCCAATTCTCTTTACATGAAGGGCGTGCCTTTCGCCTCGGAAGCGGCCGTCGAATTCAACGATGAATTCATGGAGGCAATCTCGCACTATGCCTATGAGGCCTCGGCGGATCTCGCGGCGGAACGCGGCGCCTACTCGACCTACAAAGGCTCGAAGTGGGAGCGCGGTCTCTTGCCCCAAGACACCGTTGATCTGCTCGAGCAAGAGCGTGGCGTACCCATTCAAGTACCTCGCGGCGGGCAGATGGATTGGAGCGCCCTCCGCACCAAGATCGCCTCGCAAGGCATGCGCAACTCCAACGTCCTCGCCATCGCCCCCACCGCGACGATCTCGAACATCACCAACACATCGCCTTGCATCGAGCCCACGTACAAAAATCTCTACGTTAAATCCAATCTCTCTGGGGAATTCGTGGTCCTCAACCCATTTCTCGTGCGCGATCTCAAGAGCCGCGGCCTCTGGAACCAAGAGATGAGCGATGCGCTGAAGTATTTTGACGGCGAACTCAAAGATATCGAGGCCATCCCCGCCGACCTAAAAGAAAAATATCTCACCGCCTTTGGCGTCGATTTTAAATGGGTCATCGCCGCGGCAGCGCGTCGCCAAAAATGGATCGATCAATCGCAAAGCGTAAATCTCTGGCTCAAATCGCCTGATTTAAAGGTGCTCAGCCATATGTACCGCTCCGCTTGGCATGCCGGCCTGAAGACCACCTATTATCTCCGCAGCCTCGGCGCCTCGGGCATCGAAAAAGCTACTCTCGCCGCCAAGAAAGATGTGCGCGGAGCGGCAGGAGAAACTAAAGCCGAAACCGCCACCCGCGATGCCGAAGCCTTAAATCATATCGCCCCTCCGGCGCCCAAGAAATCTTTCACCGCGGAAGAGAAAAAAGCGTGCTCGATTGAAGCTATGAAGCATAGCGAAGAGTGCGAAGCTTGTCAGTGATCCGCCTAGCCGCGACCAGCCTTAAAGCTAGCTCGCTCTTTACCCAAATCACTCCTGCAAAAAGCTTACGGGAGTGATTTTATCAGTAGCGTGCACCCTCTTACCCCTGCCATCGGGCTCGCTCCCTTCTTGAGTCCCCGCCCCTTGCGTTTGCGGTGATGATTTTCCTCTTTCAGACCCTGTGGCCTCTCTCGCCCCGAGCGAAAATTTTGCGATGAAAAAGGCTCCGGCTCGTACCCCAGACCCAGCTGAGAATAATAGCCGGCGGGATTTTATCCTTCGCGCGGCTGCCCTGGGCCTCACGGGAGCTACTGGTCTGGCCGCCGAGACGGTGGCAATGACTCCCGCCCGCCCAAAGCCGCCTATTTTATTTCACGCGGGGCACCAGCACGACCACTCAGCCGATACCTTGCAGGCGTTAGCCGCGTTTGGCGTTAAGCATATTTGTAGCGGCCAGCTCGGAGCCAAAATGGATGCTTGGTCCATCGACGCCCTGACCCGTCTGCGCCGCCATGTTGAATCATTCGGGATCAAACTGGACACCGTGCCCCTGCCGCTCAGCTCGCGGGAAATCTCTAAAGCTGAACTGCCAGAAATCTTACTGGCAAAGGATCCCGAGCGGGAGCGTGCGATTGATGATATTTGTACCATGATCCGCCATGCTGGGGCGGTGGGCATCCCAATGGTAAAATATAATCTAACCTTTATCGGGGTAGTTCGAACCGATCGGACCATTGGCCGCGGCGGCGCCAGCCGCAGCTCCTTTGACTACGCCGCGGCCAAACAAGATCCGCCCATCACTGCGGCCGGTCCCATCAGCGAGGCGGTTTACTGGGATCGCATCGAATACTTCCTTAAACGCGTCGTGCCCGTCGCCGAAGAAGCTCGGGTGAAAATCGCGCTGCACCCCCAGGATCCGGCGATGCCAGCCACTGGCTGGCGCAGCGTGCATACCGTGCTCGGCTCCGTGGCGGGCCTGCAGCGTTTTGTCGCAACCGTCCCCAGCGCCTATCATGGGCTCAATTTCTGCCAAGGTTCCGTGGCGGAAATGCTCACCCACCCGCGCGAGCAAATCGACGACGTGATTCGCTACTTTGGCCAACGGGGGAAAATATTTAACGTTCACTTTCGTAATATCCGCGGCGGCTATCTCAATTTTCAGGAAACTTTCCCCGATGAGGGTGATATGGACATGCCTCGCGCCCTGCGCACTTACCGTGAGGTGGGCTATGCCGGAATGATCATGCCCGATCACGTTCCCCAAATCGCAGGCGATCCCCAAGGCCACAAGGCCTTCGCCTTCTGCTTTGGTTACATCCAAGCCTTACTGCAACAGCTCCACACCGAGGCCTAAGGGCTCGCGCGATGTTTGCCACTAGCCGGATCGCTGCTAATTTTAAATTGTATGTCCGAGCCGCCGCATCCCTCGGTCCCGCCTGCCCAGTCGGCGAGGCCGCATCAGCGGCGCCCACGCTATGCCGGGAAAAATCCTCGACGCTTCGAAGATAAATACAAAGAGCTCAATCCTGAGCGTTATCGCGCCGACGTGGCGAAAGTACTGGCAGCCGGCAAAACCCCCGCCGGTAGTCACCGACCAATTATGGTCGCCGAAATTCTTGAGGCACTGGCCCTTCAGCCGGGTGAGATCGCCGTGGATTGCACCCTTGGCTTCGGTGGTCACGCCCGCGAATTAATGGCCGGCCTTACCCCCCACGGGCGACTCATCGGCCTTGATGTTGACCCAGTAGAACATGCCAAAACGACGGCCCGCCTCCGGGCCGCTGGCTTCGGCGAAGATATTTTTACGGCCGTCCGCTCAAATTTTGCCGGTCTACCCAAAGTGCTAGCAAACCTCGGACTAGGCGGAGTCGATGCGATCCTCGCTGATCTCGGGGTGTCCTCCATGCAACTCGACGATCCGACCCGTGGGTTCACGTTCAAAATCGACAGCCCGCTCGACCTCCGCCTGAACCCATCGCGCCCCCCTTCCGCCGCGGACTGGCTCGCCCGAGTAACTGAGACGAAACTGGCGGCCGCCTTCACGGAACATGCGGATGAACCCCACGCTGAGTTATTAGCCCGTGAGCTTATCGTCCGCCGCCACCTTACCCCGTTCACCCGTACGCGGCAGCTGGCTGACGCTATTCGAGAGATTTTATTGCAGGCTAAACCGCGCCATGACCAAGCAACCGACGACGATAGTGTGCGCCGCGTCTTTCAAGCTCTGCGCATTGCCATAAATGACGAATTCGGCGTGCTTGACCTATTTTTGCGCCACCTGCCCGCTTGCCTTAACCCCAACGGTCGCGTGGCGATCCTCACCTTTCATTCCGGGGAAGATCGGCGGGTAAAACAGGCTTTCCGCGACGGCGTCCGCGCGGGCATTTTCACCTCCACCAACGAAGAGGTCATCCGAGCCGGCCCCGCAGAACGCCGCACAAATCCACGGAGCACCTCGGCAAAATTGCGTTGGGCTATTTGTGCTTAACGGCCGGCCAAGTTACTAATCAGCTGACCATGCCACTTGCGGTCTGGACCAACCTTTGGTCAAGCTGCCCCCTCGCCCCTTGCCTGTATGAAAATTAAATCTGCCCTTTTTGCCACCAGCTCCCCTAGCCTCGCCGCTTGCCCCCGCGCCGTGCTGCCTGAATTTGCCTTTATTGGGCGCTCCAACGTTGGAAAGTCCTCGCTGCTCAATTTACTCGCCGAGAAAGAAGATCTCGCCCTGGTTTCCGATTTGCCGGGCAAAACCAAGCTGATCAATTTTTTCACGATCAACAACACGTGGAGTCTCGTCGACCTTCCCGGCTACGGCTACGCCAAGGTTTCCAAAACTGATCGCATTGAATTCAACACCGCCGTGCGCGATTATCTCAGCCAGCGCCCCACGCTGCAACGGGTGTTTGCCCTCATCGACTCGCGCCTCCCTCCGCAGGAAATGGATCTCAAATTTGTGCATTGGCTTGGCACCAATGAAATCCCCTTCGCGCTGGTTTTTACCAAAGTTGATAAACAAGCCGCTCAGCACACGCGCAATGCCATGGCTAAGTTTAAGCAAGCCATGGCTAAGTCGACCGACGCGCAGCCGCCGATCTTCGCCACGTCCACGACCACCAAAACCGGGCGCTCAGAACTGCTGGCTTTTATTGCGCAATCTTTGACCACGCCTAAACACACCAATCCTTTCACGGCGCCCCGCATGATGAGCGAAACTAGCCGCGAAACAGTCGTGGATCCCGAAGACGGTGATGAGCTAGAGTAAAAGGCCAGCGGCTTGCTGGTGCCCTCGACTCAAGAGCGAGCACCCCGTCGTTAACCAATCAGAGTAAATCGGCCGCCAGCTCAGCCAATTTTGAGCGCTCGCCTTTGGTCAACTTCACATGAGCCGCCAGCGCCAGACCCTTCATGCGGTTATGGCAGTAGACGAGCCCATTGCTGCGTGAATCGACGTACGGATTATCGATTTGCGCGGGATCTCCAATCAGCACGAGCTTCGAACTTTCCGAAATACGCGTGATCACGGTCTTGACCTCATGGGGCGTCAATTGCTGCGCCTCATCCAAAATAAAGAAGCGCCGCGCAATGGAACGTCCCCGGATAAAGCAGAGGGCCTCAATCTCTACCACCCCGCTGCTAATGAGCCGCTCGTAAGGCTTGATGGCCGGCGGACCATGATGACCACCGGAACTACCGCCGTGCGTCGGTTGCGGCTGCGACATCATCGCCATCATCTTATTATTTTTCTGTTTCTTACCGGCTTTTTTTTGCGCGAACTGCGGTTCTTTCGCTGGCTTCGCGGGGATCAATACTTCCAAAGCATCGTGATAGGGCTGCAGCCAGGGTTTCATTTTTTCCTCCAAGGTGCCGGGCAAAAATCCGATATCCTTGCCGAGCGAGATGACGGGCCGTGAAATGGACAGCCCATCATAGCGCGATTTCTCATCGGTGGTCTGAAAAAGTGCGCAAGCGGTGGAAAGCAAAGTTTTGCCGGTGCCGGCCTTCCCGAAGCATGTCACCAAGGAAATGGTTTCATCCATGAGCGCATCGACAAAAAATTGCTGCTCCAGATTGCGCGGGCGAATGGGGATTCCGCCCGGGGCTTTCACGAAATCGGGCAGATGCAAGCGCCGCACTAGGTTATTGCCATAATAGCGACCGGGCATCGTCTTGCCCTCCGGCGTCATGAGCAGCACGTATTCGTTAAGATAAAGTTTCGCCCCCATTTCGGCGGACAGCTCTAACTCCCCTTCCGAACAAAAGCGCTGCATCTCGTACATGTCCAAGGGCAGCGTTTGATAATCCCCCTCATCCGTATCGGCGGCGGGCACCTTATCATTTAAATAATCCTCGGCCTCGAGTCCGACGGCGCGCGCCTTGAGCTGCACGTTGACATCTTTGGTGACCAAAATAGTCGGGGGTTGGTGCGTCTCTTGCACAAACAGCGCGCTAGCGATGATCCGATTATCTTTTTTGGTGAAATCTGAGAGGACCGCCCGCAAACGCTGCATCGCCGGTGAAGACCAATTATTTTCTACCAGATAGCGATTGATAATGACGGAAAGAGTGCCGCCATTCGGTAACTTTACCCCCTCGTGCATCGAACGCGAATCCGGCAGGAGCTCCTGCAGCATGCGGTGCACGCGCCGGGCGTTGCGCCCCCGCTCCGTGGACTGCTCGCTCTTGATCGCATCGAGCTCCTCAAGAACCTCGACGGGAATCGCCAGGTTATTGTCCTCGAATTTGTAGATCGATTGGGGATCGTGCAGCAATACGTTCGTGTCCAGAACGTAGGTTTTTGTTCTTACCTTAACCGGATGCTGCGGTGAGTGGGATACCGCAATTGTAGGGTTTTCCATCGCGTAGATGACTGGTTACCAATCAATGCATCCGCTGTTTCGCGTTGTAAATACCGGAATTATAATTCCATGAAAATTTGAGGTGACGGAACTCTAGCCATGCGACCCCTCAGGTGATTTTTTAAGCTTGGGCGGTGGCCCCCACTGGCGAAATAGATGCTCAGCTAAATTCAAAAAGCTTACCCGCCGTAAACCAACCAAGTTGAGATCACGCCAACGCGGCACATGCGGGCTGCGCTCAACAAAATAATCCCACAGCTCGCGCTCTAATTCACGGGTCAAGACCCCCGATGACTCCGCCCGTCGGGCACTTTCCGTGATCTTCATTTGCCAGTGACGGCGCTCATCAAGCTGAGCTTCGAGATAATCGAAAACGGCCTGTTCATAACGATTTAGGCTCATGGTGAGGGGAGGTAAGCCCCAAGGGCGGCATTGCTTTTGAACATTCCTCTGCTAGTGATGTCCACACTCATTCAACCCTAACCTCCTATGTGGCAAAAACTCAAAGAACAAATTCCGGCGATCATTTTGACCGCCGCGTTAGTCATCGGCTCAGCTTTCTGGCTCTATCAGAAAACTGTTAGTGAACTTGCCGCTAAACAGCAGACTGAAATCAACCGACTGCGCACGGAGACGAATGCTGAGCTCAAGGCCTCCGCCGAAGAGACCCGCCGGCACATTGAATCGGTTAACCAGCTCTTGAAGGACGCGATCGCCAAGCGCCAAGCCGATGCCCTGATGACGGATGAGGAATTTGCCAAAATCAACGCCGAGAAGGTTAACCAACTCGCCGAAGCTATCGCCCAAAAAATTCAGCCGAACAGCCCATTGCCTAAGACCCCAGAGGAAGCTGAGAAGCTGCAAAACGAGCAGGTGGATAAAGTTTCTAGCCGCATGGCCGAGAAAATTTCCCCCATCCTCGCGGAGATGTCGAAAGACCAAAATCTCACCCGTGAGGCGATCAACGCCTATAGCCAGCGCATCTCCGCTCAAGTCGGCGGCGTGCTCACGGCCGAGATGTCCCGCAATCAAGCGCTCAATACGCAACTGCTCACTTCGCAGGCAGTCGTCCGTGATGCGATGAAACTTTCCCACGAAATTACTGCGCTCTACCTGAGTAGCTTTAGGGATCAGGGTCTCATCACCCGCCTCCTCTCGCTCCCAGCCAATGTTGTCCGCGATGCGGCCAGCATGAGCATCGTGACCAGCTCTGATCGTAAGAAAATGGAAGAGCGCCTAGTCGGCGAGATGAACGGCCTAGAAAAGCGTATCCAAGAGATCGAAGCAGCTTCCCCACGGAAGTAATAAGCCGCAGTCATCGCTGCAGGGGCGCCAAGCCTAGCCCCTGAGCTTATCGGCCTCAGCGATTCTACTCGCTGGGGCTTTTTTATGATTTCTCCCCAGAGTACCGGTCGAGGGATGATCCTCGGGGCAAGGTAGCTCAAAATACTCCGGCTCAGCGCCGGTTCACTCCGGTCGGTGCAAAAAAAAGGCGCGCTCCGGAGAGCGCGCCTTGAGAATTTTGAGCGAGACGAGAGCCGGGACTCAGTAGTCCATACCGCCCATGCCACCGCCGCCACCGTGGCCATGACCGCCACCAGCCGCTGGAGCGGACTTCTCTGGCAGATCGGTGATCATGCACTCGGTCGTGAGCAGTAAACCCGCAATCGAGGCCGCATTCTGCAGCGCGGTGCGCGTGACCTTCGTGGGATCAACGACACCGGCTTTAACGAGATCCTCGAACTCATCGGTCGCAACATTGTAACCAATGTTACCCTTGGAGCTGAGGACTTCTTTAACGACGACCCCACCATCAACGCCCGCATTAGCGCAGAGCGCGCGAATCGGATGTTCAATGGCGCGCCGCACGATCTGGGCCCCGAAGGCTTCGTCACCCTCGAGCTTGAGGGCTTCGATGGCCTTGATGGTACGGAGCAGAGCGACGCCGCCGCCGGCGACGATCCCCTCTTCCACCGCCGCGCGCGTGGCGTGGAGGGCGTCTTCGACGCGGGCCTTCTTTTCCTTCATTTCCACCTCGGTGGAAGCGCCCACATTGATGACGGCGATACCGCCGGCCAACTTAGCGAGGCGCTCTTGGAGCTTCTCGCGATCGTAGTCCGAAGTGGTTTCGTCGATCTGGCGACGGAGCTGCTTAACGCGGCCCTGGATCTCCGAGGTTTTACCGCCACCTTCAACGATGGTGGTGTTCTCTTTGTCCACGGTAACGCGCTTGGCCTTGCCCAGATCAGCTAGGGTGAGGTTCTCGAGCTTAAGGCCGAGATCCTCGGTGATGCATTTGCCACCGGTGAGGATCGCAATGTCTTCGAGCATGGCCTTGCGGCGATCGCCAAAGCCAGGGGCCTTGACGGCGCACACATTGAGCGTGCCACGAATTTTATTCACCACGAGAGCCGCGAGGGCTTCGCCTTCCACCTCTTCCGCAATGATGAGGAGGGGCTTGCCGCTCTTGGCGATGACCTGCAACAGCGGGAGCATTTCCTGCAAGTTGCTGATCTTCTTCTCGTGAATAAGCACATGAGCGTCTTCGAGGACGACTTCCTGGCTCTCAGCGTTGGTGACGAAGTAAGGCGACAGGTAACCCTTGTCGAATTGCATGCCCTCAACGACCTCTAGGGTCGTCTCGATGGACTTAGCCTCTTCAACCGTAATGGTGCCGTCTTTGCCGACCTTATCCATCGCATCAGCGATGATGTTGCCGATGGTCTCATCCCAATTGGCGGAGACCGTTGCCACCTGGCGGATTTCCTCGCGGTCATTGACCTTCTTGGAAACACGCGCGAGCTCAGCGACTGCGGCCGCTACGGCCTTGTCGATGCCGCGCTTGAGGTAGACCGGATTAGCCCCGGCGGTAACATTCTTCAAACCCTCGCGATAGATGCCCTCAGCGAGCACGGTGGCGGTGGTGGTCCCATCGCCGGCGCTGTCGGAGGTCTTGGAGGCGACTTCTTTCACCATTTGCGCACCCATGTTCTCATAGGGATCGGGAAGTTCGACTTCCTTAGCGACGGTGACGCCGTCCTTGGTGACGGTCGGTGAGCCGAATTTTTTGTCGATGACGACGTTGCGGCCCTTAGGCCCCAGCGTGACTTTAACCGCGCGAGAAAGAACTTCAACGCCGCGGAGGATTTTCTGCCGAGCGTTTTCGTCGAACAGGAGTTGTTTAGCTGCCATGATATGTAGAGATTTTAAGGTTTAATTTTTTTTAATAATCAGCGAAAGCCTCAGCCGATAACTCCGAGGATGTCATCTTCGCGGACCAGCGTGAATTTCTGGTCATCGATTTTAACTTCGGTGCCACCGTATTTGGAGATGAGGACCTTGTCGCCGACCTTCACTTCGAAGGGCGTGACCTTGCCGTTTTCATCTTTCTTGCCGGTGCCAAGGGCAATGACCTTAGCCTCCTGCGGTTTTTCTTTGGCGCTGTCCGGGATGATGATCCCGCCGCGGACTTGTTCTTTTTCCTCGATGTGCTGCACAAGCACGCGATCACCGATGGGTTTGATATTTACTTTAGCCATATTGGTTTTGTTTCGGGGTTGAATTATCTTACTAGGATTAATGACGCGCCCCTTCGGCCGGAAAGCCGCCGAGAGCGTTAAAAATTATTTCTTCTCGTCGTCGACAATCTCGACATCGGCATCGACTACTTTGCCTTCGGATTTTTTAGCTGGCTTGGGCTCAGCTTCGCCACCCGCGCCATCGGCTGCGGCCGCGGGCTCAGCCGCGCCGGCGGCACCGGCGGCCTGGGCTGCTTGATAAAGCTCAGCCCCGATCTTGGACAAGGACTCCAAAGCAGCCTTCATCCGCGCCGGGTCATTGCTCTCCAGCTCTTTTTTAGCCTCAGTCAGGGCCGCCTCAAATTTACCCTTCACGTCCGCGGGGATTTTATCGCCAGCATCCTTGAGAGTTTTTTCGAGTTGATAGATCGTTGTGTCGAGTTGGTTACGGGATTCCACCGCTTCCTTACGCTTGGCGTCTTCCGCCGCGTTGAGCTCAGCTTCCTTGGTCATTTTCTCCACCTCTTCCTTCGAGAGACCCGAGGAACCTTGGATCGTGATCTTCTGCTCTTTACCCGTCCCCAGATCCTTCGCGGAAACGTGGAGGATGCCGTTGGCATCAATGTCAAATGTGACCTCGATTTGGGGAGCCCCGCGCGGCGCCGGCGGAATACCGTCGAGCTTGAAGGTACCCAGATTTTTATTATCCCGCGCCATTGGGCGTTCACCTTGCAAGACGACGATCTCAACACCCGGTTGATTATCGCTATAGGTCGAGAAGGTCTGCGTCTTTTTGGTCGGAATCGTCGTGTTGCGCGGAATCATCGCGGTGGCGATGTCGCCAGCGGTCATGATGCCCAGCGTCAGCGGCGAAACATCAAGCAGGAGCACATCGCGCACATCTCCCTTAAGGACACCCCCTTGAATGGCGGCACCGATTGCGACCACTTCGTCGGGATTGACGCCTTGATGCGGAGGCTTACCCCCGAGCGTTTTCGCAATATCCAAGACCTTCGGCATGCGCGTCATGCCACCGACGAGCACGAGCTCATCGATTTTATCCGAACTGACGCCGGAGTCCTTCAAACAATTTTTAAAGGGCTGCACGCAACGCGCGAAAAGCGCTTCGCAAATTTGCTCCATCTTCGCCCGCGTCAGCTGGATGTTGAGGTGCTTCGGACCGGAGGCATCTGCCGTGATAAAGGGCAAATTGATGTCGTAGGTGGTCGCCGAAGAGAGCGCGATTTTTGCCTTCTCCGCTTCTTCCTTCAAGCGCTGCAACGCCATCGGGTCCTTGCGGAGATCGATGCCGTTTTCTTGCTTAAAGGCATCTACGAGCCAGCTGATAATGGTGTCGTCCCAATTATCACCGCCGAGGTGAGTATCGCCATTGGTGGCCTTGACCTCAAAAACGCCGTCGCCGATCTCAAGAACCGAAACGTCAAAGGTGCCGCCACCCAAATCGAAGACCGCAATTTTTTCGTCCTTCTTTTTATCTAAACCGTAGGCGAGCGAGGCGGCCGTCGGTTCATTGATAATGCGCAAAACTTCGAGGCCGGCAATTTTGCCCGCGTCTTTAGTGGCCTGACGCTGCGCATCGTTAAAATAAGCGGGGACCGTAATGACAGCCTGGATGATTTTTTCGCCCAAGTACGATTCGGCGTCGGCCTTCAGCTTGCCCAACACAAATGCGGCAATTTGCTGCGGAGCGAACTGCTCGGTTTTGTCACCGGCTTGCACCTCGATGTAAGCATCGCCATTTTTTCCTGCGACTACCTTGTAGGGTAAATTTTTCGCCTCTTCACTGATCTCAGTAAATTTACGGCCAATAAGACGCTTGGCAGAGAACACGGTGTTCTTCGGATTCGTCACAGCCTGACGTTTAGCAGCTTGGCCTACGACGCGTTCGCCGGTCTTGGTAAATGCCACAACCGAGGGTGTGGTCCGGGCGCCCTCAGCATTCGGGATAACTACGGGTTCACCACTCTCCATGATGGACATGCAGGAGTTTGTTGTGCCTAGATCGATACCTAAAATTCTGCTCATGCGCATCT